>NZ_JBIRST010000028.1:0-82857 GCF_044334385.1 Streptomyces sp. NPDC020801
TCGGGCCCGAAGCCGAAGGTGCGGTAGCACCAGTTGAGCAGGTTGTGCACGGGCCGGTGGGTGACCTCGACGCCCTTGGGCTTTCCGGTGCTGCCGGAGGTGAAGATGATGTACGCCGTGTCGTCCGGCCCGGCGACCGGCTCCGGGTTTCCCTCGGCGACGGGGTGTGGTGGCTCCTGCTCACCGGCCACCTCGACGAGTTCGACACCGGCCGGGAGAGCCAGGGGTTCGGTGTCCGATGTGGTCAACACGAGGTGCGCCCCGGTGTCGGCGAGCATGCCGGCGACGCGTTCGGCGGGTGACGGGTGTTCGAGCGGCAGGTAGGCCCCGCCCGCCTTGAGCACACCGAAGACCGCGGCGATCATGATCGGGCCACGGCGGATGCCGATGCCGACCACGGTCTGCGGGCCGACGCCGCGCTCCTTGAGGTCCCAGGCGATCCGGTTCGCCCGCTCGTTCAGCTCACCGTAGGTCATGGTTCCGCCGGCCCAGCGCAACGCGACCGCGTCCGGCCGCCGCTCGGCCTGCTCCTCGAACAGCAGGTGCAGCGGCCCGGGACACGGGAAGTCGCGAGCCGTGTCGTTCCACTCGACCAGAATCTTGTGGCGCTCGTCCGCGTCGAGCGGGCGGCCCGCGGCCGCGGGCGGTGTGGCCGTGCCGCCGTGCTCCCGCTCGCCGACGGCCGGCACGTCGACGGCGCCTACGGCGATCCCCGGATCGGCGACCGCCTGTTCCACCACCCGCACAAACCGCTCCGCGATCCCCTCCACCGTCGAGCGGTCCAAGAGGTCGGTCGCGTACTCGATCTCCCCCATCACCGACCCGTCTGACTCGTCCGGCGCCAGGTTGAAGAACAGGTCGAACTTCGCGGTGCCGGTCGGGATGGGCTCCATCGACACCGTCACACCGGGCATGTCCAGTTCCGGCGGCAGGTTGTTCTGCCACGCGAGCACCACCTGGAACAGCGGGTGGTGCGCGGCAGACCGCTCCGGGCGCAGCAACTCGAGCAGCCGCTCGAACGGAACGTCCTGGTTCTCGTACGCCGCGAGCGCCTTCTGACGAACCTGGTCCAGCACCGACTCGAACGACGACTCCGAGGACAACCGGACCCGCAGCACCCACGAGTTGACGAAGAAACCCACCAGATCGTTCAGCGCCTCATCCGTGCGCCCCGCGATCGGTGATCCGACCGTCACGTCGTCGCCGCTGCCCAACCGGTGCAGCAACACCACCAGCGCGGCCTGGAACACCATCGACACCGTCGCACCGTGAGCACGAGCCATCGCCTCGACCCGCGTCCGCATCTCGGTCGGGAGGCCGATCTCCACCGACCCGCCCCGGTGGCTCGCCACCGGGGGCCGTGGCCGGTCCAGCGGCAACGGCAACGGCTTCGACACCCCGGCGAGCTCCTCTCGCCAGTACGCCGCCTGGATCGACAGGAGGCTTTCCGGGTTCGCCAGGTCCCCCAGCTCCTCCCGCTGCCACAACGCGTAGTCCGCGTACTGCACCGGCAGTTCGGTCCAGTCCGGCTCACGACCGGCCGTCCGCGCCCGGTACGCCACGGACACGTCCCGCGCCAACGGCGCCAACGACCCGCCGTCACCGGCGATGTGGTGGATCACCAGCACCAGCAGGAACTCTTCGTCGCCGCTCTGGACGAGGCTTCCCCGCAGCGGTACGTCGTCCGACAGGTCGAACCAGCTGCTCGTGACCGAGGAGATCACACCGGGCACCCGATCAGGGGCCACCCGGCCCCAGTCCTTCCAGGGCAGCTCGACCTCGGCCGGGTCGAGGATGCGCTGGAACGGCTCGCCGTCCACCTCGCCGAACACCGTTCGCAGGACCTCGTGGCGCACCATCACGTCATGGAACGCGGTGCGCAGCGCGGCGGTGTCGAGCACTCCGGTGAACCGCAGGAGCAGCGGGATGTTGTACGTCGAGGACGGACCCGCGAACCGGTTGATGAACCAGATGCGACGCTGCGCGTACGACAGGGGAATCATTTTCTCGTTCACCTTTCGATCATTCTGCGCAACTGCTTTCGAGCAGGGGTCGACATTTCACTGCGGCGAAGGGCCGGCTCGGCGTGGGTCGGGGAGGTGGACGAGGTCCGGATCGGGATCTCCATGCCCGGCTCCGACCGAGACGTCGAAGGAGACCGAGGTCTTGTGCGGGCTGTCCCACCGGCCCAGACGTGCAGATCGTGTACGCCGGGCGTTCGACCTTGTTCGGTTGGTCCGGTGCGAATTCCCGCGCGAACTCCACAGCCTCTTGCGCGGTCGTAACGCCGCTCGCCCCATGCAGGCATCCCCCTTCCCCGCGAACGTGGTATCCAGATCACCGGGGCACTCGTCGCACCCAATCGTTGAGGCGACTTGAGGGATTGGCCACCTGGGTGAAAGAAGTTGGTCAGAGATAAGGGATCAAGAGATCACGAAGGAATTTGCGTGAAGCCTCGGCGCGCGGCAGCTTGGATCGGTTGGGCCGGACAACGACAGCACGCCGCCGGCACCATTGCATCCGCCCTGGCTGCCCGTACCCGAACGATGAACCAGCCCGGGTCCAGCGGGAGTTCCATCGCGGTCGTGGTGCCATGGGGCCACGTCGAGGGCGTCGAGGAGAGGCGGACCCGGCCGGCCCGGTGACCCGGGATCTGCTCGCCGGCCCGCACCAGTACAAGGCCCGTGGCGTTCCTGGTCGGTGACCGGCCGGGCCGCATGGCCGTGCGCGTCGGCACCTGGCTTCCCAGTGGCGGCCAGGTGGCCTCCGCACGGGCGAACTACGGCTCCGCCCGATCAACGAGATGCGGTCCGTGCAGGCCGCTGTCAGGTTCGGCGGCGCTCCCAGCCACATTGCACGCCCCCTGCCCTTTGTCAAGCCCCGAGAAGTAGTGGCATTACGCGCAATAGGGCGCCATGGCCCAATGAAGGAGTGAGGTCATACGGGAAGTGACCCGCCCGCACCGTCGGCATAGCCCGCCGGATCAGTGGACGCCTTTCCCCGCTCACACAGGAGGAGACTATGTTGGATCGAATCGATCTGGAGCGCATCGCGAAGCCGGCCGCCGCCGTCCGTCGGATGGTTGTTGTTCGCGCGCCTCCCCCGGGAACCGGGCGAGGAGAGTGGTTCGCCATCAGCCCCGAGGTCCGCGCAGACGGAACTTCCTCGGTGGCCGTTTGACACCGTCATGGCCACCTCGCACGCTGATGGGAGGTGGCCTATCCGCCCAAAGGGAGATCATCATGGCGATAAGCGACCGGAACCGCACTCGGTACCTCGTCGGCACATGTTGCGCCGTTGCGCTGCTCGCCGGAACGGTGGGCGTGGCGACCGCCGAGGCGGTGCCTCAGACCACGAAGGCCACGACGGAGTGGTCCCGCTCCGCACCGCTCGGGCCCTGCTCGGGCTACCACTACGACGACAGCCACAACCGCATCTGGGATCCGCCGGGCTGCACCCCGCCATGAGGTCGTCCATCAGAACGTGATCACCGACACGGAACTCGAGCCCCCATTGGCCACATAGACCTCACGCCCGTCCGGGGACACCGCCACTCCCGCCGGGCGGAACCCGATGGAGACGGGGCGGCCGACCGTGCGGTTCCTCGCGGTGTCGATCATCGACACGGAGCTCGAGTTGGAGTTGGCCACGTATGCGCGCTGTCCCTGCCGGGACGTCGCCACCCCCGCCGGCCGGGAGCCGACGGGAATGGGGCCGGCCACCGTGCGGGCCGTGGTGGTGTCGATCACCGACACCGAGTCGGAGCCCAGACTGGTCACGTAGACCCGGCGCCCGTCCGGCGACACCGCCACCCCCTCCGGAGTGCTGCCGACGCGGATGGGGCTGCCGACCGTGCGATCCGTGGCGCTGTCGATCACCGACACCGAGGCCGGCGCCGAGGCGGAGCCCAAGCTGGTCACGTAGACCCGGCGCCCGTCCGGGGACACCGCCACGCCCTGCGGGAAGCGGCCGACGGGGATGGGCCTGCCGACCGCGCGGTTCGTCGCGGTGTCGATCACCGACACCGAGCTCGAGCTGCCGTTGGTCACATAGACCCGGCGTCCGTCCGGCGACACCGCCACCCCCTCCGGAGTGTCACCGACGCGGATCGGGCTGCCGACCGTGCGGTTCCTCGTGGCATCGATCACCGACACCGAGCCCGCGGAGCTGTTGGTCACATAGACCCGGCGTCCATCCGGCGACACCGCCACCCCCTCCGGAGTGTCACCGACGGGGACGGGGCCGCCGACCGTGCGGTTCGTCGCGACGTCGATCACCGACACCGAGCGTGAGGCGAAGTTGGCCACGTAGGCCCGGCGCCCGTCCGGGGACACCGCCATGCCCTGCGGGGAGTCGCCGACCCGGATCGACAGCACGGATGTCGGTGCGGGTGGTCCCGCACTCGGGGAGCGGCATTGTGTCAGGTAGAGGCCACTGCCCCCGGCGGTCAGCGTCACCAGCACGGCCGCCACGAGGAGCCCGGTCCGCCGGCGTCCGGGCCTGGGCGGGCGGGGCCGCGGCCGGGCCTCGTCACCTTTGCGTGGCAACGGCCCCGGAGGCGGGCCGGTCGGTTCCTCCGGCTCGGCCGGCGGGGCGTACTCGGTCGTCGGGACGGCTTCCTGGGGACGCGACGAGTTGGAGACGGCAGGCCGCGCGGGCGGAATCAGCCGTGGGAGCGCCGACTGCCGCGAAAGGGCGGAGTGGGACCGCGTGGCGATGGAGGTGAGCTGCTGGGCGGCCTCGTCACCGTCCATCCTCTCCGCTGGGTCCTTGGACAGCAGGCCGAGGAGGACGGGGGTCAGCTCCGCTGCCCGGTGCGGAGGGGTGGGCGGCTGGAAGAGCAGGGCGCTCAGCGTTCCGAGAGAGGAATCGCGGTCGAAGGGTCCGGTTCCCTCGACCGCGAAATACAGGGTGGCGCCGAGTGAGAACAGGTCGGCGGCCGGGGTCGACTCCTCGCTGCGGGTTCGTTCCGGGGCCATGAAGCGCGGGGTTCCGAGAATCTCCGAGGAGGTGGTCAGCCGGGCCTCCCCGGAGTTCGGCTGCAGCGCGATGCCGTAGTCGGTCAGCAGCACCTGGCCGGCCTCAGTGGTGCAGGAGCGCTGCGGCCCGGGGTGGGTCAGCAGGATGTTGGCCGGTTTGACGTCCCGGTGCACGATGCCGAGCCGATGGCCCTCCAGCAGGGCGTCGAGTACTGCCAGCCCGATTCGGGCGACCTCGGCGGGCGGCAGTGGCCCCCACTCGTGCACCACCGCCTCCAGGTCCATGGCGCCGGGGACGAAGTCCATGACGATCCAGGGCAGACCGCCGTCCTCCACGATGTCGTGCACGCTGACGACGTGGGGGTGGTTGCGCAGCCGGGCGGCGTGCCGGGCTTCACAGCGGGCCCGCGCGATCCGGGTGCTCACCTCGCGTTCTGGGACGTCCGGCGGCAGGGCTATCTCCTTGAGCGCCACCTCGCACGCAAGTTCCTGGTCGTAGGCCAGCCACACCCGTCCCATGCCGCCGGCGCCCAGCCGGCGCAGGAGCCGGTAGCGCCCGGTGATCACGCGCCCGGCGGCCTCGTTCGCTCCGGTCATGGCTCCCCCTTCCTGGACGGGCCAGCAGGGGTCCTTGGCGAGCGGTGAAAAGGCCTCCCTCCACGTATCGCACATCCCGCAAGGGGCGGCAACTCGCCCATGGATCCGCACCCGTGACTCGATCAAGTCGCGTCGCCCGCTTTCCGCGGTCAGCCGGGGAAGGAGTCGTACGCGGCGCCGGGCCGGTTCCGTCCGAGGTGATCGATCAGGGCTGGGGCGAGCTTCGGGGAGAGGCCGCGGTCAGGCGGGCGCGTACTGCTCGGTGAGCAGCAGGGCGATGTCGTCGGCCCGGTAGGCGGAGCCGCGGGCGTTGTGCAGGAGCCGGTCGGCGAGTTCGTCCAGTGAGTCCGCGCGGGCGTGGGCCAGTGATGCTCGCAGGCGGTCGATCCCTACGTCGATGTCGGTTCCGGGTTCCTCGACCAGGCCGTCGGTGTAGAGGGCGAGGACGGATCGTGACGGGACGGCGATACGGGTCTGGGGGTAGGCGCTGGCAGGGTCCACGCCGAGGACTGGGCCGACGTCGAGGTCGAGGACGTCGGTCCTGCCGTCGGGGCGGCGGAGCAGGGGTGGGGGGTGGCCGGCGGTGACGGCGTGGGCCTGCCGGCTGTGCGGCTCGAGGTGGATGAAACAGCAGCTGGCCAGCAGGGGGGAGTCGAGGTCGATGAGGCTACGGTTGACGCCCGCCATCACGTCGCCGGGCGAGTGACCAGCGGCTGCGAAGGCCCTTACCGCGCAGCGCAGTTGGGCCATGGTGGCCGCGGCGGCGATGCTGTGCCCCTCCACGTCGCCGATGACGAGACAGACCCCGCTGTCGGTGGGGATGACGTCGTACCAGTCACCGCCGATGTCCATCTCGCTGGTGGCGGGAAGGTAGCGTGCGACGGTGCGTATGCCCGGGGCTGCCGGCAGGCGGTGCGGCAGGAGGGCCTGCTGCAGTCCATGCGCGACGGCGAACTCCGAGTCGTACAGCCGTGCTCGTTCCAGGGCCTGGGCGATCAGCCCCGCGAGTGCGGTCAGCACGCCGCGGTCCTTCTCGGTGAAGTGATGGATCTCGTCGAAGCCGAGGACGCAGGTGCCGACAGGGCGGCCGGAGGCGATCAGCGGCAGATACGCCCAGGAGCTCACCTGGCCCGTGGGGGTGCCCGGGTAGCCTCGTGCGAGGTCCTGCCGGGACTCGATGAAGAGCGGGGCACCGGACGTCAGGGCTTCTGTTCCGGGCAGGTGGGCGTTCAGCGGGACGCCCTGCAGCCAGTCGAGGAACTCTTCGTGGTGGCCGGTGTGGTGGAGCAGGTGCATCCTTCCCCGGCGGACCGTATAGATCGCCATCTGCTGGCCTGCGAAGGCCGGCAGGAGCTGGTCGGAGACGACTTCGCAGACGTGCCGTGTGGTGACTGCCTCGGTCAGCGCACTGCCGAGTTGCAGTACGTGATACATGACGCCCAGGCGCGCCGGGGCGGTCGCGGACGGCGAAGTGGCCGGGACGGGGGCGCCAGGGTCCGATGGCGGATGGGTGGTGGGGACCACTCGGCCGGTCACCCCGTCCGCCCGGGGGTGGAGGGAGAAGTCGAGCCACTGGCCGGGCGGTCGGCTCGCCAGGAAGGAGGACGGCGTCTGCGAGATCATCGCGGACCGGTGCCGGTACTCGACGCCGGGGTCGGACAGCCACGGCAGGACGTCCCACAGGCACCGGCCCAGTACCTCGTCGGCGGAGACGTCCAGCAGGTGCAGGGCGCTGTGGTTGGCGTAGGTGACCCGTCCGTCGGGGGCGAGGGAGAACAGCCCGTCCCGCAGCCGTTCGAGCGCGGCGACGGCCGCAGTACCGGCCCAGGCATCCACGACCGCACCGACCACGTGCATACGTGCGCGCGCGTCGTCGGCTTCGGGTACGCGGCCCCACAGCTCAACCGTGCGATACCCCTCGCCGCCGCCGCTGTGATCTCGTACGCGCACGCGTTGCGCGGTGATCCGGCCCCTGTCGGCCGCCTTCCCGGCACAGGCACGAAAGGCGGCACGATCACCGGGGTGGAGGCGCGAGGCAAGCGTTTCGGCGCGCCCGTCGAAGGCATCAGGGGCGAGACCGAAGATCCCGCAGAGCGTCTCGTCCACGGTCAGGGTGCCGGAGCCGAGGTCCCAGTCGAACAAGCCCACCCGCACGGCCGCCGCCGCCGAGGGAGCCGGGACCTCGACGGGAACCGTCCCCGGGGCGCATTCCACGGGATCACCGGTACGGGCACGGAGTGCGACCAGGCAGTCACCAAGCCGGCCGGCGACGCTCCGCAGATGGCGACGCTGGGCTTTGGACAGCCCTTCGCTGCCCGGAGACGCCGGCCATACGATCGCCAGTGATCCGAAGGGCTCCCCACCTGCGCGCACCGGCACCGAGCAGGAGCCGAAGGCATACGGCAGAGCCACCGCGAGCTGCGGATAGCGCCGCATCGTCTCCTCGGCGTTTGCCAGGTGGACCGTGCGCCCCGAGCTGTAGGCCACGGCAACCGGGATGAGACTGCTCACCGCGATGAAGCGCCAGCCACCCAGCAGGGAGGGCGGCACCCCGCACGCCGCGGCGAGCACGATCGACCGGCGGTCGCGGGAACGCAGGAAAACACTGGCCGCGTACGCGCTCGTTCCCCGGAGGGCATCCACGACGGCCGCAGCGAGCAGGTCCTCACGCTCCGCCGCCTCGCCGACGGTCATCCCGCACATGCATCCAGTATGCGCAGGTCAGCCCGCCGGCGCCCAAGCTGTGACCCAGCGGGGCGCATCGATCACAGGCGGCAGGGCGGCGGCCAAAGCCAGGGCGCGGGGTCAGAAGGCCACCGGGACCCGGCCGGCCCTGCCACACCGCGAGGCACTACCTTGGCCGGAACGCCGTAGCCGGCGGCGGCCGAGCGGGGCGTGAGCAGGAAGCGGGCCCCGACGAGCAGCGGCCAGCAGGTCGAGGACGACGCAAGGCCGTGTGGCGAGGGGCGACCCTGACGCGCTCCCGGCCTTGAGAGGCTGTGCCGATCAGCGACTCCTGCACGACCCGGCAGGCGGACCCGTCCGGCGTCGTCCGGTGCGGGAGCGGTTCCCCGGACGCACCCACCGGCGGCTCCCAGAGCCCCCGTGTGTGCCGCTGATACGGCATGCAGTGGGGCTCAGGTGGCGGGGGCTGAGTCGGGTTCAGCCGCCTGTGCCGGTCCCGGGGACGGCTCCGGCTCCGGCTCGGTCCTCCGGCGGCCGGGCGTGTGGTTGAAGAGCAGGTTGAGCAGGAAGGCGGCCACGGTCGAGCTGGTGATCGCGCTGCCGCCGATGATCTGCATCCAGGCCGGGAAGGCGTGGTAGATCGCCGGGGCCATCACGGGCAGCATGCCCACGCCGATGGAGACGGCGACGATCAGCAGGTTGCTGGTGCCCTCGAACTCCACCTTGCGCAGGGTGTTGATGCCGACGGCAGTGACGGTGGCGAACATGACCAGCCCGGCCGCGCCGACCACCGGACCCGGCAGCAGGGCGATGACCTCGCCGAGCTTTGGTACGAGTCCGAGCAGCACGAGGACGCCTCCGGCGACGGCAGCGACGTACCGGCTGCGGACCTTGGTCAGGCCGACCAGGCCGACGTTCTGGGCGAAGACGGTGTCCAGGAAGCCGTTCATGATGCCGCCGAAGATGCCGGAGACTCCGTCGGCGGCCAGGCCGCGGGCCAGTTCACGGCGGGACAGCGGCCGGCCGGTCATCTCGCCCACCGCGAGCATGTCGGCCGTGGACTCGGTGAACGTCACCAGCATCACCACGCACATGGAGACGACGGCGGCGACGGGGAACTCCGGGGCGCCGAAGTGGAAGGGCGAGGCGATACCGAGCCAGTCGGCGTCGCCGACCGCGGAGAAGTCCGTCAGTCCCATGGGAACGGCGACCAGCGTGCCGCCGATCAGGCCCAGCAGCACGCCGAGTTGGGAGAGGAATCCGCTGGTGAAGCGACTCACGAGCACGATGAACGCCACGATCCCGCCGGCCAGGGCGAGGTGCGAGGGCGCGGCGTAGTCCTTGGCGGTGGAGTCGAGGCCGGCGATCAGCCCGGCCGCCACACCGATCAGGGAGAGCCCGATGACGGTGATGACGGTGCCGCTGACCAGCGGCGGGAAGAAGCGCACCGCCCGGGCGAAGGGCACGGCGACGAGCAGCCCGAAGACACCGGCGGCGATCATCGACCCGTACACCGCCTGCATGCCGTATTCGCCGGCGATGAGGATCATCGGGGTCACGGCGGTGAAGGTGGCACCCGCGACGACCGGCAGCCGCACGCCCAGCAGCTTGCCGATGCCGAGTGCCTGAAGCAGCGTCACCAGGCCGGCCACCAGGAGGTCGGCGTTGATCAGCAGGCCGACGGTGGACGCGTCCAGCTTGGCAGCCGCCCCGAAGACCAGTGGGACGGTGACGCAGCCGGTGTACATGACCAGCACATGCTGCAAGCCGAGCAGACCCAGCCGGGCGGGCGGCAGGAACTCGTCGACGGGATGCCGGACGGTTCCTCCGGCGGCGGATTCGGGCGCGGGTGAAGCAGGGGCGTGTGACACGGGGGGCCTCCGGGACCGAGCGGGAATGGGGAAGGGAGAAGGAGAGCACGAATGGGGAAGCGAGAAGGAAGGAGACGGCGACGCTCAGAACGGCACCACGGAGACGGACAGCCGGTGGGGGGTTTCGAAGCCGTGCTGTCCCCTCGTCCACGTGGCCGAGTGCGATGCGACAGCACGCGAAACGGACGGCGTATACCGGGGATCAGATACGGTCAGGCAGCCGGAGGGGGAACGTCGAGGTCACGAGCGGCACACGGCACTCAGAACCCAGAGCCCTCACGGGCACGCGGCACGCCGTGCGCCACGCGACCGCGCGTCCACGCCGACTGGTGGACACGGCACCGGAGATCGGCGAGACGCCTGCGTACGAGCCTCATCACGCCACCTCCCTGATGTCCGGATTCCTGAGTGCCGGGGAGCGACAGTGACGCATGCCGTGACGCCGGCAGTCCGCTGTTGTCAACAGCCCGTTGCTCCGCATGGTGCCGAAGTGTCTCCGAATTCGGCAACCCCCCGGCGACCGCCGTTCTTCTCCGATCATCCGGATGAGGTTCGGCCACGGCGCCCGGTGGGGCCGGGCTGGGCCCGCGCCGGCCCGCGGCGCAACGGAGAGGACAGGAGGGCGTCCAGTTCGGGGTCCCCGGCGGGAAGGGCCGTTCCGTCGGGCAGTTCGACCTGGACGGTGCCGTCATCGGTCAACCGGCTGCGGCAGTCCAGTAGTTGTTGCCACTTTCTCGGGTGCTTGGTGCTCCCGACCGCTCCGGCGTCGTCGAGTACGGCGTGTGTCCGGTCTCCCGAGAGCCCTCGGTGAGTGACGGCCACGGACAGCAATGTCTCGCCGAGCATGGACTTCACCGGATACCGCGATATCGCAGCCACAGTCCCCATGGAGATCGATTATGCCGCTCCCACTCCCCCAGAGTCAGGACGATCACCGCCGCAATTCGCCTGGACCCCATGGTGAATGCCGGCAATGCAGTGGTCGCGGTCACCGAGTGGTGGCGCGGGCCCGCCGGCCGCACACACCGCTGTTGCGCCGTGTGCGCCGGGCGTGATCTCGGGTGCACGCGGCCGCCCATGGCCGGAATCCTCTTCCGGGCATCAGGCGGCCAGTCTTGTGGGGCCGGTCACCGACTCGCCTGGTGGGGCGGGTAGGAGGCCTGTCACAAGTCGGCAACGACCCGCGTCCGTCGCAACTGTGCCTGGCGGGAAATCGTCCGTCCCTGCGACAGAGATCGGCCCCGCACGGGCTGCAACCGCCAGAAGGGATCCACCGTGGCAACAACCAGGAAGACCTCCCGTCACAGACCCACCGCCGCTCTCCGTGCGGCCGTGGCGAGCGTGTCCGCCATCGCCGCCCTGGCGTTGACGCTCACGGCGTGCAACGGAGACGGCGACACCTCGGCACCCCCGGCCGGCGGCCATACGGCGACGGCCAAGCCGGATGCCGGCGGTTCGGGAGCCGGCTCCACCGAGGCCGCGACAAAGCCCACCGGCAAGCCGACGACCGCTGCGAGCGGCACCAAGCCGCCATCCTCCTCAGTCACTTCGGCCGCCACCGCCACCCCGGCGCCCGCCAAGCCGGCCGCCTCGAGTCCCACCGCCACGGCCGGCGGCTGCGATCACAAGATGCCCATCTCTCCCGACGAGATCGCGGTCTACCGCTACACCCCCGAGGGCGGTTCCCTGAACCTGATCGTGAAGTACGGCAACTGGGGTTGCGCTTCCGAGGATTCGGACGGCGCGCCGTTCGTGACCGTGGGCAAGGAGACATACATGCCCATGGACCAGGCCGCATACGTCACCGCCACCAACCCCGTCGTGGAAAGCGCGGAAAACCAGCACATCGGGGTGCAGGAATTCCTCGACTGGCTCGAAGCGCACCCCGACAGCGGGCTGGTCTTCAAGTACCACCTCGGGGGCGACGGGGCCATCGACCGCCTGGACGAGGTGTTCACCCCCTGAGCGGCATGCGGTGGCCTGCCGGTCACTGGTCGTCATGTCAGCGTGACTCGCAGGCACGGGTGGCGCCTGCTGGTGGTACGTGTTGACGACCAGTGCTGCGCGGCGGGCGCACTCCGGGACGGTCTGGAACCTCAACCCGGGATCGGCGTGCCCAGGAAGGTCCCGGAGGATTCGCAAGGACCTTGTTCACGAGTCGTGATCCTGGTTCGTCTTCCGCCTTGCGCGGACGACGGCTTGGTCGCCCCGCGGTCCGAACAGGTGCAGGATCTCCACAGCGCTCGCGTTCGCCGGACCGAACCAGTGCGGTTCTCTGGTGTCGAACTCGGCCACTTCGCCGGGGTGGAGGGTGCATTCCTGTTCTCCGAGGATGAGACGCAGCTCTCCGGCGAGGACGTAGAGCCACTCGTAGCCGTCGTGGGTCACCAGCTTCGGCTCGCGGGGAGCCAGTACGTGCTTGAACACCTGCACCCGGCCCGGGTACTGCGTCAGGGGCACGAGGATGCTGCCGTTGCCCTTGCGCAGGGGCGTGAGATGCACCCGGGGGTCACCGGTGGCCGGTGCGGCCACCAGCTGGTCGAGTGCGACGCGGTGTGCACGTGCAAGCGGGATGAGCAGGTCCAGGGTCGGGCGCCGCCTGCCTGACTCGAGTCGGGACAGCGTGCTCAACGAGATCCCGGTCGTGGCCGACAGCGCCTCCAGCGTGAGTCCTCGCTCCTGGCGCAGGGTGCGCAGCCGTGGCCCGATGCCGTCGAGTATCTGCTCGAGTTCTGTGTCCACGTGGTGCAGTGTGCGATCTTTTGCGGTCTTCGCAAATATGCTGGCCGGTGGCCGCCGGCCTGCCCGAGCCTTGCCGTCCAGGTACTCCCGGATGTGAGAGGCAGACCGTGACCGCGACGACGACTCACCCTGTTCGGCCCGTTCTGAGCGCGCGCAGGCGCTGGACGGTGCTGGCCGTCTGCTGCCTGAGCATGTTCCTGGTGGGTCTGGACACCACCATCGTCAACGTGGGCCTGCCCGCCATCGGGCACGGCCTGGGGGTCGGGACGCGCAGTCTCGAGTGGACCGTGGACGCGTACACCGTCGTCCTGGCCGGTCTGCTGATCTCCTCCGGTGCGCTGGCGGACCGCTTCGGACGCAGGCGGGTGTTCCAGTCCGGGTTGATCGTCTTCGGTGCGGCCTCGCTGGTCTGTGCGATGGCACCTTCGGCGGGCGCCCTGGTGGCGGCCCGTGCCGTTCAGGGCATCGGCGCGTCGATGCTCAGTCCTGTGGCTCTCGCGATCGTGGTGAACGCGATGCCCGATCCGAGGGAACGAGCGCAGGCGATCGGCGTCTGGGCGTCGGTGTTCGGGCTCAGCATGGCGGTGGGCCCGGTCACGGGCGGCGCTCTCGTCGCGGTGTTCGGCTGGCGGTCGCTGTTCTGGATCAACGCTCCGGTCATCGTGACGGCCCTGGTGCTCAGCGCGGTGTTCGTGCCCGAGTCCCGGGGGCCGCGGGCGCGGCGGCTCGATCTTCCGGGACAGGTCCTGCTGACCGGGGTCATCGGGGCCTGGGTCGGGGTCCTCATCGAGGGGCCGCACATCGGCTGGACGTCGCCTGCGGCGCTGGCCGCCTATGGGTTCGCCGCCGTGGCAACGGTCGGATTCGTGTGGACCGAGTCCCGCCGGCATGAGCCGCTGATGGATCTGCGACTGTTCCGGGCTCCGGTGTTCACCAGCGCGGTCCTGGGTGCGGTGGCGGTCTTCGCCGCCCTGAACGTGACGCTGTTGCTCAACACCCTCTACCTGCAGCACACCCGGGGTTTCACACCTCTGGCCGCCGGGGTGGCGACCCTGCCCATGGCTGTGGGAGCGACCGTCTGCGCACCCTGGTCCGGCCGTCTGGTCGGTCGCGTCGGACCGCGGCCGCCGCTGCTCCTGGCCGGCGGCTTCATCATGGCAGGCGGCCTCTGCCTGGTACGGCTCGACCGGCACACGAGCGTGCCTCTGCTCCTGCTCGCCTACCTGCTCATCGGCATCGGGTTCGGCTTCGCCAACGCGCCGATCACCAACACCGCGGTCAGCGGTCTGCCTCCCGCCCGGGCCGGTGTGGCCGGAGCGATCACGTCCACCGCACGACAGCTCGGCTCTGCACTCGGTATCGCCCTCGCCGGCGGCCTGGTCACGCATGCCGGCCCGGCGGAGCTCGCACACGCGTCCCGCCCGGGCTGGATCCTGGTCGCCGCCTGCGGACTCCTCCTGATCCTCACGGCCCATGCATCGCGGCCGAAGAAGTGACGTCGGACCTCGTGCAGCGTTCGACCGGGATCGGCGGTCGCCTGCCGGGCAGGTGGCGTGGTCGGAACACTGGCTCGATACGGCCGCTTTGACTCATCTTTGCGCCGGCGGACGCAACCCCGCCGTCCCGCAGACCTTCACAGAAGGTGACGTAACGTTCCTTCAACTCCGTACGGGGACAACCAGTGATCCATCACCACCGCAACTCCCTGCGCCTGACCGCCGTCGCCTTCATCGGGGCGAGTGCCGTCGCGCTCTCCACCACCTCGGCGTTCGCCAAGAGCGACGCCGAACTCACGGTCAGCGGTCACCACGCCCACGTGGGCGACACCGTGGCCGTGAAGGCAGCCGGCGGCAACGATGACGGACAGCCCACATCACTGTGCGCGCAGGAGCGTCAGGGCACGACGGGAGCCTGGCACACCCTGGCGTGCACGCCGGTGACGGTCGACCCGACCCCGCACCTGCGGCTGCGCGTGCGAGCCGTTCACCCGGGGACGATGCAGTTCCGGGCACTGCTGTCCGAGACCGACGCCAAGACGCACCGGCCTCGGCTGCTGTCCCGCAGCAGCACGGAAGGCGTCAGCGTCACCCGCTGAAACGGTGGCGTCCCGGGGCCCGGTGTGCGAAGGCGCAGCGGGCCCTGACCGTCCTGGCCACGTTCCAGGCAAAGTTTTTGGCATGTCCACTTCCGAGGTAAGCGGTCGCTTGCTATCAACTGATGGCCGGCTTTCCTGCCTCGGGAGGTTCCGTGAGACGCAGTCCCCTGCGCAGCGGAGCACCTCAACCCGACGAAGTCACGGACGCTCCCGGCGCCGCCGCCCGCATGTCGCGGTCCACCGGCAATCCACCTGAGCGAGGACTTCCAGACGTAAGGAGCTCCGATGCCCTCCGCTGTCCCCGAAACCCGTTCATGGAGCCGCAAGGCCTGCGCTCTCGCGGCCACCGCACTGCTGGGCCTGGCCTTGCCGTGGGCCTCGGCCACGCCCGGCCACGCCTCCACGGCCGAACCGGCGGCAGACACATCCGCGTTCAACCGTGTTCCCTTGAACCAGATCTCGGTGTCCGGACTGCACAACGCCTACGACAAGAGCAAGTCCAAGTCGATCACCAAGGGCCTCGACCTCGGCGCCCACCTGCTGGAAATCGACGCCTACAGCACGTTCGGCAACCCCGGCGGATGGATCGTCAGCCATTCTGATCCCTTGGCCAACGACAACAACTGCACCTACACCACCGGATCCGGAGTCTTCAAAACCACATGGGAGAACGGCAGCCTGAGAACCTGCCTGGACGACCTCAAAGCCTGGAGTGATGCGCACCCCGATCACGACCCCATCTACATCAAACTCGAGCTGAAATGGGGCTTCCGCTCCCGCGCGGCAATGGGGCCGGCCCAGCTGGACCAGCTGGTGGCAAAGCACCTCGGTTCCAACAACCTCTTCACACCCGCAGACATGCTCGGGACCACCTACCCCACCCTCGACGCCGCGGCGAAGGCCGGAGCCTGGCCCACCTGGAACCAGCTCCGTGGAAAATTCATCGTCTTCCCGATCACCGGCACCATAGAGAACAGGCTCGCCGGTTACGACCTCGACAACCTCTCCACCGAACAGGAATACGCCCAGCACCTGGCCGGTCTCGCGGCGGACGGCCGGCTCGACGAGGCCTCGATGTGGCCCGCCATGACCAAACCGAGCCCGAACGGCGACCCCCGCCTGATCTACGATGCCGCCCTGCGTCCATGGTTCGTCATCTTCGACACCCAAGCCACCCACTGGCTGAACGTCGGTTACGACATGTCGTGGTATTGCGGCAGCCACTACCTCACCGTCGAAGGCTCGGCCGAAAGCGTCACCCCCGCACTCGACGACACCAGCCCCGACCCCACCGCCGCCGCCCAACGTGTCCGGTATCTCGCCCAGCAGGGCCACTCCAGCGCCACCACCTTCGACTGGATGAACACACCCGGAGCATTCACTCTCTGGCCCCGTAACTGCTGACAGGCCATCCCGCACAGGCGCCGACCCGCCCCCGGGGAGAGGGCCCGCCGGCGGCGCAGGCCCGACAGGAAATGACGGCCACCCCGAGACCCGGCGGGTGACCCCACCGGCCGTGGCGAAGCGAGCGAGAAGAGGTGGACATCGATGGTGTCCGAACGGTGGCATGACCAGGTAGCAGACGATCACTGGCGGGAGACGAGCCGTCGCAACGCGCGCTCCGTACAGACCACCGTCGGATGGATCTTCTGGGACCCTGGGGCCGTGTCGCGGTTCGAGGCCCGTGGGCTCCCGGGGCCGCTCGGCTACATCGCTTCCCGTGGCGCGCCACTCGCGCCCGCCGGGGCCGAGGCTCTGACTGCCGCATTCGGCACCATCAGCTCGGTCGGAATCGCCATCACCTTCGACCTCTTGAAGGGGGACGCTGCCGCATTCCGCGAATTCTGGAACCTCCGGGACGAGGCAGTCGACGAGGGGCTGCACCGCTATGCGCCCGGCATCGTCGACCCGCTGGTCGAGATGGGCCCGGCGCTGTGGTCTGTGGTCGACCGCCTCCCCAGGCTGGGCCGGGTGCTGTTCGGTGCGACCGTGTCCATGCCTCGCCCCCGGAACCCCCTGCTTTCGGGCTGGCACGCGGTGAACGCGATCCGCGAATGGCGGGGGGACTCGCATTGGGCCCTGGTGGCCTCGGCCGGTCTGACGTCCTCGGAAGCATCGGTCCTCCACAACGAATGGCTGGGCTACGGAGGTGACTGGCTGAGCAAGTCCCGGGGGCAGACCGAGAAGGAGATCAACGACGGCTGGGAACTGCTGTCGCGGAAGAAACTCGCCGCAGGACACAGGCTCCTTCCTTCCGGTCTACGGCTGCGTCAGCATCTGGAGGATCTCACTGACGAGCTGACGGCCCTGCCCTGGCAGCTGCTCGGCGCGGATCTCTCAACGGAGTTCGCGGAGCGCCTCGAACCTCCTTGCGAACTGCTGCTCGCACGTGTGGACGAAACCGCCGGGCCGAACTACCAGCCTGCATCGCGGCTGCGGGAGCGATACCGGGGCCCCGAGGAGGGCGCGGGAACTGACGCTCCCTGACGGACATCACATATCCGCAGCAGGCCGTGATCGATACCGCGGAGCGTGTCCGGGCGGTGCGCCGAGCGAGCGGTGCCCGGTGCGTCAGGGCAACCCTCGGGCAGGTGAACACGAGGGTCGGACGGGCCCCGGGCAGCCAAGAGGCGTTTGACGGTTCTTCATCTCCCGTCAGCTGAAGGCCGCGAGAGCACGTCCTAATCTCCTAACGCCAGAACAGACGCGCCTGATCAGTAGACAACCTCCCACGCCGTGTCCGCCGCTCACACAGGAGGTCTACCGTGTCCTTGCTCTCCCGCATCAAGCGCTCCCACCGGACGCTCTCCCTGGCCGCTGCCCTCCCCGCCGCGCTGGTCGGGATGTGGGCCGCTGCCCCGGCTGCCCAGGCCGCCACGCTTCCCAGCCCCGACCACGTGGTCGTGGTGGTCTTCGAGAACCACGCCTATGAGCAGGTCATCGGCAGCACGAGTGCCCCGTACCTCAACAACACGCTGAAGGCCGGCGGCGCCAACCTCACCAACTCGTACGCCATCACCCACCCCAGCCAGCCGAACTACCTGGACCTGTTCTCCGGGAACAACCAGGGCATCACCAACGACAACTGCTACACCCCACAGTTCAGCAGCGCCGCGAACCTCGGCTCCGAGCTCATCGCCGCCGGCCAGACCTGGGGCAGCTACAACGAGGGCCTGCCCTCCCAGGGCTCCACGGTGTGCACCAACTCCGCCACCAAGTACGCCCGGAAGCACAACCCGTGGTTCGCCTTCAACAACGTCCCGCTCGACACGGCCCGCACCTTCACCCAGTTCCCGACCGACTACACCACCCTTCCCAAGGTCTCGTTCGTCATCCCGAACCTGTGCAACGACATGCACGACTGCTCCATCACCACGGGCGACAACTGGCTGCAGAACAACCTCGGCGCCTACGCCACCTGGGCCCAGACGCACAACAGCGTCCTGGCCGTCACCTTCGACGAGGACGACAGCTCGCACAGCAACCACATCGCCACCGTGTTCTACGGTGCGCACGTGGCGCCGGGCAGCTCGACCTCGACGCGGTACAACCACTACGACACGCTGCGCACCCTCGAGGACCTGGCCGGGCTGACCGGCCACGCGGGGGCCGCGGCCAGCGCCTCCGACATCACCGGCATCTGGAACTGACCCGGCGTCGGGCTTCACGCGGGGCCGACCCGCAACGGTTCACGGGGGTCAGGACCGCTGCCTCACAGGGGGCAGCGGTCCTGACCCACCGGCTGCGGGCCGCGGTCCGCGCATCGGGCGGGTCCGGTCGGCTCGCGGGAGCTACCGTGCGCTCCAGTCGCGCAGCAGGAGAGCGGAGAACGCCAGCGCCGTGCCGCGAGGCGCGGCCAGGTCCAGGCCGGTCAGTTCGGCGATGCGGGCGAGCCGGTTGTCGACGGTGTTGGGATGCAGCCCGAGCCGGTGCGCGGTGCCGCGCCGGTCCTGGCTGCAGTCCAGGTACGTCCGCAATGTGTCCATCAGTTCCGGCCGGCTCGCCAGTGGGTCGAGTACGGCAGCGATGAGGGGGCCGGCCTCGCTGCTGCGGGCGAGGTGGAATTCGAGTGGGACGTCCTCGATGCGGTGCAGGCCGGGCGGATGCCGGCAGGCCGTGGCCACGCGGACGATGCCGGCGGCGGTGCGGGCGGCACCCGGGACGTCGGCAGCGGTGGCCACGGCCACGGCGGCCACCCGCACGTCGGCGTCCCAGGCGCGGCGTATCCGCCCGGCCAGGCCCGGAGGTGGTTCCGGCGGCCCTTCACCGGTGCGCGTCGGCACGACGGCATATCCGCCGCCGTCCTCGAACAGGGTGAGGACTTCGGTGCCGAAGGCGCGGTTCAGCACGGTCTGCAGCCGGCCTTCGCGGCGGCGTTCGGCGACGGTGGAGCCCGTTGAGGCAGCGGTGGGCTCGGCGCGTGGACCGCGCAGGCAGAGCACCAGCCCGCCGTGTTCGAGTCCGAGCCTCCGCACGGAGGCCGGGTCCGGTGGCAGCGAGTCGTCCAGCAGCGCGCGGACGTCGGACCGGCGCTCCTCGCGCCGTTCGGCGTCCAGGGCTGCCCGTTGCTGGAGGTAGGTCTCGGTCACCGCGCCCACGACGCCTTCCTGGGCGCGCAGCAGGAGGCCGGAGAGTTCGGTGAGGGCGGTCTCCTCCCCCGGGCCGGCCGCCGTCCGCAGTGTCTCCCACAGCACGTACGCCCCGAGGGCGTGACTGCGCAGCAGGACCGGCAGCGGCATGCCCTCCTCGGCACGCTGGGCGGCCCGTTCGCGGAACAGCGCATAGTCGTCGTCGGCTTCGCAGGGTGCCTGGATCCGCTGAACGAACAGGCGCAGGCCGTATCGCGCGGTGGCGGCGATCTCCAGGTCCTTCACATCGGCCGGGAGGTCGGTGTAGCCGGGGATGCGCTCGAAGGAGTCACGGGACATCCGCCGGGCGATCTCGTTGATCAGGGGCTCGCAGCGTGCAGCGAGAGCCCGGGCCTCGGGGCTGATCCCCTCCGGCGGGGTCGCAAACGGGTCCGACGACGGGGTGTGCGGTGGATCAGCCGTCATGGCGCTCCTCCAGCGCTCGGCGCCGTCCCTGCTGTGACCCGTCACAGTATTCCGCCCCGTGCACTGTGACGGGAGATGCTGTCCAGGGCTCCGCGGCCGTCGCACGATCGTCGGCGGACGGGACGTGCCGGGGACGCGGGGTCCACTCACGGAATTCGCGGCGGCATCACGGCAAATCGAGGAGTCACACGCCATGACCGAGGACAAGACCGACACCTACCTGCGGTACGCCGACCGCGTCTGGAACGGTGCGGAGACGTTGCTGGCCCACCTGCGCGGTGACTTCACCGGCCCCGAACTGGTGCGGGTCGGGGAGCGCGCCGGCTTCTTCCCCGCGTTCGCGAACGTCGCCGTCTTCGACACGGGGGACGGTGTGGTGCTTGTCGACTCCGGCGACTTCCGGACCGTCGAGATGCTCCCTGCAGCGGTCCGGGGTTTCTCCCAGGCGCCGGTACGCACGATCGTCTACACACACGGGCACGTGGACCACGTCTTCGGCGTCACCCCGTTCGACGCGGAGGCCGACGCATGCGGAACGGACCGGCCGGAGGTGATCGCGCACGAGGCGGTGGCCGCGCGCTTCGACCGTTACCGGGCGACACCCGGCTACAACGCCTGGATCAACCGGCGGCAGTTCGGCGTGCCGTGGCTGGAGTGGCCCGTCGACTACCGCTACCCGGACACCACGTACGACGACCGGCTGACCGTACGGCGCGGTGAACTGACCTTCGAGTTGACGCATGCGCGCGGCGAGACCGACGACCACACCTACGTGTGGATCCCCGACCTCAGGATCCTGTGCACCGGCGACCTGTTCATCTGGAACTCCCCGAACGCGGGCAACCCGCAGAAGGTGCAGCGCTATCCCGAGGAGTGGGCACGGGCGCTGCGCGCCATGCAGGAGCTGGGCGCCGAGGTCCTGCTGCCGGGCCACGGCGTGCCGATCACCGGCGCCGACCGGGTCCGGCAGGCCCTGGGTGACACCGCCGAGCTGCTGGAGACGCTGTGCTGCCAGACCCGCGAGCTGATGAACGCCGGCCTGCGTCTCGACGACGTGATCCACCGGGTGAGGGTCCCCGAGGAGCTGCTCGCCAGACCGTACCTGCACCCGGCCTACGACGAGCCGGAGTTCGTGGTGCGCAATCTGTGGCGCCTGTGGGGTGGCTGGTACGACCAGAACCCGGCCAACCTCAAGCCGGCCCCGGAAGCCGCTGTCGCAGCCGAGTTCGCGGCGGCCGCCGGCGGAGCCGCCGTGCTCGCCGACCGGGCCGCGAAGCTGCTGGCCGCCGGCGAGCTGCGACTGGCGGCCCATCTGGCGGAGGCCGCCGCCCTGGCCGCGCCCGGGGACCGCGCCGTCGCACGCGTACGGGCCGAGGTCTACGGCCGGCGCGCGAGGACCGAGCCTTCGACGATGGCTCGCGGCGTGTTCGCCTGGGCGGCGGCCGAGTCGGCGGCCGTGGCGGAGGGAACCGACGTGGAGACGGAGTTGACCCGCACCGAGGACGGCCGACGGCGCGCCGCGGGGGACATCGCCGTCGGCGTGGTCGACGACGGGCGCTGACCGGTGGCGGCACCGTGCGTCGACGAGGAGGCCGCGACACCGCGCGGTGCGTGGGGCACCACCTTGCTGCTCCTCGTGTTCATGCTGGTCAACTTCTCCGACAAGGCGGTGATGGGACTCAGCGCCCCGGCCATCATCAACGATCTGGGGCTCACCCACGGGCAGTTCGGCACGGCCCAGTCGGCGTTCTTCGCGCTGTTCAGTCTCTCCGCGCTGGGTGTCTCCTTCCTGACCCGCCGCGTCGGTACCGGCGTCCTGCTGCTGGCGATGGCGCTGGCCTGGTAGGCAGCCCAGCTGCCGATGGTGTTGCAGGGATCGGGCTTCGGCGTGCTGCTCGCGACCAGGGTGCTGCTGGGTGCCGCGGAGGGTCCCGCGCTGCCGGTGGCAACTCACCATGTGTACGGCTGGTTCGGGCAGCGGGAGCGCACGCTGCCGACCGCCGTGCTGCTGATGGGCGCGGCGGCCGGGGTGGCGGTCTCGGCACCTGTCCTGACCTGCGTGATCGACCACTGGGGCTGGCGCTGGGCATTCGCAGTGGTGGGTCTGGTGGGTCTGGCCTGGGCCGCTTCGTGGACCAGGTACGGCCGCGAAGGGCCCCTGGCCCGGACCATCCGTCGGGAGGCGTCCGGGGATGCGGCGGCGCCGTTGCCGACCGGAGCAGGCCGGGCATGCCCCGCTCCTCGTGCACTGACCGCGGCGGACCGACGGCCACCCCGCGGATGCCGGACGTCGGCTCCGGGGAGCCGTTCCCACCCAGGACCGCACGGCTCGCCTCGCCGTTCCCGGCAAGGCCCGGCAGCGCGGAAACCGGTGCCCATGCCCATGCCCATGGAAAGAGCAACCACACGTCACATGGCCTCTGCCACCGCCGTACGGTCCTCCGGAAAGATCAGTGGCCCATCGGATGCGCCGTTAGGGTGGCCTGTTGTGGATGTGGGTGCAGGAGACGAGATGGTGGCCGTCCCGGCGGGACGGGTGACGCTGTCGGACAGGCGGACGCAGCGTAGTTGGCCGGTCGAGGTTGCGCCGTTCCAGATGTCGGCGTTCGCCGTCACGCAGTCGCTGTACGCACAGGTCACCGATCAGCGGCCGAGTACCGCCCAAGGCGAGCGGCTGCCCGTTGAGACTGTTTCGTGGTGGGACGCGGTCCGGTTCTGCAATGCCTTGTCCCGGCGCGAGGGGCTGATGCCCGCATATCACCTGCGGGCCGACGCCGAGACGGCCGTGTGGGACGACTCCGCCGACGGGTACCGGCTGCCGACCGAGGCCGAGTGGGAACACGCCTGTCGTGCCGGGACCACCGGGCCGCGTTACGGCCGACTCGACGATGTCGCCTGGTACAGGGGCAACTCGGACGAGCGGATCCACGCCGTGGGCGGCAAGCGGCCCAATGCGTGGGGCCTGTACGACATGTTGGGCAACTCGTGGGACTGGTGCTGGGACCTCTATGACGCCGAGGTGTATGGCACCTACCGGGTGCTCCGTGGCGGTGGATGGTCTGACGAGCGCTGGAGCTGCCGGGCTTCGGTGCGGCGCCGCAGTCACCCGACCTTCCGGATCGACGACGTGGGCTTCCGCATCGCGCGCTCCACATCGTCGTGACCGCCGTGGCGGCCTCATTCTGCATCGATCAGTAGGAAGCTGTGTCACGGCCTCTTTGCGCGGGGCGTCAGTGGTGCGGGAGGCGAGATGCCCGGGGTTCCGTTCGGCTTGGCGTCGACGGCCGGTGGAGCAGACCGCCGAATGTTGACGGGGAACGTGTCCCTGAGCGCCGTACTTGGTCAGGCGTCATGCCGGAACAGGACGGTCCACAGGAAGGGTTCGCCGAAGTACGCGGACTCGGGCGGCTCGTCGCGCATGAGTCGCCGCAGGGCGTCACGACAGCTTCCGGGGTGACGCTCAAGCCGGTTTCTGACCTTCCTCTCCAGGGCGTTGATGACGATGATTCCGGCGGGACGAAGTCAGTGGTCCCAGTCCGGTGCACTGCGGCGCATCAACTCCCGCTGGGGGCAACGAGCCATGGCCGCATCCGAAGATCCAACGAGCTTGTGCATGGTCGGCGGTGGGGCATCGAGGACGTCGGTGGGGCTTGCCGACGGCATGCAATTCGCCGGCTTGAGCGGGTTGAACATCACGTGAGTGCCCATCGACTGCCCGCCCCCGCAATCACGGACCTCCATGGGGCGTACGGATCCGTGGTGTGCACGCCTGGGCCTCGGCCTGCCTTACGATGATCCGATGCGCCGGCCTGCCCCCGAGCCGTACTGGAACACCAACGTTGCCCGGCACCCGGGAATCCTCCGCGCGGTTCCCCAGGGGTGCGGCGATGCCCTGGACGTCGGCTGCGGGGACGGACTGCTGGCACGGAAGCTCGCCGGGCGGGCGAAACGCGTCACCGGAATCGACAAGTCACCGGAAATGATCGCTTGCGCACGCGAGTTCGCTGCCGACCACCCACACCTCACCTTCGTCGAGGGCGACTTCCTCACCACCGACCTCCCCGTCGTCACATACGACCTCATCTGCTCGGTGACCACGATCCACCACATGGACTTCGAGGCAGCCCTCATCCGCATGCGTGAGCTGCTAAGGCCTGGCGGCACGCTGGTGGTGGTCGGAATGGCCCGCGAGGCGAGCCTGGCGGAGTGGGCAGCACTGATCGCGGCGGCCCCACTCGTGCGGATCACGAAGGTGCTGCGCCGCGCGCGCGGCCCACAGGGCATGCCGGTCGCCGACCCACAGATGAGCTATGGGCAGGTGCGGGCCGCGGCACGGCGGCTGCTGCCCGGCGTGCGCTACCGCCGGCATGTACTGCGCCGGTACTCGCTCACCTGGCAGAAACCCACCCGCTGACCTGATGTCGATCGCCGGCCCGCCGGTGGTCCTGGTGCGTACGCCATGGGCGACCGGGCCGGCCACGCCCCCCTCGCCAACGAGGTACGCGTACTCGACCACTCGGCGATGGGCACGGCGGAGGTGCCGGCGCCCGGATCGCGGCCGCGATCGGCCAGGCCACACCACGAAGGAACCCACCACGGCCCTGGTCGCAGTCGTCCGATGGCGGCGTAATGGGTCCCAGTCCAGCGATCTGCTTGACAGGTGAAATGTCCAGGCTCATAGTTATGACACATAGACGTTATGATTCATAAGTAAGGTGGAAAGATGCTCACCAAGACCCTGCTGATCACCGGCACCTCCTCCGGCATCGGCCTCGCCACCGCCGTCGCCGCCGCCCGCGCCGGCTGGCACGTCATCGCCACCATGCGCGACACCACCAGGGCGGGCGCCCTGCTCACGGCGGCGGAGGAGGCCGGAGTGAGCGTCGATGTCCGCGCACTGGACGTGACCGACCCGGCCTCCGTCGCCGCCTGCCTGGCCGACCTCGACCGGCTGGACGCACTGGTCAACAACGCCGGCGCGGGCCACCTCGGCACACTCGAGCAGGAGAGCGTCGAGGACGTGCGCGCGGTGATGGAGGTCAACTTCTTCGGGGTCCTGCACGTCACCAAGGCGGCCCTGCCGCTGTTGCGCGCGAACAGGGGCCGCCTGATCACCGTGACCAGCGTCGGCGGGGTCGTGGGCCAGCCGTTCAACGAGGCGTACTGCGCGGCCAAGTTCGCCGCCGAAGGTTTCATGGAGTCACTCGCGCCGGTCGCAGCGAAGGTCGGCGTGGCCGTCAGCGTGGTCGAGCCCGGCGCGGTGGCCAGCGAGTTCGTCAGCAATGTGGAAGGCCGCGACACCGTGGTCCAGCAGGCCGGCCCGTATGCGCCCGCGCTGTCGGCCTACCTGGCCCGCACCCAAGACGCCTTCGCCGCC
The DNA here is from genome assembly GCF_044334385.1 of Streptomyces sp. NPDC020801. Taxonomy (NCBI): domain Bacteria; kingdom Bacillati; phylum Actinomycetota; class Actinomycetes; order Kitasatosporales; family Streptomycetaceae; genus Streptomyces; species Streptomyces sp. NPDC020801. The sequence continues at coordinate 25,401 of NZ_JBIRST010000028.1, forward strand.
GCGCAGACACCCCAAGGAGTGGCTGCACAGATCGTCGATCTCCTGCAGGCCGAGCAGCCCCCCTTCCGCATCATCACCTCCGACACCGCACACAGGTTCACCGCCGTGAAGCTCGCCGACGCCGACGGCTCGGCCGTGCAGGCGCTGACCAGCTCATGGATCGCGTGAAGGCGATTCGCACGCGCTTCACCGCCAAGGGCGGCGAGCACTCGGCCCGGGCCGACGGGATACCGGGACCTTGTACGGGCCACAGGGGCCGCTGATCAGCAACGACGAGGTGGCCGAGTTCGTCGGCCAGTCAGATGGGCGGCTGCGCGGACTGGCCGGCGCAGCCCGGCCCAAGGCCCACCTACTGGCCCAGCGCACCAGCCCACTCCAGTAGTTCGGGTTCGGCCAGGCTGGTGCCCAGCCAATCGTGATCGATGCCGGTTCCAGGAAGGGACGGTACGACGGCCACATAGAGCCCGGCAGCACGCGCGGAGGCGATGCCCGTGGCCGAGTCCTCGAAGGCGACGGACCGCTTCGGGGCGACGCCGAGTACTTCGCACGCCGTGAGGTAGAGGTCCGGTGCGGGCTTGGGAGAGCACACCTCGTCGGCCGCGAACGAGTAGGAGACGTATTCGATGAGGCCGGCCGACTCCAATGCCGCGTCCAGGAGTTCTCGCGGGCTGTTGCTGGCGACGGCGATGGGGACCCTCGCCCGGCAGGCGCGCACCAGTTCCACCGCCCCGGGGAGGGCCGTGGCGCCCCGGGCCAGCTCCTTGCGGACTCTTTCGAGGAGTTCGGCGGCGAGTTCTGCACCCGCTCCGGGCCGTCCGAAGTGATTGGCCATGGCCTGCCCTGCGGCTTCCAGGGTTCGGCCGATGACCAGGGCCTTCTGTGCAGCGCCGAAGGGCCGGCCGTGTGCCGCGAAGATGGCCGTTTCCGCCACGCTCCAGCAGTCTTCGGTGCCGACCAGCAGACCGTCGCAGTCGAAGACCACGGCCTCCGTACCGGTGGGAAGCGAGCGCATGAGTGTCCCCTTTCACCCGGGATGATGCACAGGTGGCCCGCTCGACGGGTGCCGGAGCAGGGTGATCACGAATGATCACCCTAGGGCGGAGGACATGGGACTTCCATATTCCTGCCCGAAATCGGGCAGGAATATGGAAGTTTATGGATGTTGGGGTCCTCTGCCGGCTGTCAGGTGTTCACCCTTGTGCGTACTTGCGGCCGTTGGTGATCCGCATGCGGAGGTCCTCAACCTGGGCGAGAGCGGCAGCCAGTTCACCCGCCAGCGCGCACCGCGAGCGGCGGCAGCGGCCCGTGCGCGACGACCCAGCCGGCACTGCGCAGACCGTGCGGGCGGCGAGCAGAATACGCGGCCGCCGTGCCACCAGGCACGCCACCCGCCTGCGGGCAACTGAAGTGAAGCGTGCACTGATGCGGTGGTCTCCCCCGGTCGGCGAGCCGGACGACCACACCGTCGGTCCCTCCCGGGGTATCCGCGCGGTGATCCCCGTCCCCACGGATCTGCGGCGCCACCGATTTCGTCCAGGCAGCCGTGGTGGGGAACGTCCGGTGACGCGAGGGCAGGGCGAGCGCGGGAGCATCGTCAGCGCAGGACGTCGAAAACGTTCTTCTGCAAGCCGTTGGCGTACACCGCGTGCTCCACCAACCTCAGCTTCTGGGTGTCCTTGTCCGTGTCACTGAACAGACCCTTGCCCGCACCGAGCAGGAGCGGGAAGACGAGCAGGTGGTAACGGTCGATCAGGCCGGCATCGGAAAGACTCCGGTTCAGGGCGGCGCTGCCGTGGACGATGATCGGGCCGCCCTCGGTCTCCTTCAGCGCGGCGACCTCGTCGAGCGAGCGCAGGATCGTGGTCTCGCCCCAGTTCGGCACCAGGTCGTCCTCGGTGAGAGTGGTGGAGACGACGTACTTCGGCATCACCTTGTAGTCGGCGAAGTCCTCCATGTCCGGCCACACCGGGCTGAACGCCTCGTAGCTGATCCGGCCCATCAGCATCGCGGTGGCTTCCTTCTGCTCCCGGCCCTTGATCTCGAACGCCTCGGGGAGGAACTCGACGTCCTTGAAGGTCCACCCGGAGTTCCGGTAACCGGGCTCGCCGCCCGGGGCCTCCACGACGCCGTCGAGCGAGATGAAGGCGGTACTGATCAGGGTACGCATGTAAGGCTCCTCGGTGTCTTGTGCCCGTTGTCCTGCGGGTTCGGTCGTGAACGCTTCGACCACACTCGTGGCTGCAACGCGCCGACCATCACTTCTGACTGTGGATCGCGGAGAAACTCATCGTCCCAGGCATCCGCCAGGACCGTGAGGCCGAAGTCCAGGTCGTTGGCGTGGCACGGGTCCTGGGGGGAACAACGACCGAGCTGCGGTCGGGATGTCGCAGGACCCCGGCAGTCCGGCGGCGACGCCGTCGCCCACCGGCGACATGCGAAGCCGGACGACTCGGTGACAGCGTTCCCCGAAGATGTCAGAGCGCCGCGCACCTGCCCGCCGCTTCTGCGTGGGCGGCGGTGGCGGAGGCGGTGGTGCCGGCGGTGGCGGAGGGCAGGGCGAGGTGGACGGTCAGGCCCGAGGCGCCGGCGCGCGCGACGGTGGGCCGAACGCCGGAGGGCAGGGCGGGGAGGGCAAAGGAGCGTGGTTTCAGGCGCTGGGCGAGTGCGGTGTCTGCGGTACTGCCGGGCAGAGCGTTCAGGGCGACGGTGCGGCCGAGGATGGTGACTTCGGTAGGGGTGACGACGAGTGCGCGGGCACGCAGCGCCATGTCGGTGTGCACCGTGACCGGTACGCCCAGGGGTCCGGCGACGCCGGTGAGGGTCAGTCCCCGGCCGTCGGTGCCGAGGGTCCATGCGTTGCCGCTCTTGCGGTCGAGACGCTTGGCCAGTTGGCTGTACGGAACGGTCACGGTGGCGCTTCCGCCGTGAGTGGCGCCGTCGGTCCTGACCCCTCGCAGATGCGCGTCCAGGGCCATGGACATCCCACCGCGCCGGAGGTGCTCCGCGTGGACGTCGACGTCGCCGACAGCGCCGCGCAGCATGGTCACGGCCGCGAGCGGGTTGTCGAGGGTCGCGCTGACGTCACCGACGGGAGCCAGGCGGCACGCGGCTGCGTCGGCGATGCGCTGTTCGGCTCGATGGGTGAGCGCGACGCTGCCGGTCAGGGAGGTGGCGGCCACCAGGACGGCTGCCGAGACGGCGATCACGAGATGTCGGCGGTTCACCGGGCCGTGTCCCCGATCCGGCGCAGGATCCGGAAGGCCTCAGGGAGCATGGCGGCCGGCCGGTGGGTGCCGGCGGCTCTGCGGCTGCGCTGGGTGCGCAGGATGGCGCGGACGGTTCCCAGGGCGGCACCGGCTACCACGGCGGCGTGCAGGTCGGCGTCCGGCGTCCCGGTGGGCAGGCGGTCCAGGACGAGGCGGGTGAGGCGGTCCTCGAACTCGGCGAACGCCTGGATCAGGCGGGCGGCGATCAGCTGCTCGGTTCCGTCCAGGGGATGGGTGAGGGCGGTCAGGCTGGTGTTCTGGAACGGTGCGGTCGCGGCCAGCAGCGCGTGGTAGACGGCGTCGAGCGGTGCCTCGTCGGCGGGGCGCTGCGCCAGTGCGTCCTCGACCGCGGCGAAGAGCTCGACACCATCGGGCAGGAGGAGGTCCTCCTTGCTGTCGAAGTAGCGGAAGAACGTGCGGGTGGAGACGTTCGCGCAGGCAGCGATGTCGGCGACGGTCGTGGCGGCGAAGCCCTGCTCGGCGAAGAGCCGGGCGGCGCAGTCGCGCAACTGCCGACGGGTCTGGTCCTTCTTGCGTTCCCGTAGTCCCGGGGAAGTGCCGGGCTGCGGGTCAGGTGGAGTGGCCATGGCGCCAGCATATATTGTCACCAATGACAAATGACAGTCGTGACACTTTCGGTCTACTGTCGGATGCAGCAGCCCCTCACCTTCCGCCGGAGGCCTCCCATGCCCGAACCGTTGTCCGCGCCCGCCCACGCGGACACGCCCCCGTCCGTCAGGTCCGCCTCTCCCGCCACAGGCCTCGCCCGGCTCGGCGGATGGTGCGCCCGTCATCCCGCGCTGGTCATCGCTGCCTGGTCACTGGCTCTGATAGCCGCACTGGCCGGACGGCACGCCGTGGCACCCACGTTCAGCGACCAGGTGAGCCTGTCGGGCGCGCAGTCCACCACCGGTGCCGACCTGCTCGCCGCTCACTCACCGGGCGCCGGCGGTTCCAGCGGCCGCGTCGTCTTCCACAGCGACACCACCTCCCTGGCCTCCGACCCCTCGGTGACCCGCTCGGTGTCGGCCCTGGCGCACCTGCCCCACGTCACCTCCGCCTCCGAGCCGGTGGTGAGCACGGACGGACATACCGCCTGCACCACCGTGCGCTTCAACGTGCAGGCCAAGACCCTCGGGCACGACTACACCGAACAGCTGGACGGAGCGACGCGGTCCGCCCGCGACGCACACCTCCAGGTCGCCTACGGCGGTGATCTCGACCAGGTCACCAGGCAGCCCGCCAACGACCGGGCCAGTGAGCTCGCCGGCGTCGCCGTCGCGCTGCTCGTCCTGCTCCTCGCCTTCGGCAGCGTCCTGGCCGCGCTGCTGCCCCTGGCCTCCGCGCTGATCGCGGTGGGCACCGGGCTGGGAGTCGTCGGCATCGTCGCCGGCACCGTGTCCTTCGCCACCTCCGCCCCCACCCTGGCCACCATGATCGGCCTCGGCGTGGGCATCGACTACGCCCTCTTTCTCACCACCCGCTTCCGGCAGGACCTGATCGACGGCAAGGACCCGGTCACCGCCGCCGCCCGCACCACCGCGGCCAGCGGCCGTGCCGTCCTGGTCGCCGGGATCACCGTCATCGTGGCGATGCTCAGCCTCTACGCGTGCGGGCTCAGCTTCATCGGCAAACTCGGCTTCGCCGCATCCCTCGCCGTCGCGGTCACGGCGACCGCCGCCGTCACCCTGGTACCCGCTGCCCTGAGCCTGACCGGCCGCCGCATCGACCGCCTCACCGTTCGCCGGCCGGTCGCCGAGACCTCCGGCGACCGCGACGGCTGGCACCGCTACGCAACCCGTGTCGCCCGGCACCCCTGGCGGTACCTCGCCGCCGGCACAGCCGTTCTGGCCCTGCTCGCCGTACCCGCCCTGTCCATGCGCCTGGGCCACGTCGACGCGAGCGCCGACCCCGCCGGAACCACCAGCCGCACCGCATACGACCTCGTCGCCGACGCGAGCGGCCCCGGCTTCGGCCCCGGCGCCAACGCGCCCCTGACGGTCGTGGTCGACCTCGGCACCGACCACTCCCAGGCCGCCGCCCTGTCCCCGGCCCTGCAACAGGCCCTCCAGAGCGCCCCCGGCGTCGCCCAGGTCACCACGCCCCGGCCCAGCCCGGACGGCAGGCTGCTGACCAGTACCGTCACCCCCGGCCACGGCCCGCAGGACGCGGCCACCACGGCCCTGGTGACCACGCTGGTCCACGACACCCTCCCGAGCGCCCTGCGCGGCACGAACGCCCACGGATACGTCACCGGCACCACCGCCGCGCAGGCCGACTTCCGCGACACCGTCCAGCAGCGGCTGCCCGTCATCATCGCCACCGTCCTCGCCGCCGCCTTCCTGCTGCTTACCACCGTCTTCCGCAGCCTCGTCATCCCCCTCAAGGCGGTCCTGCTCAACCTGGCCACCACCGCGGCCAGTTACGGCGTACTCACCGCCGTCTTCCAGTGGGGCTGGGGCAGCGGCCTGCTGGGCCTGCACGAGCCGGTGCCGATCGAGTCGTACGTGCCGATGATGATGTTCGCCATCGTCTTCGGGCTCTCCATGGACTACGAGATCTTCCTGCTCTCCCGCATCGCCGACGTCTGGCGCACCAGCGGCGACAACACCCGCTCCGTCGGGACCGGACTGGCCACCACCGGCCGCGTCATCTCCAGTGCCGCCCTCATCATGACCGCCGTGTTCCTGTCCTTCAGCACCTCACCGACGGTCGTCGTCAAGATGCTCGCCCTCGGCCTCGCCGTCAGTGTCGTCCTCGATGCCACCCTCGTCCGACTCGTCCTGGTGCCCTCGAGCATGTTCCTCCTCGGCCGGGCCAACTGGTGGCTCCCGAAATGGCTCGACCGGCGCCTTCCCCATCTGCACGCCTGACCCGGCATCGGTGGCTTGCCCTCGTGGACATCGTCGCCTCATTGCGGCACACCGCCGGGCACATCGGCTGTCGCGGTACGCGGAAAACCGTCCGGGTGTCTGGCCCTGAGTTTCTCCAGGTTGGCCGCGGCCACGTCGTCGAGCGACATTCCCAGCAGGCGTAGAGGTGGACCAGTTCCTCGGCCCGTTCGCCGATCAGCTGGGCGAGCACGGCGCGCTCGCTGGTGTCGAGCAGGGCCTGGTCGAACCCGGCGGTTCCGTACGCCGCGTGGCACAGCCCCGCGACCTGCACCTCCGGGTCGGCGTCCCACTCAACTAGCAGCCGCGCCACGCGGATCAGGTGCTCCAGGAGCGTTCCTCCGGGGTGGGGCATCCGGTCGGCGCCTCGGGCCCCCAGGAAGCCTTCGATCTCCGGCCGTTCCGTCACGCGGCCGGGACCGCCCACCTCCACCCGGGAACTTCCCCTGGCAGGGAAGGGGCCCGCATCATGCTTCCTGATTCGCCGCGCGGGCCACCTGCGCCACAAGCCGTGCGGTGGCCGGGGTGGCGACGCCGTGAGCGGCCGCGGCCCGCAGGACGGCCCCGCCGATGGCGTCGAGTTCGAGCGGGCGTCCGGCCTCGGCGTCGCGCTGCATCGAGGACCTCATCGTCTGCGGGGCACGGTCGAAGAAGGAGAGCACGGCGTCGCTGGTCACGGACGCGCCTGCGGCCTGCGCCACGGCGGCGATCTCGTCGAGGACGGCCAGCAGTTCCGGCCGAAGCTCAGTGCGGACGGTGCCGACATCGGTCCGGTGACAGGTGGTCAGCAGGGCGAAGGGGGCGAGGAAGGCGAGCTTGTCCCAGAGCATCGCGGTCTCGTCGTCGCGCAGGGCGACCCCGAGGCCGGCGTGCCGCAGCCGGTCCGCCAACTCCACCAGCGGGGCGGCCAGTTCGATGTCGGTGAACGGGCTTGTGTGGGCGATGCGCCCAGGTGCGGTGCGGGTGGCCTCGACCCTGATCGTCCCGGCGACGACCTTGCCCAGCGGATGGCGCCGCCGCAGCACGGCAAGGTGGTCGAGGCCGTTGAGCAGCGGAATCACGACGGCGTCACCGACGACGTGTGGCGGCACACGGTCGAGTGCCTCGGCGAGAGCGGTCTGCTTGACCGTCACGAACAGCGCGTCCACCGGCTCGCGCAGCCGGGTGTCGGCCTCCACCGCCGCGGTGAACTCACCGTACTGCGCGCTCTCGACGCGCAGACCGTCCCGCCGCAGCACGGCTGCGGTCTCCTCCCCGGCCAGGCACACGACGCGGTGCCCGTCACGGGCGAGCAGCGCGCCGATCAGGCCGCCGACGCCACCCGGGCCGAGGACGGCCACCGTCAGATCGGTTGTGGTCACGTGGGCTCCTGTCCTTGGAAGAACGATGCGTTGCGGGTCGGCACCCGCCGTGCCTCCACGCGTCCGGACCGCTCCGGAAGCAGAGGGCGGGTTGCCGCCTGGGCCCCGGATCGATGATCAAGCACCCCCGAAACCCAAGTCAATCCAGGGGTTTGCTGGGGAGGCTCCAAGCAATACCTTCGAGGTCGTGACACTCGACGATCTCCGCGTCTTCGCCGCGGTCTGCCGGGCCGGCTCACTGAGCGCCGCCGCCCGCGACCTGACCTGCACGCAGTCGGCGGTCAGCCAGCACGTGAAGCGACTTGAGCGTGAGCTCGGCCTCAGCCTGCTGGAGCGGCACCCACGGGGTGTCGTACCGACCCCCGCCGGAAGACGACTGCACACGGCCGTCGCCGAGGGCCTCGGGTGCATCGACCACGCCCTGCGCCAGTTGGACGAACTCGCGCACTCGGAAGGCGGGTCGGTACGGGTCACAACCGGGGCGACCACCGTGCGGCACTTCATGGCTGCCGCCGTCGCCGACTTCCGCCGACGCTTTCCCCAGGCCAGTTTGGAGTTCCAGACCGAAACCTCCAGCCGCGGCTGCTTCGACGCCCTCGCTGCCGGCAGCGTCGACCTCGCCTGGATCACCCTCGGGCCGTCGATCCGCTCCGCCGAGCAGCACCCCGTCGTCGAGCTCCCCTGGGCGCTCGCCGTCGCAGCCAGTGATCCGCTGGCGCGCAGAGCCTGCGTCGAGCCCGCCGACCTGCAGGACGCCCGGCTCATCGGGCTTCCGGAGAATTCCACCTCCCGCTCCCAGCTCAGCTCCTGGCTTGCCGAATCCGGGATCCGGCCGGTGTTCGACACCAGCGTGACCGACTGGGACACGGCGATCCTCCTGGCCGAGCTCGGACTCGGCCACGCCGTCGTCCCGACCCTGCCCGAGTGGAGCGGCACCGGACATCCGGATCTGCGGCTGATCCCCATCCCCGCGCTCCCGCCTCTCGCGGCCGGATGGGCGGTGCGCCGCTGGGATGCCCTCTCCCCGCTGGCCCGCGCCTTCGCGGCAGGCGTCGCGCACCACTGCCGGCAGCGGGCCGCCACAGCCTGAAGGGGCGCGCGTCAGGACCAGCCGGGGGCCGGCGGGAGCGGCCAGGCCGGTGTTACCGGCAGCGGCATGTCCGACCGAAGGCCCGCCGCCCCGGCACGGCCGGAGAGCCAGCCGAGGAGCGCATGGCCCGCAAGGTGACGGTCTGGCCGGTCGGGGCGAGGGACCAGGAACGGTCCAGGTCGGGGGCCTCGATCCGAGAGAGGGGGAAGTCACGTGCGGTCAGCGCGGCGACGGTGCCGTCGAGGGTGCGGCGGAGGCGCGGACGGAGTCGAGGAGGGGCGGTGAGATCCGCTCGGGTGAGGTCGGTGGTCTCGGTCACGGGCCGGTACTCCACGGCCGGCCGGTGAGCAGGTCACTGATGGCGGCGATGCCCCCGGTGACGGCTTGCTCGTCGACGTTGCCGAAGCCGAGCCCGGGTTGAGGGGGTGCGGACGTGTCCGAGGCACGGCACGTGCTCATGCCGCAGGGGCCGGCCCGCCCCTCGACGGCACATTGGAAAGGAGTCGTGCGGGCGCCGACGGGGTTGGCAGGAAGTGCACGAACATCCCGGTCACCCTCGACTCGCCGGATACCGCCGCGGCGACGACCTGCTTGGCCACCCACCGAGTCGACGGTCGTACCAACAGTGCGCTGATTCCGCCCCGGTCGCCGGCGAACGCCGGGCACTACGAGGACACCCTTCGCCGTGACCCGGGTGGCGGCCTGGAGCCGGGGCAGCGCTGTCCCGGCTCCTTGGAGCGGTCAGGCGACCGGTCCGAGAGTGGTGCCGGTGTGTGCCCGCCCGGCCTGACTGGTGTCGCCGTGAGCGCTCCAAGCGCGCCCCCACATGTCGTGGGCCGGCCGCCGGACGTCTCGCGGAGTGCCGTAGCCGAACCGGACGGTCCAGCTGCCGTCGCGCAAGATGAGAGTGATTGCGGACGGCTGCGGCACGTCGAGGTGCCAGAAGGCCCTCACGGGTGTGGCAAGGGCATGGACGAGTACCGCCCGGATCACGGTCGGTTCCACGATGGCCAGTGCACGAGTGGTGTCGGTCGGCACGTGGCGCAACCAGTGGGCGGTTCGCAGGCAGAACCGGCGCACCGACTCGCCGCCGTGCGGCGCGGCGTCGGGGTCGGTGAACCAGGCCGAGTACCCGTGGGGGTCGTCGGCGGCGACGTCGGCCACCGCGCGGCCGTACCACCGGCCGTAGTCGAGGTCGCGCAGGGCGGGCTCGGGCGTCGCCTCCAGGCCGAGGGCAGCGGCGGTCCGCGCGCAGCGGGCCGAAGGGGTCCGGACGGCGAGCGAGTACGGAGCAAACCCCACGCCGGGGGAGCTTCTCCGGCGCCGCAGGCCGGGCTCACGGGCGGAGGGGACACCGAAGACCCTGGTGGTCTCCTCGGCGCTCGCACTCAGAAACGTCAGACACGTCGTCATCGCCTGACCTCCTTAACTGCTCTGCCGCGCGGCACGGTGGGGCACCGCACGGTCGGCTAGTGGATGAGACGGGCGGGTGCGGTGGCGGCGTACATGGCGTACTCCAGCGGGCCTCGCCTGAAGATGTGGGTCCAGGCCAGGGCCAGCAGCATGGCCACCGCAGCGAAGCCGAGGAAGACCGGAAGTGCGCCGGAATCGGGAATGTCGTCGGTGCCGAAGACCTTGATGGCGATGATGTGGCCGGTGTAGACGGTCAGCGAGACGGAACCGACCGCGATCACCGGGGCGCCCAGCCACCGCACCCGCGCGGAGCGGGTGGTGGCGATCAGGCAGACGGCCAGGACCACCAGGGCGACACCTGTGTTGCCCACGATGGACCAGGTCGTCTGGCTGTGCGGGGCGGCCACCAGCAGCCAGGCAGGCCTGCCGGGCAGGGGTTCGTCGCCGACGGCGTCGGACCACCAGGCCGATGCGGCCGGGCCGCCGTGCGTGGCCGCGCTCACGGCGGCCTGCGCGCCCGGCACCAGGTGCAGGGCCAGACAGGACCCGCCGTACCCGATCACCGCAAGGGCGGCACCACAGGCGGCGATCCCGGCCAGGAGGCGGGGCCGGGTGAGGTCGAGCCTGGCCACCGCCATTCCGGCGATGATGAACGGAAGCCAGGTCAGTACCGGGTACGCCCCCGTGATGAACAGTTCGACGAAGCCGTCCGTGCCGGTGGCCCGGGCCAGCGGATCGTGGGCGATGACGGCGTCGGACCAGCCGCCGTCCGCGACGGCGGCTCGCAGCAGATACAGCACCGGGGGCATGAGGAGCGCGGTTGCCGCGGCGATGACGGCCAGGGTGCCCGCCCGCAACCGGTACAGGGGAAGGGCGAGGACGAACAGCACTCCGTAGTAGGCCAGGATCACGTCGACCGAGGTGTCCAGGGCGGTCAGCGCGTATCCGAGAACGATCAGGACGAGTGCGCGCAGAAGCACACGGCCCACGGCCTGCCGCCCCGCACGCCCGGTCCGCGGCCGCGGCCGCCCCGTCAGAAGGATCAGGGTGAACCCGGCCAGCAGCGCGAACAGCGCAGCGGACCGGCCGCGGGCGACCTCCAGGAACCAGCCGGCCAGGCCGCCCGAGGGCTCGGGGCCCACATGCACCGCGAACATGCCCAGGACGGCCAGACCGCGGGCCAGGTCCAATCCGACCAGACGCCCGGTCGGCGCCTTGTGGAAACAGGCGTCGTCCGCCGGTTTCGCGGCGGGCGGCACGGTCGACACTACGGCGTGCGTCATGTGCTCCAGCATCGGTGCGCCCTGTCGGTGACAACCATCCGCCAGGTGTCCAGAACAACCCCGCCGACTGGCTGGCACCGCCGCGCCCGCGGGCCGGATACGGCCCGGATGCCCTGCGGCGCTGCCCCCGGCATGGTACGAATCGGACAGTGGTCCGTGGTCCGATGGCGAGTGGAGCACGCGTGATCCGGGTACTGGTGGTCGACGACGAAGCTCTGATCCGCATGGGCTTCCAGCGCATCCTCGAGGCAGCCGATGACATCGAGGTCGTCGCTGCGGTCCCCGGCAGCCAGGCACTCCGGATGGCGCAGGAGCGATCCCCGGACGTCGTACTGGTGGACATCCGGATGCCGGACGTCGACGGACTCACCGTCCTGAGCGAACTCCGCCGGCTCCCGCACCCCCCGGTGGTGGCCATGCTCACGACCTTCGACATGGACGAGTACGTGGCGACGGCGCTCCGCTCGGGCGCCGCGGGATTCCTGCTCAAGGACACCGACCCCGAGGAGCTGCCGTTCCTGGTGCGTTCCCTGGCCGACGGCGGCACCGTACTGTCGTCCAAGGTGACCCGGACCGTGGTGGACGGGTATCTGGACGCCGGCTCACAGGACCGCGCCGCCGGCAGCCTCGAACGGCTCACCGACCGCGAGCGCGCCGTACTGGTGCTCATCGCCGAGGGACTGTCCAACACCGACATCGCCAGGCGTCTGCACCTGAGCACCGGCACGATCAAGGACCATGTCAGCGCCATCCTCACCAAGCTGGAGGTGGGCGGCCGGGTCCAGGCCGCCCTGCTCGCCCAGCGGGCCGGCCTCCTCAAGGAGGAGACTCCCGGATGACTCCCCGCCGACTGCCCGGGCCACTGTTGGACGCCGTGCCGGTCGGAGTGTCGCTGCTCGACGTCTGGGCACACTGGGACCCCCGCGAGCCGGCACGCATGGCCTGCGCCCTGGGCGCCGCCTTCGCCCTGCTGCTGCGCAGCCGCCTGCCGCTACTCGTGTTCCTGCTCACCCTTCCTGCCGCGCTGTTCTCCGACGCGGTCATCGCCCCGCTGGTCGCGCTCTACACGCTCGCCTCGCACACCCGCCACCGCTCGCTCCTGGCCGTCTGTGCCCTGACGTTCACGCTGAGCGACATGACGTCGTGGCCGTCACCGATCTTCGACCTGACGAAGACCTCCACGTTGATCACGCTCGGCTACACCTTGGCCACGGCTGCCGCGCCCGTGTTCCTCGGCCAGCTCGTCCAGACGCGGCGTGACCTCTCGCTGCGGCTCGTCGAGGTCTCCGAGGCCCGGGACCACGAACAGCTGCTGACCGCCCAGGCCGCCCTGGCCAGGGAGCGCGCCCAGCTCGCCCGGGAGATGCACGACGTGGTCTCCCACCAGGTCAGTCTGATCGCCGTACGGGCCGGAGCACTCCAGGTCGGCACCCGGGACCCGGAAGCCAAGGAAGCGGCCGGCACCATCCGGCGGCTCAGCGTCCAGACCCTCGACGAGCTGCGCCACATGGTCACCGTCCTGCGCGCCTCCAGCGGGCACCCCGCGGAACTGACCCCGCAGCCGTCCCTGGCAGACCTCCGGCATCTGGTCGACAGCAGCGGCATCGAGGTCAAGCTGACGGCGGACGTGCCCGACGGCCTGTCGCCAGCCGTCCAGCGCGCCGTCTACCGCACCGTCCAGGAAGCACTCACCAACACACGCAAACACGCCCCCGGCGCCGCCGCGACGGTACGCATCCACCTCGAGGGCAGCGCCGTCCACGTCACCGTCACCAACACCGCGCCCACCCGGCCCGCCCTCCCCCTGCCCAGCGCGCACTACGGCCTGGTCGGCCTGCGGCAGCGCGCCGCACTGCTCGGTGGCACCGTCACCTCCGGTCCCACGCTCGAGGGCGGCTACGAACTGCGCCTGGAACTTCCGGCAGCCGGCACGGCCACTGGGTAGTACCCACGGTCACGCCATTTCCGCTTCCACCCGCGCTTCGAGGTCGCTGCCGCCTTGCGCCTCCACCCCGCATGCTCACCGGCGGCCCTGTCCGGGTAACGTCCAGCGAAGCGAGCACACCGAATACGGACGCGAGGCCGAGGGGGCTGGGGGTGGTCCTCCGGCCTTCGCCCGGCCCCGTCGCCGAAGCCGCCGCACGGGCGCTTCGGCCCAGCCGCCAGTGACCGGCCGAGGAGCCCGTCGTTGCACGTCACCGTCACCCGCGACATCCGCTGCGCCGATGATGCCTCGACCTCACAGTCACTCGACATCTACCGGCCGGGCAGCTCGAGTTGTGCGCCGACGGTACTGCTGTGGCACGGCAGCGGCAGCGGCAGCGGCAGCGGCAGCGGCAGCGGCAGCGATGAAAAGCATGTCCTGGCCCCGCTCGCGCGCACCGCAGCCGGTCTCGGGCTCGTCGTCGTGGTGCCGGACCGGCGTCCCGACGCACCTGACGGCGGTCGCACCGACCTTCTGGCCTCCGTCCGGTACGTCCGCGCGCACGCTCCCGAATTCGCCGGCAGCGGTGGTCCCATCGTGCTGGCCGGATGGTCGGCCGGAGCCGGAGCCGCCGTCGGTCTGGCACTCGACCGGCAGGTCTGCGACAGCTGGACGCCCGCAGCCGCCGTCGGCATCGCCGGCCGCTACGACGTCCCCGCACGCAGCACCGGTACCGCGCCGCTGAGCGTTATCACCGAGGTATCGACGGGCAACCCGGTGCCCGTCCATCTCGTCCACGGCAACGCCGACACGATCGTGCCCGCCCGGCATTCAAGAGAGCTCCTCCAGGCGCTGCGCCGGGCCGGCCACCCGGCCGGCCTCGTCGAACTGCCCGCTGATCACGCCGGTGTGGTGATGACCGAGTACGACCCCGCCATGGGTGAATGCGTTGTGGCCCGCACTCCCGAAACACGGGAAACGGGTCACCGAACAGCCGATCTACTGGCCAGGGCCGCCGGCATCGGTAGCCCCGGCGATTGAGAGCCGTCCTCGGTTCACCGGGGCGGTCTCCGCAGCTCGCGGGCAGCCAGGGCCCAGCTGAGTTCCACCGCGGTGTCCGGAGCTTCCAGGCTGGTGCCGGTGAGCTCCTCGAAACGGCGCAGCCGGTAGCGGACGGTGTTGACGTGGACGTGTGCGCGGAGCGCCACATCACGCACGCGCCGTCCCACCCTCAGGTATTCCCGCACCGATTCCTCGACGAGTGCGCCGAACTCCCCCTCCGCCTCCAGCGGGCGCAGATAGCGGTCGAGCAGCATCTCGGCGAGTTCCGGTTCGGCGACGACCGCGATCCGCCAGGACAGGTCGCCCAGGTCGTACACACCGTGCAGACCGTACGCCCGGGCGGCTTCCAGCAGCCTGCCGGCGGCACGGAAGGAGCGGTGCGTCGCGCCGAGTTCCGTGGGCGGGCCAAGCCCCGCCGTCACCTGCAGTCCGGCCGGCTCCGGCCTGGCCTCGGCGACTCCGGCGACAGACCCGTCCAGCACGGCGAGCAGCGCGCCGCGGCCGCGCCTGCGGCAGTGCGCGGCCAGGGGACCTTCCAGCTCCTCCGGACTGACGTCGCCGCTCGGTACGGCCCTGATGGCGCGGTACGGGCGTGACGGGTCCAGTCCGTAGATCGCCGCACCGCTGTGGACCTCCGCCGCGCTCAGCGTCCCGTAGAGCAGTCCGCGCAGGAAGTCGGCGCGGCGGCGGGCGTCGAAGAGGGCGCCGGCCACCTCGGCCTCCCGGTGAACGGCGGCGATCCGCAGACTCGCGACGTCCGCCAGCTCCCACAGGTCCTTGGTGCGGTCGACGATGAGGCCGGGATCCAGCCCGTGTGCGGTCGCCTCGGCGATGAACAGGTCCCGTATCGCGCTCAGCGCGCGGCGGAAGGCGCGCAGCCCGTCGCTGAGCGACACTCCGCGGGAGGCCCTGTCCGGGGCCACATCGGCCTCCTCGAAGTCCTCCGGCGCGGGCACCGTCCCCTCTCGCAACACGGTGAGCGCCCTGTGCACGTGCCGATGCCAGATCTCGTCGAGAAGGTGCCGCGGGACGACGCGGTAGGAGGGGATCTCCTCCGCGAGATCCGCGTGCAACCGCCCGCCCACCTGGTGCTGCTTCGCGGCCATGGCGACGATGACCCGTTCCAGAGCCGCCGTCGTGTCCGGCTGTGCGGGCATGGACCTCACCTCCGCAGCCTCCGGCACCCGCCCTTGTGCAACTGAACAATAGGCCGCCCTTCCACCTTGGCCCGGGAGCCGTCGACAACCGCACTCCGCCGAAAGCACAGTGGCACCCGGTGGGAAGGCACCCGCCGCGGCGCCGATCGACCGTGCGGAACGCCGCCGGTCGTGCGACCGCCCTTGCAGGACGAACGATCAACGGTGACCAACAGTGACCAACAGTGCGGAGAATGACATGGCCGAGGGACATCGCCATCCAGCCCACCGTGCCGCCGTGGACGGCGGCCCGCGGCTGGCACCACAGCCCGAAGAGGGCTGGGACCCGGCCACCCGTGAGCTGCTCGCCCCGCTCCCCCGGGACGCCGACGGCCAAGTCCCCCACATCTTCACCACCTTGGTGCGGCACCCGGCCCTCTTCCGGCGCTTCCTGCCGTTCGGCGGCCATCTGCTGCGCGAGGGCCGGCTGCCGGACCGGAGCCGGGAACTGCTGATCCTGCGCACCGCGTACAACACCCGCGCCCCTTACGAATGGGGGCGGCACGTGCCGCTCGCCAGGTCCGCAGGGGTCACCGACCAGGAGATCCGGCGGGTCGGCGCCAGTCCGGAGGCCGAGGGGTGGCCGCCGGCCGACGTCCACCTCCTGCGCGCCGCCGACGAACTGCACCGGGACGCACGTCTGTCCGCGACGACCTGGGCCTCGCTCACCGCCGACCACGACGAGGCGCAGCTGATCGAAATCACCATGCTCGTCGGCCAGTACCACATGGTGGCGTTCTTCCTGAACTCCGCCGGTACCCCGCTCGACCCCGGCTACGAAACGGAAACACTGCCCACCGCGGCAGGCGCCGACGCGGTCACGACGGAAGGAGCACAGGGCCATGTCTGAGCCCCGACACGCCGCGACCAGCGCGGCCGGCCTTCTGTCCGGTCGCAGCGTACTGGTCATCGGTGCGGGCACCCGCCCCAGCGACGACCCGAAGGCGCCGGTGGGCAACGGACGGGCCGTGGCCGTGCTCGCCGCCCGCGAGGGAGCCTCCGTGGCCTGCGCCGACGTCTCGCCCTCCGCCGCGGCCGCCACCACCGCCCTGGTCGGCGCCGAAGGTGCCCGTGGCGTCACCGTGGTCGGTGACGCCACCGATCCGGGTCAGGTGGCGGCCATGGTCGCCCGGGCCCACCGCGAACTCGGCGCGCTCGACGCGCTCGTGGTCAACGTCGGTATCGGCCTCGGCACGGGCCTGGCGGACACCTCGCCGCAGGAGTGGGAGCGCGTGCTGTCGCTCAATCTGAGCGCTCCGTTCCTCGCGGCCAGGTACGGTCTGCCCACTGTCACCGACGGGGGCTCGATCGTCTTCGTCGGGTCGGTGGCCGGACTGCGCGCGGCCACCAACTCACCCGCCTACGACAGTTCCAAGGCAGGCTTGTTCGGCCTCACCCGTCATGTCGCCAAGGAGGGCGCGCCGCGCAGGATCCGTGCCAACCTCGTCGTCCCCGGTCTCATCGACACCCCCATGGGACGCGAGGCCTCGTCCCGGCGGGCGTCGCGCACCGCCTCCTTCGCCCGCATACCGCTCGGCCGCCAGGGCACCGCCTGGGAGGTGGCCGAGGCCGTCGCCTTCCTGCTCTCCGACCGCGCCTCCTACATCACCGGGCAGAGCCTGGTGGTGGACGGGGGGATGAGCGCCGTCTGAGCAGGTGCGCGCCCCCTCGCAGCCCTGCGACTGCGGCTCCGTGCACGGAGCCGCACCCGGCCGCGCACTCCAGGTCACGGACACCACCGCAGCGGCGGCACAGGAAGTCGTGGTTGCCGCGTGCTCGTATGTAAATACGGCGCAAAATCCATACGATCGGGCATTCTCGGGCATATTCAGACACGAAACGGTGCATAATGGGCATTGACCAGCAAGGGCGCACCGCCCCGTGCACTTTCGGCCCAGGAGAGTCACATGACCTACGGAGCGACCGCCGCTCCCCGCCCGAACCCTCGCGCCAACGCCGCTCTGGCCGCCGGCTGCGAGAAATGCAACGGCTGGGGAAGCGTCATCACCTCACGTGGGCGTCACGTGCTGTGCCCGTCCTGTCAGCCCGAACCGGCCGACAGAACCACGGCTGCCGGGCCCCCCGTGCCGTGACGGCGGCCCCGGCGACCTGATGGGCTTCACCGGGACGAACGGAGGGCGGAAGCCGGCGCCGCACCCTTCGACGGGCACGGCGCCAAGATCCAGGCCCCTTCCCCCTCCCGGTTCCCGGTCAGGTCCGCGGGACCAGGTCTCCGGCCCCCGGGCCGGCGGGGTCGGGTGACGGGGGCCTACAGCGCGGCGACGACTTCGGCCGAGGTCATCGGCAGCGAGAACATCGGGAAGTCGTAGGTGATGGCGTTGTCGTGCTCCTCCTGCGAGGTGGCGGCGACGCAGTCGGTCAGCGTGATCACCCGGAAGCCGTGCTCGTAACCGGTGCGCATGGTCGACTCCACGCAGCAGTTGGTGAGGAAGCCGCCGAGGACGATCGTGTCGATGCCCTTGCTGCGCAGGATGAAGTCGAGGTTCGTGCTGGCGAAGGTGTCGAGCCCCCGCTTGCCCTCGATGACGATGTCGCCGTTCGCGGGGACCAGTTCGTCGACGATGGCGGCGCCCCACGTGCCCTTCACGAACGCCTTTCCGTCCACGACGCCCTTGAGGATGCCGTAGGGGTGCCGGGTCAGCTCGGCGTAGCCCTCGGCGAAGGTGATGGGCGCATGCATCACGGTCACGCCGGCCCGCCGGGCGGCTTCGACCACGGCGACGGTGTTCTCGAGCATGCCGGTGCGCTGCATGACGTCGGCGACCGCGCCGTGCAGCACGCCACCGTCGCTGGTGAACTCGTTCTGGTACTCGATGAGCACGATCGCAGTCCTGGCCGGGTCGAGCTCGAGCTTGTCGGTCATGGCGACACCTGATTTCCGCGTCGTTGAGGTAGGGCCGGGTGCCCTCAGGCAGCGAGGAGCAGTACGGTAACAGCTTGTCCGACAAGCGGACAAGAGATTACGGTGAGCCCATGACCCTCTCGCCGGTATCGCGTATCCCCTTGAGCCTTGAGGTGGCCCAGCGCCTGCGCGCGGCCATCCTGGACGGCACTTTCCCCGCCGGCACCGAGCTGCCCACGGAAACCGAACTCGCCCAGTCCTTCGGCGTCGGGCGGTCCACTGTCCGCGAGGCCCTCCGGGTGCTGCAGGCGCACGGTCTCATCAGCGGCGCCGACACCGTTTCCACGGCGCGTCCACGAGTCACCCACGAGCGCGCGGCGGGGGCGGCGGGCCTGGCGCTGAGTACCGCCTTGCAGGTCGGCGCGATCCCGCTGGGCGACCTTGTGGCGCTGCGCGTGCTGCTGGAGGCCGAGGCGATACGGCAGATCACCGCCGTGCCCGACGCGGCCCGGTCCTGCCTGGCGACCATGGCGGCGGCCGTGGAGTGTACCGACATCCGTGCGTTCCACGCCGCCGACGTGGAATTCCATGTGCAACTCGCCTACGCCGGCGGCAATCAGGCACTGGGCTTCGTCATCGGCGTACTGCGCGACTGCATAGCCGGCTACCTGCTCGACGCGCTCACCGCGCAGCCCGACCGGGGCACGGTGCTCGCGCGTCTGCTGGCCGAACACAGAGCGATCGTCGACGCGCTGGACGCGGGCGAGACCGACCGCGCCGCCGAGCTGATCGTTGGTCACATCCGCGGTTTCTACGAGCCGGAGACGCCATGACCGTCACGGTCGCACAGGTCGCCGCCGCCCTCGCCGCCGCGCTGCCCGGC
Source organism: Streptomyces sp. NPDC020801 (assembly GCF_044334385.1). Taxonomy (NCBI): domain Bacteria; kingdom Bacillati; phylum Actinomycetota; class Actinomycetes; order Kitasatosporales; family Streptomycetaceae; genus Streptomyces; species Streptomyces sp. NPDC020801. The sequence continues at coordinate 44,633 of NZ_JBIRST010000028.1, forward strand.
CGGGTGATCACCGAACAGGGCGCGATGGAGGCCTACCGTCGTGACCAGTGTCTGCTTGCGCCCGCGGGGCGCCCGGCCGCGGTGGTGCGGGCCCGCTCCACCGAGGACGTGATCACCACGCTGCGCACCGCCGGCGCCCACCACACGCCGGTGGTGACCCGGGGTGCCGGCACCGGGCTGGCCGGCGCGGCCAACGCGATCGACGGTTGCGTCGTACTCTCGCTCGCCGCGATGGACCGCATCCTCGCCCTCGACGTGCCCGGCCGCACGGCAACCGTCGAACCGGGCGTGCTCACCGGTGACCTCGACACCCGCGCCCGCAAGCACGGCCTGTGGTACCCGCCGGACCCGGGCAGCAAGGCGATCTCCACCATCGGCGGCAACCTGGCGACCAACGCGGGCGGCATGTGCTGCGCCAAGTACGGCGTCACCGCAGACCATGTCGCCGCGCTGACGGCCGTGCTCGCCGACGGCCGCGTGATCCGCACCGGGTCGCCGACCCGCAAGAACGTCGCCGGCCTGGACCTCACCCGGCTCCTCGTCGGCTCCGAAGGCACCCTCGCGGTGATCGTGGACGCCACCGTACGGCTACGACCGCTCCCCGCGGCCACCGCGACCGCAGTGGCCGCGTTCCCGACGCCCCAGCACGCCGTCGACACCGTGCTGCGGATCGCGGCCGTCGCCGAACCGGCGGCGGTGGAACTCATGGACCGCACCTGCATCCGCGCCGTCAATCGGCTTACGCGCATGGGGCTGGACGAGTCCGCCGGAGCACTCGTGCTCGTCCAGTGCGACGGACCGTCCGCCGGCCGCGAAGCCGAGATCTGCGCCGGGCTCGCCGAAGCCGGTGGCGCCACCGAGGTGCTGCACACCGCCGACCCGGCGGAGGGCGAGATGTTCATGCAGGCCAGACGAATGGTGTACCCGGCACTGGAGAAGCTGGGCACCACGCTGCTCGACGACGTCGGCGTCAGGGTCCGGGACCTTCCCCACCTGCTCGCCGCGATCGAGCGAACCGCCGCCGACCGCGGCGTGCTCATCGGCACCTTCGGCCACGCCGCCGACGGCAACCTGCACCCGACCGTCGTCTACGACGCCACCGACGACGACGCGGCCGCCCGCGCGCGGGCCGCCTTCGACGACATCGTGGCCGCCACCCTCTCACTGGGCGGCACGATCACCGGCGAGCACGGCGTCGGAACCCTCAAGACGCCCTACCTCGACGCACAGCTCGGCCCGGCCGAGCGAGAGCTGATGACCGGTGTCAAAGCCGTCTTCGACCCCAAGGGCATCCTCAACCCGGGTCGCGCGTACTGAGGGTGCCCGTCTTCAAAAGGAGCCGCGACGGCGGCACGACACCCGGCAACGGAAGCAGGTCAGTCATCCAAGCGGGGCAGGTGGTCCTCCTGCGGCCGCGGCGACGCCCCCGCGCGCAGTGCCGGGGCGGGGGCGGTCACCAGGTGTCAGGGCATCGAGTCGGGTCGTCCCGCCGGCTCAGTTCGCCAGGGGACCGAACTCCTTTCGGGTGTCCACCGGCTTGCCGAACAGCTGCCACCGTTCACCCTTGAACCGCATCAGCTGCATCGTCTCGATCGGGAAGGCGTCGCCACTGCCCGTGGACAGGGTGACCCCGGGCAGCAGCAGGCCCACCTTCACGTCCTTCAGATTGCGCACCGCGTCCCGCAGCCCTTCCCTGGTCGGGCACTTCATCGCGTCCAGGGCCTGGTGGAGGCTCGAGGCGACGGCCCAGCCATAGGCATTGAACTGGTTGGCCGGGTCGGCGTCGGGCGCGTACCTGTGCAGCGCGTCCTTGTACGCCTTCATCTCCGGGTCGGCGGACCAGCGCGGGTCGGCCGGATCCTTGAAGTAGGTTGCCGAGACCACACCCTGGACGTTCCGGAACCCGACCGGCTTGAGCACCGCGGCCGACGCGGCCACGTTGTTCACGATGTGCAGCGGGTTCCACGCGGTGTTCCTGGCGTCGGCGGCGAGGGCCTGGCTGGCGAACTTGGGCGTGGAGACGTCCAGCAGCACATCCGCCCGGGAGCGGGCGAGGGCGGCCATCTGCGCCGAGTCGGAGGGGTCGGTGACCTCATAGCTCTCCTGGGCGACCACCTTGATACCGCTGCCGGCGACGGCCTTCCTGAACCCGCCCAGCATGTCCTTGCCGAAGTCGTCGTTCTGGTACAGGACGGCGACCTTGGCCTTCGGCCTCTCGTCCTTGAGGTACTTGGCGTACACCCGTGCCTCGGCCACGTAGTTGGGCTGCCAGCCGATGGTCCAGGGGTGCTTGTCGTCCGTGCCCCAGACGGAGGCACCCGTGGCGACGAAGGGCTGCGGCACCTTCTGCTGGTTGAGGTAGTCCCACACGGCTGCCGTGGACGGGGTGCCCAGAGTCTGGAAGACGGCGAAGACCTTCTCCTGCTCGACAAGTCTGCGGGCCTCCTCGACCGCCTTGGGCGGCTGGTAGCCGTCGTCGCGGACGATGAACTGCACCTTGCGGCCGTCTATGCCGCCCTTGTCGTTGACGTACTTGAAGTAGGCGGCCACGCCCTTGCTGATCGTGCCGTACGCGGAGGCCGGTCCCGACAGCGGGTAGATCCCGCCCAGCTTGATGGTCTTGTCGGTGATGCCGGTGGTCTGCTGGCCCTTGCAGGCACCGCCGGCGGCGGTGCCCTGGTCGTCCTGTCCTCGCTGGCTGCCGCAGGCGGTCGCGGTGAGCAGGGCGGCTGTAGCGGCCGCGGCCGCCCGCAGAGCGGTGGTCTTGCGCATGTGATTCATTCCTTTTCCGTGCGGGGCGGTGCGCCCACGGGTTCGGGGTCGGCGGGTGCGGAATCCGCGGGCGTGGGGGGCGCGGAGGGTTCGGGTGTGGACTTTGGCGTGGAGGCCGAATCGGCTTCGGACTTGGGCTCCGTGCCGGGCGCGGGTTCCGGCGCGGACTCGGACGTGGACTCCGGCATGGATTCCGGCGTGGATTCGGAAGGGGAAGGCGCCTCCGCCCCGGCATGAGGATCGGACCCGGCCTGCGGATCGGACCCGGACGGGCGGTGGGGGCCGCCCGCGGTGCGGACGGGGCGGCGACCGGCGGCCTCGCGGACGCGGCCGGGCAGTCCCGCCAGTCCCGTCGGAGCCACGAACATCACCGCGATGATCAGCAGGCCGAACACCACACCGGGTGCCGCCTCGTTGAGGTCCTGGGACACGCTCGGCACGTACATCACGAACGCCGCGCCCAGCAGCGGTCCGTACAGCGAGGCCAGTCCCCCGACCACCAGGCCGGCCAGCAGCGTGATGGACAGCACGAAGCTGAAGGAGTCGGGCGAGACGAAGCCGATCACCCAGGTGTACAGGCACCCGGCGACACCCGCGAACATCGCGCTCCAGGCGAAGGCGAGGGTCTTGTGCAGCGACAACCGCACGCCCATGACCTCCGCGGCGCTCTCGTTGTCCCGCAGGGCGCGCAGCGCCCTGCCGACCCGGGACCGCAGCAGGTTGCGGGCGAGCAGCAGGGCCGCCGCGGTGACGGCCAGGACGACGAAGTACATCCACTGGTCCTCGGCCAGCCCGCTCCACGCGGGTGGCTCCAGCTTGTCCACGGTCAGGCCCATGGCGCCGCCCGTCACCCACTCGAGCCGCTTGAGCAGCGGCGGCAGGAACACCGCGAACGAGAGAGTGACCAGGGCCAGGTACAGCCCGCGCAGCCGTAGGGCGGGCACCCCGAAACCGAGGCCGAGGAGGAAGCATCCGGCGGCCGCGACCGGCAGCGTGGCCAGGTGGCCGGTGCCGTACCGGTCGAGCATGACCGCCGTCGTGTAGGCCCCCGCCGCGAAGAACGCGCCGTGTCCGAGCGAGATCTGCCCGCCGAACCCGACCAGCAGGTTCAGCCCGGCCAGTGCCACGGCGTACAGCAGCACCATCGTCAGCTGGAAGACCTGGAAGGGGGCGAAGTAGAAGGGTGCGTAGGCGGCGACCGCCACCGCGAGGAGCGCGGTGAGCGCGGCCCGCAGGCGCCGGGTTCCGATGGCGCCGGGTGTTGTGGTGACGGTGCTCATGCGCGCTCCACCGCCGCCCGTCCGAACAGGCCCTGAGGCCTGACCAGCAGCACGCCCAGAATGATCACCAGGGGTACGCCCACCTTCAGATCCGGACCGATCACATCCACGTACGCCCCGGTCAGCGTCTCGGCGACGCCCACGAACAGGCCGCCGACGACCGCGCCGACCGGGCTGTCGAAGCCGCCCAGGGTGGCCGCGGCGAACGCGTAGATCAGCACCCCGCCCATCATGTTGGGCTCCAGGAACAGCACCGGGGCGACGAGCACGCCCGACACCGCACCGACCGTCGCGGCCAGTCCCCAGCCGAGCATCAGCACCCGGCCGACCCGGATGCCCGACAGCCGGGCGGAGGCGGGGTTGCAGGCCGCCGCCCGCATCACCAGGCCGGTGGAGGTGTGCTGGAACAGGAGATACAGCAGGCCCATCACGACGGCCACGACGCCGATGATCCCGAGCGTCGACCAGTCCACGCGCACCCCGGCCAGGTCGATCCCGCCGTCGGGGAACGGCTGCGGGAAGTCCTTCACGGTGAACGACCAGATCAGGCCGGCCATCGCGTTGACGAAGATGAACAGGCCGACCGTGACGATGACCACCGTCAGCTCGGGTGCACCCTGCACGGGGCGGATGACGATCCGCTCGACCAGCATGCCGCCGGCGAAGGACACCGCGAGAGTGACCGGCAGCGCCAGCCAGAACGGCATCCCGGACGCCACCAGTTGCCAGGCGACGTACGTCGAGAGCATGGCCAGCTCGCCCTGCGCGAAGTTGACGATCCCCGTGAACCGGTGGATCAGTACCAGGGCCAGCGCCAGGCTGGCGTACACCGCGCCGGAGCCCAGTCCTTCCACCACTTGCTGCAGAAGATCGGTCACGTCGTTCACCCGGCCTTCCCGGAGCGGACGGAGATGCCGAGGTAGACCTCGGCGACCTGCCCGTCCTCCCGGATCTGCGCGGCCGGTCCGGACAGCACCAGGCGGCCGGCCTCCAGTACGTGCGCCCGGTGCGCGATGTCCAGCGCCAGTTGGGCGTTCTGCTCGACGACGACCACGGTGGTGCGTTCCTCCTCGTTGACGGCACGGACGATCTCGAACAGCTCACGGGTGACCAGCGGCGCGAGCCCCAGGGACGGCTCGTCCAGGAGCAGCAGCGAGGGCCGCAGCATCAGCGCCCTGCCGATGGCGAGCATCTGCTGCTCCCCGCCGCTGAGGCTGCCGGCGGCCTGACGCGACCGCTGGCGCAGTTTGGGGAAGTAGTCGTAGATCCGCTCCAGGTCGGCCGTGACGGCCGCACGTCCGGCGCGGCCCCGCCGCCGCCAGTGACCGGTACGCGCATGGGCGCCGATGCGAAGGTTCTCCTCGACGGTCAGGTCGTTGAAGGTGCCCCGGCCCTCGGGCACGTGCGCCACGCCCAGCCTGGCGGCCTGCTCGGGCGAGCGGCCCAGCAGTTCCGTGCCGTTCAAGGTGACCGAGCCGCGGCCGCGGAGCATGCCGCACAGCGCCCTCAGCGTCGTGGTCTTGCCCGCGCCGTTGGGTCCGAGGATCGCGCACACCTCGCCCCGGGCGACACGGAAGTCGAGTCCCTGGAGCACGCGGGCCTGGCCGTAACCGGCGTGCAGCCCGGAGACCTTCAGGAACTCCGGCTCTGCGCTCGCCCCGGTCGCGGTGCGTTCGGTGGTGGGTGCGCTCACGCCGGCACCCCCAGGTACGCCTCGACGACCGCCGGGTCGCGCTGGATCTCCTCCGGCGAGCCCTCGGCGATCTTGCGGCCGAAGTCGAGGCAGACCACCTTGTCGCACAGGCCCATCACGAACCCCATGTGGTGTTCGACCACCACGAGGGTGAGGTCGAACTCCCGGCGCACCGAGCGGACCAGATCCGCGAATTGGCCGACCTCGCCGTGGCTGAGCCCGTTGACGGGTTCGTCGAGCAGCAGCAGCCGGGGCCGTACAGCGAGCGCCCGGGCGAGTTCGACGCGTTTGAGCGTGCCGAACGGCAGCCCGGAGGCGGGGTGGCCGGCGACGTCCGCCAGGCCGAGCCGCCGTAGCAGGTCGTCCGCCTGGTCACCTAGTTCCCTCTCCTCCCTCCTCACGCGGGGCAGCCGTAGCGCCGCGGCGAGGTGTCCGGTGTGCCCCCGGCTGTGGGCGCCGACCATGACGTTCTCCCGGACCGTGAGCCGCGGGAACAGGCCCAGGTTCTGGAAGGTGCGGGCGATACCGCGCCCGGCCACGGCGTGCGGCGGGAGGGCGAGCAGGTCCTCACCCTCGAACCGCACCTCTCCCCCGTCGGGGGTGCAGCGCCTGGTGAGGCAGTTGAACAAGGTGGTCTTGCCGGCTCCGTTCGGCCCGATGAGCCCCACGGCGGTGCCCGGCTCGACGGTGAACGCGACACCGTCGAGTGCCGTGATCCCGCCGAAGCGCACGGTGATACCGTCGACCGCGAGCATGAGTGACGCCCCTTCCGAGGTGCTGGGGGGTGGGCGAGCGTCACAGTAGGTGGGGGCCTTCCGGCCGCACATTGGGTGCGAGCACCCAACTTCCCGGCCACCGGCCTGTGCGCCGCGCACAAGCCGCCGGGAATGTCCCCCCGCCGAGCCTGTTGACGGAGCACGACTACTGCGGCGACGATCGGCGCCATGCCTCGCGGTCCCGCCCTGGGCACTGCCCAGCTCTCCGAACCCCTGCGCCGGGAGCGGCGGCGGATTCTGCATGCCGTCCACGACCGGGTCGAGGAGGTGGCGGAGACCGCCATGGCGGTGATGCGCGCGGAGATCCCCTCGTACGCGCTGCAGGACGAGCGGTTCTTCGCCGACGTACGGGGCCAGGTCCTGGAGCACTACCGGATACAACTGGCGGCGCTGGCCGGTGGCCGGGACATCGCCCCGGAAGACCTGGTCTTCAGCCGCGCAGCGGCCATGCGCAGAGCACGCGCCGGGTTCGCCCTCGAGGACTGGATCAGTGCCTTCCGGATCGGCCGGCAGGTGTTGTGGGACACGTTGCTGGACTGCGCGGGCACGTCCGCCGAGGCCCAGCAGGCCGCGCTGTCGCTCGTCACACCGCTGATGCGGTACGTCGACTTCTCCAGCACCCATGCCGCACAGGCCTACGTGGAGTACCAGCAGCACGTGGTGGCGGACGCGGACCGGGAGCGCCGGGACCTCCTGGACCAGCTCCTGGCCGGGGTGGCACCGACACGTGCCCCGCTGCTCGCGGCGGCGCAGGCGTACGGCATCGGGCCGCGCTCGCCCATGATGGCGGTGGTGGCGGTGTGCGTCGGCGAAAGCCGCACCGGGGACCTCACCTCCGCCGAGTACGGCTACGCCACCAGCGCGTCGATCAGTGTCGCCGGTCCTTGGGCCGGCCGAACCCTGGTCGTGGTGCGCCACGGAGAGGTGGTGGCCGTGCCCGTCGTCCGTGCCGGTATGGACGCCGACGACATCTGCACCCACTTCGAAGCCCTGCAGCGGCGGCTGGCACGGGAGGGGACCATGCTCTCCATGGGCATCAGCACGGTCGCTCACGGCGCGTCCGAACTGCCGCGCGCCTACCAGGAGGCGCGGGCCGCCCTCGACCTCGTGCCGCCCGGGGGCGGGGTGGCGGCGCTGCCGCGGCTGTCCCCGTTCGACTACCTGGCGCTGCGCGCCGACGACCTCGCCCGCCAACTGGTCGATCCCCGCGTGCGTGCGCTGCTGGAGGAGGACCGAAGACGCGGCGACACGCTGGCGGCCACCATACGGGCCTTCGCGGAGGCCGACCTCAACCTGCGGCTGGCCGCCGAGCGGCTGCGGGTGCACCACAACACGGCGCACTACCGGTTGCGCCGGATCGAGGAACGCACCGGACGCAACCCGCGCCGGATCGCCGACCTCCTGGAACTGCTGGTCGCCCTCGCCATCCGCGACGGGGCCGGGGAAGGTGGAGATTGCCAGTGAGCGGCATCGTGGAGCCCGCCGGGCCGGGGACGGCGCGTCAGCCGGCGGACGGGATGGGGGACCTGGGCGTGCCGGAGGGGCACGCCGTGCCGGACCACTCGGTCCGGCACACGCTCCTGGACGCGGCGCTGGAGGTGTTCACCGAGCGCGGCTACACCGATGCCGGCCTCACCGAGATCGCCGCGCGCTCCGGTGTCCCGGTGGGCAGCCTCTTCCAGCACTACGGCGGAAAACGAGGGCTGTACCTCGCCCTCTGGGAGGAGTTCCGGGAGGAGCAGGAGCGCCGGACCGCGGCCACGCTGGCAGCCGCGCGCAGCCGAGGGGTGGCCGACCCCATCGCCCTCTTCGTGGCGGGAGCCAGGGCGTACCTGGAGGGTTCCTGGGACAACCGCCGGCTCGCCAGGCTCCTCGCAAGGAACGACGGTCCGGCCGGCTTCGACGCACTGCGCCGCCAGTGGGACCGCGCGTGGGTACGGCGCAACGCCCGGCTCCTGGAGGTGGACGAGCAGCGACGCGCCGGCCGGGTCCGGGTGATCGTGCTGACCACCGTCATCGGCGGGGCGGCGCGCGAGCTGGACGACTGCGTGGACGAGAGGGAGGCCCGGGAGATCGTGGACGAGGTGTGCGGCATCCTGATCCATCTGTCGGCTCCGCCCGGCGGCGACGCCCGGCAGGCCGCCCGCCGGCGGAGCCTGCCCTGCGAGTGAGGAGGACTGCCGGACGGAACGCCGTCAGCGGCAGTCGTAGGCGAGGGTCGTGCCGACGGTGCGGTGGGTGGCCGACAGCAGGTGCAGCTCCGCCCGGGCCGCGTAGCGACCCTTGCCCTGGAAGGTCCACAACAGGTGCAGTCGTGCCTGCTTCTGCCCCCGGGTCACCGTTTCGCGCAGGACGCCCGATGTGGAGCCGTCACTGCGGACCCAGCGGTACGGGAAGGTGCCGGGCCGTCCGTCCGTGGTGACGACGCCGACGATGTCGGCGGTCTCGTCACATGCCAGGACCGGATGCCGGACACTGACCGCCACGTCGCGCACGCCGACGGACGTCCCAGGGCGCTGCCAGGCGAGGAACGCCAGAACGGCGATCACCACCAGCGCGGGCAGAGCATGCCGGCGCAGACGTCCGCGCCGGTGTGGTGGCGTGGGGGCCGTCGGCGCGAGGGACAGCGTCAGGTGCGTCCGGTGCGCGACGGCAGCGGCCACTCCGGGACCAAAGCGAAGCACCGTGTCCTCGACACGATCGGACCGTGGGTTCGGCGCGGGTGAGGGCCGTGTGGGCAGCGTCGTGAGCGCCTTGGTGTCGGACTCGGGTCTCTGGATCCAGTGGCTGGCGAGGACGGTGGCGCTGTACTGGTCGTCCGCGGAGCCGTGTTCGTGGGTGGCCGGGCCCGGCAGGGCATCGGAGGGGAGCTCCACGACGGTCGTGGCCTGCGCCCCGTCCGGCTGACTCGGCTTCGCCGTGCCGGAAGCCCCCGGCTCGGCCTCGGCCGGCAGGTCCGGCCTTGCGGCCACCGAGGCATCGGCTGCGGACGGCGGCCGGAGTCGTACGGTGGCCGCGGCGGTCTCGTCGGCGGCCGGGGCGGGGTGCGGTGTGGCGGGACCGGGGCCGGTGCCGGCCGTGGCGGAGCGCTGTTCGTCCGCGGGCGGGGAGGCCGCGTCGGGGGCGGGGGCGCGGTCGTTCGTCGCGGTCATCGGATCTCACACTGCCTGGTCAGAAGCTGCTGTGAGGCGCCGCCGTCGGCGGACGCCGGGGTGGTCGTGGCCTGCACCGCCCAGTAGCAGCCGGCGCCCTGGAAGGTGTGGTCGACCGTGAAGGTGTACTGGGTGGCGCCGCTGCGCGAAAAGCTCTGGGAGGCACCGTCCGGGGTGCCGAGCGGTCCGTAGATGTTGCTGGTGTACCAGGCCACCATGATGGAGATCGGCCCGGTGCCGTCCGTGGTGACAGTGATCGTCGCCGTGGCTGACGAGGGACCCGTCTGCTGAAAGGCCGACACCGCGACGTCCTTGACGGCGGGGGCGGCCGGTGCGCTGGGCGGAGTGGTCGTCGGGGCGGCCTCCGTCGTACCGCCGGTGGTGGGCTCCTGGGAAGGGGCGGACGCGGAGGCGGAGGCGGACGCGGGGACGGACGGAAGGCCGGACCCGGTGCTCGGCCGGCCGGAGGGCGAGAGGCTCGGCGATCCGGTGGCGGTCGGACTCTTGGACGGGTGCCCCGATGCCGTCGGTGCCGTTACGTCCTGCGTGACACCGGGCGGCACAAGGGTGGTGGCGACGGCCTGCGCGGCCTGCTGGGCGGAGTCCGCCCGGTGGTCGACGCCGTAGGCCAGAACGAGGGCGAGCAGCAGGGCCCCACCGGAGACCAGCATCCCGGAAAGAGTGGGCCGCCACTGGGTCCAGCTGAAGCCCGGGTTCTGGCGCAGCACGGTGCGGGCCGTGTCCGTGGTGGTCCGGGGGGAGCTGCGGGCCGAGGGAAGCAGCAGCGGCAGCAGCGCCACGAGGGCGGCCAGTCTGCCGCGTCCCCGCTCCTCCCACTCGGGCCCGTACGCGGCGCCGGCCGCCGCCTCCAGCTCGGTGACGAACTCCTCCGCGTGTGCGGGACGTTCCTCGGGGGACTTGGCCAGGCCACGAAGGACCAGCGACCGCACCTGCTCGGGAGCCTCCTCGGCCGGAACGGGCGAATCGACGTGCTGCAGCGCCAGTTCCGCCAGGTTCTGCCCGGAGTACGGTTTGTGGCCGGTCAGGCACTCGAAGAAGGTGGCGGTGGCCGCATACACGTCGGCGGCGGGTGATGCAGGCGCTCCGGTCCACTGTTCCGGGGCCATGTAGGAGGGAGTTCCGGCCACACCGGCGCCCGTGCCGGCGTCGACCGCGATGCCGAAGTCGACGAGCTTGGACGCGCCGTCCGGCGTGACCAGGACGTTCTCGGGCTTGTAGTCGCGGTGGACCACGCCCACCCGGTGAGCGTCGGCCAGCCCCAGCAGCGAGCCCTTGAGGACCACGAGAGCAGCCTCGGGCTCCAGCGGGCCCTGCCTGGCCAGCAGCGTCCGCAGGGAGACGCCGTCCACCAGCTCCATCACGATGGCGGCACCGCCGGGACTCTCGACGTACTCGTAGAGCCCTGCCACGTACGGGCTGTCCAGATCGCCGAGCAGCCGCGCCTCCGTCCGGAAATCGCGTACGAAACCCGCCCGCGTACGCAGTGCCTCACTGAGGTACTTCACCGCGACCGGAACGCCGGTCTCCTGGTGGACGGCCAGCACGACACGCCCGCTCGCCCCCGAACCGAGCTCCAGTGACTCGGTATATCCGGGCACTGCCCATGTGCTCATCCGTTCCCCTCCCCCGTACCGGGCCGCAGTGCTCCACGGGTTTCCCGGACCGGGGGAGCTTCAGGCCACGCCATGAGAGACATATTTTCGGCCACTCCGGTTGCGGCCGGGTCCCGCCTTCCGCATCAGGCTGGTCTCAATTCCGCGGCCGGGCCGCAGTGGCCGTGTCTCGGATCCGGCGCAGTTCGCGTCTGGCGATGGCCCGCTTGTGGACCTCGTCGGGACCGTCCGCCAGCCGCAGCGTCCGCAGGTGCGCGTACATCATGGCCAACGGGAAGTCCTCGGTCAGGCCCGCCCCTCCGTGTACCTGGATCGCGCGGTCGACGATCTTCAAGGCGATGTTCGGCGCGGCCACCTTGATGGCAGCGATCTCGGTGCGCGCTTCCTTGTTCCCGACCGTGTCCATCAGATGCGCGGCCTTGAGTGTGAGCAGGCGGATCATCTCGATGTCGATACGTGCTTCCGCGATCCAGTCCTGGATGTTGGAACGGTCGGCGACCGGACGGCCGAAGGTCACCCGCGTCTGCGCGCGCCGGCACATCAGCTCCAGTGCCCGCTCGGCCGCGCCGATCGCCCGCATGCAGTGGTGGATGCGTCCGGGCCCGAGCCGGGCCTGGCTGATCGCGAATCCCTCGCCCTCGCCCTTGAGCACGTCCTTGGCCGGCACCCGTACATCGGTGAAGTCGATTTCGGCGTGCCCCTCACGGTCGTGGTAGCCGAACACCGGCAGGTCGCGCATCACCGTGATCCCGGGGGCGTTGATGGGGACGACCATCATCGACTGCTGCCGGTGCGGAACCGCGGTGGGGTCCGTCTTTCCCATGACGATGAGGACCCTGCAGTTGCGGTGCAGGGCATTGGACGCGAACCACTTGCGGCCGTTGAGCACGTACTCGTCACCGTCGCGTTCCATGCGCAACTCGATGTTGGTGGCGTCGGAGCTGGCCACGCGCGGCTCGGTCATCGCGAAGGCCGAGGCCATTGTTCCGTCGAGCAGGGGCTTGAGGTACTTCTCCTTGTGCTCGTCACTGCCGAACAGCGTGAGCACCTCCATGTTGCCGGTGTCGGGAGCGTTGCAGTTGCACGCCTCCGAGGCGATGTGGCTGCGGCCCATGATCTCCGCCAGCGGCGCGTACTCGAGGTTCGTCAGGCCCGGCCCCCACTCGGGGTGCGGGTGGAAGAGGTTCCACAGTCCGCGCCTGCGTGCCTCCGCCTTGAGCTCCTCGATGATCGGCGGATGGAAGTGCGGATCATCGGACGCGTGCATCTGCTCGTGGTACACCGCCTCGGCGGGGTAGATGTGCGAATCCATGAACTCGAGCAGATCCGCCTGGTACTTCTCGGCGCGGGCCGAGGTCTCGAACAGGGACATCCGAACTCCTGACCGGTAGGAAGGGAAAACCGGGCGTGACCGTGGTCTTCCTTCAACCTGTATATTTGAATCTGACGTCAAGTTCAAGTCTGGCGCATACGTCACCCCGCGCAGGAGAGGCCGTCTACCGTCTACCGCTTGATGCGGGATGCGGGCTGTCGTGGAACGGCCGTGGGCGTTTGGATCGCGAAAGGGCGGCGCGGGGGCGGCGCGCTCCGCGTCGGACGGGCCCCTGCCGGATCAGCGCCGGCCGGGGAACCGCAGGGCGTTCGCCCACAGGCGGGTGACCGTGGACACGAGTTCCCCGAAGTCCACCGGTTCGCCTTCCTCCCGCTGCTCGCCGAGCACGAAGGCGTTGTAGGCCATGACGCTGACCATGCCCGACAAAGCGCGGGAGGCCATCATCGGATCGACCTCACTGTCGGCGATGCCTCGCGCCTGCAGGTCGGCGATCCCGCGGGCATTGCGGCGGATGAACGCGTCCGCGCGCCGGCTCCGGAACTCCCGGAACTCCGGCTCCACTTGTGCGACCTGCTCAAGCAGCGCCATGAGCTTCGCGTTCCGCCTGTACGCCTCGAGATAGGCGCGATTGCTCGCCTCGAGTACCGCGTAGGGATCGTCGGTCCCCTGCACCCGGCCCATGCCGGGGTGCAGCATGTCCTCCTGCGCCTCCAGCAGGACGGCGGCAAGCACCTCTTCCTTGTTGGCGAAGTAGGTGTAGAAGGATCCCGCCGCACAGCGGGCCTCTTTGGTGATGTCGGTCAGGCGGGTGTCCAGGTAGCCGTCCCGCTCGAACACCTTCCGCGCGGCCGTCACCAGCGCGGCGCGTGTCCGCGCTCCGCGCTTCGTCGACGGCGGCTCGCGAAGTTGCGAGAGGGGCGCCATGGGCGGTGCCTTCTCGCTGTCGCTCTCCTCGGGCGCAGTGGTGTCCACCTGCGAGACTGTACTTGAATCCGACGCCATGGTCACAAACGCGGAAGGCGCGGGATGCGGCGGCCTGCCCCGGTGATCGGTCAGGCGGTGATCCTGAAGCGTTCGGCGAGCTGACGGCCGGTGTCGGCGGCACTGGTGTGCAGCACGCCCCCGATTCCGATCCGCGCAGCTCCGTCGAGGTTCTGCTGCAGATCGTCGATCATGACCGCCTCCTCGGGGTCGACACCGAGGCGCTCGCATGCGATGGCGTAGATCCGGCGGGAAGGCTTGCGGATCCCCACCTCGGCGGAGATGACGACCACGTCGGCCACAGCGGCGAGGTCGACTCCGTCGTAGGTTCCGGTTCCGAACGAATTGGACACCAGCGCAACGGGATACCCGGCGGCGCGAAGATCGCCCAGCAGTGTGAGCATGTCCTGGTCGATGGACATCCCCGCCTGCATCCGGGCCGTGAGCCCCTCGGCCGGCACATCGGCGCCGTGGGCGCGAAGACGCTCGGCGAATCCTCGCTCGAAGGCTTCGGCGTCGATACGGCCGCACTCGTGGTCGGCCAGCAGGGCGCGTGAGGACCTGTCGCGGCCGAGGAGGTTCAGCGGCAGGTGCGGGTCGCCGCCGAGCGAGGCGCCGAAGTCGGCGAAGGCCCGCAGCACACTGGAGGTGATGACCCCGCCGAAGTCCACCAGGACCGCGGTTCGGGCCTTTCCCACGACGTTCGACACGGTGTCCACATCTCTCTCGCAGTCGGCTCACCGCCGGCCGGTACACCGGCGGCGATCATGTTTCGGCGGCTCCGATGGGGCGCCAGGTACGCCGCGCCCCCGCCGGTTGACGCTGCGGGCATCCAGCGGGGGTCCCGGTCCCAGATGTCTCAGGCGACCTCGAACAGCCCGGCTGCGCCCATTCCGCCACCGACGCACATCGAGATCACCACATAACGGACACCGCGGCGCCTGCCCTCGATGAGGGCATGTCCCACCAGGCGGGCACCGGTCATGCCGTACGGATGGCCGACCGAGATCGCGCCGCCATCGACGTTGAACCGCTCCGGGTCGATGTGCAGTTCGTCGCGGCAGTAGAGCGCCTGCGAAGCGAACGCCTCGTTGAGTTCCCACAGGCCGATGTCGTCGATGGTGAGGTTGTGCTGCTTCAGCAGTTTCGGGATGGCGAACACCGGGCCGATGCCCATCTCGTCCGGCCCGCAGCCGGCAACGGCCATGCCCCGGTAGACCCCCAGCGGCTCCAGTCCGCGGCGCTCGGCCTCCTGCGACTCCATCAGCACCGACGCCGAAGCACCGTCCGACAGCTGCGAGGAGTTGCCGGCCGTCACGCTGGAACGCGCGCACACCCGACCGTCGGGCAGCACCGGCGTCAGCCCGGCCAGGCCCTCGAGCGTCGTCGACGCGCGGTTGCCCTCGTCCCGGGTCAGGATGACCTCCTCGTCCCGCACCTCCCCGGAGCGCTTGTCGAGGACCTTCCTGACACCGCTGAGTGCGACGATCTCCTGGTCGAACCGGCCGGCCCGCTGCGCCGCCGCGGTGCGCTGCTGCGACATCAGCGCGAACTCGTCCTGGCGTTCCCGGCTCACGCCGTAGCGTTCGGCGACGATCTCCGCCGTCTGCAACATCGGCATGTAGATGCCCGGCTTGTGCTCGGCCAGCCAGGGATCCGCCATGCGGTGGGTGTTCATGTGGTCGTTCTGCACCAGGGAGATCGACTCGACACCGCCGCCGACAGCGATCTGCATGCCGTCCGCGACGATCTGCTTGGCGGCCGTCGCAATCGCCATCAGTCCCGACGAGCACTGCCGGTCGATGGTCATCCCCGGCACGGTGTCCGGGAGTCCGGCACGGAGGACGGCCTGGCGCGCGACATTGCCACCGGAGGACCCCTGCTGCACGGCGCAGCCGAGGATCACATCCTCGACCTCGTCTCCCTCGAGCCCGGCGCGCTGTACCGCGTGCGCAAGGGCGTGGGCGGCGAGTTCCTGTGCCTGGGTGTCGTTGAACGCGCCGCGGTAGGCCTTTCCGATCGGCGTCCGTGCCGTCGAAACGATGACTGCTTCCCTCATGTCGCCTCACTGCTTCCTGTGGGTCCGGATCGCCCGGGAGGTCCGGGGCCGGGATTCCGGGCTCCGTGCGCCGGCTCGATGCCGGCGGGCGGTACGAACGCCAACTGGGCCGCTGTGAGCGGCTATTGACCGTCTCCTCCGTGGACCGGCGGCATGAGCCGTGGCCGCAGGGGGTGACGGGAGCCGGCCACCCCGACCGGTTATAGTTGAATTCGGCGTCATGTTCAACCGCCTCGCGAGGCGCCCGGGCGGCCGTGCGCAACTCGCACCCTTGACAGTTCGCCTCCATGACTGAAGGCTTACCGACCAGTCGGTATGAAGGGGTGGGTCGTGAACGGGCTGAGCATCTCCACTGATGCGGGCGTGTTCGACGCGATCGTGGCGGGTCCGCCCGGGGGCCGCCCGGTGCTGCTGCTGCACGGCTTCCCGCAGACGGGGCTGGTGTGGCAGCGGCAGATCGCGGCGTTGGCCGCGCACGGCTACCGGGTGGTGGCACCCGACCAGCGGGGATACTCCCCCGGCGTGCGCCCCGAGCGGCCCGAGCAGTACCGCATCGGCCTTCTCGTCGGCGACGTCGTAGCGATCGCAGAGGCACTGGACTGGGCGGCGTTCGACCTGGTCGGCCACGACTGGGGCGGCGCGGTGGCCTGGTGGACCGCTGACGCCCACCCCGGCCGCGTACGCACTCTGACGGTGGTCTCGACCCCGCACCCCGCCGCTCTGGCCACCGCCCTGCGCACCGACCAGGACCAGCGCGCACGCTCGCACTACATGATCGACTGGCGTGAGACGCCCGCGACCGAAGAGCGCATGCTCGCCCACGACGCCCAGGAGCTTCGCGCCGTCTACGCCGGAAAGGTTCCGCCGGACAGTGCCGAGACATACGTACGGCACCTGTCCCGGCCGGGCGCTCTCACCGCCGCGCTGAACTGGTACCGGGCCGGCCGCCCCGACGGCGCGATCGGCGTCATCGACGTGCCCACGTTGTACGTGTGGAGCACTCAGGACAGCGCGTTCGGCCCGGCGGCCGCGCAGGAGACCGGGCGGTGGGTCAGCGGGCCGTACCGGTTCGAGACCCTCCAGGGCGTGAGCCATTGGGTCCCCGAGGAGGCGCCCGAGACGCTGAGCCGCCTGCTGCTCGAACACCTGCGAGCGCACGGCGAGTACTGAACCACAGCGAATTTTCCTGTTCGTCGACTCTCCGAAGAGGTCTCCCCCATGCAGACAGCGCGCGCGGCCTGGCGCCGCCTCGAGCCCGTACACGCCATGATCTACTTCGTCCCCGAGGGAAGGCGGCGGTACGCGGAGCTCGGACTGAGCGGACGCGCCGGGTACTTCGCCTCCCGGAGCGCCGCGTTCGGCCGGGCCTCCGCCGACCTGGTCATCTCGACCTTCTACAACTTCAACCCCGATTTCGTACGGCAGACGGTGGACGGGGCCTGGGACGCGGCAACGCCGCAGCAGGTGCTGGACGCGCGGTACGCCGCCGCGGGCGAGGCCCTGCGGCGGGCCGGGATCCACGAGCTGCCCGCCCTGGACGAGGTCCTGGCACTGACCCGCCGGGCCGCTGAGGCGGCCCGCGAACATGCTCAGGGCCGCTCGCTGTTCGCCGCGCATGCCGCACTGCCCTGGCCGGAGGAGCCGGTACTGCAGCTGTGGCACGCCCAGACGCTGCTCCGGGAGTTCCGTGGAGACGGCCATGTCGCGTGCCTGCTGAGCGAGGGCGTCGGGGGCTTGGAGTCCCTGATCCTGCACGCCGCCACCGGCGAGGTTCCCGTCGACTTCCTCAAGGCGAGCCGCGCGTGGCCCGAGGAGGAGTGGAGCGACACCGAGGAGCGCCTGCGCAAGCGGGGCCTCCTAGACGGCGACTCCCTCAGCCCGGAAGGCGTACTCCTGCGCCGGCACATCGAGGACCGCACCGACCACCTGGCCCTTCCCGCCTACGCGGCCCTGGGTGACGCCGACTGCGAACGCCTCGCCGACCTCGCGAGCCCCTTCGGCCGCGCCGTCGTCGAAGCCGGTCTTCTCAAGTTCGGCTGACCGGCCTCTCGCGCTCACCCCGTTGCGCGCTCGATCCGCTGGGAACCGGACGGCCACGGCCTGGCCGGCTGTTCAGGTGAGGTTCAGAAGGGGATGAGTCGGTTGCCAGGGAACCGGGAGAAGGACTTCGACCCGGTCGCGGCGGGCCAGGGGCAGAAGCCGGCTCATGGTGGCGTCGAGGTCGTCGAGCGCGTACGGCATCGGTCGCAGGGGCCGGTCCAGAGGAGTGAAGAAGTCGTCCCAGTGGACCAGGATGATCCGTCGTGCACCGGTGGCACGCACGACTTCGTCCCAATAGGTGGCGACGAACCGCTCGGGCTGTTTGCCGAGGGCACCGATGCCGAGGTAGATGACGTCGGCGCGATGAGCATGGAGCGCTCCGGGGCGGTAGTTGGCGCTGGCGTGCAGCAGCACCCGTCCGTGGGGGTGGGTGATGAGCACCGAGTAACTGGTGTCGCTCTTCCACCGGCCCGTCCTGGCGGGCGGCACGAGCGGCTGCTCGACGGTGCCCGGGGCTCGGTCGCCGGGGCTGTGCACAGAGCCGATGAAGGTCAGCTCGAAGCGCCCGTAGCGGACGGTGTCGCCGTCGGCCACGACGCGCAGGGCCTGCTCCGGCAGGCCCAGCCCGCGCCCGATGTTGGCGGTGGACCGTGATCCGACCAGTTCACCGCCGGCCTCCTGCACCCACACGGGCGCGTCCATGGCGTGGTCGTAGTGGGAGTGCGCGCAGAAGACAGCGGCGAGCGAGTTCAGCCGGAGCCGGCCGATGGCGTCCCTGACCGCCGTCCGGTCGGGGGCGATCGTGCCGAGCACGGTGCGCCGCAGCCTCGGGCGGGTGACGAAGCCGTCGCCGAGGATCGAGGTCTCGCCGTCGGAGAGCAGCACGGAGCTGGTGCCCAGGAAGTGGGCCGTCAGCCCGTCGGCCGCGGCACGGGCAGGCTGCTGCCGGTACGCCAGATAGGGGCGCAGGCTCGGACGGCCGAACGGCAGGTGCATCGACTCATCCTTTGGGCGGAGGTCCGGGGCGGCACGGGCACAGCACGTGCTCCAGCCGCACCCACCCAGACCATACTGGCCGGTCGGTGCGCCACGTTGCCGGACCCCGTCGCGGGCCGGGCACGGCGGCGCCTCCGGGGCGGCCTGCGGGCCGGCCCGGAGGTTTCGACCGGCTGTGTGTCAGCCGGTGTACGTCGCGAAGATCTTCGAGAACTCGTAGGGGGACTGCGGGATGTTCGTGCACATGTACAGGGCGCCGGTGCACGCGTTGCGGTCCCTCGTCGACTCCCAGAAGGCGAGCTCCCCCAGGTGCCTGCCCTGTGCGAAGGCAACCAGCTGGCGGGCGTCGGCCTGGTCGTAGACGTGGCCGTCGTCGTTCTGGCCGAGCATCGGCGTCACCGCGACCATGGCCCACAGCTGGGCGTCCGTCCTGCCCGGGTAGAGCGACTTCAGCTGCGAGAAGGTGCTCTGCGCGGCCTGCACGGCCGCGTCGCCGTAGTCGACGCCTCGGTAGTAGTCCATGGCCATGACGTTCACGACGTCGAGGTCCACCCCCGCGTCGCGCGCCGACTTGACCACGTTCAGTCCGTCCGCCGTCAGGCCTTCCGGAAGCACCGGGAGCGTGAGTGAGATCCTCAGGCCCGGGTGGGCCTGCTGCAGGCGCGCCAGGGCCTGGGAACGGCGGGTGACGGAAGCGGGGTCGGCGGTGGCCGAGCCCTCGATGTCGAAGTCGACGTACTTCAGGTCGTAGGCGGTGACGACCGCGTCGTACTCGGTGAGGAGCGCGTCCACCGAGCCGCACGCCTGCGCCAGCTCGATGCCGGTGGCGCCCCCGAAGGACACCTTGACGTCTCCCCCGCCGGCGCGGATCGCGTCCATCTGGTCCCTGGCCCAACCGTCGCGCGGGTCATAGGCGTTGAACCACATCGCCTTGCAGCCCGACGCGGTGACGAATGCCATGGTGTAGTTCTTGATTCCGCTCGCGGAGGACATCGCGGGCATGCTCGGCGTGGGCCATGCGCCCATGTCGACATACGGCGCGGTGGGCACGCCGCCGCTCGGTCCGGGGCCGCCGGAGGAGGACGTCGTGCCGCCGACCGCCGTGCTGTAGGCGGAGGTGTTGCCCGCGGCGTCCCGGGCCCTGACCCGGAAGGAGTAACTCGTACTCGCCTGCAGTCCGGTGGCCGTGTACGAGGTCCCGGTGACGGCGACGGGCGCAGCGCCGTCACGGGAGACCTCGTAGCCCGTGACCGCACCGGAGTCGTCGGTGGAGGCGCTCCAGCGCATGGTCAGGGACGAGCCGGTCGCGGAGCCGACGGTCACGCCGGACGGCACGCTCGGTGGTGTGGTGTCGCCGCCGGCGCCGCCCTCGCAGGACGCACCGTCGAGCCGGCAGTTCGCCGGCGAACCGGTGCCGCTGGAGACCCACCCGAAGGTGGCGGTCGCGCCGGGCACCAACGAGCCGTTGTACTCACGGTTCTTGAAGGTGTAGTGGCTGCCGCTCCGGGTGAGCAGCGCGTCCCAGTACGAACCAACGGTCGTGCCGGAGGGCAGGTCGAACTCGACGGTCCAGCCGGTCAGCGTGGAGCTGCCGCCGTTGGTGATGGTGTACGCGCCCTGGTAACCGCCGTCCCAGGTCGAGGTCTTCGAGAAGGCTGCGACTGGGGAGGCCGCGGCGGCGGGTGGCGCCAGGACGAGAAGGAGCGCTCCGGCGAACACGGCGAGCAGGGCCAGTGGTCTTCGCATGGCTTGTCTCCGGTGGGGGTGGGGCGCGCACCGGGCTGGCGCGCGGGGTGCGGGGTGCAAGTTGCGGGGTGCGGAGTGCAGAGTGCGCCAGATTGGTCCATACCAAAGCTCTGTCAGTACGTACCGGGCACCCGGCCGGACGTCAAGAGTCGAGGGAGGGGCTGGGCCGGACCGGACCAGGAACTCCTTGCTGCCGCGCATGTTGACATGCCCTGGACATGGCGATGAAATGTGGTGACTTTCGTTCGACCGCGTTTGGTCATGTGCAACACTCACCCCCCCTCGGAGCCGCACGTGTCTGCCGAACGACACCCCCGCAGAAGGCAGTTCGCCGTTGCCCTGGCCGCGCTGTGCCTTGCCGCCCCCACCGTCGTGGCGGCGCAGGCGCAGGCCGCTTCGGCCAGGCCGGTCGCCCGACCCACCGTGGACAACGGCCTGGCCCGCACCCCGCCCATGGGTTTCAACAACTGGAACTCCACGCACTGCCGCGCCGAGTTCAACGAGGCCATGGTCGAAGGCATCGCCGACGCCTTCGTCTCACAGGGCCTCAAGGACGCGGGCTACACCTACGTCAACATCGACGACTGCTGGGCACTGCCGAACCGCGACGCGAACGGCAACCTCGTGCCCGATCCGGTCCGCTTCCCCCACGGCATCAAGGCCGTCGCGGACTACGTCCACTCCAAGGGCCTGAAGTTCGGGCTCTATTCCAGCGCCGGCACCAAGACCTGCGACACCCAGGGCTTTCCCGGCGGGCTCGGACACGAGCAGCAGGACGCCGCCCTGTGGGCGTCCTGGGGCGTGGACTACCTCAAGTACGACAACTGCAACAACAACGGCGTCGACGCAAGGCAACGGTACGAGGCGATGGGTGACGCGCTCAGGGCCACCGGCCGTCCCATCCTCTACAGCATCTGCGAATGGGGCGAGAACCAGCCCTGGAACTGGGCCCCGGGGTACGGGAATTCATGGCGCACGACCGGGGACATCTCCGACTCCTGGTCCAGCATGATCGGCATCGCCCACCACAACCAGCCCCTGGCCCCGTACGCCAAGCCGGGCGCCTGGAACGACCCCGACATGCTGGAGGTCGGCAACGGGGGCATGACGGACACCGAGTACCGCACCCACTTCAGCCTCTGGGCGCAGATGGCCGCGCCGCTGCTGATCGGGAGCGATCTGCGGAACGTGTCGTCGGCGACACTGAACATCCTCAGGAACACCGACGTCATCGCCGTCGACCAGGACGCGCTGGGCCGGCAGGGCACGGTGGTGTCATCGTCCGGCGGTCTGGTAGTGATGTCCAGGCCGCTGGCGGACGGCGGCCGTTCGGTGACGCTGACGAACGAGAACACGACGGCGAAGACGGTGTCGACGACGGCGGAGGCCATCGGCCTGGGCGGGGCGGCCTCGTATTCCCTCAGGGATCTGTGGTCGAAGCAGACCAGTACCACCACGGGCGCGATCAGCGCGTCGGTGCCCGCGCACGGCACGGTGATGTACCGCGTGACACCCGGCACGCCGGTCCCACCGCCCACCGGCGTCGACCAGCTCGGCGACCTGCCGTGGACATCGGCGGTGAACGGCTGGGGACCGGTCGAGCGCAACCTCAGCAACGGCGAGCAGGCCGCCGGGGACGGCCACACCCTCACGATCAACGGCACCACCTACGCCAAGGGCCTCGGCACCCACGCCGCCAGTGACATCGCGTACTACCTCGGTGGTACCTGCTCGCGGCTCACCGTGAGCGCCGGCGTGGACGACGAGGCCGGCGACACCAAGGGGTCCGTCGTCTTCCGCGTCTACCGGGACGACACGCTCGTCGCGGACAGCGGCCGGATGACCGGCACCGACCCGGCGAAGACCCTCACGGCGGACCTCACCGGAGGACTCGAACTCCGCCTTGTCGTCACCGACTCCGAGGACGGCATCGACTACGACCACGCCGACTGGGCGGAACCACGGCTGACCTGTGCCTGAGAGAACGGACCCCGGTGCCGCCGGCGGCGGCGCCCCGGCCGGTGGACCGGCATCCCTCGCCGGCGGGGACACGCCACGGGTCACCGAGGGGCGGTTCCCGGGCCGTGGGCGAACCTGCCGACGTGGATGCCCCGACGGTGACGCTGCTCCCGGTGGGCGTCGGGCGCGCGGGAGAGGGCGATGAGCGCGGCGTCGTCGTGGAGGCGTCCTCCGACGTGTGCCAGGAGATCGCGCCGGATGTGGTGCAGAAGCTTCTCGGGACTGCTGCCGGCCCATTGGGCGGCCCGCGCCGCGAGGCCGAAGAAGTCGCCGCCCGCGTTGCGGGCCTCGATGACGCCGTCGGTGTAGAGCAGGAGGGTGTCCCCGGGTTCAAAAGCGAACACGTCAAGGGTGTATTCGGTTGGATGCAGCCCGTGAATCCCGAGCGGCGGCGCCGGGTGCACCGGAATCGTGACAGCGCTGGCGGGGCGCAGCAGCAGGGGCGGAGGGTGACCGCAGCTGAGAATCCGCGTGATGTTGCCCTGGTCCGGGATCTCCACCAGCAGCACCGTGGCGAACCGCTCCCCGGAGTCCTCCCCGGGCTCGAGGTGGGGCAGGTTGCGGGCCACGCTTTCCTCCAGGGCGATGGCCAGCGCGGGCAGGGTGGCGTGCTGGTGGGCGGCCTCACGGAAGGCTCCGATGATGAGGGCGGCCTCTCCGATGGCGGACAGGCCTTTGCCCCGTACGTCGCCGATCATGACCCGCACGCCGGCGCCGGTGGAGGTCGCGGCGTACAGATCACCACCGATCTGGGCCTCGTCCTCGGCGGCCAGGTAAAGGCAGGCGACCGTCAGGGGACCGATCTGCTCCGGCAGCGGCCACAGCAGTACGTGCTGTGCGGCCTCGGCGACGGCGCGCACCTGCTCCAGCTGGCGCCGGCGCCGCTCACGCACCACGCAGTAGAAGACGGTCAGGGCCGACAGCACCGCCAGGGCAAGGATCTGCACCAGGACGTTGCGTGAGAACAGCACGCCGAAGTGCCAGCCGATGTACGCCTGTGCGCCCACGGCCAGAAGCCCGACGAGCCCGGTCAGCCAGGCACCGGCGAACGAGGCGGTGATCGCCGGCGCGATGACCAGCAGGGGGCCGAGGTGGATGTCGGCCGGGACCAGCTGGTCCACCACCGTGATCACCACGATCAGGGCTATCGGGATCAGCAGCAGCGCGTGGCTCGACTGCCACGGCTGTCGCATCCCCGTCCAGCTTCGCTGCACATCCACATCTTCCACCCTGCCCCCCGATCGGCTCCAAGAGAAACAGCGCGGAGCCGACGGCCGCGTGGACGCGGACACATCCGGGCACTGACCGCCACCACGCGGCTCCTGCCCGTCGCGAGGCCGAAGAGGGCCGGCCGGAAGCCGGCAGTGGCGCCGTGTTCGGCCTGATGCGAGCGAGATGCGGCTCGCTCCCACCGAACCGGAGCACCGGCGGTGCGGGCAGGCATGGCCGGCCCGCACCGCCGGAGGCGGAGGCTCGCACGCGATCGGACGTACGCCACCGCGGGTGCCCACCGGCGTGCGTCGCCCCTCGTGGGGCAGGACGCCGTGGGCGGCTTCGGGCTACTGGTCGGCGAGAACGCCGGACGTCGCGATCTTGACGGTCGACTTGGGCGCACCGCTGCGCGAGCCCTGCGCCTCAATGGTCTTCACGACGTCCATGCCCTCGACGACCTCGCCGAAGACGACGTGCTTGCCGTCCAGCCAGTCGGTGACGATGGTCGTGATGAAGAACTGCGAGCCGTTGGTGTTACGGCCGGCGTTGGCCATGGACAGCAGGCCCGGCTTGGTGTGCTTCAGCTGGAAGTTCTCGTCGGCGAACTTCTCACCGTAGATGCTCTTGCCACCCGTGCCGTCGCCCCGGGTGAAGTCTCCTCCCTGCAGCATGAAGTCGGGGATGACCCGGTGGAACACGGAGCCTTCATAGCCGTAGCCGTGCTCACCGGTGGCCAGTTCACGGAAGTTCCTCGCGGTCTTGGGGACCACGTCGTCGAAGAGCCGGAAGACGATCCGGCCGGCGGGTTCGTCGTTGATGGTGATGTCGAAGTAAACGTTGCTCACGGGAGAATCTTCACATCCCCGTGCCCGCCACGCTGCACCGAACCCCCGGTTCGGGCGAGCGAAGTCCCGCAGCGGGCCGCACACGAGGAGACGGACGTACAGCCTGTGCCCGGTGCCGCGGTCGGCCGAACCGCTGTGTCAACGACTGGTTGCCACAACCAGCGCGCGCACGATCAGGTTGAGGTAGGTGCCGATGACGAAGCCCATCGCGGCCGGCAGCGGCCAGCCGCCACGGCGCACGGCCAGGAAGCGCCACAGGCCCCAGGCGGGCAGGGCAGCCGTCAGGCCGGCCGGCAGTCCGGCCGGACCGGCCGGGGGGAACAGGGCGAGCTGGCAGCCGACCGCTCCCGCCGCGAGGCCCGCGGTGACCGCCGCGCTGCGCCGGGGGCCGAGGGCGGCCGAGTACAGACGCGCGCCTGGCGGCGTCTCCCAGGCCGTCTTGCGGGCGAACTCGAAGTGCAGGAACACGCAGGCGCTCAGGGCCAGCAGGACCGCGCCGCGCCAGTCGGCGGAGATGGTTCCGGCTGCGGCCAGCGACCCGTACACATAGATGCCGAGCAGGATCTGCACCGGGTAGGTGACCACGAGGTTGAGCAGTTGCCGGTCGCGCACCGCCGCTGACAGGCGCTCCAGGACTGCGAGCAGCAATCCGTAGCCGAGGGCCGACAGGACGAGCAGGACGGCCGTGGACGACAGGGCGGCGTTCAGGCCGGCGGCGGCCACGGTCGCGGCGGCCATGCCCAGGCGCAGCTCGGCGGCGGTGATCGCGCCGGTGACCAGCGGCCGGTCCGGGTGGTGGACGCGGTCGTAGTCGAGGTCCTTCTGCTCGTCGAGCATCCGCAGGAACAGCAGGGCCAGCACGACGCTCACCACCCGCACCCAGGTGGCTCCGGTCGGCCGCCAGGACCTGCCGGTCAGTGCCACCGCCGAGCCCTCCAGCGCGCAGACCCACAGCACTGCGTAGGTGGCAAAGATGTGGGGCCGGAACATGCGCAGCACGAAACGGCCCAGCCTGGCGGGCACTTGAGGTGCGGTGACGGTGGTCATCGTGCGCTGCCCCCCGTCCCGGGTGCCCGGTCCGGGCCGGCGCCCGCGAGGACGCCGGCCAGGTCGGCCGTGTTCGGGTCGGTCAGGCTGATCCGGGCCTCGGCGACGAGGGTGCCGAGCTGGTACAGGGTGCACTCGACGGCTGCCTGGGGCATGACGGGCGCGGTGACGCACTGAAGGAGCAGGTCCATCTCGGCGAAGCGGCGGAACCTCGCGGACAGGCCGATCGGCAGCGCCGTGGGGGTGCGCATCGTGCCCGCCCGCACGGCGGCGGTCAGGGCCAGTTGCCGGAACGCCTCCAGTTCCAGCATGCCGGGTACGTGGTCGACCCAGTGGTCGTACAGCGTGGGATGGGTGGTCTGGGCGACCAGGCGGGCGGTGCTCCGGCCGTCGCCCGTGATGCGCGGGGGCGAGATGATCGCGTTGGCGGGATCCCGGCGGCCCACCAGGGCGGGATCGATACGCGGTCCCTGCCGCGCGACGGGGGGATCGAACAGGCCGAGCGCATGACGCTGCCGGGCCCGCAGCCGCGTCCAGTCCTCCGGCCGCATCCACGAGTAGGCGATGCGGGCGGACATCGCCTCGCACCGGCCGATGGTCGCGGTGAAGCGCAGCCGCAGCCCCGTCACCCCGGACCGGTCCTGGAAGCGGTGCTCGATACGGGCGCCGATGACGGCCTCGGTGGGGGTGTCCCCGGGCACCAGCGCAGCCAGGTCGAGCACCTCGAACTCGACCGTGCGCAGCAGGAACTTGTGGTCCATCGGTACGCCGAGGTGGCGGTGGGCCACCACGAAGATGGCTTGCCGGCATGCCTCCAGCACCATGAGGGGGTCGTGGTGGGTACGAGGGGTGAGGGTGTCGTCGTAGAAGGCGTGGAGGCGGGGAAACTGCGCGGCGAGCAGCACCTCGTCCTCGCTCCGGCGCTCCGCGTCGGTCAGGAAGACCTCGGCGATCGCGGCCCGGTGCACCAGTTCCTTGGGGAGTGTCCGGGCGAACTGCATGGGCTGCTCCTCGTTCAGGTCGCAGTGGCGCGCAGGGCGGTCAGATGCCGGCGCCACGTTTCGGTGTCGGCCCCGTCCAGCACCGGGACGCGGCCGGGCCGGCGCATGGGGAGCACTGTGGAACCGACGATGACGGTGTCCCACGGATCGAGGTCGGCCCCGTGGCGCCAGGCCGTTTCCAGGAGCCGGCGTGGGCCGGCGGCCGAGTCCGGGCCCAGGTGGGGGGAGACGGCACGGCGCAGCCGTTCAAGAGCGGGTTCGAAGTCGAGTTCGCGGGGCTTGGTGGCGGCGTACAGCCGGGTGGCCAGCTCCAGGGCGTGCTCGGTGCGGTCCTCGCCCGCCAGTGCGGAGCGGAAGAGGCGGTCGCGGCCGGTGTCGTCGAAGTGGACGGCCAGTTCCCGCAGTACGTCTGCGGGTTCGTCGGGTGTGTGCACCAGGTTGAGCAGGTAGCTGTACCGGCCCAGGAGGTGGCGGAGCTGGCCGGGCTCCCGTGCGTCCGGGTCGGTTGGGCCCTTGAGCCGGGTGAGCTCGACCGAGGCGGGGACGTCGAGGGCGCGGTCCGGGCGGACGACGAGGACGAGGGCGTCGGCGTCCTCCAGGAAGAGCGCGGCGAGCCGCCTGCGGTGGGGAGTGGCGAGGTTCCACTGGAAGTACCACAGGGCACGGATCATGGTGCGGGTCAGCCGGGTGACCGCCGCGCCGGTGATCCGGAAGTCCCGCTCGGTCAGCCACTGGACGGCCCTCTCCAGCCGCCGGGCCACCACGGCGTCCGGCTTCAGCAGCAGCGCGGCGTGGTGGTGGGCGAAGCCGGTGACGTCGTCGGTGAGGGCGGCGAGTTGTTCGTGGCTCTCCTGGTAGTAGGTGTCCGCACCGTACAGCCGCTGCTTGGCGGGCTGGCAGGTGAGCAGGGGCGAGACCGGGATGCCGTACACGGGCTCGAGGTGTTGAAGGTGGTTGGTCACTGGGTGCTCCCGTTGGTTCGGGGGGCGGCCGGTGCCTTGGGCGGGGGCGTGCCGAGGTAGCCGACCTTGAGGCAGTGGTCGAGCAGGCGGCGCAGGTAGGTTCGCCCGCGCGCGTGCGTCCGGGGGCCGCTGAAGGCGGCGGCCTGCGCGTCGTCGAAGTGGACGCGCCGCCGGAAGTAGGTGCCGTAGAGGGAGACGACGCGGTCGTAGTAGGAGCGTTCGCGGCCGGAGAGTGCCGATGCGCAGAACGCGGACGGCGGGACGAACCTCGGCACCTGGAAGGACGGGTACTCGGCGAGGGCGTCGGAGAAGTCCCGCAGGGTCACCTCGTGGCCGACCGCGTGGAGGGTCAGGCCCTCGGCGTCGGCGAAGCGCAGGGCGGCCGCGGCGACCAGGTCGGCGACGCGGTCGACCGGAACCAGGTCGAGTACGGCGTCGTAGTGGCCGGGGGCGCTGCGCACCAGGCCCCTGGTGAAGATCTTGAGTACGGGATAGATGGTCTTGAAGTCGCGGATGCGTCCGGTGCGGGCGGCGCCGGTGATGATGCTGGGGCGTACCACGCTCACCGGCAGGCCCTCCGCGGCGGCCTTGCGGACCATGATCTCGGCGGTCAGTTTGCTGTGCTCGTAGCCGTTGCCGGGGCGTTGGCCGACGTCGAGTTCGTCCTCGCGTGCGGTGCCGTCGCGTTCGCCGCACACGTAGGCGGTGCTGATGTGCACGAGCGGGGTGCGCCCGGCGAGGGCCAGATCGAGGACGTGCCGGGTGCCGCGGACGTTGATGCCGTCGTAGCGCTCCTCGGGCAGTCCGAAGTCGGTGACGGCCGCGCAGTGCACGATCCGGTCGGCGCCCCGGGCCAGGAGCCGGTCGTCGCCGGCGAGCCCGAGACCGGGGCGGGTGATGTCGCCGGTGATCGGAGTGAGGGTGCCGGGTGCGGGGGTGAGTTTTCCGCCGTTGTTGCGGACGAGTTCGCTCCGGCTGTGCAGCAGGGCCAGCACGGTGTGGCCCGCGGCGGTGAGCCGGGCGGTCACCTCCGCTCCCACCAAGCCGCTGGCGCCGGTCACCAGCACCGTCATCGCGTCGGCCATCGGTCGGTCCTCCAGGGGGTGCCCGTGGTCGGTCGGTCATGTGCGGGTCGCCGGACTCCGGCGTGCCCTCGTACGGCGGGGCGTTGTACGGCGGGGCGCCGTTAGGGACCGGGTGTCATCGCCTCTGGTGGGGCTGGGCGCCGTTGCTGGCGAGCAGGTCGCGTGCCTCCTCGATGGGCAGTTCCGCGTCGAGGTGGGCGCCGATGCGCAACCAGTCGTAGCCGAGTTCCAAAGTGGCCCGCCAGGCGTCGGCGGAGTCGAATGAGGAAGGGAATGCGTCGGCACCCACGGCGGGGCGCACCAGGTCGACGAGGGAGCGCAGATCCGCGAGTGCGGCCCGGCCGCGCTCGGGCGAGTCGATGGTTCGCCGCAGCAGTTCCTCGGCGCGTGTCCGGATCGGCGCGGTGGCCGGCGGCAGCAGGTCCATACGGCGTGCGAGGTCGCAGTCGGCGGGCAGCGGGTTGACGCCGTACGCGCTGAGGAGGCCGCGCAGCGACGCGTGCACGGCGCGGCGGGCGGTGAGTTCGGCGACCCGCCACTGGTCGCGCCGAAGAGCGCCGGTGAGGTCCTCCACGGCGTTCTCGACGACCACGTTGGACCACACGAGGGCCATGGTGGCGGCGGCGAACCGGTCGGCGGGCAGCGGCACCAGGTCGATGCCGTCGGGGCCGCTGACGGCCGCGCCGCGTACCGACAGCAGCGGCCGTGCGGTGGAGGGCGGCGGTGTGACGGGGCCGGGCGGCGCGGCGAGCGGCAGCGACGGAGTGACGGTGCCGCCGCCCTTCCAGGCCAGCCGGATCAGGCCGTACCGCAGGAACGCGGCGAGCGGCGGGCCGGGGTCGGTGCCGCCGGCGTCCCCGGCCGCGGCGAGCACCTGGGGCAGCGGCCGGCCCGGGACGAGGGAGCGCCAGACGGCTCCGGCGCGGTCTCCGAGCGCGAACACCTCGCGGCGCCGGCGGATGACGTGAATCCGTTCGCCGGTCTGCCACGTCGTCACACCGGCGACGCGTTCGACCGTGAGCCGCTCGGGGTTTCCGGCGACTCCGGTCAGACCGAGGTCGGTGGCGAAGGCGCGGCAGGCCATGAGGTGGGCGCGGGCGGAGTCCGGGTCGCCGGGGTCGGGGGTCATGGCTTGCAGCTCCCAGTACCGGTCGCGCACATCGGGCCGGTCGGCCCGGTCCAGTTGCATGGACAGCCACTTGGGTTCCAGGTAGGTCTCGCCCCGGCCGGCCGCCCACGCCTTGACCGTCTGGACGAGTGCGGCGCGGGTCCAGTCGGCGGCCTCGCCGGTCTCCCCGAGGCAGAGCAGCGCCATCGCGTGCCGCAGCGACTGGCGGGCCCGGTGTGCCCACCAGTCGGTGGCGATGCGGGAGAACCGCTCCAGGGGCATGAGCGCCCTGACCTCGTCGGCCAGTGCGTGGCCGCGCAACGGGTGACTGTGCAGCAGCCGCTGACAGCGGTTGAGCAGATCCTCGGAGAGTCTGCCGGGACGCCTGGCCTTCTCCTCCAGGGTGCGGAACTGTTCGGCGAGTTGGCCCACCGATCGGGTTCGGATCTCCACCCGGCGGCCATCGACGAACAGCAGTGACGGCATGGTGGGCAGGTCTTCGCCGCCCGGGCCGATGAGCAGGAAGTCGATGTCGGAGGACGGGTTGCCGAACCCCTCCGCTATGGAGCCTTCGAGTACCACGGCGAAATCGGCGCTCTCGGGCAGTTCGGCGAGGGACTTGTCGAGCAGGCCCTGCAGTTGGTCCTCGGTGAGGATCACGGATGTGTCTCCGTCCTCCGGCTGTCCGGATTCACGGCTGTGCCGTCGGCGGACGGCTCGGCGAGTACCGTGACCGTCCCCGCGGCGCCGTCCACGCGCAGCAGGGTGCCGGTGCGGATCTCGGTGGTGGCACCCTTGACCTGGACCACGGTCGGAATGCCCAACTCCCTTGCGACTACGGCCACATGGGTCAGCGGACTGCCGCGTTCGATGAGGACTGCGGCGGCCGACGACAGCGCGGGCACCCAGCCCGGGTCGGTGCGGTAGGTGACCAGGATGCCGCCGCCGATCTCGCGTGGAGTGTCGGTGACCACCGCGGGCCCTTCGGCGACACCGGGGCAACAGGGGGTTCCGCGCAGTTCACGTGCGCCGCTGCGGGCGGCGGGGCCGCCGGCCCAGCCGGCCCGCTCCAGGTTGCCCGACCAGTACGGGGCGCCGCGGGTGGTGAAGCGGGACGGGGCGTGCAACGTGGCGTCGGTGGCGAGTTGCCTGCGGCGCAGCGCGGTCAGCTCCTTCAGCTCGGCGTGGGCGATCTCGCCCTCGTAGGCGCCCCGAACCTCCCCCAGCCTAAGCATGAACACGTCATCCCAGGACTCGATCGCCCCGGCACCGGCGAGGTCCCGGCCCATCGCCCGCAGCATCCGCTTCGCGGCGCCGAAGGCACGGGTGCGGCAGAACCTCAGCCGTTCGCGGTCGGCGAGCGCGACCCGGGCCTTGCCCCGCACTCGCTCGTACACCCAGCGGCGCGGGCCGCGCAGGTGCCGGTCGAGGTAGGCGTCGGTCTCGCCGCCGCGGCCCTCCTGGCCGCTCCCCGCGGTGCCCGGCAGTGCCTCACGCAGCAGGGTGAACAGGCCGGCCGGGTCCTCCCGCAGGTCGGGCACCTCCAGCTTGAGTTCGTCAGGGCTGCGGTAGCCGTAGTCGGCGACATACGCGTCGACGGCGGCCAGGACCTCGGTGTGACCGCCGTCCCGCAACGCCCGGTGGGCGTCGGCATCGCGGGTGCGCTCCAGCAGACGCCGCACCTGGTCGTCGGCCCGCACCCGCGCCGCCAGCTCGGCGAGCGCCCAGGCCGGTTCCGCGGACTCGACATCGCCACCGGGGGCGGCCGCGGCCCAGGTGAACCAGTCGGGAGCGTCCGGAAGCCACCTGCGGGTGAGGAGCGCGAGCACGCCGACGGAGAGCAGGATGGTGGCATCCAGGACCTGCATCGGGCCCCATTTCTCGATGAGTTCCCTCTGCAGCCTGCAAAACCGGCGATAGGTCTCGTCCCCGCGCAGCGCGTCGTAGTCGACGTTGTTGAATTCCTCATACACCCGGTAGAAATCCCGGTGGAAGGCATCGACTGATTTCCCGATGGCCAGGAACCTGCCTGCGAAGGTCAGCGTTCGGGACAGTCGCGAAATCCGTCCGCGCATCCCGGGCCGGGGTCTGAAGGGATGAAGTGCGTCGGCACTCTCGTCTGAAATGCTCTCCGAGACGCCCAGCGATTTCTCCAGCACACGGCGGTTGAGCCGGTACAGCGGCGCCAGGCGCACCATCCGGTACCAGTGGTGCAGGTTGTAGTAGACCCGTCCGTGGATGTAGCCGAGCAGGTGGGGGGTCCACTCCTGAACCTCGCGCAGCCGATCGCCCCTGACCCCCAGCGCGCGGGCGTAACTCTCGTACACCTTGGCGTAGGTGTCGGCGGCGAAGCTGTAGGTGAGGGGGGACACGACGCCGCCGAAGCTCTCGATGATGTTGGAGTTGTCCCACAGCCGCAACTCCCCCTCGGCTTCCGGCGCGATGCCGGCCGCGCAGGGCAGGGCGGTGATCGGGCGGCTCTGCAGTATCCACAGGGTGCCGTCCGCAATGGCCCACTCGATGTCCTGCGGGGAGCCGTAGCGCGCCGTGGCGCGCAGCCCGGCACTGTGCAGCCGGGCCAGGTCCTCGGCGGTCAGGGACAGCGTCCCGCGGTCCTCCTCGGCCACCGGCGACACCGCGCAGCCGAGTCCGGCGCCGGCGTCGTAGCGCTCCTGCTTCCCGCCGATCACGGTGCTCAGCGGCCGGCCGGTGGCGGCGTCCATGACCACGGTGTCGGCGTCGACCGCGCCGGAGACCAGCCCCTCCCCCAACCCGTGGACCGCGCTGACCACATGACGGTCGGTGCGGCCGGTCATCGGGTCGGCCGTGAACAGCACGCCGCTGCGCTCGGCGGACACCATGCGCTGAACGACGACCGCGACGCCACGGGTGTCGGGAGGCAGTCCGCGCTGCGCGCGGTAGCGCAGGGACCGTTCCGAGAACGCCGAGGCCCAGCACTTGCGGACGTGGGCGGTGACCTGGTCGAGGCCGTGGACGTTGAGGAAGCTGTCGAACTGGCCGGCGAACGAGTGCTCCGTGCCGTCCTCCTGCGCTCCGGACGAGCGCACGGCCACCACACCGCCGCCCACCTGCCGGTAGGCCAGGGCAAGGGCCGCGGCGATGCGCTCGTCGAGGGGCGCCGCCCGGATCAGTGCGGCGATCTCGGTGGCGGTCGCGGCGGCGGCCTCCGGGGACCTGCCACCCGGGCCGTCGGCCAGCAGGCGGTCCAGCCGCTCGTCCAGTCCGGTGCCGCGCGCGAATTCCGCGAAGATGTCCAGGCCGATCACCGACCAGCTCGGTACTTGAAAACCGGACACAGTCAGTGTGTGGAGATTTCTCCCCTTCCCACCAGCCCATTCGGCGATTTCCGACTCGTCGCTCATGAGTGTGAGGACGTGTAGGTGCTGGTGACCGGATCCCGCGGTGAGCGCCAACTGGATTCCCTCCGGAGGATTCTTCCTCGACCTCCAGAGAGGTATCACGGCCAGGCCCGTGGAAACCTCCGCATTGGACGATCCAGTTGTTTCCCTGAACGTTTCCGGCCATTGCTCTGGGCGTGGAAAACCACCGGTGGCGCAGCCACGCGAAGGCGGCGCTCTCGCTCACCGCGCGATCGCACGCACCGCGGCCTCGGTCAGGGTGGTCGCGGTCCGCACGGCGCTGGTGACGGCCTCTTCGGGGTCGAGGCGGCACAGGTCGGTGAGGGTGAAGAGCGCCTCGGCGCTCACGACCACCGCGAGGTCCCGCTTGAGCTGGGCGAACGCTTCCGAGTCCGCCACCGCGAGCGTGCCTTCGAGCGGCAGGAGCGCATGGTCGATCAGTCCGAAACGGATTCCGGGACGTGCACCCGCACTGTCGGGCCGGGTGATGCTGGCCGAGATCATCGCCCGCACGGCCCCCTGGCGGGCGAGTACACCCCGGAGCAGGAACTCGCAGGCGAAGGCGACACGTTCGACGGGGTCGGCGCAGTCCCCGAGCGGCGCAAGGGCCTCGGCGGGGGGCGGCCAAGCACCGGCCAGGGCCTCACTGATCAGCGAGGGAAGGTCCGGGAAGTACCGGTAGGTGGTGGCCTCGGAGACCAGGGCCGCGCGGGCGATCGCCGGCATCGTCACCTCGGCGCCCGTGGTGATGAGTTCGCGGGCGGCCGCCACGATCGCCGTCCGCGTGCGCTGCTTCTGGTTGGTGCGGCCGGTACCCGCCTGTGCCGTCATCGCCGAAACCTTTCCTGCTCGCCTCCGCCATCCTAACACCTCGCTCGCAAAATGAGAGTGGACTTGCATGACGAGACTCGACTTCTCTAATCTCGTGAGAGTCAACTCTCACGAGGGAGGCAGTGATGAACAGGGTTTCCGTGGTCGGCCCGGACGACGGCGAGACGATCCGGCTGGGCCCCACGCAGATGCGCATCCTCGAGGACGGCAGCACCACCGGGCACCGCCTCGGCATCGGAGAGATCACCCTGGCCCCGCACACCCAGGGCCCGCCGCAGCACCGCCACGCCCAGCACGACGAGGGTTTCTACGTCGTCTCCGGCACCGTGCACTTCACCATCGGGGAGACGACACATGTGGCGCCGGCCGGCACGCTCGCGATGATTCCGCCCGGCGCACCGCACACCTTCGCCAACCTCGGCGACGAGCCGGCCGTGATGCTCAACACCTTCACACCCGACCTGTACGTGCAGTACTTCCGCGACCTGCGGAACATGATCGCCGACGGCCGGGAACCGACCCCGGAGTCGATCGTCTCGGTGATGAGCCGCTACGCCACGGTGCCCGCGACCGACTTCGCCTGACAGCCATCTCCTTCCCGCCCTTCCCGCCCTTCCCGCCCTTCCCGCCCTTCCCCCCTTCCGCCCTCTCCTCCCTCCGACCTTCTCCCCCTTCGACGGGGCCCATGACCACGGCCCATTTGAGGAGCACCGAATGACCAGAAGCACCCGCACCCTCACCCTCACCCTCGACCAGGGCACCGTCGAGGTCACCGTCGACGTCCACGGCCGTCAGGGGCGCCCCTTCCTGCTCCTGCACGGTGGCGGCGGTCCGCAGACCGTCGCCCCGTTCGCCGGCCTCCTCGCCGAGCGGCGGCCGGCCAGGGTGATCGCCCCCGTCCACCCCGGCTTCGACGGCACCGCCCGCCCCGACTGGCTCACCGGCGTCACGACCCTCGCCCACCTCTACGCACGGCTGCTGGACGCACTCGACCTGCGGGACGTCGCCGTCGTCGGCAACTCCATCGGCGGCTGGATCGCCGCTGAGCTGGCGACCGAGGGCAGTGACCGGATCAGCAGCGTCACCCTCGTCAACGCGGTCGGCATCGACGTCCCCGGCCATCCGATCGCCGACACCTTCTCCCTGACGCCCATCGAGCTGTCCCGCCTCTCCTTCCACGACCCCTCGAAGTTCCGCTTCGACCCCGGCGCCCTCTCCGAGGCTCAGCGCGCGGTCATGGCCGCCAACCGCGCCGCGCTGCAGGTCTATTCGGGACCGGATGCCATGGCCGACCCCACCCTGACCGAGCGCCTGGCCAAAGTGGCCCACCCGACCCTCGTCGCGTGGGGCGCGAGCGACCAGGTCGTGGACGCCGGCTACGGACGCGCCTACGCGCAGGCGATACCCGGCGCCGAGTTCCGTCTGCTGCCCGGCACCGGTCACATGCCCCAGGCCGAGACGCCCGAACAATTCCTGACGGTTCTCTGGGACTTCGCCGGCACCCACGGCATCCCCGTCTGACGGCCGCCGTCCGCGTCACCACCCATGCCGGCGAACCGTCCGTCTCCGCCCATACCGGCGAACCGTCCGTCTCCGCCCATACCGGCGAACCGTCCGTGACCGAACCCCGGCGGGAACCTCGGCCACGGTCCTCGCCCGGCGGGCGGTGAGCTCCGGCCGGGTGCCCGTCGGGGAGAGCGCGGGCGGCGGCGGCCGGGACGCGCCAGGACGGTGGCCGGAGGTGTCGCACCCAGCAGCGCACGTGACGGTGGCCGACTCGGCGAGGGTGTCGTCATGCTGCCCGGCGTCGGCATCCGGGCCCGCTCCGCCCAGGGAGATAGATGATCTAGCCACCAATCAAACACATACCGACCAATCAGTTTGCGAAAAGGCTTCCGCTTGTCGCATACCTGTGAGTAACGTGCGTCGCCCCCCACTCCCTGCGGTCCTCACGGGCCCTGAGCCATGCAAGGAGTAACGGGATGACAGACCCGTTGCCGTCCCCCGACTACCGGCCGCGCCACCTGCCGCCGCCGTACGACTCCATACCTCCGCCGTCGGCGTCGTACGCCACTTTTCCCTGGCCACCGGAGCCGGAGCCCGATACGAGGAGGACGCCGCGCCAGCCGGCGCCCGGCCATCACAGCGACCTCCGCCGCCTGCGCAGCGCGTACCGCGCGCAGCGGCGC
The DNA here is from genome assembly GCF_044334385.1 of Streptomyces sp. NPDC020801. NCBI lineage: Bacteria > Bacillati > Actinomycetota > Actinomycetes > Kitasatosporales > Streptomycetaceae > Streptomyces > Streptomyces sp. NPDC020801. The sequence goes on from NZ_JBIRST010000028.1 coordinate 80,774, forward strand.
GTTGCCACGTTCACGGCACTCGGGTACTTCACCCTCTTCCTCGCCCTGTCCGCGTTCGCACCGTCGCTGATGACCAGCACCGTCTCGGGCGGACTGTCCACGGGCCTGCTGCTCGGGCTGATCCAGGTGCCCGTCACCTGCCTGGCGATCGGGCTGTACGAGTACACGGCGCGCCGCCGGGTCGACCCGATCGCGGAGCGCATCCGCAGGCAGGCCGAGCTGGAGACCAGGCAGGAGGCGACGCGGTGACCGGGTTCAGCAGTTCCGCGCAGGCCATGTCCCTGGTGGCGTTCACGACCGTCGCCACGATCACCCTGCTGCTGTGCGTGATGACGGGACCCGACCGGGACGACCTCGACGAGTTCTACACGGGCTACGGCTCACTGTCCCCGATGCGCAACGGCCTCGCCATCGCCGGGGACTACATCTCCGCGGCGACGGTCCTCTCCACAGGCGGAGTCATCGCCCTCTTCGGCTACGACGGCGTCGTCCTGGCGCTGAGCACCGCCCTCTCCCTCATGCTGCTGATGTTCCTGCTGGCCGAACCGTTGCGGAACGCGGGCCGCTTCACCATGGGCGACGCGCTGGCACGGCGGATGCCCGGTCGGGCGGTGCGCATCGCCGCGTGCGCGACCACCATCACGGCCCTGGTGCCGATGATGCTGATCCAGCTCGCGGGCACCGGCGATCTGCTGGCGTTCATCCTCGGCTTCTCCAGCGATTCCCTGAAAACCGGATGCATCGTCGGCATCGGCACGCTGATGATCAGCTACGCGGCGATCGGAGGTATGAAGGGCACCGCCCTCATCCAGATCATGAAGATCGTGATGCTGCTCGGCTCCGGCGCGGTCGTCGCCGTACTGATCCTGCGGCAGTTCGCCTGGGACCCGGGCGCGCTGTTCGCCGCGGCGGCAGCGCACAGCGGGGCGGGATCGGCCTTCCTGCACTCGGGGCTGGAATTCGCCGGCGGAGCCGCTCCCCGACTCGACATGATCAGCTCACAGATGACCGTTGTGCTCGGTGGCGCCTGCCTGCCGCATGTCACCATGCGCATGTACACCGCGAGCAGTGCGCGTCAGGTGCGCCGGTCCATGTCCTGGGCGGTGCCGTGCGTCGCGCTCTTCGTACTGATCATCACCATCGTCGGCTCCGGCGCGACGGCACTGATGGGACGTGCCACGATCGCGGGCGCCGACCCGACGGGCAGGACGGCCTACCTGCTGGGCTCGCGGGCCGCGTTCGGGGCAGACGTGTCGACGGCTGAGACCTTCCTCTTCACCATGGTCACGACAGCGCTCTTCCTCACCCTGCTCGCGTCGGTCGCCGGGATGATCCTGGCCTGTGCCAACACCCTGGCGCACGACCTGTTCGCGGGCTGGTCGAAGGAGACGAACCCCCGCCGCGAGATGACGCTCGCACGGGTGTCCGCGCTGGGGGTGGGTGTGCTCACCATCGTGCTGGCCACCCTCGTCCAGCACCACAACCTGCAGCCGCTGGCTCTGCTGGCGGCGTCCATCAGCGCGTCCGCGCTGGCACCGGCACTGGTCTACAGCTTCTTCTGGCGCCGCTACACCCGCACGGGCCTGCTGTGGACCCTCATCGGCGGCACCCTGGCCACCGTCGTCCTCATGACCGGCACGAACCTGGTCTCGGGTTCTCCGTTCTCCGCGTTCCCGGACGCCGACTTCAACTGGTTCCCGTTCACCACGACGGGCCTGGTCTCCATTCCGCTGGGCTTCGCCCTGGGCTGGGCGGGGACGATGCTCTCCGGGCGGGAGAAGGCGGATGAGCAGCGCCGGCAGTACGAGGCGGTGGAGGCATGGATTCTGGCAGGTGCGGCCCGGCGTTCGAGCTGAGTGCCCGCCTCCCCGGCTCCCCCTTCCTTGGCGGCCACCCCCGGTGACCGCCGCCGGTGTCCCGGACGTCGAACCGTCCGGGACACCGGCGGGTGACCATCAGAAGCCGTTACCGCCCTGGCCACCGGTGCCACCGAAGAAGCCGTTACCTCCCTGACCACCCGTGCCGCCGAAGAAGCCGTTACCTCCCTGACCACCGGTACCACCGAAGAAACCGTCGCCACCACG
>NZ_JBIRST010000029.1:0-81293 GCF_044334385.1 Streptomyces sp. NPDC020801
CGCCCCCCCCCCGGGGGGGGGGGGGGGGGGGGGGGGGGGGGGGGGGGGGGGGGGGGGGGGGGGGGGGGGGGGGGGGGCGGCCCCCCCCCGCCCCCCCCCCCCCCCCCCCCCCACCCCCCCGTGGTCCCCCGTTCCCCCGTTCTCCCCCGTTCCCCCGTGTTCCCCCGTTCCTGTCCCCCGTGTTCCCCGTTGCCCTCCCCCTTGAGAGCGGCTGGTCGGGTTCCTGATACACCCCGGACGGAAGAAAGTGCCGGAAAAAAATCCCGGCCTGATGCCGGGCGGTGCGCGGCCCGGAAAGAGGTGTCCCCCCGGCCCAGGATCCGGGGGGACGTCGAGGGTGTGCGGTGGTGCGGGGGATTCGGTGGTGCGGTGGTGCGACGGCCGGGGCCTCAGCCGGTGAAGCCGGCCGTGATGGAGGTGAACTGCCAGTTGTCCTGGCTGATGCCGGAGCAGTTGCTCACCACGCCGCCGCCCGGGCACGGCCGGTCGCGGTTGACCGACCAGAAGGCGAGCCGGGCGATGTGATGGCCGTTGGCCCAGTCACGGATCTGGCCCCAGATCGCCGGGGTGGTGTTCTCCTGCTGGTCGGACAGGCCGTTCATGCCGGAGATGCCGATGTGCGAGTAGGCGGTGGCGTCGTCCCAGCCGAAGGTCGACTTCAGCTTGGCCTTGAGGCCCTCGGCCGCGTTCACGGTGTTGCCGTACATGTCCGAGCCGCCACCGAAGTCGAACGGCATGATGGTGAAGACGTCGATGCCGGCGTTCAGCGACTGGGCCTGCTCGATGAGCCGGTTGCCGTAGTAGGTCGGGCCGGTGGTCGAGGTGCCGAAGGTGACGATCGTCTTCAGGCCCGGGTTGTCGGCCTTGACGGTCTTCAGCGCGGTCAGGATCTTCGCCTGCACGGCCTCGTTCTCGAACTCGTCCGTGTTCTCGATGTCCATGTCGACGGCCTTCAGGCCGTAGGCGTCGATCACCTTCTGCAGGGCCCCGGCGAGCGCGCTTGCGGAGGAGCAGTTGGCGCCGAGCTTGCTGCCCTGCCAGCCGCCGAACGACGGCACCACGTCACCGCCCGCGGAGCGGATCTGGCTGATGGCGCTCTGGTCGACGCCGCCGGTCAGCGGCCGGCTGCCGTCCCAGGCGGGGTTGCAGCCACCGGAGTCCAGCATGAACGCCATCGTGAACCACTTGATTCCGGTCGTGCTCATCACCGAGGACGCGCCGGGCGGGTCGCCCCAGCCCTCGTACAGGTAGGGCGCCGCCTGCTTGAAGCCGCCGCTCCCGCCGCCGGCGTCCGTCGTGACGCTCACGGAGTTGGAGGCCGCCGAGACGTTGCCGGCCGCGTCCCGAGCCTTGACGGTGAAGGTGTGGTTCGTGCTCGGCGAGAGCCCGCCGACCGTCGCACTGGTCCCGGAGACGCTCAGCACCTGGTTGGAACCGCTGTAGATGTCGTACGCCGTCACACCGACGTTGTCCGTCGAGGCGTTCCACTTCAGCGACACGCTCGACGACGACTTGCCGGTGGAGGTCAGACCCGTCGGCGCGGTCGGCGCCTGGGTGTCCCCGCCTCCGCCGCCCCCGGGGCCGTCCAGAGCGATGTCGTCGGCGTAGTAGGTGCCTTGCGCGTACCAGCCGTGCACGTAGATGGTCGCGCTGGTCTGGGAGGCGCCGGTGGTGAAGGACACCGACAGCCGGCTGTACGCCGACGGGGACGTCGTCCAGGTCGAGGCGCCGCCGTTCACACCGAGGTAGACGTATGAGCCGCGGACCCAGCCGCTCAGCGTGTACGTCGTGTTCGGCTGGACGGAGACGGTCTGGCTGCACTGGGCGTTGTCGCTCGACGTCACCGCGCCCGCGAGGGCCTTGGCGCCGCTGTGCACGGGCGAGGAGACGACGGACCCGAGGTTCGAGGTGCAGGTCCAGGGGGAGACGTTGCCCGACTCGAAGCCGGGGTTGCCGAGGATGTTGGCCGCGTGGGCCGTGCCGGGGAGGGCGACGGCTCCGGCGAAGGCCAGGGCCGCGGAGCCGAGCAGGGCGAGAAGCCGGCGTCTGGGACGTCTGAGTGTGTCGCGCACGCGATCTCCCTGAAGGAGTGGGGTTGTTCGGGAGGGCACGGGTGGGGAAGTGACCTGACCGTGCAGGAGAGTGCGCAACCAAGTTGGTATGGACCAATCAGAGTGTCAAGATGCGGCACCACAATTGGTCCAGACCGATAGTGCCGTCGGGGCTGGGCCGGGCCGGGCCGGGGTGGGGTGGGCCGGGCCGGGGTGGGGGCGGACCGGGGGCCGGATCGGGCCGGGGCCGGCGTCGTCCGCCATGCGGATCAGGCCGGTCCCGGTCCGGCTGGTGGCTGCCTGGCTGATGGCCGTCCGGCCGGTCCCGGTCCGGCCGGTGTTCTTCAAGCCGGCGTCCTCGCCCGGGTGGTGGACTGTGCCGGGACCTCGCCGGCCGGTTGGGGTGCGGGGACCGGTACGGCCGGCAGCAGCGGTTCCACGGGCTGTGTCCGCTGCTGCGGAAGCGACACCGGCCGCAGCGGGCGCGGCCCCGACACCACCGTGTAGTCCTGTCCCAGGAACGGGGGCGCCACCTGCCCGGGGTCCTCGCCGAGCGCCAACTGCACGGCCGACCAAGGGACGTTGATCCCGCACTGCGACAGCTGGTGCAGCCCGCCCGCGGGACGTGTGTTGACGTCCAGCAGCACCGGCTGTTCGCCGTACATCCGGAACTGGATGTTGGACAGGTAGTGCAGTCCGAAACCCTCCGCGATCCGCCGGGCCGGCTCCAGCCACTGTTCGTGCAGGGTGAAACCACGGCGGCGCCCGTTCTTGGTGCGGCCCACCGCCAGACGGACCCGGTTGTCCGGCCCGGTCAGGCAGTCCACCGAGACCTCGGGCTGATCCAGGCGAGGCATCACCAGCCAGTCGACGGGCTCCCCGGCCCGTTCCAGGGCACCGAGGACCAGGTCGAGGGGGACGTGGGGGCCCGGGAAACCACTCAGATGTGTGAGGGAGAACGGCGCCCGCGTGATGACGCGGAAGCCAACCCCGCCCGCGCCGGACGCAGGCTTGAAGCACGCCCGCTGCCCGGACGCCTCCAGTACCTCGACAGCGGCCAGCAGTTCACCGGCCGTGCGCACCCGCCACCACGGCGGCACCGGCACGCCGATGGACCGGACCGCCTCGTACGCGGTCGCCTTGTCCTCGAAGACGGCCACCGCCTGCGGGGTCGGCGCGAGCAGCGCGGTGCCCGCGGCGGAGAAGTCCGCGCGGTGCGCCACGATCGCGGCCTGGTGCAGCCGGGGCACGAACACGTCGATGCCGCGCCGCACGCACAGGTCCAGCGCGTACTCGACGTACGCGGCCGGGGACAGGCCCTCGGGTTCGAGCTCGGCGGTGTCGGCGGCCGCCAGCACGGGGGAGTCGGCGTCGCCGTGCGTGGCGTGGATCTCGACGGCCCGGGCGCTGGGATTTCTCCGCAGCTGATCCATGAAGAACACGTTCTCCGCGTACGTGCGGTTGAGCCAGACGCGTACGCAAGAGACCATGCAGGCCGCCTTTCACGGTTCGCGGGCAGGGCGAAGCGGGCCGTGCCCGGCCAGAGGGGAAGAAGGGACACCAAACCGCCCTGCGCGAGGGAGAGTTCCAGCGGTGGTGTTGGGGCGATCATACGGCTTTGAACAGCCGTCGAGTGCAACGCGCGTGTTACGGATTGGCTCCGCGCCCAACCGCCGCCGCCCCGGGGGTCGCCGGGGCCGCGGGGGCCGCCGCGCAGGGGCGCCCTTGTCCGGACGCCCCCGGGTGTGTTCTTGTGGAGCCAACGTGCGCGCGATGGGGGGGCGAGAGGTGACGGGGACGCCCGGCGGATCCGGACGGCTGCTGGCCATCAGCGACCTGCACATCGGCTACAGCGAGAACCGCGCTCTGGTGGAGCGGATGGAACCCGGCTCCGAAGGCGACTGGCTGCTGGTCGCCGGGGACGTCGCCGAGACCGTGGCCGACATCCGCTGGGCCCTGAAGACCCTGGCGAGCCGCTTCCGCAGGGTCGTCTGGGTGCCCGGCAACCACGAACTGTGGACCCACCCGCGCGATGCCGTCACCCTGCGAGGTGTCGCCCGCTACGAACGCCTCGTCGAGATGTGCCGCGAACTGGGCGTGACCACGCCCGAGGATCCGTATCCCGTCTGGGACGGCCCCGGTGGCCCGGTGGCCGTGGCGCCGCTGTTCCTGCTGTACGACTACTCCTTCCTGCCGGCCGGCTGCACCACCAAGGACGAGGGTCTGGCCCACGCGCACGGCACCGGAGTGGTCTGCAACGACGAGTACCTGCTGCATCCCGACCCCTACCCGAGCCGCGAGGCCTGGTGCCGGGCCCGGGTTGCCGAGACCGCGCGCAGGCTCGCCGAACTGCCCTGCGACCTGCCCACGGTGCTGGTCAACCACTACCCGCTGCACCGGCACCCGACGGACATCCTGTGGTACCCCGAGTTCGCCATGTGGTGCGGCACCCGGCTGACCGCCGACTGGCACAGCAGATTCCGCGTGGCCGCCATGGTCTACGGCCATCTGCACATCCCGCGGACCACCTGGCACGAGGGCGTCCGCTTCGAAGAGGTGTCGGTGGGATACCCCCGCGAGTGGCGCAAGCGCCCGGAACCGCCGGGCAGGCTGCGCCGCGTTCTGCCGATGGAGGACGGAACCCGGTGATCGAGGAACTGCTCCCGGACTCGGTGGTGGCGGTGGAGAGCCGCGGCGACGACGAGGCCGGCCACGCCACGCTGTTTCCCGAGGAGCAGGTGGTCGTGGCCCGGGCGGTCGCCAAGCGCCGCCGCGAGTTCGCCGCCGTACGCTCCTGCGCGCGCCGCGCCATGGAGAAGCTCGGCGTGCCGGCGCAGCCGCTCCTGCCCGGCGAACGGGGCGCCCCGCGCTGGCCCGAGGGCCTGAACGGCAGCATGACCCACTGCGACGGCTACCGTGCCGCCGCCCTGGTCCGCGCCACCGACCTGGCCGGCCTCGGTATCGACGCCGAACCCCACGCGCCCCTCCCGGACGGCGTCCTGGCCTCCGTCGCCCTCCCCGCCGAGGCGGAGCGGCTCGGGCGGCTGGCCGCCGAGCGGCCCGGCGTCCACTGGGACCGGCTGCTGTTCAGCGCGAAGGAGTCCGTCTACAAGGCGTGGTTCCCGCTGACCGGCAAGTGGCTGGACTTCTCGGAGGCCGACATCGAGATCAGCACCGACCCCGACACCCCCTGCCACGGTGCCTTCCGCGCCGCACTGCTCGTCCCCGGCCCCCTGGTCGGCGGCCACCGGCTCACCCACTTCGACGGCCGCTGGACCGTCACCGACGGCCTGGTGGCCACCGCGGTGACGGTCCCGCACGCCTGACTCCAGGCTCGCGCAGGGTGCACCGCTCCCCTACGGCCGGCCGGAGTCACGGGTCCGGTGCGCCCCGCTGCCCGGCCGGTCCGGGCGCACCGCAGTCCGGGCGCGGTCAAGGCCGGGGGCACCAGTGGTGGAGCAGGCGGAAGAAGGCGTCCTCGTTGCCCGTGAGGCCGGCTCGGGTCAGGGCCTGCTCGGCCTCGGCGAGCACGGCGGGCGGGACGAGCGGTGGCCGCCCGGCGCCCGGGGGGCCGTCGAAGGCGGCGCGCACCGTGTGCAGCAGTCGCAGGTAGGCCTGGACGGCGGTTCGCTCGCGGTCGGTCAGTACGGCGGTCGGCATCGCTTGCTCTCCCCGGTTTGGGCGTCACAGGTCACGCCCCCGGTCACCCGGACGGCGCACATGCGCCTCCGCGCGGCGGTGGCGCACCCTCAAGCCTGCCGCCCACCACTGACAACGCCCCCGCGCTCCGCTCCGGTTCGCCCGCTCGGCCGAGGAGAAGTCCCTGATCACTCCGTGTTCGCGCGTCCGTGTGCCCGCGTCCGTGTTGCCGTGTCCGTCTTCGCGCGTCCGTGTTGCCGTGTCCGTGTTGCCGTTTCCTGGTTCCTACGTCCGGCCCCTCGCCGCGGCGTCGCCCTCCACCCGTCGGCCCAGGTAACCGAGCGAGGCCTCGATCCGCCCCGCCAGGTGGTCGCGGTGCACCGGACCCCGCAGGGACGAACTCGCGAGCCACGTACGGCATTTGCTGGCCAGCAGCAGGCCGAAGGTCTCAGCGGCCTCCTCCTCGGCCAGGTCGAACCGGCTGCGCGCGGCAACCCGTTGGACGGCCGCCCGCAGGTCTGCTCCGTCGCCGAGCAGGCGCGCGGCGACCGTGACCCCGTCGACGTGGTGGCCGCAGTGGCCGGCCGTCATGTGCCACAGCTCGTGGCCGAGGATCACCAACTGGTGGTCGGGGGCGGTGCGTTCCTCGACGAGGACCAGGTCCTGGTCGGCCATGTCGAGCCACAGCCCGCTGGCGGTACCGGCCGGGAAGGCGGCCATGCGCAGAAGGACCGGCCGCCCGCGGCGCCTGCTCATCGCCTCGCACAGCGCGGCGTACAGATCGGCGGGCCGGGCCGGCGCCGGCAGTGTCAGTTCGGCGACCAGCTCGCCGCACAGCCGGCGCATGTCCCTGCCGATGCCCACGCCTTTGACCAGCATCACGACTCGGGCCGCTTGACGCTCTCCAGGAGCATGTCCAGCCATTCGGCGACCTTGTCGCGGTGCTGGTCGGTGGGCAGCTGCGCGGCCCGCCAGGCGATTCCGCGGACGCCGTGGTCCTGCAGCAGCCGCTCCAGCGGGTCGTCGGCGGCCGCGGCTGCGGCTGCGGCCCGCTCGCGGTCGGCGAGCCGCTGCAGCAGTTCCTGCTCGGTGCGCTGCAGGGCGCCCGCCAGGGCCTCGGGATCCTCGGCGGTGAGGAAGCCCGCGTGCACGCGGAAGAAGCGCTGGATGGCGTCGCAGTGCTCCATGGTGGGACGCCGGTCGCCGTTGATGAGCGCGCCCGCCTGCTGCCGCGACATGCCGGCGCCGTCGGCTATCTCCTGCTGGGTGTAGCGGCGCCCGTTGGGCTTGAGCCGGGTGCGGCGCAGCAGGTCCAGCCGCTGCAGGAACCGGGCCTGCACATCCGGCTCGCCCGCCGGCCGCCCGCTCAGCAGGGCCCTGACCACGGACTCCGGGACGCCGCAGGCCACGGACAGCCGGCCGACGTCGAAGACCTCCGCCTGAGACACGCCGAGCCGCTCGGCGAGCGCGGTGACGCGTGCGACGACGGCCGGCAGCACGGTCGGCGCCGTGGTGCCCGGATCCTCGATGCCATCGGTCACCGACAGATCTCCTACGTCTCTCACAGGCTTGTCACAGGGCGGGGTGCCGTGAACTTCCCGGAGAGTAGCGGGTCATTCGAACTCACATCCAGGTCTCGCCACAACTGTGGCCAATTTCAGCCGTCAACCGGCATGAAATGCCACGATAGTTGACACGACTCGCCTCTGAGCAGCAGGATCAAGGCGCCGCGTGAAGGCCGCAGAGGCAAGAGGGGTGACCTCCCGATGGCATTTCAGGCAGGAGGGCAGCGGCCGGCGCCGCCACCCGTCCCCGTCAGTCCCGAGGCGCAGGCCTATCTGCAGGACTACGCCACGCTGCTTCAGGCCGTCTCCTTTCCCTCCCTCGTCGTCGACCACCGCTGGGACGTGGTGCTGACCAACAGCGCCTTCACCGCGCTGTTCGGAGGCGTCGGTCCGCATCCGACGGCGATGCCGGACGACAACTTCCTGCGTTTCGTCCTCTTCCACCCGGAGGCGGGCACGGTCCTCGGCGAGCACGAGTCGCGCTGGTGCCTGCCGATGCTGGCGCACTTCGCCGCCACCGTGGAGCGCTGCGGCCACGACCACGGGCTGCAGGCCATCCGCCGGGACATCGCCCAGGACCCCATCATGGAAGCCGCCTACCGCCACGGCCTGCCGCACTGGATCAGCGCGGTCGGCGAGTCCGCCGCCGAGTCCGACGGCGCCGTCCGTCCCCTGCTGCATCCGGATCCGCGCTGGGGCGCCACCGACTGCCGCATCGTCGAGGAGACTCCGGCGACCCTGCGGGAACTGGGCTACACCCGCCTCACCCTGGTCCTGCGCGAGACGCGCCGCCCCCTCTCGGCCCCGCGCGGAGCGCGCCGGGCCCGCCGCGCCTCGGGCCACCTCAGCGTGGTCCCGACCCCGGAGACCTGACCCGGCACCGCCGGCGTTCAGGCCGCCGACGGCGCCGGGCCCACTCGCTGGCCGTCACTCCCTGGCCGCAGCCCGGTGTCGCGGGGCAGCGCGAACCAGTCCCAGCGCGTGTAGTCCGAGTACGCCGACCGCCGCGGATCCAGGTCGAGCAGCAGTGGCCGTACGTCCCCCCGGCGGTGGACCGTCACCACTCCAGCCACGCCGGCACGTCGGTCAGCGGTTGTCGGCGGACACGGCCACCGCCGGCCGGGTGTAGCCGCCGGCGGTCCGCGAGCCGGTCCGACCTATTCTCAGAGGCTGTGATGTGTGACATAGTACTGGTGTGAGCGAGCCGCTGACCTGCGATGTCGTGGTGGTCGGCGCCGGGATGGTGGGCGCCGCGTGTGCTCTGTACGCCTCCCGGGCGGGCCTGGACGTCGTCGTGGTCGACCGCGGTCCGGTGGCCGGCGGGACGACCGGCGCCGGGGAGGGAAACCTTCTCGTCTCCGACAAGGAACCCGGACCCGAACTCGGCCTCGCCCTGCTCTCCCTGCGCCTGTGGCGCGAGCTCGCGGCCGAACTGGGCACGTCGGTGGAGTACGAGCCCAAGGGCGGTGTGGTCGTCGCCGCCACCCCGGACCGGCTGACCGCCCTGGAGCGCCTCGCCGCCGCCCAACGCGCCGCCGGAGTCGACGCGGTGACCGTTCCCGCCGACCGGCTCCCCGACCTGGAACCGCACTTGGCCGCAGGCCTCGCGGGCGCCGTGCACTACCCGCAGGACGCACAGGTCATGCCGGCCCTGGCCGCCGCCCACCTGCTCAGGGCGTCCGCGGCCCGGCTGCTCACCGGCCGCACGGTGACGGAGGTGCTGCGCGGGACGGACGGCGCGGTGCGGGGCGTACGGACGGACCGGGGCGACCTGTTCGCCCCCGCGGTCGTCAACGCGGCGGGCACCTGGGGCGGCGAACTGGCCGCCCGCGCCGGGGTGCACCTGCCCGTCCTGCCCCGGCGCGGCTTCGTACTCGTCACCGAACCACTGCCGCCACGCATCCGGCACAAGGTCTACGCAGCCGACTACGTTGCCGACGTCGCCGGCGACGGTGCCGCCCTGCGGACCTCACCGGTGGTGGAGGGCACCGCCGCCGGGCCGGTCCTGATCGGCGCCAGCCGCGAACGGGTCGGCTTCGACCGGTCGTTGTCCCTGCCCGCGGTGCGCGCGCTGGCGGCGGGCGCCACCGGCCTGTTCCCGTTCCTGGCGCGGGTACGGGCCCTGCGGACGTACATGGGCTTCCGGCCGTATCTGCCCGACCACCTGCCCGCGATCGGCCCCGACCCGCGGGTGCCCGGCCTCCATCACGCCTGCGGGCACGAGGGCGCGGGCATCGGACTGTCCACCGGCACCGCCCATCTCATCGCTCAGGTGCTGACGGGCAGGACACCCGATCTCGCACTGGGGCCCTTCCGGCCCGACCGCTTCCTGCCGGAGGTGCCATGAGGCCGGGGAACCCGCCGGAGCGGGCGGGCGCACCGTCCGCACCCGCCTTCGCCGTCACCTTCGACGGCCGACGGATCGAGGCCCTGCCCGGCCAGACGGTCGCCGCCGTGCTCTGGGCGGCCGGCGTCACCTCCTGGCGCACCACCCGGGGCGCGCGCCGGCCTCGTGGGGTCTTCTGCGGGATCGGCGTCTGCTTCGACTGCCTGGTGACCGTCAACGGCCGCCCGAACCTCCGGGCCTGCCTGGTGCCGGTACGCCCCGGCGACGACATCCGCACACAGGAGGGCACCGGCCATGAGGACTGACCTCGCCGTGATCGGCGCCGGCCCGGCGGGACTCGCCGCGGCGCTGGCGGCGGCCGCACGCGGCCTGCGCGTCACGCTCCTGGACGCGGCCGAGGCACCGGGCGGCCAGTTCCTCCGGCAGCCCGCGGCGGCCCTCGCGGCCCGGTACCCCGGGGCATCGCATCCGCAGGCGTCGCACCTCCCCGAACCGCACCTCCCCGAACCGCGTCCCCACGAACCGCATCCCAAGCCACCGCATCCCAAGCCACCGCATCCCAAGGCACCGCGCCACCAGTGGCGCACCTGGGAACGGCTGCGCGACGGCCTCGCCGCGAGCGGGGTGACGGTCCTGGCGGAACACCACGTATGGGCCGTCGAGCGCGGCTTCACCGTGCACGCCCTGCTCGGCCCCGAGCAGGAGGAGTCCGTCGCCGTCCGGGCAGCGGCGGTGCTGCTGGCGACCGGCGGCTACGAGAAGGTACTGCCCTTTCCCGGCTGGACGCTGCCCGGTGTCGTCACCGCCGGCGGCGCGCAGGCCATGCTCAAGGGCGCCCTTGCGGTACCGGGGCGCCGGGCCGTCGTGGCCGGGACCGGGCCCCTGCTGCTGCCGGTGGCCACCGGACTCGCGGCAGCCGGGGTCGAGGTCGCCGCGCTCGTGGAGTCGGCGGACTTCAAGGCCCTGCTGCGCCATGGCCCCGCCCTGGCCGCCAAGCTGCCGGAGGGCGCCGGATACGCGGCCGGGCTCCTGCGCCACCGCATCCGCCTGCTCGCCCGCCACACGGTCGTCCGCGCGCACGGCGCCGGCACCCTGACCGCCGTCACCGTCGCCGCCCTCGACCCCGCCGGCCGGGTCCGGCCCGGCAGCGCGCGGCGCATCCCCTGCGACACGCTCGCCGTCGGCCACGGAATGCTCGCGCACACCGACCTCGCCGAGAGCCTCGGCTGCCGGCTCGCCGGGCTTGCCGTGCACGTCGACGACGAACAGCGCACCGACGTACCCGGCGTGTGGGCGGCGGGGGAGGCCACCGGCATCGGCGGTGCCGCCCTCGCCCTCGCGGAGGGACACATCGCCGGACGGTCGGCGGCGGCCCGCCTCCGGGGCACCGCGCCCGACCCGGGAGACTGGGCGGGTGCCGCCAGGTCACGCAGCAGACTGGCGAGGTTCGCGCGGGCCCTCGACGCCGTCTACACACCACCCGCCCACTGGCCCGAGCAGGTCACCGACGACACCGTGGCCTGCCGCTGCGAGGAGATCACCGCCGGGGCCGTGCGGGCGGCCGTTGGAGAACTCGGCGCGGGCGACCTGCGCACCGTGAAGCTGCTCACCCGGGCCGGGATGGGCTGGTGCCAGGGCCGGATGTGCGCACCGGCGGTCGCGGGCCTCGCAGGATGCGAGGCCGCTCCGTCCAGAAGGCCGTTCGCACGACCGGTGCCGCTGGGCGTACTGGCCCGGCAGCACCGCGACGCCACCGAGGAAGGAGCCCCATGACCGACCACCGCCCCTGGCGCGGCGTCCTCGTCGCCACCGCGCTGCCCCTGAACGACGACCTCTCCGTCGACCACGGCCGCTACGCCGAGCACTGCGCCTGGCTCGTCGGCAACGGCTGCGACGGCGTCGTCCCGAACGGCTCGCTCGGCGAGTACCAGGTGCTCACCACCGCCGAGCGCGCCCGGGTCGTGGAGACGGCCGTCGCCGCGATCGGCGGGCAGCGCGTGATGCCCGGCGTCGCGGCCTACGGCTCCGCGGAGGCCCGCCGCTGGGCCGAGCAGGCGCGTGACGCCGGCTGCCGTGCGGTGATGCTGCTGCCGCCCAACGCCTACCGCGCGGACGAGCGCTCCGTCCTCGCCCACTACGCGGAGGCGGCGAAGGCGGGCCTGCCGATCGTGGCGTACAACAATCCGATCGACACCAAGGTCGACCTCGTGCCGGAACTGCTGGCGCGACTGCACGGCGAGGGGTACGTGCAGGCCGTCAAGGAGTTCTCGGGCGACGTCCGCCGCGCCTACCGGATCGCCGAACTCGCCCCGGACCTGGACCTGCTGGCCGGCGCGGACGACGTCCTGCTGGAACTCGCGCTCGCGGGCGCCAAGGGCTGGGTGGCCGGCTACCCCAACGCCCTGCCCGCCGCGACCGTGGAGCTGTACCACGCCGCCGTCGACGGCGACCTGCCCACCGCGCGGGCCCTGTACCGGCAGCTGCACCCGCTGCTGCGCTGGGACTCGCGGACCGAGTTCGTACAGGCCATCAAGTTGTCCATGGACATCGCCGGACGCTACGGCGGCCCCGTACGGCCCCCGCGCATGCCGCTGCTGCCGGGGCAGGAGGCCGGCGTGCGCGCCGCCACCGAGAAGGCCCTCGCGGCCGGGCTCGCCTAGGAGGAGGGGGAGCAGCACATGCGCAGCAAGCTCGTCCTGCACGCCGTCGACTCGCACACCGAGGGCATGCCCACCCGCGTGATCACCGGCGGGATCGGCGCCGTCCCCGGCGCGACCATGAACGAACGGCGGCTGTACTTCCGTGAACACCGCGACGAGATCAAGCAGTTGCTGATGAACGAGCCGCGCGGCCACTCCGCCATGAGCGGCGCCATCCTCCAGTCGCCGGCCCGCCCCGACTGCGACTGGGGCGTGGTCTACATCGAGGTCTCGGGCTATCTGCCGATGTGCGGGCACGGGACGATCGGCGTGGCGACCGTCCTCGTCGAGACGGGGATGGTCGAGGTCGTCGAACCGGTCACCACCATCCGGCTGGACACCCCGGCCGGGCTCGTCGTCGCCGAGGTGGCCGTGGTGGGCGGTGCGGCCAGGGCCGTGACATTGCGCAACGTCCCGTCCTTCGCCGTCGGCCTCGACCGCAAGGCCGTGCTGCCCGGGGGGCGGACGGTGACGTACGACCTCGCCTACGGCGGCAACTTCTACGCCATCGCACCGCTGGAGCAGTTCGGCCTGCCCTTCGACCGCTCCCGCAAGGACGAGATCCTCGCGGCGGGTCTGTCCCTGATGGACGCCGTCAACGCCGGGGCCGAACCGGTCCACCCCGAGGACCCCACCATCCGCGGCTGCCACCACGTCCACCTGTACGCGCCCGGAGCCACCGCCCGGCACTCGCGGCACGCCATGGTGATCCATCCGGGATGGTTCGACCGCTCGCCCTGCGGCACCGGCACCAGTGCTCGGATGGCTCAACTGCATGCGCGGGGCGAACTGCCGCTGCACACCGACTTCGTGAACGAGTCCTTCATCGGCACCCGGTTCACCGGACGGCTGCTCGGCACCACCGAGGTCGCCGGCCGGCCGGCCGTCCTGCCCTGTTTCACCGGGCGAGCCTGGATCACCGGCACCGCCCAGTACCTGCTCGACCCGGAGGACCCCTTCCCTGCCGGGTTCGTGCTGTAGCCGGTTCCGGTAGGGTCCGGTGACCGCAGAGGAGGACGACCGTCATGGCCGCGCAGCACACGCCCGCCCTGCCCGCGCTGGGCGGCAGCAGGCCCAGCTACCGGGAGCGGGTGGCGGACGCGCTGCGAGCCGCGCTGATCGCGGGGGAACTGCGCCCCGGTGAGGTGTACTCCGCCCCCCATCTCGCCGCCCGCTTCGGAGTCTCCGCGACCCCGGTGCGCGAGGCGATGCTCGACCTCGCCAAGGAGGGACTGGTCGCCACCGTCCCGAACAAGGGCTTCCGGGTCACCGCCGTCTCCGAGCGGCAGCTCGACGAGTACACCCACATCCGGTCCCTGATAGAGATCCCGACCACGGCCGCACTGGCGGCCACCGCCGGACCCGCCGACCTGGAGGCGCTGCGGCCGGTCGCCCAGGAGATCGTCACCGCTGCCGTGGCCGGCGACCTCATCGCCTATGTCGAGGCGGACCTGCGCTTCCACCTCGGCCTGCTGGCGCTCGCCGGCAACGGCCACCTCGTGGAGGTCGTAAGGGACCTGCGGCGCCGCTCCCGGCTGTACGGGCTGACGGCGCTGGCCGAGCAGGGGCGGCTGCGGGCGTCGGCCGAGGAGCACCTGGAGCTCCTCGACGCGCTGCTCGCGCGGGACGAGGAGGCCGTGCGGGCGGTGATGACCCGGCACCTGGGCCATGTCCGGGGGATGTGGGCCGCGCCGTAGTCCGAACCCGGTCGTACCCCGACCCGAACCGCAGTCTCGCCCAGGGCCGCCCGGCCACCGCGACCGGCTCGCAGGAGGTCTGCACACCCGGCAAGGCGGCCGACGGCGACGCGAACGGCTACTGGGGGTCCACCAACGACGCCTTCGCGCAGTCCTGGACGGTGGACCTGGGGTCGAGTCGGGCCGTGCGCCGGCTGGTGCTGAAGCTGCCGCCGTCGTCGGCCCGGGGCACCCGGACCCAGACCTTCACCGTGCTGGGCAGCGCCGACGGCTCCGGCTGCTCGACCGTGGTGGGCGCGCCCGCTCCGAGGCTGGACCGACGCCGCATCGCCGCCATGTTCATCAGCCCGTGTCGCGCAGGGGCGGGCGCACCCGGACAAGAGGCCGTCATCGCCACCGTGGCCGTCCTCGGCGCCGTCGCGGACACCGTCAGCGGCACGGCTGCCGCGCACCTGGCGTACCGCCGGGTTTCACACGGGCGCCACCGCACCCTTCCCTCCCGTTCGGTGCTCTTGGAACACTCGCTCCGCGACATTCCGTCCGTTCCGGCCATCCGCACCCCAGGATGAGAGGTCCTTGCCCATGCCGTCGCCCACCCCCGAAGTCAACCGGCGCCGATTCCTTCAGATCGCGGGCGCCACCACGGCGTTCACCGCGCTGTCGAGCAGCGTCCAGCGTGCCGCCGCGTTGCCCGCGAACCATCGCACGGGGTCGATCGAGGACGTCGAGCACATCGTCGTCCTCATGCAGGAGAACCGTTCCTTCGACCACTACTTCGGCACGCTCTCAGGCGTCCGCGGCTTCGGCGACCCGCGCCCGGTCGCAGGGCGGAACGGCAGGACCGTATGGCACCAGACGGACGCCGGTGGCAAGGAGATCCTGCCCTTCCACCCCGACGCCGACGACCTCGGCCTGGCGTTCATCCAGGACCTGCCGCACGGCTGGAACGACGGACACGCCGCCTTCAACTCGGGCGCGTACGACAAGTGGGTGCCCTCCAAGGGCACCACTACGATGGCGTACCTGACCCGTGACGACATCCCCTTCCACTACGCGCTCGCCGACGCCTTCACCATCTGCGACGCCTACCACTGCTCGCTGATCGGCTCCACCGACCCCAACCGCTACTACCTGTGGACGGGTTACACCGGCAACGACGGCCAGGGCGGCGGCCCGGTCCTCGGCAACGACGAGGCGGGGTACGGCTGGACGACGTATCCCGAGCGGCTGCAGAAGGCGGGCGTGTCCTGGAAGATCTACCAGGACGTCGGCGACGGCCTCGACGCCGCCGGCGGATGGGGCTGGATCCAGGACGCCTACCGCGGCAACTACGGCGACAACTCGCTGCTGTACTTCAAGCAGTACCAGAACGCGACGCCCGGCGACCCGCTCTACGACAAGGCCCGCACCGGCACCGACGCCCGCAGGGGCGAGGGCTTCTTCGACCGGCTGAAGGCCGACGTCAAGGGCGGGGAGCTGCCGCAGATCTCCTGGATCGTCGCCCCCGAGGCCTTCACGGAGCACCCCAACTGGCCCGCCAACTACGGTGCCTGGTACGTCGCCCAGGTCCTGGACGCGCTCACCTCCGACCCCGAGGTGTGGGCGAAGACCGCGCTGTTCATCACCTACGACGAGAACGACGGTTTCTTCGACCACGTCGTGCCGCCGTTCCCGCCCGGCTCCGCCGCCCAGGGCAAGTCCACGGTGGACGTGGGCCCCGACCTGTTCAAGGGCGACGGCAGTCACGTCGCCGGACCCTACGGGCTCGGTCAGCGGGTGCCGATGCTCGTCGTCTCGCCGTGGAGCAAGGGCGGGTTCGTCTGCTCCGAGACGTTCGACCACACCTCGGTCATACGGTTCATGGAACGCCGCTTCGGGGTGCACGAGCCGAACATCTCGCCCTGGCGGCGTGCGATCTGCGGCGACCTGACGGCCGCCTTCGACTTCTCCCGCAAGGACACCCGGCCGGTCTCGCTGCCGGACACGGCCGGCTACCGGCCGCCGGACCACGACCGGCACCCCGACTACGTGCCCACCCCGCCCGCGCAGGGGGCGCTGCCGAAGCAGGAGCGCGGCCACCGGCCCACGCGCCCGCTCAAGTACGCGCCCTTCGTGGACGGTTCGGCGGACGCCGCGGCCGGGAAGCTCACCCTGGCCTTCGCCTCCGGCCCGCATGCCGGCGCCGCCTTCCTCGTCACCTCCGGCAATCGCACCGACGGCCCCTGGACCTACACCACCGGGGCCGGCCGGACCGTCTCCGACACCTGGAACTCGGCCTATTCCGGCGGCTCCCACGATCTCACCGTGCACGGACCGAACGGGTTCCTGCGGGTCTTCAAGGGCCCCGGCAGGACGGCGGGCCCGGAGGTCACCGCGCGGCACGTGGGCGACGGCGTCGAACTCGCCTTCACCAACAGGGGCACGGGCGCGGCGCGGCTGAGGGTGACGAGCGGCTACGGCGGACACCCGACGGTGCTCGTCGTGCGGCCCGGCGCCACGCTCAGGCACCGCTTCGACCTCACGGCGAGCAGGCGCTGGTACGACCTGACCGTCACGCGGGAGGCGGATACGTCCTTCCTGCGGCGGTTCGCCGGACATGTGGAGAACGGGCGCCCCGGGGTGAGCGATCCGGCGATCGTGACCGGCTGACGTCCGCGGCGGACGGCGGTTGCTTTGCGGCCGGCTCGCGGTAGTGTGCCCCGGTGACCACGCATTCGAACACACCTGCAGGTTGGTACCCCGATCCGAACGGGGCGGCGCAGACGCTGCGTTACTGGGACGGCTCCCAATGGACGGAGCACACCCATGCCGGCCAACAGGCCCAGGCGGCACCGCGGACACCGTCGCAGGTGCCGGCACAGCCCGCCGGTCCCGACGCGCGCGTACAGCGCCAGGTGCAGCAGCAGGCCGGGGTCGCCCCGAGCGGCCCCGGCGGCGGCTCGCTGTTCAGCGAGCCGGTGCTCGTGGTGAACCAGAAGGCCAAACTGATCGAGCTGACCAACGAGTACAAGGTCTTCGACCAGAACGGCAACCAGATCGGTGCGGTCACCGAGGTCGGGCAGAGCGCGCTGAAGAAGATCCTGCGGTTCGTCTCCAGCCTCGATCAGTTCCTGACGCACAAGCTGGAGATCCGGGACGGCTACGGCCAGCCGCAGCTGGTGCTCACCCGGCCCGCGAAGTTCTTCAAGTCGCGCGTGATCGTGTCGCGTCCGGACGGCTCGGTGGTGGGCGAGATCGTCCAGCAGAACGTCTTCGGCAAGATCAACTTCGCGATGAACGCCAACGGGCAGCAGGTCGGCGCGATCAAGGCGGAGAACTGGCGCGCCTGGAACTTCGCCATCGTCGACCACGCCGACAACGAGGTCGCCCGGATCACCAAGACCTGGGAGGGCCTGGCCAAGACGATGTTCACCACTGCCGACAACTACGTCCTGCAGATCCACTACCAGCTGCCCGAACCGCTGCTGAGCCTGGTGGTGGCGACGGCGCTGACCGTCGACACCGCACTCAAGCAGGACTCGCGCGGGCTGGGCTGACGAACGGTCACAGCGGTGTGAGACGCCCCGGCCCGGCCGGCCGGTGCAGCAGCCCAGGTTCCCCGGACGCCGGCCGCGGCTCCAGGGCCAGGACGGCGGCCACGGGGTGCGCCTCGTGGCCGCCGTGCTGTCCGTGTGGTGCGCCCTGTGGGAGCTGCACGTGCTGTGCGTGCTGTGCGTCCGGTTCCGTCGTGGGGTGCGGGACCTCCACCGCGGAGTGCGGGGACGTCCCTGGGGTCCGGGAGAGTTCCACCACCCCCCGGGCGGCGAGTGCCGCGCCCGCCAGCGCGAGCAGTATCCCCGTCGCGCCGCCCGTCAGTCCCTGGCCGAGCAGCGACAGCCCGATCACCGCCGCCGCCACCGGGTTGGCCAGGGTCACCACGGCCAGCGGGGCGCCCAGGCCGCCCCGGTAGGCGGTCTGCGACAGCAGCAGCCCGCCGGTCGCGAACGCCGCGACGAGCAGCGCCACCACGATCACCCGCGCGCTGAGCAGCGGCCCCGAGTGGTCCGTGGCGGCCACCGTCACCGTCTGGGTGAGCGCCGAGGCGACACCCGAGGCGACACCGGAGGCGGTCGCGTGCCGCAGACCCGGCCGCGCCCCGGGCCGCGAGAGCGCACCGATGAGAACGGCCGTGCCGCCCGCGACCGCCAGCGCCCGGACCGGGCTCAGTACCTGTGTGGGCGCCGGCCCGGACGCCGCGAGGAGAATCGCGCCCAGCCCGAGCAGCGTGCAGGAGGTGCCCCGCCACTCGGCCGCGGTCACCCGCCGGCCGGCCAGTCGTGCCCCCATCGGCACGGCGGCCACCAGAGTGAGCGCGCCCAGCGGCTGGACCACGGTCAGCCGCCCGTACCTGAGGGCCACCACGTGCAGCAGGGCCGCCGACCCGTTCAGAGCGACCGCCCACCACCAGGTACCGGAGCCGAGCAGGCGCACCAGGCCCGCGCCGGCGTCGCGTGCGGCGAGCCGCTCCTGGGCGACGGCGGCGGCCGCGTAGGCGACGGCCGAGAACAGCGACAGGACCACGGCGAGGACGGCGGCGCTCATCGGCCCGTCCCCACCAGCGTGTTCCCCTCGGCCGGCACGATCCGGGCCCGGCCCTGCCCGGCGGAGGCGCCCGCCGCGTGGCGGGGCCCGGGTATCGCCACGAGGGCGAGGCCGAGCAGGACCGCCGCGACGATCGCATCCAGCCAGTAGTGGTTGGCCGTGCCCACGATCACCAGCAGGGTCAGCAGCGGGTGCAGCAGCCACAGCCAGCGCCACCGCGACCGGGTGACGGCGATCAGTCCGACGGCCACCATCAGCGCCCAGCCGAAGTGCAGCGACGGCATCGCCGCGAACTGGTTCGACAGATGGTCCGTCTTCGGCGGTCCGTACACCGACGGCCCGTACACCCGGGCGGTGTCCACCAGGCCCGCCGAGTCGAGCATGCGCGGCGGGGCGAGCGGGAACGTGAGGTGCACCACCAGGGCCGCGGCGGTGACCGCGGCGAGGACCCGGCGGGCCCAGCGGTAGTGCCCGGGGCGCCGCAGATGGAGCCAGACCAGGAACGCGGCCGTGGCCGGGAAGTGCACCGTCGCGTAATAGGTGTTCGCCAGGTGCGCCGGGACGTCGCCGTGCAGCAGCAGCGACTGCACGGTGTCCTCGCCGGGCAGGTGGAGCGCCCGCTCCAGGTTCCAGACGCGGTGCGCGTCGCGGTACGCCTCTGCGGTGTGCCCGGCGACCAGCTGCCGGCCGAACTTGTAGATCAGGAAAAGCCCCGCGACCAGCAGCAACTCACGCACGAGCGGGGGCCGCGCGGTCCCGTCGGGCTCCGCTTCGGCGGCCTCGCTTCCAGAGCCCATGCCCCGGCCCCCTCACTGAACGGTGGTGCGTGCGCGGCGACGTCCGTGCCGCCGGCTGTGCAGTACATCGATACGATAGCGTACCGATACGGCAGTGTACCGATACGACTGAGTACCGGTACACTGCCGTATCGACAGCGTGCGTCACACTGGACGGCGGGCCTTCGGGTCCCTGACACGAGCGAGGAGAAGAGCGATGACTTCGCAGGCCGCGGACGAACCGGAGTCGGTCGTCGCCTCGCGCCGCTCCAAGATCACGCCCGAGCGTGAGCAGGAGTTCTTCGACGCCGTGCTCGAACAGATCCGCGAATGCGGGTACGACGCCGTCACGATGGAGGGCGTCGCCGCCACCACCCGATGCAGCAAGTCCACGCTCTACCGGCAGTGGAAGACCAAGCCGCAGTTCGTGGTGGCCGCACTGCGCGCCAACCGGCGCTCGCGCTTCGCCGGAATCGACACCGGCTCGCTGGCCGACGACCTCAGGCGGGCCGCGTGGGTGGCGGGGGAGTGGTCCGGCAAGGACACCAGGCTCCTGCAGGCGCTCGGGCACGCGATCATGCAGGACGCCGAGCTGAAGCGGGCGCTGCGCGAGGCGCTGGTGGAGCCGGAGATCGCGGCGCTGCGGGAGATCCTGCGCCGCGGCGTCGAGCGCGGGGAGGTCAGTGCGGACAACCCGGCGCTGGAGTACGTACCGGCGCAGATGTTCGGCGTCCTGCGCATCCGGCCCGTGCTGGAGGGGGACTACGCCGACCCGGACTACCTGGTCCGGTTCGTGGAGGCCGCCGTGCTGCCGGCACTCGGCCTCACCTGAAGACCCAGGCCGCCGTCCACGGGATGACTGGACGGTGACCTGCCGGCGCCGCACCGTGGGGACGGGGGCGGCGCGCACCACCGGCCGGGTGGGGTTCCTCTGGAGCGGAGGGGCACCCCACCCGGTCGGCGCGTGTCCGGCGACCGGTCAGATGTTCTGGCCGTCGCCGCCGCCCGAGGACACCTTGATGCCCCGGGTGATGTCGTCGATCACGGACTGCTTCTGTCCCACGTCGAGACCGAAGCGGACGACGACCAGCCGCCGCGGGTCCGCGGGCGAGGGGAAGGCCAGCGACTCGACATAGCCGTCGGCGCCCTTCGCCGTCACCGCCTTCCAGCGGACCAGATAACCCTTCTGGCCGGCCACGGTCACCGCCTTGGAGGACAGCACCTGGTGCGAGGTGATCCCGCCGTAGGTCCGGCCGCCGTAGGACTCCTCGGCGTTGGCCGCTATGTCCGCCTTCGCGACCTGCTCGGCCGTGCTGTCCCGCCTGCCGAGCGCCAGGGCGGGCGCCGAGTACGCACCGCCCTTGGTGCACTGCTGGGAGGTGTCTCCGGGGCACTTGTAGGAGTCGTCGGAGGTGACCTGGGCGCCCACGGTGAGCTGCTGTCCGTACCAGCCGCCGGGAATGGGCAGGCTGATGCCGCTGGCCGCGTCGGTCACCGAACCGCTCCGGATCTTCGGCGCCGCGGACCGCCCCGGCCCCGGCGACCGGCCTCCGGAGCCCCCGGACCCGCCGCTGCCGCCGCCGAAGGGACCGCCCTGGCCGCCGGAACCCTCCTGCCCGCCGGGGCCGCTCTGACCGCCCCGGCCCTGCTGCGACCCCGCGCGGTCGCCGCCCGTGCCCTCGCCCTTGGTCAGCGCGTACACGCCGGCCCCGATGCTCGCCAGCACCGCCGCGGCCACCGCGACCGCGACACCCGTGCGCAGACCGCGGCGCGAACCGGCCGGCGCAGGGGCGGGATACCCCGGATGCACGGGCTGCCCCGGATGCACGGGCTGCCCCGGATACAAAGGCTGCCCGGGATGGGCCGGCTGCCCCGGGTGGGTCGCATGGCCCTGACCGGCCGGGGCGGCCGGGAACACCTCCCCGGCGGGCGGCTGCTGCCCCGGAGGACCCCATACGGCGGCCGACCCGGCGGGGCGGGTCCGGTCCGTCCATGCCCTACCGTCCCACCAGCGTTCGGTGGCGGGGCCGTCACTAGTCTGCCCGGGGTCGGGGTACCACCCGGGAGGAGTCGCCTGCGTCATGCCCCCACCGTAAGAGGCGTCGGTGAAAGCCGGATGAGAGGGACCCGGCCCCGGCGGCCCGGGCACGCCATCGCCGGCGAAGCGAAGCGGGAGGCCGGTCCCCCGGGTACGGCGGACGCCGGCGCCTGCCGGTGCGCATCCGGCCGCCCGAGCCGATCACACCCGTGGGGCCCGTCGACCGCACGGCGTCGACGCGCGTCCGTCACCGTGCGCGCGCCGCGCAGACACCCCGTCAGGAAAGTGGGGCCCGCCGCCCGGCCCTCCGTACACACCCCGCGCCACCACCGGCGCCACCTCCGGCTGTGGCGGTACCCGATGAGCCCGCCACCCGGGTCCCGCGCCTGACGTACCGTCAATGCCCACCCCGGCCCGCCTGGGCCCATACGCCTGACGTGCCGTCAGTGCCCGCCGCCCGGGCGCCGGTCCGGCCCCGGAGGGCACCGGCTTCCCGGCTACGCCCGTTGACATCCCGGTGCCGTCGCCGCGCAGGTCGCGGGGCTGCCGCGTCGCCCAGGCGCCCCACCCGTCACCCGTCACGGCAACAGGTGCCCGGTCCGCCCTCCACTTCGGCGGTCCGGGGGCTACGCTCGAGATCTGTACGTCGTTCGGGCGACTTGGGGAGGTAGCGGGATGACGGAGGTACGGCCGGACGAGGCCGCCTCGGCTTCCCTGTGGGAGCGCGACGAGGAAGTCACCGCTGTCCTGCGCGCGGTCGACACCCTGTGCGCCGACCGTTCGTCCTCGGGCGGCCTGCTGGTCGTCCAGGGCGAGGCGGGGCTCGGCAAGACCGCCCTCCTGGCCGAGATCCGCCGCCTCGCGCAGCAGCGCGGCTGCACCGTGTGGTCGGCACGCGGCGGCGAGATCCTGAAGTCCGTACCCTTCAACGTGGTACGGCAGTTGCTGCAGCCGGCACTCATGTCGCTGATGCCCGAGGAGGCCCGCGAGTACCTCGGCGACTGGTACGACATCGCGGGACCCGCCCTCGGCATCGCGGAACCCGGCGCGCGGCAGGCGGACCCGCAGGGCGTGTGCGACGGCCTGGTCGCCGCGGTGCGCCGGCTCGCCAAGCGGGAGTGGCCGCTGGTCCTGCTGATCGACGACGCCCACTGGGCCGACGAGGAGACCGTGCGCTGGCTCGCCGCGTTCGCCGAGCGCCTCGACGACCTGTCCGTGCTGGTCGTGGTGGCCCGCCGGACCGGCGAGGCCTCCGGGGACAGTGCCCGCCGGCTGGACGCGGTGGCCGCCGCCGCGGGGGTGAGCACGCTGAGCGCCCTCACTCCCGAGGCCACCGCCGGACTGACCCGCGCCACCCTCGGCCCGCACGCCGACGCCCCGTTCTGCCGCGAGGTGTGGGCGGTCACCGGCGGCAACCCCTACGAGACCGTCGAACTGCTCGCCAAGGTACAGGACAGCGAACTCGAACCGGTCGAGGCCCAGGCCGGCGAGCTGCGCGCGCTGAACCGCTCGGCCCGTGGCGGCGGCCTCGTCGCCCGCCTCGAGGAACTTGGCATCGACGCCACCCGGTTCGCCTGGGCCGCGGCCATCTTGGGCACCGACATCTCCGTGGACCTGGTCGCCAGGCTGGCCACCATGGGCCGCGAGGACGCGGTGCGCTGCGCCGAACTGCTGCGCGGCGCCCGCATTCTCACCAAACCCGACCCGGCGACCTCGCACGGCGACGACGGGGACCTGGAGTTCGTGCACCCGCTGATCGCCACCGCCGTCTACAACTCCATACCGGACGCGCTGCGCACCGCCATGCACGGCATCGCCGCCCAGGTCGTCTCGGACTCCGGGCTCGGTGCCGCCGCGGCCTCCCGGCACCTGCTCCAGGTCCACCCGGACGACGACGAGGAACTCGTCGAACAACTGCGCAAGGCCGCCCGCGAACACCTCGCCGTCGGCGCCCCCGACGCGGCCCGCCGCTGTCTGGAACGGGCCCTGCTGGAACCGCCCACCCCGGAGGTGCACGCGCGCGTGCTCTACGAGCTGGGCTGCGCCGCACTGCTGACCGCGCCCGCCACCACCATCGAGCACCTCCAGCGGGCCCTGGGCATGCCCGGCCTCGACGGCGACACCCGGGTGGACGCCGTCTGGCGGCTGTCCCAGGCGATGCTGCACAACAACCAGCTGGAGGAGGCGGTCCGCACCGTGGAGGCGGAGGCCGCCCGCCACGAACCGGGGCCCACCCGGCTGCGGCTGCAGGCCGTGCAGTACATGTGGGAGGGCCTGCACGCCGGCGAGACCGGTTCGCCGGACCGTTCCGAGCGGCTCGCCGAACTCGCCGCCCGCTGCACCGGACGGGACAACGCCGAACGCGCGCTGCTGATCCTGCGCGGTTTCGACGCCATGACCCGCGGCGAGAACGCCGAGGAGATCATCGAGGTCTGCGACCGCGCCCTCGTCAACGGCCGCCTCGCCCCCGGTTTCGGCTGGACCGACACCGAGTGGGGCATCGAACTGCTGCTGATGCTGGCCGGCGCCTACGCCTACTGCGACCGCCTGGACCGCGCCGAGGCCCTCTACACCGAGGCTCTGCGCACCTACGAGATCGCCGGCTGGAGCGGTGGCCACCTCGCCCTCGCACACGCCTATGTCGGCCTCGGGCACCGCAGGCGCGGCCGGCTCAGGGAGGCGGAGGCGGCCCTGCGTGAGTCGCTGCGCCTGGCCGAACGGGTCGGCCGCGGACTTCCCCTGTACTGGACCGCGTCCTGCAACCTCGTCGACACTCTGCTCGCCCGCGGTCATGTCGAGGAGGCCTGGGAGGTCGCCGAGCGGTACGGCTTCACCCCGCCCTACCCGGCCACCATCCTGATCCCCGATCCGCGTTGCGTCCGCGGCCGGCTGCTCCTCGCCGTCGGCCGCACCAAGGACGGCATCAACGAACTGGAGGCCGCCGAGAAGGCCGCGGCCGCCCGCGGCCACCACAACCCGGTGATGGTGCCCTGGGCGGCCGACCTCGCCCGCGCCCTCGCCACCGAGGACCCCGCCCGGGCCGGCCGCCTCGCCGCCGACAACCGCCGCCAGGCCGAGCGGTTCGGGACCGACACCGCGATAGGAGAGGCCCTGCGCTGCGCCGCCGCCCTGGAGACCGGCCAGCGCGCGGTCCGCCTGGCCGCCCAGGCCGTCACCTACCTCGAGGCGTCCCCGTGCCAGTACGAGCACGCCGCCGCCCGCGTCGAGTACGGCATCGCCTCCCGCTCCGTCGCCGAGCTCGACCGGGGTCTGGCGCTGGCGCGTTCGTGCGGCGCGGACGGGCTGGTGGCGCAGGCCCGGCAGGTACTGGAGTCGGGGCGCGGACTGCGGTGACTCACACCGTGGGCAGCCGGCCGGTCACCGCCGCCGGCCGCTGCGCACCCCGGTGCGGGGCGTCCTCGTGCGTCCGCGCAGGACGTGTGCCGCCGAAGTGGCGGCCCGAGCCCGGCTCCGGGGCCGGCCGCTCGGTGCGGCCCGGGTCGCGGCGGTGGTCCGGGACGACGCGGGCCGAGCGGACCGGCTCGACGGCGACGTACCGGCCGAGGCCGGACGCGGCACCGGCCGATCAGCACTGTGGACGTGCCTCCACCGCAGGCCGCGACCCGGGCGCCGGGGTGGCGCTACACGTCACGGCCCCCGGGGTCACCCTTCGCCGGACTCCTCCGCCAGCACCCGCTGGGCCACCGCGAAGGCCGAGTTCGCCGCCGGCACCCCGCAGTACACGGCGGTCTGCAGCAGCACCGCGCCGATCTCCTCGGGGGTGAGCCCGTTGCGGCGCGCCGCGCGCACATGCATGGCCTGTTCGTCGTAGTGGCCGTGCGCGACCAACGCCGTCACGGTGATCATGCTTCGCCGCCGACCCCAGGCTCGTACAGGGCATGGACCAGCACGTTCGGCACACCGCCCTGACCGCGAAGGCCCCCGCGCACCCCGCGCCATTGTCATCCCCGGGTCACCCCTGCGCGGCGAAGACCACCCAGACCTGGCCGCGGGCGAAATTCACGGCCGTGCCGTCGGCGGACGTGAACGCGGTGCCGTCCGCCGCCCGCGGCCGCTTCCAGGTGACGTCCCAGACGCGCCCGTCGCGCAGCACCTCCGCCTTCCCCGACCCCACGGTCTCGGTGTACGGCGTGTAGTTGCCGAGCACGTCGTGCAGGCTGGATCTGCGCACCTTCACGTGCTGCACCACCACGGTGGCCGGGGTCACCTGCCGGCCGTCGGCCGTCACCGTGGGCCTGCCGTCCATCGCCACCTGCCAGCCGTGCCGCCGCTCGGACCAGGTGAAGGTGAAGCGGGCCGCCGGGTAGCGGACCGTGCGGGAGGTCTCGGCGCGGCCGCCCGAGGGGGCCGCGCCGTAGTGGAAGCCGGTGGTCAGCGCGCCCGCTCCCGGTGCGGAGGCGAGCAGCCGGCCCGGGCGCACATAGAG
The DNA here is from genome assembly GCF_044334385.1 of Streptomyces sp. NPDC020801. Classification (NCBI taxonomy): domain Bacteria; kingdom Bacillati; phylum Actinomycetota; class Actinomycetes; order Kitasatosporales; family Streptomycetaceae; genus Streptomyces; species Streptomyces sp. NPDC020801. Next base: position 25,841 of record NZ_JBIRST010000029.1, read on the forward strand.
GTTGTGCGGGGCCGCCCGGCCGCTGCCCCGGAAGTAGGCGCCGGGCTTCTTCCCGGGCGGCACGGCCGACACCGGGGCCGCATCGATCAGCGGCAGCAGCTTGGTCTGCGCGCCGGAGAAGGCGAGGGCCGGGCGGTCGAACTGACGCAGCAGCTCCAGGTCGGACTCGCGGGCGCTGCGCACCGGCCCGACGACCGGCGGCAGCTGTGTGGCGTAGACGGCCATCAGCCGGCTCAGCCCGCCCTCCACCTGCTCGGCATAGACGACGTCGGCGGCGTTCAGACCCGTCTGGGGCCGGGCCGGCGCCACGTTGTCGATCTTGACGGCGAGTACCGGGCCGGTGTGCCCCGGGGGTGCCGTCGGCGACTGCCTCTGGGTGTTTCCCCGCCCGTTCCCGGCCGGGCCGTGCCCTGTCGAACAGCCCGTCGCCAGGGCGGCCGACGCCATGGCGGCCAGCAGCGTCCCCGCCGTCACGGCGCGCCGCACGCGCGATCTTCGTCCCATGCCCACCGTTCCCGCCCCGTCTCCGTCGAGTTGTCCCTTGATTGTGTGTTCATCGGTTCATTCATGGCCATCCCCGCCCGGTTCCCATCGCGCGCGTTCCGCCGGGCCGGACGGCCCACGTGCCGCCGTGCACGTGCCCGGCGGTTCGGAGGTGGGCGCCCGGGTACCCGGGCGCCGCACAGGAGACGGAAGGCGACGGAGGGAGCGCGCCGCAATGAAGGCAGTGACCTGGCAGGGCAAGCGCGACGTTCGGGTGGAAGACGTCCCCGATCCGAAGATCCAGGAGCCGACGGACGCCGTCATCCGGATCACCTCGACCGGACTGTGCGGCTCCGACCTGCACCTGTACGAGGTGCTCACCCCGTTCATGACGCCGGGCGACATCCTCGGCCACGAGCCCATGGGCATCGTGGAGGAGGTGGGCCCAAAGGTGCCGAACCTCAAACCCGGCGACCGGGTGGTCGTACCGTTCCAGATCTCCTGCGGCCACTGCTTCATGTGTTCCGCGGGACTGCAGACCCAGTGCGAGACCACCCAGGTCACCAGCGAAGGCATGGGCGCCGCACTGTTCGGCTACACCCGCCTGTACGGCGCCGTCCCGGGCGCCCAGGCCGAGTACCTGCGCGTCCCGCAGGCGCACTACGGCCCGATCAAGGTCCCCGAGGGCCCGCCCGACGACCGTTTCGTCTACCTCTCCGACGTGCTGCCCACCGCCTGGCAGGCGGTCGCGTACGCCGATGTGCCGCAGGGTGGCACCGTGGCCGTGCTGGGCCTCGGACCGATCGGGGACATGGCCTGCCGGGTCGCGCAGGCCCGCGGCGCCGGACGGGTGTTCGGTGTGGACCTGGTCCCGGAGCGGCTGGCCCGGGCGCGCCGGCGGGGTGTGGAGACGTACAACCTGCGCAGTTTCGACAACGAGAAGGAACTGGTCGCCGCGATCCACGACGAGACCGACGGACGCGGTCCCGACGCGGTCATCGACGCGGTAGGCACCGAGGCGCACGGCAGCGCGGCCGCCCGGCTCATCCAGCAGGCCTCCGCGGCGATGCCGCGGGCGCTGAGCGGGCCGCTCGCCGAACGCTTCAGCGTGGACCGGCTGGCCGCCCTCCACACCGCCATCGAGCTGGTGCGCCGTGGCGGCACGCTCTCCCTGATCGGCGTCTACGGCGGCACGGCCGACCCGATGCCGATGCTCACCTTGTTCGACAAGCAGATCCAGATGCGGATGGGCCAGGCCAACGTCCGCCGCTGGAGCGAGGAGATCCTGCCCTATCTGACGGACGCGGACCCGCTGGGCGTCGACGACTTCGCCACGCACCGGGTGCCGCTGGCGGACGCGGCGCACGCCTACGAGATGTTCCAGCACAAACAGGACGGTGCCGTCAAGGTGGTCATGCACCCGTGAGCACCGGGGCGCGTCAGGGGCGGGCGCCGAGGATCTCCGCGAGGTCGTAGCGGACCGGCTCCTCCAGCTGGGCGTACGTGCAGCTCTCCGGGGTGCGGTCCGGGCGCCAGCGGCAAAAGCGCGCCGTGTGCCGGAACCGCCGGCCGTTCTCCATGTGGTCGTACGCCACCTCGGCCACCCGCTCCGGCCTCAGCGGCACCCAGGACAGGTCCTTCCTGCCCGACCATCGGCTGGGCGCCCCCGGCAGCCGGGCCGATGCGTGGGCCGCCTCCTCGGACCAGGCCGCCCACGGGTGCCCGGCGACATCGTCCATCCGCAGCGGCTCCAGTTCCTCGATCAGCTCGGCGCGCCGTTTCATCGCGAAGGCGGCCGACACCCCGACGTGCTGGAGCCGCCCCTTGTCGTCGTACAGGCCGAGCAGCAACGAGCCGACGACCGGACCGCTCTTGTGGTGGCGGTAGCCGGCCACGACCACATCCGCCGTGCGTTCGTGCTTGACCTTGAACATCGCACGCTCGTCCTGCAGATAGCGCAGGCCCAGCGGCTTGGCGACGACACCGTCGAGGCCCGCCCCCTCGTACTGCTCGAACCACTGCCGGGCCACATCGATGTCGGTCGTCGCCGGCGCCACGTACACCGGGGCCGTGACCCCGCCCAGCGCCCTGACCAGCAGCGCTCGCCGGTCGGACAGGGGCACGTCCAGCAGCGACCCGCCGTCCAGCGCGAGCAGGTCGAAGGCCACGAACGAGGACGGGGTCCGCTCCGCCAGCATCCGGACCCGCGTGTCGGCGGGATGGATCCGCTCGGTCAGTGCGTCGAAGTCCAGCCGGCCCTCCCGGGCGATCACGATCTCCCCGTCCAGGACGCAGCGCTCGGGCACCCGCTCCTTCAGCGCCGCCACCAGCTCGGGGAAGTACCTGGTCAGCGGCTTGCCCGTACGGCTTCCGAGCTCGACCTCGTCGCCGTCGCGGAACACGATCGCCCTGAAGCCGTCCCACTTCGCCTCGTACTGCATGCCCGGCGGGATCCTCGCCACCGACTTGGCGAGCATCGGCTTAACGGGCGGCATCACGGGCAGATCCATGGCATCGATTCTGCGCGTACCCGCCCGTGTTCGCCCGGTGTGCGAGGTGTGCGCGGTACGCCTACCGTGGCTCGCATGGGCGATGCGGTGGAACTGGAGGTGGCCGGCCGGACGGTACGGCTGTCCAGCCCGGACAAGGTGTTCTTCCCGGAGCGCGGATTCACCAAGCTGGACGTCGCCCGCTACTACCAGGCGGTCGCCCCGGGTGTCCTGCGCGCCCTGCGCGACCGTCCCACCACGCTGGAGCGCTACCCCGACGGCATCACCGGCGAGTGGTTCTACCAGAAGCGGGCGCCCAAGGGCATGCCCGACTGGATCCCGACCGCCCACATCACCTTCCCCAGTGGCCGCAGCGCCGACGAGATGTGCCCCACCGAGGAGGCCGCCGTGGTGTGGGCCGCCCAGTACGGCACGCTCACCTTCCACCCCTGGCCGGTACGGCGTCACGACGTCGACCACCCCGACGAACTGCGCATCGACCTCGACCCGCAGCCCGGCACCGACTACGCCGACGCCATCCGCGCCGCCCGTGAACTGCGCGCCCTGCTGGAGGAGTTCGGGGGACTGCGCGGCTGGCCCAAGACCTCCGGCGGCCGCGGTCTGCACGTCTTCGTGCCCATCGAACCGCGCTGGACCTTCACCCAGGTGCGGCGGGCCGCCATCGCGGTGGGCCGGGAGATGGAGCGCCGGATGCCCGAGCAGGTGACCATCAAGTGGTGGAAGGAGGAACGGGGCGCCCGCATCTTCCTGGACTACAACCAGACCGCCCGCGACCGCACCATCGCCTCCGCCTACTCGGTGCGCCCCCGCCCCGACGCACCCGTCTCGGCCCCGCTGCGCTGGGAGGAGGTGGGCGACGCCCACCCCCGCGACTTCGATCTGGCCACCATGCCGGCCCGCTTCGCCGAAGTGGGCGACGTGCACGCCGACATGGACGACCACGCGTTCTCCCTGGAAGCCCTGCTGGAACTGGCCGCACGGGACGAACGCGACCACGGCCTCGGCGACCTGCCCTACCCGCCCGAGCACCCGAAGATGCCGGGCGAGCCGAAGCGGGTACAGCCGAGCCGGGCGAAGAAGCAGGACCCGCCCGCCCGTTGACGGCCAGGCCTCAGCCGAGGCCGAGCACCGCCCATTCCCTGCACGGCTCCTCGTTTTCGGTCCGAGAGCGCTCTCACGGCGGTGTCCGGCGCCGGGCTATCCTGATCCGCAACCGCCGGTGAGGAGTGCCGAAGTGACCGAGACAGCGTCGCGTCCCACCTTGGAGGCCGTGGCCGCGAGGGCGGGGGTGTCGCGGGCCACCGTGTCCCGGGTGGTGAACGGCTCGGACGGGGTCAGGGAGCCGCTCGCCGAGCGGGTCCGGCAGGCCGTGGAGGAACTCGGCTACGTGCCCAACCAGGCGGCCCGCAGCCTGGTGACCAAGCGCCACGACGCCGTCGCCGTCGTCATCGCGGAGCCGGAGACCCGCGTCTTCGCCGACCCCTTCTTCGGACTGCAACTGCGTGGGATCAGCAAGGAACTGACGGCCCACGACGCCCAGCTCGTACTGCTGCTGACCGAGGGGCGGGACGACCACGCCCGGGTCGGGCGCTACCTCGCGGGCGGTCACGTCGACGGCGCGCTCGTCTTCTCCCTCCACCTCGACGACCCGCTGCCGGGCCTGATCCAGAGCGCCGGGGTGCCCACCGTGTTCGGCGGACGGCCCGGCTGGAGCGACGGCTTGGGCGGGGCCGTCTACGTCGACAGCGACAACCGGGGCGGGGCCCGGGAGGCCGTACGGCACCTCGTCGGACTCGGCCGCACCCGGATCGGGCACATCACCGGCGCCCTCGACCAGACCTCGGCCGTGGACCGGCTCGACGGCTTCCGGGACGTGATGGTCGACGCCGATCCCCGTCTGATCGTGGAGAGCGACTTCACCCCCGCCGGCGGCGAGCGCGCCATGCGTGAACTCCTGGACCGCTGCCCCGGCCTGGACGCCGTGTTCGCCGCCAACGACCTCACCGCCTCGGGCGCCCTGCGTGTCCTGCGCGAGCGCGGGCTGCGGGTGCCCGAGGACGTCGCCGTGGTCGGCTTCGACGACATGCTGCCCGTCGCCGAGCAGACCGACCCGCCGCTGACGACCGTCCGCCAGGACATAGAGGAGATGGGCCGGCTGATGGCCCGTCTCCTCCTGCGCGGCCTCGACCGGCAGAACGCCGAGACGGGCGTGGGAGGCGTACCGCGCAGTGTCGTCCTGCCGACGACACTGGTACGGCGCGCCTCGGCCTAGTAGTCCTTCGGGGCCGTCCGCGGCCTGCCGCTTTCGTGTTCACCTCACGGCTGCTGCGGCGCGCTCCTGATCACCGCGAAGCGGGCCCCGTAGGGGTCGGCGAGCCTGGCGATGCGGCCCACGCCCGGGATGTCGACGGCGGCCCTGCGGACCGAACCGCCCAATTCCCCGGCCCTGGCGACGACGGCGTCGACGTCGGTGACCTCGAAGTACGGCAGCCAGTACGCGCCGGTCCTGGCCTCGACCGGGTCGTCGGCGAGCGGCACGATGCCGCCGAACATGGCGTCCTCGCCGCCCTCGGCGGGGTTCACGCACGTGTATGTGCCGCCGGGGAAGGGCACCGCCGAGGTCTCCAGGCCCAGCACCTTGTTGTAGAAGGCGGCCGCGGCGGCGATGTCCGGCGTGTACAGCTCGACCCAGCACAGCGAGCCCGGCTCGCCGGCCGTGTCCACGCCCTTGGTCTGCCCCGGCTGCCAGATGCCGAACGGCACGCCGGCCTCGTCGGCGAGCACCGCCATGTGCCCCTGGCCCATCACGTCCATGGGCCGCACCAGCACATTGCCGTGCGCCTGCTCGGCGGCCTTGGCGGTCGCCTCCGCGTCGGCGCTCTGGAAGTACACGGTCCAGGAGGGCGGGCCCTGCTCCGCCGTGGTCTGCATTCCGCCGGCCACGGTCCGGCCGTCCAGCTGGAAGAAGCCGTAGCCGCCGGCCTCGGGGCCCGCCGACTGGAACGTCCAGCCGAAGAGCCCGCCGTAGAAGGAGCGGGCGCCGCCGATGTCGGAGGTGCCGACATCGATCCAGTTCGGGGCGCCGTTGACGAAACGGGTGGTGAGCATCCTTGCCCTCCTTCGAAGGGGCCCGGTTGTCTGCACTGCCGAGTCTTGCACCGCCCACTGACAACCGCTGCCGGAGCCCGCCACGTCCCGCGTCCGTCCCGCGCGCCGCCGTGCGCCGGCGCGCGGGCGGGTCCATCGTCGGTACGGCCACGACGCCCCGCGGCGCCGCGTTGATCCCGCGTTGATCGAACGTTTTTCACCGCCCGGCACGATCGGGCGCATGCACTTCGACACGATCACCCCGGCCGACACCGCCTGGCAGGCACAGGCCCTGTGCGCGCAGACCGGGGCCGACTTCTTCTTTCCCGAGCCGGGCAGCTCGGTGCGTGAGGCGAAGCGCATCTGCGGGATGTGCGAGATGCGCCCGGCCTGTCTGGAGTACGCACTGGAGAACGACGAACGCTTCGGCGTCTGGGGCGGCCTGTCCGAAAAGGAACGGCTGGCACTCCGGAGGGTGGCCCGGTAGCGCCACGGGCCCCGCGCCGGGCGGCGGGTCAGCCGCCGGCCCGGGCCGCCATCCGTGCCTTGCGCGCGGCCAGCTTCTCGTCGAACTTCAGGGCCTCCGCGTCCAGGCCGCCCATGAACAGGCCCAGCTCCTCCTGCGCCTTGAGGCCCTCGGGGCCGAGGCCACCGATCTCCATGACCTTGAGGAAGCGGAGCACCGGCTGGAGCACGTCGTCGTGGTGGATGCGCAGGTTGTAGACCTCGCCGATGGCCATCTGGGCCGCCGCCCGCTCGAAGCCCGGGATGCCGTGGCCCGGCATCCGGAAGTTCACCACCACGTCCCGCACCGCCTGCATGGTCAGGTCGGGCGCGATCTCGAACGCCGCCTTGAGCAGATTGCGGTAGAAGACCATGTGCAGGTTCTCGTCGGTCGCGATGCGCGTCAGCATCCGGTCGCACACCGGGTCGCCGGACTGGTGGCCGGTGTTGCGGTGCGAGATGCGGGTGGCGAGCTCCTGGAAGGCGACGTAGGCGACCGAGTGCAGCATCGAGTGACGGTTGTCGGACTCGAACCCCTCGCTCATGTGCGCCATGCGGAACTGCTCCAGCTTGTCCGGGTCGACCGCGCGCGAGGCGAGCAGGTAGTCGCGCATCACGATGCCGTGCCGGCCCTCCTCGGCGGTCCAGCGGTGCACCCAGGTGCCCCAGGCGCCGTCGCGGCCGAAGAGGGTGGCGATCTCGTGGTGGTAGCTGGGCAGGTTGTCCTCGGTCAGCAGGTTGACGACGAGGGCGATGCGGCCGATCTCCGTGACCTTGGACTGCTCCTTCTCCCAGGCCTCGCCGTCGTCGAAGAGTCCGGGGAAGTTGCGGCCCTCGCTCCACGGCACGTACTCGTGCGGCATCCAGTCCTTGGCGACCTTCAGATGCCGGTTCAGCTCCTGCTCGACCACTTCCTCCAGCGCGTGCAGCAGCCGCGCGTCGGTCCAGGTGGACGGGCTGCCGAGGGGAGAGGAGGTGATCGTCACGGGAACTCCAGGGGGACGCGCAAGGATACGGAAGGCAGACGGAACGGGCGGAACGACCGGCGAGCGGTGCCGGGAACCTACGGGATCGTAGGCTACGAACCCGTAGGTTACGAAGCCGTAGGTTAAGTTCGCCGTAAAGATTGCTGATCAGACCGCTCGCATGCGGGAGTTGAGACAAGTGTGCGAAGGTCCGGGGATTGCAGGTCCGGGGCCGGTGAGGTGATCCGGTCGGCCGGTCAGACGTACAGCTCCCGCAGCCGCACCGAGAGGCACGTCACACATCCCTCAAGCTTCTCGAACTCGCCGATGTCCACCAGGACCGGCTCGAAGCCGAGGTCGCCGAGCAGCTCCGCGGTCTTCGGCGCGCTCGCCGCCATCAGCAGCCGGCTGCCGCCGAGCAGCACCACATGCCCGCCGGACTCCTCGGGCACCGGCAGGAAGCGCGGGTACAGCGACGGCGTGTCCACCTTCGGGATGTGGCCGATGACGGTGCCGTCGGGCAGCGCCGTCACCGCCGACTTCAGATGCAGCACCTTGCTCACCGGGACGGCGACGACCCGTGCCCCGAGCGGTTCGAACGCGGCCCGCAGCTGCTGCACGCCGGCCGCGTTGGTGCGCCCGCCGCGGCCGACGTAGATGGTGTCGCCGACCTTCAGGACGTCCCCGCCGTCCAGCGTGCCCGGCTCCCAGATCCAGTTCACCGAGCAGCCCAGGCGCGCCACCGCCTCCTCGACCCCGGCCGTCTCCGCGCGCCGGGACTCGGCGCCGGGCCGGGTGATCAGCGCGACGTTCCGGTACATGACGACCGTGTCCTCGACGAACACGGAGTCGGGGCAGTCCTCGGCCGGGTCCACCTCGATCGTCTCCCAGCCGTGCGCGCGCAGCGCCTCGACGTATTCCTCCCACTGCCGCAGCGCGAGCTCGACGTCGACCTTCTCCCGCTCGATATGCGTCACCAGCCCTTCGGCGAGGCGCGGGCCGGGGCGGCGGACGAGGGCCTTCTTGCTGGGCACGACGGGCCTTTCGTATCGGCGGGGTGTCTTGGGGCGCGGACGGGACCGCACCGGTTGGCCATCATGCGCCAACCGCCCGCGCGGACAAAACCCTCCTGCCGGGCTGTGGCCCTCCTGAGATGCGCACGGCCACGGCCGGGCGGGAGCCGGGCCGTGGCCGACGATTCCCGCCGGGCGGGGGACGCTGGTCCGAAGCGAGGGGCCAGACGCGACCCGGGAGCGACCTAGGAGGGGTCTGCGACGGCTTCCCCGGTGGTCTCCCTCAGTCCTCCCTCCTCCAGCAGCAGCCAGCGTGTGATGCCGATCGACCTGAGGAACGGCAGGTCGTGGCCGGCCACGATCAGCGCGCCCTCGTAGGACTCCAGGGCGGTCGTCAGCCGGCGCACGCTCGCCATGTCCAGGTTGTTGGTCGGCTCGTCGAGCAGCAGCAGCTGCGGCGCGGGCTCGGCCAGCATCAGCGCGGCCAGCGCCGCCCGGAAGCGTTCGCCGCCGGACAGCGTCGCCGCCTTCTGGTCGGCCCGGGCTCCCCGGAACAGGAAGCGGGCCAGGCGGGCCCGGATCCGGTTGTTGGTGGCGCCCGGCGCGAACCGGGCCACGTTCTCGGCGACGCTCAGCTCGCCGTCGAGGACGTCGAGGCGCTGCGGCAGGAAGCGCAGCGGGACGTGCGCCGCAACCTCGCCCGACACCGGTGCCAGCTCCCCGGCGACGGTGCGCAGCAGGGTCGTCTTGCCGGCGCCGTTGCGGCCGACCAGCGCCACGCGCTCCGGGCCGCGCAGCTCGAATCCGCCGTCCACGCGCGCGCCGTACACCGGCTGCAGGTCCCGCAGCGTGAGGACGCCGCGGCCCGGCGGTACGGCCGTGTGCGGCAGGTCGACGCGGATCTCCTCGTCGTCCCGTACCGCCTCCACGGCCTCGTCCAGCCGCTCCCTGGCCTCGGCGAGCTTCTCCTCGTGCAGGATGCGGTGCTTGCCCGCGGACTCCTGTGCCGCCCGCTTGCGGGCACCCATGACGATCTTCGGTTCGCGCTTGCTGTCCCACATCTTCTGGCCGTACCGCTTGCGCCGGGCCAGCTTGACCTGGGCGTCGGCGAGCTCGCGCTTCTGCTTGCGGAAGTCGGCCCCGGCGACGCGCACCATGCGCTCGGCGGCCTCCTGCTCGGTGGCCAGGGCCTCCTCGTAGGCCGAGAAGTTGCCGCCGTACCAGGTGACCTCCCCGGAGCGCAGGTCGGCGATCTGGTCGACGGCCTCCAGCAGTTCGCGGTCATGACTGACCACGACCAGCACGCCCGGCCAGGCCGCGACGGCCGCGTGGAGCCGCCGGCGCGCGTACAGGTCGAGGTTGTTGGTCGGCTCGTCCAGCAGCAGGACGTCCGGCCGGCGCAGCAGCAGCGCGGCCAGCCGCAGCAGCACGGACTCCCCGCCCGAGACCTCGCCGACGGTGCGGTCCAGTCCGAGGTGGCCGAGCCCGAGCTCGCCGAGGGTGGCCAGCGCGCGCTCCTCCACGTCCCAGCCGTCACCGACGGCCTCGAAGTGCTCGTCGGAGGCGTCACCGGCCTCGATGGCGTGCAGCGCGGCCCGCCGTGCGGCGATGCCGAGCGCCTCGTCGACGCGCAGGGCGGTGTCGAGTGTGGCGTTCTGCGGGAGGTGTCCGACCTCGCCGACGACGCGGACGGTGCCGTCGCAGGGGGCGAGCTCGCCCGCGACGAGTTTCAGCAGGGTGGACTTGCCCGAGCCGTTGGCGCCGACGAGGCCGGTCCGGCCGGGGCCGAAGGAGACGTCGAGGCCGGTGAGGACGGGACTGCCGTCGGGCCAGGCGAAGGACAGGGAGGTACAGGTGATGGATGCGGTCATGGGCGGCCTCGCGGTTGCGTGGTGCGGTCAGGGGCAAACGCGTGTCGAGACACCGCGAGGCGAGGGCTCACCGTGTAGGAGAGGAGCGACGGGGCATGAGAAGAGCCCTGGGCCGGACTTCCTTCAGGACGGCTCGGACGCCGAGGTCGCACGCGGCGCACACACCTTCAGCGGTGTGAGGCGGTGTCTCAGGACCTCAGACGAGCAACGTCCTTCTCCAATCGACGGCAACAGGACCGCTGTACACCGTATGAGGGGGCAGTGCGGCTGTCAACGAATATGGCGTGGGCCCCGAACCCACCGCCCGAAGGAGGCCCCGTGCCCAACGGCTCGCTCTCGCTGCCGGCCCGGCTGTATCTGCTGGCCTGGGACACCACCCGGCTGCGCATCACCGGCGCCGCCCATCTGCACCACCTGGTCCGGGCCGGCGCCCTCACGGAGCTGGCCCAGCGCGGTCTGCTCGTCGACGACGACGGCATCGCCACGCCGGTCGACCTGGACGCCCGCACCGGTGACGCGGTGCTCGACGGGCTTCTCGACCTCGTACGGGAGTCGCGGCCGCGCCGCTGGAAGACCTGGGTGACGCTGCGGGCCCGGTTCACCCTGGTGGCCGTGCGGGAGCAGCTGGCCGCCGAGGGATATCTGCGCGCCGAGAAGCGGCGCGTGTTCGGGATCTTCCCGTCGGTGGAGTACGCACTGGAACGCGTCGCCGTGGTGGACGCGTTGCGCGAGGAGGCGCGCCAGGTGCTCGAGGGAGCGCTGCCGGCCGTGCGGGTGTCCGAACGCGACGCGGCCGTCGTCGCACTCGCGGCCGCCGCCGAACTGCGCACGCTGGTGCCCGGCAGGGACCGCAGACGCCACAGGCGGCGCATCGAGGAACTGACCGAGCGCAGTGGAGCGGCGGCCCCCGCTCTGCGCGGGGTCGTCCACGAGGTCCGTACTGCCGTGGTCGTGGCCGCCGCGGCGGCCTCGGCGCCGGCGGGCGGCTGACGGGTTCCGCCCGGCCCGTGCACACCCGTGCGTCCTCGTCCCCGGGGCCGTCGACCCGGGACGGTCGGAGGCCGTCGGTTCAGCCGGTGCCTCAGCAGGCGTCGCGCATCAGCTCGGCCAGGTCGCGGTCCAGGTCGAGTTGCAGATGCTCCAGGCCGACCGGCACCAGCTCGCTCGTGGCCTGCAGGAACCGCCGTATCTCGCCGCTGCGGACATGCACCACGGCGGTGCCCTCGGGGGCGTGGAACTCCAGGACGGTGCGGTCGTAGCCGTACGGCCGTACGCGCACGTCGCCGTGGCCCTGGGGCTCCTGCAGACCGGCGGTGAGCAGGTCGCGGGCGAAGGTCCAGCAGACCTCCACACCCTCGAGCGTGGCCGGGGCGGGGAAGGTCATGCGGACGGCGAACGGGTCGCTCCGGTCGTAGTGCAGCGTGGCGGGAATGCTGGGCATCCGCGGCGCGGCGGCGACCAGGCGTGCCTCCACGGGCTGCTCGATGAGGGTGGACAACGCCTTGCTCCCTTGTGACGGCTGGACGAACGTCCGGGTGGATGAGGCCGGGCATTGAAGGAGACGTCGGAATCAGCCAATCCGTGCACACCGTAAACGAGTGACCTCTGTCACCGCGCTCACTCACAGCCGTGACACGGCTCTCCTGCCGTGCAGGAGGCGCCAGTTGGGCGCCTCCGGCCGTCTGGACGCCGCCCGGCCGGTCGGCTAGCTTCGCCCGCCATGAGGCGCTTGGGGAGCACGCTGCGAACGAGACGGCTGGTGGCCGCGGTCGCGGGTGGCGCGGTGCTGGCCGCGCTGGCGGCCGTACCCGCACGGGCGGTCGGACCCGGGCCGGGGCCCGGTCAGAAGCAGACGCGCGGTCAGCAGGGCGGGTCGCCGCACTGGCGGCTCAAGGACACCGGCACGCCCGGGGTCCGCTTCCGCGGCCTGTCCGCGGTCGGCCGCCGTACCGCCTGGGTGGCCGGAACCGGCGGCACGGTGCTGCGGACCACCGACGGCGGGGCGAGCTGGCGGAACGTCTCACCGCCGGGTGCGGCGGACCTGCAGTTCCGGGACATCGAGGCGTTCGACGCGCGGCGGGCCGTCGTTCTGGCCATCGGCGAGGGCGAGGCGTCCCGCGTCTACCGCACCGACGACGGCGGAACGACCTGGACGGAGTCCTTCCGCAACACCGACGCGCATGCCTTCTACGACTGCCTCACCTTCTTCGACCACCGCCACGGGCTGGCGATGAGCGACCCGGTGGACGGCCGGTTCCGCATCCTGTCGACCGGTGACGGCGGACGCTCCTGGAAGGTGCTCCCCGGCCGGGGCATGCCCGCGGCGCTGGACGGGGAGGCCGGCTTCGCCGCGAGCGGCCAGTGCCTGGTCGCCGCGGGGCCGCACGACGTCTGGCTCGCCACCGGCGGAGGCGCACGCGCGCGCGTGCTGCACTCCGCGGACCGCGGACTGAACTGGAGCGCCACCGACACGCCGATCCCCGCGGGTGATCCGGCCAAGGGGGTCTTCGCGCTCGCCTTCCGCGACCGCGTCCACGGCCTCGCGGTCGGCGGCGACTACCGCCCCGGCCGGACGTCACCGCGGGCGTCCGCCACGACACCGGACGGCGGTCGCACCTGGCGGCCCTCCGTCACGCCGCCGCCCGCCTACCGCTCCGGCGCCGCCTGGCTCCCGCACACCCGCGCCGCCGCCCTCGCCGTCGGTCCCACCGGAACCGACCTCACCACCGACGGCGGCCGCACCTGGCGGACCGTCGACAACGGCTCGTACGACACCGTCGACTGCGCGTCGGACGGGGGTTGCTGGGCAGCGGGGGAGCAGGGGCGTGTCGCTCGACTGGAGGACTGAATATCGCCCGATATGACGAACTGATCCAGAATGCGGGTATCCGTTCATTGCACAGAGAGGAAGTGAACGGCATGCCACGCGGTTCCAGTTCCAAGCGGGAGCGTCAGTACGAGCACATCAGGAAGAGCGCGCAGGACCGGGGGGAGAGCACCGAGCGCGCCAAGGAGATCGCCGCGCGCACGGTGAACAAGGAGCGCGCCCGCTCCGGCGAGTCGAAGACGGCCGGCCGCTCGTCGATACAGGACATGTCCTCCGGCAGGAGGGGTGGCCAGCGGTCGGGCCGGGGCTCCGGGGGCCCCACCTACGACCAGCTCTACGAGGAGGCCAGGCGGCGCAACATCCACGGCCGCTCGGACATGAACAAGCACCAGCTCCAGCAGGCGCTGGGCAGGGGCTGACCGGGACCCCGCGCGGGGCGGGCCCGCATCCGCCCACGGCGGCGGGCCCGCCCCGCCTCCTGTCCGGCGCCGCCCGGACCGTAGGCTCGGCGTCACCATGACGACCGTACGCATCCCCGCGGGCTGGCCCGTGACCGAGGATCAGGCCCTGGCCGTGCAGGACGAGTTGCGCGGGCAGGTGGTGCTGGACGAGACGGGCCCGCCGCCCGGGGCGGGGCGCGTCACCGGGGTCGACGTCGCCTACGACGACGAGCGGGACGTCGTCGCGGCCGCGGCCGTCGTGCTGGACGCGGCCACGCTGCGGGTCGTCGCCGAGGCCACCGCCGTGGGCCGGATCTCCTTCCCCTACGTGCCCGGACTGCTGGCCTTCCGTGAGATCCCCACCGTGCTGGCCGCGCTGGACGCCCTGCCCTGCCCGCCCGGCGTGGTCGTGTGCGACGGCTACGGCCTGGCCCACCCGCGCCGCTTCGGCCTGGCGAGCCACCTCGGCGTCCTGACCGGACTGCCGACCATCGGCGTCGCCAAGAACCCCTTCACCTTCACCTACGACGACCCGGCCGCCCCGCGTGGCAGCGCCGCCCCGCTGCTCGCCGGCACCGAGGAGGTCGGCCGCGCCCTGCGCACCCGCGACGGCGTCAAGCCGGTCTTCGTCTCCGTGGGCCACCGGACGACCCTGGACAACGCCTGCGCCCTCACCCTGGCCCTCACCCCCGCCCACCGCCTGCCGGAGACGACGCGCAGGGCCGACGCCCTGTGCCGCCGGGCCCTGCGGGAGGCGACGGCGACGGACGCGCAGGGTACACCACACCGTGCGCACTGAGTACGGAGTCTGAGTACCCGTACGGATGTGGCCGCCGTGGCCCCGTCGGCAGGCTGTGCCGCATGACGACACACCGTTCCCCGAAGCCCCTCGCCGACCCCGGCCGGCCCGTCGAGCGCGCCCTGAACGCCGCCCTGATCCTCGCCGCGCTGGCGGGGCTCGACTGGATAGGCGGGATGATCTGCACGGTGGCCGGATGGTCGCTGTAGCGGCCGGGACCCGGCGGGAATCGCCGTAGAGGATCTGCCGGACGGGATCTGCCGTGACAGGACCTAACGGGTCGCCGCTACGCGGAAGGTGAGGCCGGCCGCGCGCAGTCGGCCGATCAGCGCGTCGCCCATCGCCACGGCCGTCGTGACCTGGCCGGCCGTCCGCGGCAGGTCGTCGAGGGCGAGGGACAGGGCGGACTCCGCGAACATCTTCGCCGTCTCGTCGTATCCGGGGTCGCCGCCGGCCACCTCGGTGAGCACACGCCGGCCACCGCCCTCGCCCACGAAGCGCACCGAGAACCAGCTCCGCGCCCGCTGCTCGGCGCTCGGCCCCTGGCCCGGCCGCAGGCGGCCGGACAACCAGCGCCGCGCGGGCGGCACCTGGGCCGCGGCCACCAGCGTGCCCACGGCCGCCGCTCCGCCCACCGCGACGGGCAGGTGCCTGACGGCGGCGTAGTGGCGGTAGCGGAAGTCGGGGCCGTAGCGTTCCAGCGCCCGCGCGGAGCGCAGCACGATCTGCGGGTCGATGGTCGGCAACGGCAGTGCCCAGGCGCCGACCTCTCCGGCGAATCGCGGCGCTGCCGCCGGCGCGGACACCCGCCGGCCCACCAGCCGGGGTTCGTGCCGGGCGCGGTCCCGCGCGGCGGCCCGCATCCGCAGCGGGCGCGCGAACTGGTTGAGCGCCGAAGCGAAGGTCCCGCCCGAGAAGCCTGCGTCCGCGCGCACGAACCCGTCCACGGTCAGCGGCACCCCCTCGGGAAGCTGCTGGACGGTGAAGTACACGCCCAGGTCGTGCGGTACCGAGTCGAACCCGCAGGCGTGCACCAGCCGCGATCCGGTCTCCCGCGCGCGTGTGTCGTGCCGGACGTACACCAGGTCGACGAACTCCGGCTCGCCGGTCAGGTCCAGGTAGTCCGTGCCGAGGTCCGCGCAGGCGGCGACGAGCTCCTCGCCGTAGGTCACGTACGGACCCACGGTGGTGGCGAGCACGCGCGTGTGCCCGGCGAGTTCGCGCAGTGAGGCCGGGTCGGCCACGTCGGCGCGCAGCACTCCTACGGACGCGCCGCCGGGCAGCCGCTCGCGCAGTGCCCGCAGCTTCCGTTCGCTGCGGCCGGCGATCGCCCAGCGCAGCCCCCCGGGCGCGTGCGCGGCCAGGTACTCCGCGGTGAGCGCACCCACGAAGCCGGTGGCTCCGAAGAGCACGACGTCGTACGGACGGTCGGTCCTGTTCGGCCTGCTCATGACACCCCTCGCTTCCGCAGCCCGCGCCGCTGTCGGTGGCCGAGGCTAGCGTGAGGGTGCGGGGCCCGGACGCGAGGGGTGCCGTCGGGCGGGCGCCGGGCACGACTTGGCTAAGCGCTTGCTCGCCCAGGGCTTGTGTCCGGTGGAACACGTTCTTAGCATCGTCGGTGTTACATCAGTTGTGTCAAAAGCAAGGGGGCTGGATGGCAACGGCCAAGGCGGCGGGGCGGCACGGCCCGCTCACCGGTGTGCGCGTGGTCGAGCTGGCCGGCATCGGCCCGGGCCCGTTCGCCGGGATGCTGCTGGCCGACCTGGGCGCCGACGTGGTCCGGGTGGACCGCCCCGGCGGCGCCGTACTCGGCATCGACCCCGCCCGCGACATCACCAACCGCAACAAACGGTCGGTGGTCGCCGACCTGAAGTCCCCGGACGGCCCCGCCCGCGTCCTGGACCTCGCCGAGCGCGCCGACATCCTGATCGAGGGCTACCGCCCGGGTGTCGCCGAGCGCCTCGGCGTCGGCCCCGAGGCCTGCCACTCCCGCAACCCCCGGCTCGTCTACGGCCGGATGACCGGCTGGGGCCAGGACGGCCCGCTCTCCCCCCGCGCCGGACACGACATCGCCTACGTCGCCGTCACCGGCACCCTCGGCCTGATCGGCAGGCCGGACGAGCCCCCGGCCGTCCCCGCCAACATCCTCGGCGACTACGCCGGCGGCTCGCTCTACCTCGTCGTCGGGGTCCTCGCCGCCCTGCACCACGCGCGCGCGACCGGCGCAGGACAGGTTGTGGACGCCGCCATCGTCGACGGTGCCGCGCATCTGGCCGCGATGATCCACGGCATGCTCGCGGCCGGCGCCTGGCAGGACCGCCGCGGGTCCAACCTCCTGGACGGCGGATGCCCGTACTACGGCACCTACGAGACCGCCGACGGCGGGTACATGGCGGTCGGCGCCCTCGAGCCCCAGTTCTACGAGGAGTTCACCGACCGGCTCGGCCTCGCGGACAAGTACGCCGGGGCACGGACGGACGTCACCCGATGGGGTGAACTGCGTGAGGCGGTCGCCGGCCGCTTCGCCTCCCGTACCCGCGAGGAGTGGACGGCCGTCTTCGAGGGCTCCGACGCCTGCGTGGCGCCCGTGCTCTCGCTGCGCGAGGCCCCGCACCACCCGCACCTGGCCGCCCGCGGAACCTTCACCGACCACACCGGCATCACCCAGCCGGCCCCGGCGCCCCGCTTCTCGACCACCCCGACCGCCGTCCGCACCGCCCCCGCCCGGCCGGGCGCGGACACGGCGGACGTGGCCCGCGACTGGGACCTGCCCGCACTCCTCGAGGACGGTGCCTGATGGGCATACGGCGCTGACGCATTCTCAAGACCATCCCCCGACAAAACCCTCATTGAAAGGCTTGTCAGTGAGCACCGAAGCGTACGTGTACGACGCGATCCGCACCCCGCGCGGGCGTGGCAAGGCTGGCGGCGCCCTGCACGGCACCAAGCCCATCGACCTGGTCGTCGGACTCATCCACGAGATCCGTGACCGCTTCCCGGACCTCGACCCGGCAGCGGTCGACGACGTCGTGCTCGGCGTCGTCGGCCCCGTCGGCGACCAGGGCTCCGACATCGCCCGGATCGCCGCGATCGCGGCGGGGCTGCCGGACACGGTGGCCGGCGTGCAGGAGAACCGCTTCTGTGCCTCGGGCCTGGAGGCCGTGAACCTGGCCGCGGCCAAGGTGCGCTCGGGCTGGGAGGACCTGGTTCTCGCGGGCGGCGTCGAGTCGATGTCCAGGGTGCCCATGGCCTCCGACGGCGGCGCCTGGTTCAACGACCCGATGACCAACCTCGCCGTCAACTTCGTGCCCCAGGGCATCGGCGCCGACCTGATCGCCACCATCGAGGGCTTCACCCGGCGCGACGTCGACGAGTACGCGGCCCTGTCCCAGGAGCGCGCGGCCGCCGCCTGGAAGGACGGCCGCTTCGACCGGTCCGTGGTCCCGGTGAAGGACCGCAACGGCCTGGTCGTCCTCGACCGCGACGAGCACCCCCGCCCCGGCACCACCGCGGACTCGCTCGCCAAGCTGAAGCCGTCCTTCGCCGACATCGGCGAGCTCGGCGGCTTCGACGCCGTCGCCCTGCAGAAGTACCACTGGGTGGAGAAGATCGACCACGTCCACCACGCCGGCAACTCCTCCGGCATCGTGGACGGCGCCTCGCTGGTCGCCATCGGCTCCAGGGAGGTCGGCGAGCGCCACGGGCTGCGGCCGCGCGCGCGGATCGTCTCCGCCGCCGTCTCCGGCTCCGAGCCCACCATCATGCTCACCGGGCCCGCCCCCGCCACCCGCAAGGCGCTCGCCAAGGCCGGCCTGACCATCGACGACATCGACCTCGTCGAGATCAACGAGGCCTTCGCGGCGGTCGTGCTGCGTTTTGTGAAGGACATGGGCCTGTCCCTGGACAAGGTCAACGTCAACGGCGGCGCCATCGCCCTCGGCCATCCGCTCGGCGCCACCGGCGCGATGATCCTCGGCACCCTCGTCGACGAACTGGAGCGCCAGGACAAGCGCTACGGCCTCGCCACGCTGTGCGTGGGCGGCGGCATGGGCATCGCCACGATCGTCGAGCGCGTCTGATCCATCCCAGCGGCGCCCGCAGACCTCAGACTTCAACGGAGACCCCCGACATGACCGAGAGCACCACCATCCGCTGGGAACAGGACGACACCGGCGTCGTCACCCTCGTCCTCGACGACCCCCACCAGTCGGCGAACACCATGAACCAGGCGTTCCGCGACTCCCTCGCCGCGGTCACCGACCGCCTGGAGGCGGAGATCCAGGCCGATCCCGCATCCATCCGCGGCATCGTCCTCACCTCCGCCAAGAAGACCTTCTTCGCCGGCGGCGACCTTCGCGACCTCATCCGGGTCACCCCCGAGACCGCCCAGGAACTGTTCGACGGCGGTCTCGCCATCAAGCGGAACCTGCGCCGCATCGAGACCCTGGGCAAGCCGGTGGTCGCCGCCATCAACGGCGCGGCCCTGGGCGGCGGTTACGAAATCGCCCTGGCCTGCCACCACCGGATCGCCCTCGACACCCCGGGCACGAAGATCGGCTGCCCCGAGGTGACCCTGGGCCTGCTCCCCGGCGGCGGTGGAGTCGTGCGCACCGTGCGGCTGCTGGGCATCGCCGACGCCCTGCTGAAGGTCCTGCTCCAGGGCACCCAGTACAACGCGCGCCGCGCCCAGGAGGACGGTCTCGTCCACGACGTGGCCGCCACCCAGGACGAACTGCTCGCCAAGGCACGCGCCTTCATCGACGCCAACCCCGAGTCCCAGCAGCCCTGGGACGAGCCCGGCCACCGCATCCCGGGCGGCACTCCGGCCAACCCCAAGTTCGCCGCGAACCTGCCCGCCTTCCCGGCCACCCTGCGCAAGCAGACGAACGGCGCCCCCTACCCGGCCCCGCGGGCCATCCTGGCCGCCGCCGTCGAGGGCGCCCAGGTCGACTTCGAGACCGCCCAGGTCATCGAGGCCCGCTACTTCGTGGAGCTGGCCGCCGGGCAGACCTCGAAGAACATGATCCAGGCCTTCTTCTTCGACCTCCAGGCCGTCAACTCCGGCGCCAACCGGCCCCGGGGCGTCGAGCCCCGCCAGATCCGCAGGGTCGCCGTCCTCGGTGCCGGCATGATGGGCGCGGGCATCGCCTACTCGTGCGCCCGCGCGGGCATCGAGGTCGTCCTGAAGGACGTGTCCCTCGAGGCCGCCGTCAAGGGCAAGGGCTACTCCGAGAAGCTGTGCGCCAAGGCCGTCGCCAGGGGCCGTACCAGCCAGGAGAAGGCGGACGCGCTGCTCGCCCGGATCACGCCGACCGCCGAGGTGGCCGATCTCGCGGGCTGCGACGCGGTGATCGAGGCGGTCTTCGAGGACGTGGCCCTCAAGCACAAGGTGTTCGAGGAGATCGAGAGCGTCGTCGCGCCGGGCGCGCTGCTGTGCTCCAACACCTCCACCCTGCCGATCACCCTGCTGGCGGAGGGAGTTGAGCGGCAGAGCGACTTCATCGGGCTGCACTTCTTCTCACCCGTCGACAAGATGCCGCTGGTCGAGATCATCAAGGGCGAGCGCACCGGCGACGAGGCGCTGGCCCGCGCCTTCGACCTCGTCCGGCAGATCAGCAAGACGCCCATCGTCGTCAACGACTCGCGCGGCTTCTTCACCTCCAGGGTCATCGGCCACTTCATCAACGAGGGCGTGGCGATGGTCGGCGAGGGCATCGAGCCCGCCTCCGTCGAGCAGGCGGCCGCCCAGGCCGGCTACCCGGCCAAGGTGCTGTCCCTGATGGACGAGCTGACGCTCACGCTGCCCCGCAAGATCCGCAACGAGTCGAGGCGGGCCGTCGAGGAGGCGGGCGGCACCTGGGCCGCGCACCCCGCGGAGGCGGTCATCGACCGCATGGTCGACGAGTTCGGGCGCACCGGCCGCAGCGGCGGCGCGGGCTTCTACGAGTACGGCGAGGACGGCAGGCGGGCCGGGCTCTGGCCGGGCCTGCGCGAGCACTTCACCAAGCCGGGGTACGAGATCCCGTTCGAGGACATGCAGGAGCGCATGCTCTTCTCCGAGGCGCTGGACACGGTCACGCTCCTGGAGGAGGGCGTCCTGACCTCCGTCGCCGACGCCAACATCGGCTCGATCCTCGGCATCGGCTTCCCCGGCTGGACCGGCGGGGTGCTGCAGTACATCAACGGCTACCAGGGAGGTCTTCCCGGCTTCGTGGCCCGCGCGCGGGAACTCGCCGAGCGCTACGGCGAGCGGTTCACGCCTCCCGCCCTGCTGGTGGCGAAGGCGGAGAAGGGGGAGACCTTCACCGACGGGCGCTGACGCGCCGCTCACGCGGAGGGCGTGTCCCGGGGGTCCTGGCCCCGGGGCCCCTCCGGCCGGGCGGCGTCGACCCACTCGCGCAGCTCCTCCTTCAGCGACCGCTGGAAGGTGGTCAGCAGGGCCTGCACCACCAGCGGGTGCATGTGGGCGGACAGCGACTTCACGTCCTGCGTGCCGCGCTCGGCCACCGCCTCGCGCAGCAGCCCGGACAACTCGTGGGCGGCCGCCCGCGCGTGCTCGATCAGCGCCGTGCGGGCGGCGAGGATCGTCTCCTGGGACAGGGGGACGTCGAGCAGCTGTACGCCGAGCCGCAGCAGCCCGGAGTCGACGCGGAAGGCGTCCCCGTCGGCCACGGCCACGTTCATCGCGGCCAGCCGGCGCACCTCCTCCCCGGTGAGCGCCCGGCCCGCCCGCCGCTCCAGCTCCGGCCGGGTGAGCGTCTCCACCGTCTCCGGCGCCCAGGAGGCGACCACCGCGCAGTGGACGGCCAGGTCGTGCGGGGTCAGGTCGGGCGGCAACTGCCGCAGATGACGCTCGATCGCGGCGAGGGTCATCCCCTGGTGCTGCATCTCCTCGATCAGCGCCAGCCGCGCGAGGTGCTCCCGGCCGTAGTGACCTACCCGGCGCGGACCGATCACCGGGGGCGGCAGCAGGCCGCGGGTGCCGTAGAAGCGGACGGTGCGCACCGTGACGCCGGCCCGCGCGGCCAGCTCGTCGATGGTGAGGGTCGGCTCCCCGGTGTCGGTCGTCATGTGCAGCAGTATCGCTGCAGTACCGCTGTCTCACCAATGGTGTGAAAGCCCTGACCTGCGGTGTGCGACGGGTGACCGTTGCCAGGAGGTGTGGGGCCGGGCGGCCGAGAGGGCAGGTGACTGCCCCGGCCGCCCGGCCCGTCGCTCACTTGGCGTGCGCGTCGTCGGTGGCCTCGATCTTCTTCCACGACCTCGGCCGCGCGGGAGCCGTCGCCCGCTTGGCGACGGACGCCGCGCGGGCCGCGGGAGCGGACGGTTTCGCCGGCTGGAAGAGCCAGGTGTCGAAGAGCGCGGCCAGGGGCTTGCCGGAGACCTGCTCGGCGTACTTCTGGAAGTCGGCCACGGAGGCGTTGCCGTAGGCGTGCTGCTGCGGCCAGCCCTTGAGGACGGCGAAGAAGGCGTCGTCGCCGACCGCGTTGCGCAGTGCCTGGATGGCGAGCGCGCCGCGGTCGTAGACGGCGATGTCGAACTGGTCGTCCGGCCCCGGGTCGCCCGGCTTGACCGTCCAGAACGCGTCGTCGGCAGGGTGCGAGGCGTAGACGTAGTCCGCGAGCTCCTGCGCGGTGCCCTCGCCCTCGTGCTCGGACCACAGCCACTGCGCGTAGCGCGCGAAGCCCTCGTTGATCCAGATGTCCTTCCAGCCCTTGAGCGACACGCTGTCGCCGTACCACTGGTGGGCCAGCTCGTGTACGACGACGGAGGTGTTGGAGCCGTTCGCGAACTGCTTCGGGCTGTAGTACACGCGCGTCTGCGTCTCCAGCGCGTACCCGGTCGTCGTGTTCGGGACGTAGCCTCCGGCGGAGCTGAACGGATACGGCCCGAAATAGCCGCTCAGCCAGTCGACGATCTCTCCGGTGCGCTCCACGCTCGCCCGTGCCGCCCCGTCGTTGTCGCCGAGATCCCTGCTGTAGGCGTTGACGACCGGGGTGCCGCCCTCGGAGGTGCCCGTGGTGATGTCGAACCTCCCGAGCGCGAGCGTGGCCAGATACGTCGCCTGCGGCTTGTTCTCACGCCAGTTGTACCGGGTCCAGCCGAGCCGGGAAGCGGTCGACTGCAGCGTGCCGTTGGAGATCGCCTGGGTGCCGTCCGGCACGGCCACCGACACGTCGTAGGTGGCCTTGTCGCTCGGATGGTCGTTGCTCGGGAACCACCACCAGGCGGCCTCGGGCTCGTCCGCCGCGACCGCGCCGTCCGGGGTGCGGTGCCAGGCGGTGAAACCGTACGCGCTCTTGGCGGACGGCACCCCGCGGTAGCGGACCACCACCGTGACCGGTGTGCCCTTCGCCAGCGGCGTCTTCGGGGTGACCACCAGCTCGTGCTGACCCGAGGAGGAGAAGGCCGCCGGCGCGCCGTTGACCCGCACCTCGCTCACGTCCAGCAGGAAGTCCAGGTCGAAGCTGGAGAGGTCCTGCGTGGTCCGTGCGGAGATCGTCGCGGTACCCTCCAGCTCGTCGGTCGCGGGCCGGTACGTCAGCCTGAGGTCGTAGTGGGAGACGTCGTAGCCGCCGTTGCCGTAGTCGGGGTAGTAGGGGTCGCCGATGCCCGGCGCGCCGGGTGAGTAACTCGCGGCCGATGCCGGGATCGCCAGCAGAAGGGTGGCCGCCGCCAGTGCGCCCGGCGCGATGATTCTGCGGTGCACGTCAGCTCCAAGTAGTCAGGACGGGGGGTCTGCTCGGAGCCTATTGAGTCCCTCGGTCACCGGGCATGTCCATGGCCACCGCGGTCACACGATCGCCATTCGGCCGTCATGACCGCAGCGCTCACAGGGGTCCTTTCCGGCCACGGTCGGGTCCACCGGTCCGTCAGGTCCCCTCTTCTGCACGGGAGTTGCCCCCTGTACCGTCCCGCGCATGCCGATAAGCATGCGCATGAAGACCTGGAGGTCGCTCGCCGTGACGGCCACCGCCGTCCTGGCGGCAGCGCTCCTCACCCCGGCGCCGGCCCACGGCGCCCCACGCGACAGCCGGACCCCGCGCGAGAGCCGCCCCGTCTACTCCTACGCCCACGCCGTTCGCGAGGCCGTCTGGGTCGACACCGGACTCGACGGCGACGGCGACGGCAGGAGCGACCGCGTCGCCGTCGACATCGTCCGGCCCCGCGAACCGGCCCAGCAGGGCCGCAAAGTACCCGTGATCATGGACGCCAGCCCGTACTACTCCTGCTGCGGGCGCGGCAACGAGAGCCAGAAGAAGACCTACGACGCACACGGCCACGTCGTGCAGATGCCGCTGTTCTACGACAACTACTTCGTGCCTCGCGGCTACGCCTTCGTCGGCGTCGACCTCGCCGGCACGAGCCGCTCCGACGGCTGCGTCGACGTCGGCGGCCGCTTCGACGTCCAGTCCGCCAAGGCCGTCGTCGACTGGCTGGGCGGCCGCGCCAGGGCCTACACCACCCGCACCGGCTCCACCACGGTCAAGGCCACCTGGACCAACGGGACGACCGGCATGATCGGCAAGAGCTGGGACGGCACCATCGCCAACGGTGTGGCCGCCACCGGGGTCCGGGGCCTGAAGACCATCGTGCCGATCAGCGCCATCTCCTCCTGGTACGACTACTACTTCGCCAAGGGCGCCCCGCTCTACGGCTCCGGCCCCGACTGGCTGTCGAACTACGTGGAGAGCCCGGACGCGCAGGCCAGATGCGCGGCCGTGCAGAAGAAACTCGTCGACGGCGCCCCGCGCACCGGCGACTGGACCGGCCTGTGGACCGAGCGCGACTACGTCAAGGACGCGGGCAAGGTACGGGCGAGCGTCTTCCTCGTGCACGGCATGCAGGACCTCAACGTCCGCACCAAGAACTTCGGCCAGTGGTGGGACGCCCTGGCCAAGCACGATGTGCAGCGCAAGATCTGGCTCTCCCAGACCGGCCACGTCGACCCCTTCGACTTCCGCCGGGCCGCCTGGGCCGACACCCTCCACCGCTGGTTCGACCACGAACTCCTCGGCTACGACAACGGCATCGACCGCGAACCCATGGCCGACATCGAACGCCACCCCGACCAGTGGGTCACCTCCCGGACCTGGCCGCCGCGCGGCACCGGGGCGACCACCCTGCGCCCCGCCCCGGGCAGCCGGCCGGGCGTCGGGACCCTCGGCCTGCGCGGTGCCCACGGCACCGAGACCTTCACCGACGACCCCCGGCTGAGCGAGACCGACTGGGCCGCCGGGATCGACAAGCCGGCCCCGGAGAAGGCGGGCTTCGTCACGGGGCCGCTCAGCCGTGCGCTGCGGCTGTCCGGTTCCTCGCAGGTCACCGTCACCGCCACCCCGACCACCTCGACGGCACACCTGTCCGCCGTGCTCGTCGACCTCGGACCCGACACCATCCGCGACTACGCCGACGCCGCCGAGGGCATCACCACCCTCACCGACCGCACCTGCTGGGGCGCGAGCACGGCGGGCGACAGCGCCTGCTTCAAGGAGACCGAGGCCAGGACCAGCGCCGTCACGTACACGGTCCTCAGCCGCGGCTGGGCCGACCTCGGCAACTACGCCTCCGCCGGCAAGGGCGTACCGCTCACCCCCGGCAAGGCCTACACGATCACCCTGGACCTGGCGGCGACCGACCACGTCGTCCCCACGGGTCACCGTCTGGCGCTGATCGTGGCGGGCACGGACAAGGACCTCATCGATCCTCCGTCCAGCACCCCGACCCTCACCCTGGACCTGTCCCGCACCTCGGCGAAGGTCCCGCTCCTCGGCGGCACGGCGGCCTTCGCCCGGGCCACGGCCGGCTCGGCGCCCGCCGCACCGGGGGCCACGACCCTGGACGGCGTACGGGCACCGCACACCGTCCACCGGGTGCCGGCGCACTGACGTACACGGTTCAGGCGGCCGGGGCCACCAGCCCGGCCGCCTGGCGTGCGCAGCCCCACGCCACGGTGACCCCGGCCCCGCCGTGACCGTAGTTGTGCACCAGCACCCGCCCGCCGGGAAGCCGCTCACGCTCCAGCCGCACCGCGTGCCGCGCCGGACGCAGCCCGACCCGGTGCGCCAGCACCCGCGCCTCCGCGATCTCCGGCCGGAACGCCGCGCACCGCGCGACGATCGCCTCGGCCACCGCCGGATCGGGCGTCAGGGACCAGGCGTCCTCCTCGGCCGTACCGCCGAGGACGAGCCCGCCCGGCTGCGGGAAGAAGTAGGTGGAGGCGGCGGAGGTGTGGCCGACGGAGGTCAGCCACGTGGTGATCCCCGGGTTCTCCACGACGACGAGCTGCCCGCGCACGGGCCGCACCGCGGGGTCCGGTACGAGGGCCCGGGCGCCGAGGCCCGTGCAGTTGACCACCACCGGGGCGTCGACGGCGGCCAGATCCGTCACCGTCCGCTCCTCGACCCTCCCGCCCGCAGCCAGCAGCCGCTCCCGCAGCCACGGCAGATGGGCCGGCATGTCGATCAGCGGCAGCCGCGCCCACAGCCCCGTACCCGTGTACTCCCCGGCGCGCGCCTTACGCAGCCCGGGCACCCGCGCCGCCCACGGCCCGAGCGCGTCCAGCCGGGTCTCGCCGTGCACCCCCTCGACCATCCGCACACCCGTCTCACCGGGACGCGCGGCCAGTTCCTCGTACACGGCCAGGGATTCAAGGGCCCAGTCCCCGACGAGCGAGACCGGCTCGATCCGGTAGGGCCACCACAGCCCGCCGGCCACCGCCGACGTCGTACGCCCGGCCGGCTCCCGCGTCCACACCCGCACCCGCAGGCCGCGCTCGGCCAGCACGACGGCCGTCGTCAGCCCGGCGATCCCGCCGCCGACCACGACGGCCTCGCCACCCACCTCACTGTCCACGCAGGGACGGTAGCGGAATGTGTCACGGGGCGCTCACATCGGCCCCGCACCGGGAATACTCACCGCATGTCTGCCGAGTACGCGACCTTCGGCCTGGCCCCGGCGATGCGTGCCGGGGAAGTCCTCGCCGACGGCGGCCACCAGCGCCACCGGGACTTCGTGGACTTCGTCGTGGACGGGCGGCCGCTGCTCTACCGGCTGTCGGACCTGGACGCGGTCTCCCCGCTCGCCTCCGACATCCCGCCCGCCATCTTCACCGCGCAGGTGCGCGGCCTGCTGCTGGAGACCGAGGCGCCGCTGCCGGACGGCCGGTACGTCATCTACGGCTGCCCGGAGTGCGCGGACCTGGCCTGCGGCGCAGTCACCGCGGTCATCGAGAGGCACGGCACGGACGGCCGGGACTACCTCTGGCGGGACTTCGCCTGGCAGACGGACGAACACGCCGACCTGGAGCTCAACGGCTACCACGGCATCGGCCCGTTCCGCTTCGACGGCGCCGAGTACCGCGCGGCACTGGGCGCGCTGCTGGACGGCGGCGCCCCGGCCGCACGCCGCCGGGTGCTGCTGATCGGCGCCCGCGTCGCGTTGCCGGCCAGGCTCGCCGCCGCGCTGCGCACCATCGGCATCGGCGCCGACATCACCCACGACGCGCACGACGTCCCCGCCGACGAACTGCGCGCGTACGGCGCGGTCGCCTTCGGCCGGGCGGTCGGCGCGGAGGAACGCGCCGCCGTGCGCCACGCCTTCGAACGCGCCGGCATCGAGGCGGCCTACGTCGACGGACTCGCCCCGATCGTCCCGCTCCTCGTCGCCCAGATCGAACACGCCCTGGACCGCGGCCCGGTGGAACAGCGGCGCCTGACCCGCCTGGCCGCCGCCGGCGGCGCCGCGGAGGTCGACATCACCTCTCCCTGCCGGGTCCGGCTCACCGCGTACCGCCTCGACCGGTTCCACCGCACCCACACCCGCCAGGTCTTCGACGGCGTCCTGGCCCCGGGCCGGCACCGCATCCCGCTGGACGCCCGGGCGGTGCGGGGGGAGGCCTTCGTGGTGGCGCGGACCTCGGGGAGCGTGCTGGTCGCTGCGGTGGCGCGCTGAGCCCGGCCCGGGGCGGGCACTAGGATCGGCGCTCTGATGACTGCCACTCTCGTCGCCAAGAACCTCGCCGCCGGGCACGGTGACCGCTCGCTGTTCGCCGGGCTCGACCTCGTCGTCGCGCCCGGGGACGTGATCGGGCTGGTCGGTGCCAACGGCGCGGGCAAGTCCACGCTGCTCAGGATGCTTGCCGGGCTGAGCGCGCCCGAGCAGGGCGAACTCATCCTCTCCCCGCCGGCGGCGACCGTCGGACACCTTCCCCAGGAGCCGGACCGGCGCGCGGGCGAGACCGTCCGCCAGTTCCTCGCCCGCCGCACCGGGGTGGCCGCCGCCCAGCGCACCATGGACGAGGCCACTCAGGCGCTCGTCGAGGACGCACCGGGCGCGGACGACGCGTACGCGCTGAGCCTGGAGCGGTGGCTCGGCCTCGGCGGCGCAGACCTCGACGAGCGCGCCGAGGAGGTCGCGGACTCCCTCGGGCTGGCCGTCGGTCTCGACCAGCCCATGACGTCCCTGTCCGGCGGCCAGGCGGCCCGCGCCGGCCTCGCCTCGCTGCTGCTGTCCCGCTACGACGTCTTCCTGCTCGACGAGCCGACCAACGACCTCGACCTGGCCGGCCTGGAGCGGCTGGAGCGCTTCGTCACCGGGCTGCGCGCCGGAACCGTCGTCGTCAGCCACGACCGCGAGTTCCTCACCCGCACCGTCACCAAGGTCCTCGAACTCGACCTCGCCCAGCACCGGATCAACCTCTACGGCGGCGGCTACGCGGCCTACCTGGAGGAGCGCGAGGTGGCCCGCCGCCACGCCCGCGGCTCCTACGAGGAGTACGCCGACAAGAGGGCCGCCCTCCAGGACCGGGCGCAGATGCAGCGGGCCTGGATGGACAAGGGCGTGAAGAACGCCCGGCGCAAGGCGGGCAACGACAACGACAAGATCGGCCGCAAGTTCCGCAGCGAGGCCAGCGAGAAGCAGGCCGCGAAGGCCCGCCAGACCCAGCGCATGATCGAGCGCCTGGACGTCGTCGAGGAGCCCCGCAAGGAGTGGGAGCTGCGCATGGAGATCGCGGCGGCCCCGCGCTCGGGCGCCGTCGTCGCCACGCTGCGCGACGCCGAGGTACGGCGCGGCGGCTTCGTGCTCGGCCCGGTGTCCCTGCAGATCGACTGGGCGGACCGGGTGGCGGTCACCGGTGCGAACGGCGCGGGCAAGTCGACGCTGCTGGCCGCCCTGCTGGGCCGCGTCCCCCTGGACGCCGGACACGCGGCGCTGGGCTCCGGCGTCCTGGTCGGCGAGGTCGACCAGGCCCGCCGACTGTTCCACGGCCCCGAGACCCTCCTGGACGCCTTCTGCACGGCCGTCCCCGACACCGAGCCGGCGGAGGTCCGCACCCTGCTCGCCAAGTTCGGCCTCAAGGCGGCCCATGTCCTGCGCCCCGCGGCGACCCTCTCCCCGGGCGAGCGCACCCGGACGGCGCTCGCCCTCCTCCAGGGCAGAGGCGTCAACCTGCTGGTCCTCGACGAGCCGACCAACCACCTCGACCTGCCCGCCATCGAGCAGCTGGAGTCCGCCCTGGACTCCTACGAGGGCACCCTCCTGCTGGTCACCCACGACCGCCGCATGCTCGACGCGGTACGCGTCACCCGGCAACTGGAGGTCGCCGACGGCAAGGTGACGGAGCGCTAGCGCTGCGATCGGAGAGGTTCACCGGCTCGCGACGCCCGGCGCGGCACCTCACCGCGTTGTCGCATCACCCGAGTACATATCCAGTACGCGGGCGATGCTCCGCCTTGCGATGCACCGCACCGGACGCCGCGGGCTATCCGGCGAACCTTTCCGGCCACAGCACTAGGTCCGGATCGGCGGTCACCGGTGCGGGCGCGGGGCCCTACACTCGGCAACCGTTGCCCAGCGGAGCGAAACCGCAGACCGAAAGGCCTGGTTGCCCATGTTCCAAGACGCCCCCATCTACCACCAACTCGTCGCCGAGCGTGGTGACGTGCCCGCCCGCGTCCGCGACGCGGCCACGACCATACGTCTCGAACTCGAGCAGGTGATGCGGACCGGACAGCCACCGGGCGCCTTCGGGCCGGGGCCGTCGCCGCAGGGGCCGGCCCCACGACCCCACTCCGCGCTACCGCCGGGCCCACACCCGCGATAGCGCCCCGCCGGTACCGGGGACCATGACCGGACGGTCGAACCGGCCGGACGGCCCCGCACCGGCGGGACGGGCGGCTGACCGCACCGGCCGTCCGGTGCGGGTTGCCCGGAGGGGCCGCATTGACGGGACGGGCCGCCGGCCGGACCGGCCGTCCGGTGCGGGTTGCCCGGAGGGGCCGCTGACCGGACCCGCCGGAAGGCACCGATTGCCGGCGCCCCGGATTGGCTCCTGCGGCCCGGATTGGCTCTACGGCCCGGATTGGACGAGCGGGCCCGAACTCGCCCTCAGCTGCAGCGAGTTCGGGCCCGCAGTCGTCAGCGTCGGCCGTTCTTCGGGTCCACCAGACCAGCGCGGCGCAGCGCGTCGGCCATGGCGCTGTTGGCGGGCGGTGGCGCCTGGCGCGAGCCGCCACCGCCGCCGCCACCGCCACCGCGGCCCTGGCGCTGCTGCGGCGGACGCCCGCCGCGCTGCCGCCGCTCACCGCCGCCGCCCTGCCCCTGCCGGTCCTGCGGCGCCGCCTCGTCGTCCAGGCGCAGGGTCAGCGAGATCCGCTTGCGTGGAATGTCGACGTCGAGCACCTTGACCTTGACGATGTCACCCGGCTTGACCACGTCCCGCGGGTCCTTCACGAACGTCCTCGACATCGCCGAGACGTGCACCAGACCGTCCTGGTGGACACCGACGTCCACGAACGCGCCGAAGGCCGCCACATTCGTCACCACGCCCTCCAGGATCATCCCGGACGACAGGTCGGAGATCTTCTCCACGCCCTCCTTGAAGGTGGCCGTCCGGAAGGCCGGCCGCGGGTCGCGTCCTGGCTTCTCCAGCTCCTTGAGGATGTCGGTGACCGTCGGCAGACCGAAGGTGTCGTCCACGAAGTCGGCCGGCTTCAGGGAACGCAGCACGCCCGTGTTGCCGACGAGGGAGGCCACCTCCTGGCCAGTGGTCTTCACCATGCGCCGCACCACCGGGTACGCCTCGGGGTGCACGCTGGAGGCGTCCAGCGGGTCGTCGCCGCCGCGGATCCTGAGGAAGCCCGCGCACTGCTCGTAGGCCTTCGGACCGAGCCGCGAGACGTTCTTCAGCTGGCCGCGCGAGGTGAACGGGCCGTTGGTGTCCCGGTGCGCCACGATGTTCTCGGCCAGCCCGGAGGTGATGCCGGAGACCCTCGTGAGCAGCGGTACGGACGCGGTGTTGACGTCCACGCCCACGCCGTTCACACAGTCCTCGACCACCGCGTCCAGCGAGCGGGACAGCTTCACCTCGGACAGGTCGTGCTGGTACTGGCCGACACCGATCGACTTGGGGTCGATCTTCACCAGCTCGGCCAGCGGGTCCTGCAGCCGGCGGGCGATGGAGACGGCGCCGCGCAACGAGACGTCCATGCCCGGCAGTTCCTGCGAGGCGTAGGAGGACGCCGAGTACACCGACGCGCCCGCCTCCGACACCATCACCTTGGTGAGCTTCAGCTCCGGGTGCCTGGTGATCAGTTCGCCGGCGAGCCTGTCGGTCTCGCGGGAGGCCGTGCCGTTGCCGATGGCGATCAGCTCGACCTCGTGCTCCTTGGCGAGGCGCGCCAGCCTGCCGATCGCCTCGTCCCACTTGTTGGCCGGGACATGGGGATGGATCACGTCGGTCGCCACGGCCTTGCCGGTCGCGTCGACCACGGCCACCTTCACACCGGTACGGAAGCCCGGGTCCAGACCCAGCGTCGCGCGGGTGCCCGCCGGGGCGGCGAGCAGCAGGTCGCGCAGGTTGGCCGCGAACACGTTGACCGCCTCGTCCTCGGCGGCCGTACGCAGCCTGAGGCGCATGTCGATGCCCAGGTGGACGAGGAGGCGGGTGCGCCAGGCCCAGCGGACCGTGTCCTTCAGCCACTTGTCGGCGGGCCGGCCGCGGTCGGCGATGCCGAAGCGGTGCGCCACGATGCCCTCGAACGACGACGGGCCGTCCGTGGGCTCCTCGGGCTCCAGGACGAGGTCCAGGACCTCCTCCTTCTCGCCGCGCAGCATCGCCAGGATCCGGTGCGAGGGCAGCTCGGTGAACGGCTCGGTGAAGTCGAAGTAGTCGGCGAACTTGGCGCCCGCCTCCTCCTTGCCCTCGCGAACCTTGGCCGCCAGCCGCCCGCGCACCCACATGCGCTCGCGCAGCTCTCCGATCAGGTCGGCGTCCTCCGAGAACCGCTCGGTGAGGATCGCCCGCGCACCGTCGAGCGCGGCCTGCGGATCGGGCACCCCCTTGTCCGCGTCCACGAAGGCGGCCGCCGCGGCGAGCGGCTCGACGCCCGGGTCACCGAGCAGCCCCTCGGCCAGCGGCTCCAGGCCCGCCTCCCGCGCGATCTGCGCCTTGGTCCGCCGCTTCGGCTTGTACGGCAGGTAGACGTCCTCCAGCCGCGCCTTGGTCTCGGCGCCGCGGATCTGCGCCTCGAGTTCCCCGGTGAGCTTGCCCTGCTCGCGCACCGACTCCAGGATCGCCGTCCGCCGCTCCTCCAGCTCCCGCAGATAACGCAGCCGCTCCTCGATCGTGCGCAGCTGCGCGTCGTCGAGCATCTCGGTCGCTTCCTTGCGGTAGCGCGCGATGAAGGGCACCGTCGAACCGCCGTCGAGCAGCTCCACGGCGGCCTTGACCTGCCGCTCCCGTACGCCGAGCTCCTCGGCGATCCTGCCTTCGATGGACCCTGTGAGGGGTGTCGTCACGATCCCGTACCGCCTTCTCCACTTCGGGTTGCGCCGCAATTGTGGCAGGCCGCACCGGCAACCGGGGATCAGGGCGGCACACGGCGGGGCGAGTGTGACGGGCGGGACGGAGGTACGGCACCGGACCGCACCGAACCCCGCCGGGGACAGATGCCACCCTTTCGAACCGCGACCGCGCGTCGAACCGCGACCGCGCGTCGAACCGCGACCGCGCGTCGAACCGCGACCGCGCGTCGAACCGCGACCGCGCGCTCAGCCGACGGCAGCACCGAACCACTCGGGCAGCCGGCTGAGCAGATCCTGCTGATCCGCACCGACCCACGCCACGTGGCCGTCCGGCCGCAGCAGCACCGCGGGCACGTCCAGTTCCTCGCTGACGTCGACGACGTGGTCGACCCGATCCGCCCAGCCCCGCACCGAGAGCCGGCCGGTCTGGTCGAGCAGCAGTCCGCGGCCGCCGTGCATCAGCTCGTAGAGGCGCCCCTGCCTCAGCTTCAGGTCCCGCATCCGCCGGCCGAGCAGTTCATGGCCCTCGCCGAAGTCGTAGCGGACCCCGATTGCGGTGATCATCCCGGTCACGTAGCGGTTCACCTCCTCGAAGTCCATCAGCTTCGAGAACAGCTCCCGCAGCGCGGTCGCACCCGGATCGGTGCCCAGCAGCGTGATCTGCGCGCGGGTGTTGTCCAGCACGCGGGCGCCCACCGGGTGCCGTTCGGTGTGGTAGCTGTCCAGCAGCCCCTCCGGTGCCCAGCCGTTGACCGCGGCGGCCAGCTTCCAGCCGAGGTTGAACGCGTCCTGCACACCGAGGTTGAGCCCCTGCCCGCCGGTCGGGGGGTGGATGTGCGCCGCGTCGCCGGCCAGCAGCACCCGGCCGACCCGGTAGCGCTCGGCCTGCCGGGTGGCGTCGCCGAACCGGGAGAGCCAGCGCGGCGAGTGCACGCCGAAGTCCGTGCCCGCGAACACCCGCAGCTGCTGCTTGAACTCCTCCAGGGTCGGCGCGGTCGCACGGTCCTCGGCCACCCCGTCGGCGGGCACGACGATGCGGTACGTCCCGTCCCCGTTGGGGATGGTGCCGAACCGCAGTTGGGTCTTGCGGACTTCCGCGACGACGGCTGCGACCGTCGCCGGATCCTCGCTCATCTCCATGTCGCCCAGCAGCGTCTCGACCTTGGCGGGCTCACCGGGGAAGCCGACGCCGAGCTCCCTGCGCACCGCACTGCGGCCGCCGTCGCACCCGACGAGGTAGCGCGAGCGCAGTTGCGTGCCGTCCGCCAGCTCGACGGTCACCCCGGCCGCGGCCGCGTCATCGGACTGGCTCAGCCCGACCACTTCGCAACCGCGCCGGATCTCGGCACCGAGTTCGAGGGCCCGCTCGTCGAGCAGCCGCTCGGTGACCGGCTGCAGGGTGGAGAGGCCGTACGGGTGCGCCGTGTCCAGCCGGTCCGGCCACGGCTTGTGGATGCCGCCGAAGAAACCGCCGACCTGGAACTTCTCACTGACGGCGAGGAACCGGTCCAGCAGGCCGCGCTGGTCCATCATCTCGACGCTGCGCGCGTGCAGGCCGCGCCCGCGGGACTGCCCGGTCGGTTCGGTCAGCTTCTCCAGCACGAGCACGTGCACGCCGTGCAGCCGAAGCTCGCCGGCCAGCATCAAGCCGGTCGGTCCGCCGCCGACCACGATCACGTCAATCATCAGGACACCCATTCGACGCGACTGGAAGAATCTGCCGTTTCCGCAGGCTCTGGCCTTGGCCGAGCATTCTGCGGCACGACCCGGGCCTTGCCGCAAGGCCCCCCGCGCGCTATAAGTTGAAAGTGGCAAGGAGTGGGTGTTCTCCTTGCCTTTGTTGTCCGTTGGGGACGGACAGGCCCCCTCCCGAAGCGGTGACGCCGTCGAGAGCGCGGCCATTCGGCGCTTGGCGCGAGTTCTCCGCCCCACCTCCGTGTCACCCGTCTCGCCCAGTCACAGCAAGTCCCGGGCAGGCGGCCACGAAGCGCGACCCGCGGCCGCCCTACGCCGCCGGGTCCCCTCAGAGGGCGCCCGCGCACCCGGTCGGCGCCCTCCGCGCCCGCAGCCGCTTCATCCTCCGGTGGACACGCTGTACGAGAACCGCGGCGCCCTGCGCTCCAGGAACGCGGCGACCCCCTCCGCGGTGTCACCGCTGCCGCGCGCCTGCCCGGCCCAGTGGGCGTCGCGGTCGGTGCGGCCGTCCGCGAACTCCTTCGCCGCGGCCTGCGTCAGCTGCGAACGCGCCACCAGGACCCGGGTGAACTCCGCGACGCGCTTGGCCAGTTCGCCCTCCGGCAGCACCTCGTCGACCAGGCCGGTGCGCAGCGCCCGCTCCGCATCGATCAGCTCGCCCGAGAAGAGCAGGTACTTGGCGGTGGCCGGACCCACCAGGGACACCAACCGCCGGGTGGAGGAGGCGGGATAGACGATCCCGAGCTTGGCGGGCGTCACCCCGAACAGTGCCCCCGCCTCCGCGAACCGCAGATCGCAGGCCGCCGCGAGCTGGGCGCCGCCGCCCACACAGTGCCCGCGCACCGCCGCCAGGGTCGGCTTGGGGAACGCGGCGAGCGCCTCCTCGGCGCGCACCGCCAGGCGCTGCGCCTCCTGCGGCGAGTCGCGCAGCGTGGAGATGTCGGCACCCGCGCAGAACGTGCCGTCCGCGCCGGTCAGCACCAGCGCCCGCACGCCCGGATCGGCCGCGAGGCCGTCCAGCAACGTGGGCAGCGCCCGCCACATCGCGGCCGTCATGGCGTTGCGCTTGGCCGGGTGGTGGACGACGACGGTGGCGACCGCGTCGGTGACGTCGTGCAGCAGTTGCGGCTCCATGCGCCGGATGCTATCGGCCCTGCCGAGCGGCATGGTCACCGGCCGGACGGCCGAAAGGGACCCGCGGACCGTACAACCCGAATAGTTCGAGAAGTCGGCGCGGACCGGGCAGGAACGGTCCTCTTCTTGACCAACTCGGGCCCAGCCGGTCGGAAGGCGCTCGAAATCAGCTGACTTGTGTTCAGGTCTTGGGGGTGCAGTGGTGCGTTACCAACACTCGACGTGTGGTGACAATCGAGCGCGAGGGTGGCGACCCGACGATGGACAACCACGGGCGCGGGCACGACCCGCGTCCAGAAGGCGGCGCGGGGGTACCCCTGGCGGACGGGCTGCCCGATCCACTGCCGTACGAGGGGGTCTGGCGGTTCACCGCACCCGCCGTCGACGCCTCGGTCCCGCAGGCCCGGCACGCCGTACGGGACCTGCTGCTGCGCCAGGGAGTGCCGGCCTCGGACGACCTGGTCCACGGGCTGCTGCTCATCGTGTCCGAGCTGGTCACGAACGCCGTACGGCACGCGGCGCTGCTGTCGCCGATGCTCGCCGTGGAGGTCGCCGTCGGCGCCGAGTGGGTGCGGGTGTCCGTGGAGGACAACCATCCCTACCGCCCGACCGCGCTGGAGGCCGACCACGGGCGGACCGGCGGGCGCGGACTGCTGCTGGTCCGCGAGATCGCCCGGGAGGCGGGCGGGGTGTGCGACGTGGAGCACACGGCCGGCGGCGGCAAGGTGATCTGGGCCGCCCTGCCACTCAAACCCGCCCGGTAGCCGGGCGGACCGGACCGCAGGTGTACGACACCCGGTCGTGCGGCACCCGCCGGCCGCGCTTCACCAGCCGGCGGCGCCCGTCAGCTCCCGGATCGCGGGACGCGCCGCGTCCAGCACGGTCGGGAACCAGGAGGAGAAGGTGTCCTTGGCGTGCCGCTCCGCCAGCTCGGCGGGCGTCACGAACGCCGTGTCGCCGATCTCCTCCGGGTCCGGCCGCAGGGGGGACTGCACCAGGCCGACGAAGAGATGGTTGTACTCCTGCTCCACCAGGCCCGAGGCCGGGTCCGGGTGGTTGTAGCGGACGGTGCCCGCCTCCGCGAGCAGCGAGGGGGAGACCCCGAGCTCCTCGTACGTCCGCCGGGCCGCAGCCGCGAAGGGCGCCTCAGCGGGGTAGGGATGGCCGCAGCAACTGTTGGACCACACACCGGGGGAGTGGTACTTGCCCAGCGCCCGCTGCTGCAGCAGCAGCCGGCCGCGCTCGTCGAAGAGGAACACGGAGAAGGCGCGGTGCAGCTGTCCGGGCGGCTGGTGGGCGGCGAGCTTCTCCGCGGTGCCGATCGCCACGCCGCTCTCGTCGACCAGTTCCAGCAAAATCGCGTCCGCGGTGCCGTTCGACGAGCTGTGCGTCGCGGTGGCAGGTGTGATCGGCATACCCATCCTTCACATCGGTCCTCGAGCCCCAAGTCTGCCGTACGAAACCGGCACTCCCGGCACTTCCCGGCACACCCGCATGTCCCGCGCCGCGGCCGTCACCGGTCCGGTACGGCAGGTGAGACCCGCTGGATGATCGTGCCCGGCGGGGCGGACCCGGAACCGCCCGTCCTCCCCGACGGGGAGGACGCGGGCGCGCGCCGGACCGATGCGTTCCGGCGCGGGCGCCGCGCGCGCCGGGAGCCGGACGCAGGGCGGCCTCAGCGGCACGCGGTCCAGCGGGACGGACGTTTCAGTGGCACGGGTGGCTCAGTGGCACAGGCGGGCTTCGTGCTCGGCGTGTCCGCCCGGCTCCAGCTGGAAGGTGCAGTGCTCGACGTCGAAGTGGTCGCCGAGGCAGCCCTGCAGCTCGTGCAGCAGCTTCTCGTGGCCGATGGCGCTCAGCACCTCGGAGCTCACCACCACGTGCGCGGAGAGAACCGGCATGCCGGAGGTGATCGTCCAGGCGTGCAGGTCGTGCACGTCCTCCACACCGTCCAGCGCCAGGATGTGCGCCCGCACCTCGCCCATGTCGACGTTCTTCGGGGCCGCCTCGAGCAGCACCTCGAGGGTCTCGCGCAGCAGCCTGACGGTACGCGGCACGATCATCACACCGATGACGAGTGAGGCGATCGGGTCGGCGGCCTGCCAGCCGGTGAGCAGGATGACCGCGGCCGAGATCATGACCGCCAGCGAGCCGAGCGCGTCCGCTGCCACCTCGAGGAAGGCGCCGCGCACGTTCAGGCTCTCCTTCTGGCCGCGCATCAGCAGCGTCAGGGAGACCGAGTTCGCGACCAGGCCGACCAGACCGAACCAGATCATCAGTCCGCCCTGGGTGTCGGCGGGTGTGAAGAAACGCTGGACGGCCTCGTAGAGCACGTAGCCGCCGACGCCGAGCAGCAGCAGGCAGTTGGCGAGCGCGGCGAGGATCTCGGCGCGGGCCAGGCCGAAGGTGCGGTTGCGGCTCGGCGGGCGGTTCGCGAAGTGGATGGCGAGCAGCGACATGCCCAGGCCCACGGCGTCCGTCGCCATGTGGGCGGCGTCCGCGACCAGCGCGAGCGAGTCCGCGAGCACACCGCCGACGATCTCCACCACCATCACGCCCAGCGTGATCGACAGCGCGACACGCAGCGTGCCGCGGTGTGCTGCCGCCGCCGTACCGGTTGCGGCGACGCCGTGCGCGTGCCCGTGGTCGTGACCGGCCCCCATGTGACTGACCGCCCTCCTGTGTTCCGCTGTTCCGCCCGGGACCACAGTGAACTACGGGAGGGGGGTATGGGGCAACGCGGCACTGAACACCGTTGTCATGTGCCCTGACCTGCGTAAACGAATCGCAGGTCAGGGCACGATCCGGTTCACGCGCCGTGATGCAGCTGCCATCCCCGCCATGCCGAGGAAACCATCTCCTCCACCCCGCGCCGGGCCCGCCAGCCCAGCTCCGCCGCGGCCCGCTCCGCCGAGGCGACGGCGCGGGGCGCGTCCCCGGGGCGGCGGGCCTCGACCAGGGGCGCCCGCCGGTCGCCGGTGACCTCGCCGATGACCGTGATCAGCTCACGCACCGACACCCCTTCACCGCGCCCGATGTTCACGGTGAGGTCACCGCCGGCCTCCGCGTCGGCCAGCCGGCGGGCCGCCGCCAGATGGGCGTCCGCGAGGTCGGCGACGTGAATGTAGTCACGGATGCAGGTGCCGTCCGGCGTCGGGTAGTCGTCGCCGAAGATCCGCGGGGCCTCGTCGCGGGTGAGGCGGTCGAAGACCATCGGGACGATGTTGAAGACGCCGGTGTCGGCGAGTTCGGGAGCGGCGGCGCCGGCCACGTTGAAGTAGCGCAGGCACACCGTCGCGATGCCGTGCGCCCGCCCCGCCGCCCGGACCAGCCACTCCCCGGCGAGCTTGGTCTCGCCGTAGGGGTTCACCGGGTCACACGGGGTGTCCTCGGTGATGAGGTTCACGTCGGGGTTGCCGTAGACGGCCGCCGAGGAGGAGAACAGGAAGCGCCCGATCCCGGCCTCGGCCACCGCGCCGAGCAGGGTCGCGAGGCCGCCCACGTTCTCCTGGTAGTAGCGGGTCGGCTGTGCGACGGACTCGGCGACCTGCTTGCGCGCGGCCAGGTGCACCACCCCGGTCACCGTGTGCTCGGCGAACACCCGCTTGAGCAGTTCCCCGTCCAGCGACGACCCGCGGACCAGCGGCACGTCCTCGGGCAGCCGCGCGGCGTGCCCGGCCGACAGGTCGTCCAGTGCGACCACCCGTTCCCCGGCCCCGGCCATGGCCCGCGCCACATGTGCCCCGATGTACCCGGCCCCGCCGGTGATCAGCCATGTCATGGTCGTCCACCCTATGCCGGACCCCGCCCGGCCCCGCCACCGCCGCCCGGCGACCGCCGCCCGGCGACCCGCTCCCGCCCCGGTCTCGCCCGCCACCCCGTCCGCACTCCTGCCCCGAAGCGCCCGCTGTGCGGGCCGGACCGGATCCACCCGCCGTCCGGCCCGGGCCGGCCCCGTGGCGCGGGGGGCGTGCGTATGCGATGAATGCCCGATGTGGCACGGAGTTTGTGGCCCGGCCCCGGGATCACCGATGATGATCGCGGCGAAGTCTGCAGCAGACCGTGCTGATCGGCCCGTGAACGGGCGGTGAACGCGGGCCCGACGGCATCCGATAGCCTCTGCCGACATGCCGCCGGGGTGCCACAGGCAAGCGGCGCCCCCATCTTGCACATGACCGGCGCAGACGCGTCGGCACCCAGGGAGTGAGTTCGGTTTGTCGACCGCCATCCTCACCGGTCAGCCGGTCCCCGGATCGTCGATCGAGGGCGATCTGCGGTCCCTCGGCTTCGACGTGCGGGCCGCGGCCGACGCCACCGACGCCGAGACCCTCCTCGCCCAGGTGCCGGCCGACCGGAGGGTCGCCATCGTCGACGCCCGTTTCGTCGGCCATGTGCACTCCCTGCGCCTGGGTCTGACCGACCCCCGCTTCCCGCTAGCCGCCGTCCCCGGCGCCGTCACCGCCCAGCCGGACGGCCGCCAGGCCCTGACCCGTGCGATGGCCCGGGAGACCTCCGCCGGCGGCGGCACCGCGATCGCCGTCGGCAGCCTCGCCGACCGGATCGTCGCCGCCCTGGACGCCGACGGCGCCGGCGTTCACCGCCCCGAGCTCGGCAGCCTCGTTGCCGCAGTCCCCGGCGACCCCCAGGCCCGCAACGAGGCACGCCAGGCCGTCGCCGCCGTCGACGACGAGGCGATCCGCCTGAAGTCGGCCGTCAAGGCCCGCGACGGCTTCTTCACCACCTTCTTCATCAGCCCGTACTCGCGCTACCTGGCCCGCTGGTGCGCCCGCCGTGGCCTGACCCCCAACCAGGTCACCACCGCCTCCCTGCTCACCGCCCTCATAGCGGCCGGCTGTGCCGCCACCGGCACCCGCGGCGGCTTCGTCGCCGCCGGCGTGCTGCTCATCGCCTCGTTCGTGCTGGACTGCACCGACGGCCAGCTCGCCCGCTACTCGCTGCAGTACTCCACGCTCGGCGCCTGGCTGGACGCCACCTTCGACCGGGCCAAGGAGTACGCCTACTACGCCGGACTCGCCCTCGGCGCCGCGCGCGGCGGTGACGACGTATGGGCCCTCGCGCTGGGCGCCATGGTCCTGCAGACCTGCCGGCACGTCGTCGACTTCTCCTTCAACGAGGCGAACGTCGGGGATACGGCCGCCACCGCCAACACCAGCCCCACCGCCGCCCTGTCCAACAGGCTGGACAGCGTCGGCTGGACGGTCTGGCTGCGCCGGATGATCGTCCTGCCCATCGGCGAGCGCTGGGCCATGATCGCCGTGCTCACGGCGGCCACCACCCCCCGTACCACCTTCTACGCCCTGCTCATCGGCTGCGCCTTCGCCGCCACGTACACCACCGCGGGCCGTGTGCTGCGCTCGGTGACCCGGAAGGCGGTGGGGGTCCCCCC
Source organism: Streptomyces sp. NPDC020801 (assembly GCF_044334385.1). Lineage (NCBI taxonomy): Bacteria > Bacillati > Actinomycetota > Actinomycetes > Kitasatosporales > Streptomycetaceae > Streptomyces > Streptomyces sp. NPDC020801. The sequence goes on from NZ_JBIRST010000029.1 coordinate 66,384, forward strand.
AGGCGTCAAGCACTGGGGGAGCACCGACCGGGCCGCGCAGGCGCTGGGGGACCTCGCCGACAGCGGACCGCTCACCCAGGCCCTGGCCGGCCCGGCCCGGAAGGGCGCACGCCGGCTCCCCGGTATCGCCGTCCCGGCCGTCGCCCTGCTCGGCGCCCTCGCAGTCCTCGCCACCTCCGCCCTGACCGGCTTCGGCGGCGTCCGGCCGGTCCTCGGCGCCCTGTTCTACGTGCTCACCTCGGCTCTCGCCGTCGCCCGCCCGCTCAAGGGCGCCCTGGACTGGCTGGTCCCCCCGGTCTTCCGTGCCGCCGAATACGGCACCGTCCTCGCCCTGGCCGCGGCGGCCGATGCGAACGGAGCCCTTCCAGCGGCTTTCGGCCTGGTGGCCGCCGTCGCCTACCATCACTACGACACGGTGTACCGCATCCGCGGCAACGCCGGAGCGCCGCCGGCCTGGCTGGTGCGCGCCATCGGGGGGCAGGAAGGGCGGACGCTGCTCGTCACCGTGCTGGCCTCCCTGCTCACCGCCGCTCAGTTCACGGCCGCGCTCACGGTCCTCGCCGTGGGCGTCGCCCTCGTGGTGCTCACCGAGAGCATCCGCTTCTGGGTCGCCTCTCATCTGAGAGGCGCACCCGCCGTACACGACGAAGGAGAACCCGCATGATCGGCCTCGTGCTGGCGGCCGGCGCCGGACGGCGTCTGCGCCCCTACACCGACACCCTGCCCAAGGCGCTGGTGCCGGTGGGGCCCGAGGGTGCGGAGGACAGCCTGACGGTGCTCGACCTCACGCTCGGCAACTTCGCCGAGGTGGGCCTGACCGAGGTCGGCATCATCGTCGGCTACCGCAAGGAGGCCGTCTACGAGCGCAAGGCCGCCCTGGAGCAGAAGTACGGCCTGAAGCTGACCCTGATCGACAACGACAAGGCCGAGGAGTGGAACAACGCCTACTCCCTGTGGTGCGGCCGTGACGCGCTGAAGGACGGTGTGATCCTCGCCAACGGCGACACCGTCCACCCGGTCTCCGTCGAGAAGACCCTGCTCGCCGCCCGCGGCGAGGGCAGGAGGATCATCCTCGCCCTCGACACGGTGAAGAAGCTCGCCGACGAGGAGATGAAGGTCGTCGTCGACCCGGACAAGGGCGTGCAGCGGATCACGAAGCTGATGGACCCGGCCGAGGCGACCGGCGAGTACATCGGTGTCACCCTCATCGAGGGCGAGGCGGCCGAGGAGCTGGCCGACGCGCTGAAGACCACCTTCGAGCGGGACCCGCAGCTGTACTACGAGGACGGCTACCAGGAGCTCGTCGACCGGGGCTTCAAGATCGACGTGGCGCCGATCGGCGACGTCAAGTGGGTCGAGATCGACAACCACGACGACCTGGCCCGGGGGCGGGAGATCGCGTGCCAGTACTGACCCGGCTCATTCCGTCGCCGGTCGTCGTCGACATCCGCGCCGGAGCGCTGGACGATCTGGCGAGCGTCCTCGCGGACGAGCGGATCTCGCACTCCGGGCGGCTGGCCGTCGCGGTCAGCGGCGGCTCCGGCGCGCGGCTGCGCGAGCGGATCGCCCCCTCACTGCCGGGTGCCACCTGGTTCGAGGTGGGCGGCGGCACCCTCGACGACGCGATCCGCCTCGCCGGCGAGATGAAGTCCGGCCGCTACGACGCGGTGGTGGGCCTGGGCGGCGGCAAGATCATCGATTGTGCCAAGTTCGCCGCGGCACGTGTCGGCCTGCCCCTGGTCGCCGTGCCCACGAACCTCGCGCACGACGGCCTGTGCTCCCCGGTGGCCACCCTCGACAACGACGCGGGCCGCGGCTCGTACGGAGTGCCGAACCCGATCGCCGTCGTCATCGATCTGGACGTGATCCGCGAGGCCCCGGCCCGCTTCGTCCGCGCGGGCATCGGTGACGCGATCTCCAACATCAACGCGATCGCGGACTGGGAGCTCGCGGCCCGCGTCAACGGCGAGAAGATCGACGGCCTGGCCGCCGCCATGGCCCGGCAGGCAGGCGAGGCGGTGCTCAGGCACCCCGGTGGCATCGGTGACAACGGTTTCCTGCAGGTGCTGGCCGAGGCGCTGGTCCTGACCGGTGTCGCGATGTCCATCTCGGGCGACTCGCGCCCCGCCTCGGGCTCCTGCCACGAGATCAACCACGCCTTCGACCTGCTCTTCCCCAAGCGCGCCGCGAGCCACGGCGAGCAGTGCGGGCTGGGCGCGGCCTTCGCGATGCACCTGCGCGGGGCCCACGAGGAGTCGGCCTTCATGGCCGAGGTGCTGCGTCGGCACGGGCTGCCGGTGCTGCCGGAGGAGATCGGCTTCACGGTGGACGAGTTCGTCCGGGCCGTGGCGTTCGCCCCGGAGACCCGGCCCGGCCGCTACACGATCCTCGAACACCTCGACCTCAAGACCGAACAGATCAAGGACTCCTACCTCGACTATGTCAAGACCATCGGTAGCTGAACTGAGACCGGTCGTCCACCCCGCGGGGGTCAAGGACCGGCGCAGCGGCGAGCACTGGGCGGGGCGCCTCTACATGCGCGAGGTGTCCCTGCGGATCGACCGCTATGTGGTGGGCACCAGGATCACGCCCAACCAGCTCACCTACCTGATGACCGTGTGCGGCGTACTGGCGGCCCCGGCCCTGCTGGTGCCCGGGATCGCGGGCGCGGTGCTCGGCGTGGTGATGGTCCAGCTGTACCTGCTGCTGGACTGCGTCGACGGCGAGGTCGCGCGCTGGAAGCAGCAGTACTCGCTCGGCGGGGTCTACCTGGACCGGGTCGGCGCCTACCTGACCGACGCCGCGGTCCTCGTCGGCCTCGGCCTGCGCGCCGCCGACCCGTGGGGTCAGGGGCGGATCGACTGGCTCTGGGCCTTCCTGGGCACCCTGGCCGCCCTCGGCGCGATCCTGATCAAGGCCGAGACCGACCTCGTCGGTGTCGCCCGTCACCAGGGCGGGCTGCCGCCGGTGAAGGAGGCCGCGTCCGAGCCGCGCTCCTCCGGCATGGCGCTGGCCCGCAGGGCGGCCGCGGCGCTCAAGTTCCACCGGCTGATCCTCGGCATCGAGGCGTCTTTGCTGATCCTGGTCCTGGCGATCGCCGATCAGATCAGGGGCGACCTGTTCTTCACCCGGCTCGGTACCGCGGTCCTCGCCGCCATCGCGCTCCTGCAGACGCTGCTGCACCTGGTGTCCGTCCTCGCCTCGAGCAGGCTGCGGTGAGTTCCGTGACGTCTTCGCCGAAGGTCGGCGCGGTGATCATCACCATGGGCAACCGCCCCGACGAGCTCCGCGCGCTGCTCGACTCGGTCGCGGGGCAGCACGGCGACCGCGTCGAGGTGGTCGTCGTCGGCAACGGCTCGCCCGTCCCGGACGTCCCCGAGGGCGTCAGGACCGTCGAGCTGCCCGAGAACCTCGGCATCCCCGGGGGCCGCAACGTCGGGATCGAGGCCTTCGGGCCGGGCGGCCGCGAAGTCGACGTACTGCTCTTCCTCGACGACGACGGGCTCCTGGCCCGCCACGACACCGCCGAGCTGTGCCGCCAGGCGTTCGCGGCCGACGACGAGCTCGGCATCATCAGTTTCCGTATCGCCGACCCGGACACCGGTGAGACCCAGCGCCGCCACGTGCCGCGGCTGCGCGCCTCCGACCCGATGCGCTCCTCCCGGGTCACCACCTTCCTCGGCGGGGCCAACGCGGTCCGTACCCGCGTCTTCGCGGAAGTCGGCGGCCTGCCGGAGGAATTCTTCTACGCGCACGAGGAAACCGACCTGGCATGGCGGGCCCTCGACGCGGGCTGGATGATCGACTACCGGTCCGACATGGTGCTGTACCACCCGACGACCGCGCCCTCGCGGCACGCGGTGTACCACCGCATGGTCGCCCGCAACCGGGTCTGGCTGGCCCGCCGGAACCTCCCCGCCCTCCTGGTCCCGGTCTACCTCGGGGTCTGGCTGCTGCTCACCCTCGCCCGCCGTCCCTCGCGCCCGGCGCTGAAGGCCTGGTTCGGGGGCTTCCGGGAGGGCTGGACCACATCGTGCGGGCCCCGCCGGCCCATGAAGTGGCGCACGGTGTGGCGGCTCACCCGACTGGGCCGGCCACCGGTCATCTGACAAGCTCGTTTCCTGGGAGCACCGGCCATGCCCGGCCCGTGCGCCCGTGCCATGCCCGTACATCCGCACAGGCTGGGCATCCCGAAGACGAAAGTATCCACTTGTGAGTGAGACAACGCATGACGGCGGCGTCGCCCTCGGCGCGGCCGTGTCGCCAAGCGAGGGCCTCACGGCGACCGAGCTCGCGGCGAAGTACGGGCTGTCCGTCAGTGGCGCCCGGCCTCCGCTCATGGAGTACGTCCGCCAGCTCTGGGGCCGCCGCCACTTCATCATCGCCTTCTCCCAGGCGAAGCTGACCGCCCAGTACAGCCAGGCCAAGCTCGGCCAGCTGTGGCAGGTGGCGACCCCGCTGCTGAACGCGGCCGTGTACTACTTCATCTTCGGCGTGATCCTCAAGGCCGGCCGGGGCCTGGGGCGCGAGACGTACATCCCGTTCCTGGTGATCGGGGTGTTCGTGTTCACCTTCACCCAGAGCTCGGTGATGGCGGGCGTACGCGCGATCTCCGGCAACCTGGGCCTGGTGCGCGCACTGCACTTCCCGCGTGCCTCGCTGCCGATCTCGTTCGCGCTGCAGCAGCTCCAGCAGCTGCTCTTCTCGATGCTCGTGGTGTTCGTCGTGACGATGGCCTTCGGCAGCTACCCGAGCCTGGCCTGGCTGCTGATCGTCCCGGCGCTGGTGCTGCAGTTCATGTTCAACACGGGTCTGGCGCTGATCCTGGCCCGGATGGGGGCCAAGACCCCCGACCTCGCCCAGCTGATGCCGTTCCTGCTGCGCACCTGGATGTACGCCTCGGGCGTGATGTTCTCCATCAGCGGCATGCTGGCCGGCAAGCCCGAGTGGTTCATCCGTCTGATGCAGGCCAACCCCGCCGCGGTCTACATGGACCTCATCCGGTTCGCGCTGATCGACGGCTACGGTGCCTCGCACCTCCCGCCGCACGTCTGGGCGCTCGCCCTCTTCTGGGCCGTGGCCGTCTTCGCCGGCGGCTTCGTGTACTTCTGGAAGGCGGAGGAGAGGTACGGCCGTGGCTGAGCAGAACACCGTACAGGACGCCGCGCGGCACGCCGGGGAGCGGGTCCCCACCGTCATCGCGGACGAGCTGCACATCGTCTACCGGGTCAACGGCGCCAAGTCCGGCAAGGGCAGTGCCACCGCCGCCCTCAGCCGCATCCTCAAGCGTGGCTCCGACGACGCGAAGCGGGGCGTGCGCAAGGTGCACGCGGTGCGGGGCGTCTCCTTCGTCGCCTACCGCGGCGAGGCGATCGGCCTGATCGGCTCCAACGGCTCCGGCAAGTCCACCCTGCTGCGTGCCATCGCCGGCCTGCTGCCCGCCGAGAAGGGCAAGGTCTACACCGACGGCCAGCCCTCGCTGCTCGGCGTGAACGCGGCGCTGATGAACGACCTCACCGGTGAGCGCAACGTCATCCTGGGCGGGCTGGCCATGGGCATGTCGCGTGAGGAGATCAAGGCGCGATACCAGGACATCGTCGACTTCTCCGGCATCAACGAGAAGGGTGACTTCATCACCCTGCCGATGCGCACCTACTCCTCCGGCATGGCGGCCCGGCTGCGCTTCTCCATCGCGGCCGCCAAGGACCACGACGTCCTCATGATCGACGAGGCCCTGGCCACCGGCGACCGCAAGTTCCAGAAGCGCTCCGAGGACCGCATCCGGGAGCTGCGCAAGGAGGCCGGCACCGTCTTCCTCGTCAGCCACAACAACAAGTCGATCCGTGACACCTGCGACCGGGTGCTGTGGCTGGAACGCGGGGAACTCCGCATGGACGGCCCCACCGAAGAGGTGCTCAAGGAGTACGAGAAGTTCACGGGCAAGTAGCCTGCGCGACACAGGCCCCGCCGGAACTGGCTCCGGCGGGGCCCGCGTCTGCAAAGGAAAGGTCAACTACCGCTGGGCTTAGGAATCTTGACACCAATCGGTGTGTTGTTGTGATGTGCGGGACGCCCCCGCGGAGCCGGCTGCGCTGTACAACGTAAGCTGTACCGGTCCCGGAAAGCGGCAAGTGGGGAGATAATGCGCGACATCCTCCGCCCGGGCCGCCCCACGGACGGCCGGGCGGCGTGTCCGAAATAGTGTGTGTTGGGTCGGCAGTGTAGAACGGGAGATGTGACGGCAATGGCTACGGAAACTCCCCAGCTCAACGCAGCATGTGCCGTCCCCGCGCCGGGCAGCGGACGATGACGCGAACCGGCACGGCGCGTGATCCGGAACGCGCCACCCTCGACAAGGCCGCGGGCGAGAACTTCCCCGTGGCGCCGTTCTTCCTGCCCCGGGCCTGGCGTGCCGACCTCATGGCCGTCTACGGCTTCGCCCGCCTCGTCGACGACATCGGCGACGGCGATCTGGCCCCCGGCGGTGCCGACGCCCGGCTGCTCGGCGTGTCGGCCGCCGAGGCGGAGGACCGTTTCGTCCTCCTGGACGCCTTCGAGGCCGATCTGCGCCGGGTCTTCGACGGCAGCCCGCGCCACCCCCTGCTGCGCCGGCTGCAGCCCACCGTCCGCCGCCGCTCGCTGACCCCCGCGCCGTTCCTCGGCCTGATCGCCGCCAACCGCCAGGACCAGCTCGTCACGCGCTACGAGACCTACGACGACCTCCTCGCCTACTGCGAACTGTCCGCCAACCCCGTGGGCCGCCTCGTCCTCGCAGTCACCGGCACCTCGACCCCCGAGCGGATCCGCCGTTCCGACGCGGTCTGCACCGCCCTGCAGATCGTCGAGCACCTCCAGGACGTCAGGGAGGACCTCGAACGCGACCGCATCTACCTGCCCGCCACGGACATGAAACGCTTTGACGTCCAGGAGGCGGATCTCGCCACGCCCACCGCGGGCGCATCGGTGCGCGCACTGGTCGCATACGAAGCAGAACGCGCCCGCGTTCTGCTGAATGAAGGCGCCCCCCTGGTGGGTAGCGTCCACGGCAGGTTGAAGCTGCTGCTCGCAGGGTTCGTGGCGGGGGGAAGGGCGGCGATCGGCGCGATCGCCGCCGCCGATTACGACGTACTTCCCGGCCCGCCCAAGCCCGGCAAGGTCCAGTTGCTGCGCGAGGTGGGCGTGACTCTGCGAGGAGAGGGGTGATCCGGGCCGTGGAGTCGGAACAGCACGTGGCCGCACCGGTACTCGCCGCCTACAGCTACTGCGAGGCCGTCACCGGACAGCAGGCACGCAACTTCGCCTACGGCATCAGACTGCTGCCGGCGCCCAAGCGCCGCGCGATGTCGGCGCTGTACGCGTTCTCCCGGCGCGTCGACGACATCGGCGACGGGGCGCTGGCGGACGACGTCAAGATCACCCGGCTGGAGGACACCCGGGCACTGCTCGGCCGGGTCCGCGAGGGCGCGGTCGAGGACGACGACACCGACCCCGTCGCGGTCGCCCTCACCCACGCCGCCAGCGCCTTCCCGATCCCGCTCGGCGGCCTGGACGAACTCATCGACGGCGTCCTGAAGGACGTTCGCGGCGAGACGTACGAGACCTGGGACGACCTGAAGGTGTACTGCCGGTGCGTGGCCGGGGCCATCGGCCGGCTCTCGCTCGGCGTGTTCGGCACCGAGCGCGGCGCGCGTGGCGCCGAGCGCGCCCCCGAGTACGCCGACACGCTGGGTCTCGCGCTGCAGTTGACCAACATCCTCCGGGACGTCCGCGAGGACGCCGAGGGCGGCCGTACGTATCTGCCCGCCGACGACCTCGCCAAGTTCGGCTGCTCTGCCGGATTCCACGGCTCCACCCCGCCGGAGGGCTCCGACTTCGCCGGTCTGGTGCACTTCGAGGTGCGACGGGCGCGGGCCCTGTTCGCCGAGGGCTACCGGCTGCTGCCCATGCTGGACCGGCGCAGCGGCGCGTGTGTCGCCGCCATGGCCGGGATCTACCGCCGGCTGCTCGACCGCATCGAGCGCGACCCTCAGGCCGTGCTGCGCGGCCGGGTCTCGCTGCCCGGGCGGGAGAAGGCGTACGTCGCGGTGCGGGGACTGTCCGGCCTCGACGCCCGGCACGTGACCCGGCAGACCGTCAGGAGGCGCGCCTGATGGACAATTCAGTCAACGGTGACTCCACCGGTGAAAAACGGCGGGCAACCCTCCGGTGCCGGACGGCGTCCCTGACGGCGACGGCCGACCGCGGGGCACCCGCTCACCGCGGCGGGCGCACAGGGGAGGGCGCACGATGACCGACGGCACGCGGCCGGAGAGACCGCTCACCGGCGTCCCGGGACCCGCCGGGCGGCACGTCGTCGTGATCGGCGGCGGGCTCGCCGGCCTGACCACCGCCCTCGCGCTCGCCGACGCCCAGGTCCGCGTGACGCTGCTGGAGGGCCGGCCGCGCCTGGGCGGACTGGCCTTCTCCTTCCAGCGGGGCGACCTGGCCGTCGACAACGGCCAGCACGTGTACCTTCGCTGCTGCACCGCCTACCGCTGGTTCCTGGACCGGATCGGCGGCGCACCGCTGGCTCCGCTGCAGAACCGTCTCGACGTGCCCGTTCTCGACGCCACCCGGCCCGAGGGTCGCCGGCTCGGCAGGCTGCGGCGCGACCCGCTGCCCGTACCCCTGCACCTCGGGCGCAGCCTCGCGGCCTACCCGCATCTCTCGCTGGCCGAGCGGGCCGCCGTGGGCCGTGCCGCGCTCGCGCTGAAGGGCCTCGACCTGGCCGATCCGGCCCTGGACGCACAGGACTTCGGCAGCTGGCTGACCGCGCACGGTCAGTCGGCGCGTGCCGTCGAGGCCCTGTGGGACCTGGTCGGGGTCGCCACCCTCAACGCGGTCGTCTCCGACGCCTCGCTGGGGCTCGCCGCGATGGTGTTCAAGACCGGTCTGCTGTCCGACCCGGGCGCGGCCGACATCGGCTGGGCCCGCGTCCCGCTGGGCGAACTGCACGACCGGCTGGCCCGCAGGGCGCTCGACTCCGCGGGCGTGCGTACCGAGGTCCGTACACGCGTCACCTCCGTCTCCAACAACGAAAACGGGGGCTGGAGCGTTCAGGTTCCCGGCGAGACGCTCGAGGCCGACGCGGTCGTCCTCGCCGTACCCCAGCGCGAGGCCCACGCCCTGCTGCCGCCGGGTGCCCTGGACGACCCGGACCGGCTGCTGCGCATCGACACCGCCCCGATCCTCAACGTCCACGTCGTCTACGACCGCACCGTGCTCCGCGCGCCCTTCTTCGCGGCCCTCGGGACCCCGGTGCAGTGGGTCTTCGACCGCACCGGGGCGTCCGGGTTGAAGCACGGTCAGTACCTGGCCCTGTCCCAGTCGGCGGCGCAGGACGAGATCGACACCCCGGTGGCCGAGCTGCGCGAGCGCTACCTGCCCGAACTGAGGCGCCTGCTGCCCCGGGCCCGCGGTGCCGAGGTGACGGACTTCTTCGTGACCCGGGAGCGCACGGCGACGTTCGCCCCCACCCCCGGCGTCGGGCGGCTGCGGCCCGGCGCCCGCACCAAGGCAGCCGGCCTGTACCTGGCCGGAGCGTGGACCGCCACCGGGTGGCCCGCGACCATGGAGAGTGCGGTCCGCAGTGGTGTGAGGGCGGCGGACGCCGCGCTCGGCGCCCTGGGCCGGCCCCGCCCGAGTCGCCTCTTCGCCATCGAGGAGGCGGCGGCATGACGCTCGATCAGCAGCCCGCGGCAGGCCCCCGCACCTCCGGCACCGCAACAAGAGGAGAGACTGTGCCCACTGTGCCCCCGGCCTCGACGCCCGCTCGAAGGACCGCGGTGGACGTGACCGCGCTGCTGGAGCGCGGCCGGACCCTGGCCACGCCGGTACTGCGGGCGGCCGTCGACCGCCTGGCACCTCCCATGGACACCGTCGCCGCCTACCACTTCGGCTGGATCGACGCCGCGGGCAACCCGGCGCACGGGGACGGCGGCAAGGCCGTACGCCCCGCCCTGGCCGTGCTCTCCGCCGAGGTGACCGGTGCCGCGCCCGAGACCGGTGTGCCCGGGGCGGTCGCCGTGGAACTGGTCCACAACTTCTCGCTGCTGCACGACGACCTGATGGACGGCGACGAGCAGCGCCGGCACCGCGACACCGTCTGGAAGGTGCACGGCCCCGCCCAGGCCATCCTGGTCGGCGACGCGCTGTTCGCCCTGGCCAACGAGGTCCTGCTGGAGCTCGGCACGGTCGAGGCCGGCCGCGCCACCCGCCGGCTGACCACCGCCACCCGCGCCCTGATCGACGGTCAGGCGCAGGACATCTCCTACGAGCACCGCGACCGCGTCAGCGTCGAGGAGTGCCTGGAGATGGAGGGCAACAAGACCGGCGCCCTGCTCGCCTGTGCCTGCTCCATCGGCGCGGTGCTCGGGGGCGCCGACGACGCGACGGCCGACGCCCTGGAGAAGTACGGCTACCACCTCGGCCTGGCCTTCCAGGCCGTCGACGACCTCCTCGGCATCTGGGGCGACCCGGAGGCCACCGGCAAGCAGACCTGGAGCGATCTGCGCCAGCGCAAGAAGTCGCTGCCGGTCGTGGCCGCGCTCGCGGCGGGCGGAGACGCCTCCGGGCGGCTCGGGGAGATCCTCGCCGCCGACGCCAAGAGCAGCGACTTCGAGAACTTCTCCGAGGAGGAGTTCGCGGCCCGCGCCGCCCTCATCGAGGAGGCGGGCGGCCGCGAGTGGACGGCCCGGGAGGCGCGCCGTCAGCACACCATCGCCATCGAAGCCCTCGACGCCGTCGACATGCCCGGGCAGGTCCGGGCCGCGTTCGCGGCGCTCGCGGACTTCGTCGTCGTACGAAAGAGATGATCGTTATCGCCCGAAACAGCCTCGCGTAGTCGCCGGCCGGCGCCCCACGGGTTTCAGGCACCGGCCGACGGCGGACCCACAGCAGCACGACTTGCACGACTGCACGAAGGGGAAGCCATGACAGCGACGACCGACGGAAGCACCGGGGCCACCCTGCCGCCCCGCGCTGCCGCGGCCAGCGAAACCGTACTCACCACCCCCGTGGCGGCCGGGGTACAAGAAGCCGCCGCACACGCCGCCAGGCGTGCCACCGACTTCCTCCTCGCGAAGCAGGACGCCGAGGGCTGGTGGAAGGGCGACCTCGAGACGAACGTCACGATGGACGCCGAGGATCTCCTGCTCCGCCAGTTCCTGGGCATCCCCGACGAGGAGACGACCCGCGCCGCCGCGCTCTTCATCCGCGGTGAACAGCGCGAGGACGGCACCTGGGCCACCTTCTACGGCGGACCGGGCGAACTGTCCACCACCGTCGAGGCCTACGTCGCCCTCCGGCTGGCCGGCGACGCACCGGACGCACCGCACATGCGCAAGGCCTCCGCCTGGATCCGCGCCCGGGGCGGCATCGCCGCCTCCCGCGTCTTCACCCGGATCTGGCTGGCGCTGTTCGGCTGGTGGAAGTGGGAGGACCTGCCCGAACTCCCGCCCGAGCTGATCTACTTCCCCCACTGGGTCCCGCTCAACATCTACGACTTCGGCTGCTGGGCCCGGCAGACCATCGTGCCGCTCACCATCGTCTCCGCCAAGCGCCCGGTGCGCCCCGCGCCCTTCCCGCTGGACGAGCTGCACACCGACCCGGCCCACCCCAATCCCGTCAGGCCCCTCGCGCCGGCGGCGAGTTGGGACGGCGCCTTCCAGCGCATCGACAAGGCCCTGCACGCCTTCCGCAAAGTCGCCCCGAAGCGGCTGCGCCGGGCCGCGATGAACACCGCCGCCCGCTGGATCATCGAGCGGCAGGAGAACGACGGCTGCTGGGGCGGCATCCAGCCGCCGGCCGTCTACTCGGTCATCGCCCTGCACCTGATGGGCTACGACCTCAACCATCCGGTGATGCGCGCCGGACTCGAGTCGCTGGACCGTTTCGCCGTCCGGCGCGAGGACGGGGCGCGCATGATCGAGGCCTGCCAGTCGCCGGTCTGGGACACCTGCCTGGCCACCATCGCGCTCGCCGACGCCGGGCTGCCCGCCGACCATCCGCAACTGGTGAAGGCCGCCGACTGGATGCTGGGCGAGCAGATCGTGCGCCCCGGCGACTGGTCGGTGCGCCGGCCCGGACTGCCGCCGGGCGGCTGGGCGTTCGAGTTCCACAACGACAACTACCCCGACATCGACGACACCGCCGAGGTCGTCCTCGCCCTGCGCCGGGTCAGCCACCACGACCCCGAGCGGGTGGACAAGGCCATCGGGCGCGGGGTGCGCTGGAACCTCGGGATGCAGTCGAGGAACGGCGCGTGGGGCGCCTTCGACGTCGACAACACCAGCCCCTTCCCCAACCGCCTGCCGTTCTGCGACTTCGGCGAGGTCATCGACCCGCCGTCGGCCGACGTCACCGCGCACGTAGTGGAGATGCTCGCGGTGGAGGGCTACTCCCACGACCCGCGCACCCGGCGGGGCATCGAGTGGCTGCTGGCCGAACAGGAACCCAACGGCTCGTGGTTCGGCCGCTGGGGCGTCAACTACCTCTACGGCACCGGGTCGGTCGTCCCCGCCCTGACCGCCGCCGGCCTGCCCGGCTCCCACCCGGCGATCCGCCGCGCGGTGTCCTGGCTGGAGTCGGTGCAGAACGACGACGGCGGCTGGGGCGAGGACCTGCGCTCCTACCGGGACGTGAAGCAGTGGAGCGGGAAGGGCGCCTCCACCGCCTCGCAGACCGGGTGGGCGCTGATGGCGCTGCTGGCGGCGGGGGAGCGCGACTCCAAGGCCGTCGAGCGGGGCGTCCAGTGGCTCGCCGCCACCCAGCGGGAGGACGGCTCCTGGGACGAGCCGTACTTCACCGGTACCGGCTTCCCCTGGGACTTCTCCATCAACTACCACCTCTACCGGCAGGTCTTCCCGCTCACCGCGCTCGGCCGGTACGTCCACGGCGAGCCCTTCGCCGACCGGCCGAGGACCGGCAAGCCGGCCGCCGGCCAGGCCCTGGCCGAGGCCAAGGGAAGCTGATGGCCGCGCAGCCGGCCCCGTCCCCGCTGCTGATCGCCTGCGCGCTCGGCATCGAGCACCTCGCCCTGCGCATGGGCGATCGCGGCGTGCGGGGAAGGGGCGCGCCGGTGCCCGGGGACCAAGCGCGCGGGCCGGTCACCGTCGTCCGGACGGGCATGGGCCCCAGGGCGGCGGAACGCTCCGTCACCAGGGTGCTGGCCGAACCGCCGCTCGACGGGGCAGCCGTGCTCGCCACGGGCTTCTGCGCGGGACTCGGCCCGGGCATGCACCCCGGCGACCTGGTCGTCGCCGAGGAGACCCGGGACCCGCGCGGAAACGTCACCTGCGTCGGCACCGAACTGCTCGTCAGGGAACTCGCCCGCACCCTGCCCGGGCGCACCGTGCACACCGGGCCGCTCACCGGCTCCGACCACGTCGTCCGCGGCCCCGAACGGTCCGGACTGCGCGCCACCGGCGCCATCGCGGTCGACATGGAGTCCGCCGCCACCCTGCTGAGTGCCGTGCGGGCCGGAGCGCGCCCCGTTGCGGCCGTCCGGGTGGTCGTGGACGCACCAGAACATGAACTCGTCCGGATCGGCACGGTGCGCGGTGGAATATCGGCTTTCCGTGTCCTTCGTTCAGTACTGCCGACTTTCTTTGAATGGCACCGTAATGTGCTGCTCCCCAGGAGGTGAGCCAGATGGCCATGCCGCTGCGCCAGTCCATCAAGGTCGCTACATACTTGGCAGAACAGAAGCTCCGCAGGCGGGACAAGTTCCCGCTGATCGTTGAGCTCGAACCGCTCTTCGCCTGCAACCTCAAGTGCGAGGGGTGCGGCAAGATCCAGCACCCGGCCGGTGTGCTCAAGCAGCGCATGCCGGTCGCGCAGGCCGTGGGAGCGGTGCTCGAGTCCGGTGCGCCGATGGTGTCCATCGCGGGCGGCGAGCCCCTGATGCACCCGCAGATCGACGAGATCGTGCGTCAGCTGGTGGCCAAGCGGAAGTACGTCTTCCTCTGCACCAACGCGATGCTGCTGCGCAAGAAGATGGACAACTTCAAGCCCTCCCCCTACTTCGCCTTCGCCGTGCACATCGACGGGCTGCGCGAGCGGCACGACGAGTCGGTCGCCAAGGAGGGCGTGTTCGACGAGGCGGTCGCGGCCATCAAGGAGGCCAAGCGGCGCGGCTTCCGGGTGACCACCAACTCCACCTTCTTCAACACCGACACCCCGCAGACCATCATCGAGGTGCTCAACTACCTCAACGACGACCTCGAGGTCGACGAGATGATGATCTCGCCCGCGTACGCCTACGAGAAGGCGCCCGACCAGGAGCACTTCCTGGGCGTGGAGCAGACCCGGGAGCTGTTCAAGAAGGCCTTCGCGGGCGGCAACCGGCGCCGCTGGCGGCTCAACCACTCCCCGCTCTTCCTGGACTTCCTGGAGGGCAAGGTCGACTTCCCGTGCACCGCGTGGGCGATCCCCAACTACTCCCTCTTCGGCTGGCAGCGCCCCTGCTACCTGATGAGCGACGGATACGTCCCGACGTACCGCGAACTCATCGAGGAGACCGACTGGGACAAGTACGGCCGCGGCAAGGACCCGCGCTGCGCCAACTGCATGGCGCACTGCGGCTACGAGCCCACCGCCGTGCTGGCCACCATGGGGTCGCTGAAGGAGTCGCTGCGCGCGATGCGCGAGACCGTCTCCGGAAACCGGGACTGACGTCATGACCGCCATTCCCCTGGGCGTACCCGAGGTACCGGCCCGGCCGATCGCCGAGCGGCGCGTGTCGCGGCAGATCCGGGTCGGCACCGTGGCGGTGGGTGGAGACGCCCCGGTGTCGGTGCAGTCGATGACCACGACCCGTACGTCGGACATCGGCGCCACCCTGCAGCAGATCGCGGAACTGACCGCGTCCGG
>NZ_JBIRST010000030.1:0-75284 GCF_044334385.1 Streptomyces sp. NPDC020801
CCCGCCCCGCCCCCCGCCCCCCCCCCCCCCCCCCCCCCCCCCCCCCCCCCCCCCCCCCCGCCCCCCCCGCCCCCCGCGGCCCCCCCCCCCCCCCCCCCCCCAGTGTCACCGTTTCGTCTCGGTGTGAGCTGCTTTACAACCGTCCTCGCCCGGCAGGGGTCTAGCTGTCCGAGAGCGTTGGACCGCAGCCACGGGGAGGGCCGTCATGAGGAACACGGGCAGACGGGGAGCCGTCGTACTAGGCGTCACGGGACTGGTCGCGCCGCTCGCGGTCGCGCTCGGCGCCACGCCGGCGCAGGCGGCGAGCTGCACGACGCAGACGGGGCCGTACCAGAAGCAGGTGGAGAAGTTCCTCGGGCGGCCGGTCGACGGACGGCAGTCGGCCGCCGACTGCAGGGCCATCCAGGCCTTCCAGAACAAGCATGGCATCACGCCCGCCATCGGCTACGCGGGCCCCGTCACCTGGGGCGTGATGGACCTGATGAACAAGCAGAGGGCCGTGGGGAAGAACCCCAACAAGGACGGCAGGTGTCCCGTCAACAAGGGCCGTATCGCCTGCGTCAACCTCACGCTCCAGCTCAGCTGGATACAGGACGGCGGCCGCCTGGTGTACGGGCCGGTGCCGGTGCGCACCGGCCGTGACGGGTACGAGACCCGTACCGGCCTGAAGAAGATCTACTGGCGGGACATCGACCACGTCTCGACGATCTACAACGTGCCGATGCCCTACAGCCAGTTCTTCGACGGCGGTCAGGCCTTCCACTCGGTGGGGCTGAGCATGTGGAACCCGCCGGGCTCGCACGGCTGCGTCAACATGACGGCGACGGACGCCAGGAAGTACTGGTCGCTGCTGAAGAAGGGTGACGACGTGTTCGTGTACGGCCGCAAGCCGGGCACCTGAGCACAGCGCCGGCGCGGAGGTCCTCGCGGAGGACCCTCCTCGCCGGGGAGGGTGGGGCCGGGCCGGTGGATGTGACGGGAGTCACGGTGGCCGATCCCGCTGAGCGCGGGGGGTGGCCGAGGGGTGAACTCCCTGATCAGCGCTGCCCAATTGACGTGATGAGTAACACTGTCCGATATGTCCATATCGGACAGTGTTTATTCACAACGCCTTCACGTTGCTCGGCATATGCTTCACGACATGTCCACCACTGTTGAACCCCTCTCCGAGCGATCGGCCGCGGAGGTCAACGAGGAGATCCGGGCCCTGTGGCGCCGGTCGGGCGGGACACTGACCACCGAACAGCGCGAGGAGTACCAGCGCCTCGTCATGGAGTGGGCCGCGGCCGCTCCGCACCCGGTCAGGGCGGCCTGAACCGCCCCTCCTCTCCGGCCGCGGCCGGACATCGGACCACCGTCCCCGGGCACCCATGAGTCCATGGGTGCCCTTCTCACACCGGCCTCCGCGACCTCACCGGCCTCCGCGACCGGCCGTGGCGCCGCCGGTCAGCTCCACGTCGCCGAGTACTGCCGCTGGTACGCCTTGCGATCCTGCTCCGCGCGAATCCAGCGGGTGGCGACCAGCGCGATCAGGCTGCCGGCGATGACGAGCAGACCGGGACCGACGTTGTGCGGGTCGGACAGCCGGGCCAGCAGAGTGGTGGCGTCCGTGCCGCCCGTCACCGGCGCCGACGACCCCGGCGACACGGCCCCGGGCGCGATGGCGCTGTGGGTCGCAGCGGCGGACGGGGCGCCGGAGGGCACTCCGCTCTGCCCGGCGCCCTGCTGCGGCGCCGACACGATCAGCTTCACGCCCAGCGCGGTCAGCGCCTTGGTCACCGGCTGGAAGAAGGTCGTACCGCCGGTCTTGCAGTCGCCGCTGCCGCCCGACGTCACCCCGAGCGCGATCCCCTCGGAGAACAGCGGCCCGCCGCTGTCGCCCGGCTCGGCGCACACCGTGGTCTGGATCAGGCCGGTGACGGTGCCCTCGGGATAGTTCACGGTCGCGTTCAGGCCGGTCACCTCGCCGTCGTGCAGGCCGCTCGTGGAGCCGCTGCGGAACACCCGCTGCCCCACGGCCGGATCGGCCGCACCCGTGATCCGTACGCCGTTGCCGCCGCCGATCGCCACCACGTCGGCGCCCTGCCCGGCGCTCCCGGAGGCGTACTGCACCAGCGAGAAGTCATTGCCCGGGAAGGCCCCGCCGACCGTCTTGCCCAGCTGCTGGTTGCCCTGGTTGTCCGCGAACCAGATGGAACCGGTCGGTCCGCAGTGCCCGGCGGTGAGGATGAAGTCGCTGCGCCCGTTGGTCACGTTGAAGCCGGCCGAGCAGCGGCCGCCGGTCGACAGAATGGGCTGCGCCCCGTTCAGCCGGGTGGTGAACGTGCCCTGGGTGCGCTCCATGCGCACGAAGCTGCCGATGCCGTCGGCGACCTTGGTCATCCGGGCCCAGTCGCCGGCGGAGACGGTGCTGTCGGCCTCGACCGTCACCCGGTTGGTGCGGTAGTCCATCACCCAGGCAGTGCCCGCCACCCGGGGCGCCGCGCGCAGGGTCGCCGTGGCCGCCTTCAGCTCGTCCATGCTGTGCCGCACGACCTTGGCCTCGGCACCCGCCCGCCGTACCTCGGCGGCCGCCTGCCCGTCGGTCACGGCCACGACCGTACGCCCGTCGGAGCCGATCCAGCTGCCCGCCGTCCGAGCCGCGCCGAGCCGCGCCACCAGCCCGGCACCGGGCCCGGCGGCCGGCTGCGTCGCGCTGCGCAGGGCGGCGGAGGCGCGGGGAGTCTCACTGGCCATCGCCGCCTGCGTGACCATCGCCCCTCCCAGGAGGAGTCCCGCCACGGCCGTCAGCCGTGTCACTCGCCGGACGACCCGTCGTCGTGCGTGCCTCATGCGTGGCTCCCGAACCCGAACACACGGTCTCAACACCGCCGGGCCCTCCGGTCCTTGAGCGCCCTTCCTCCATACGTGGCGCGGCCCGGCCGTGTTCAGCACCCGGGTGATCTTCTTTCGGCCCGGTGTGGTCGCCCGGTGCGGTCGACAGGTGGCGCGGGCGGCGGAGCCGACCGGGGAACCTGCTCGTCCGAGGCGACCTCGCGGGTGATGCCGGCGATCGGCCTTCGGTGTCCGGCCCCGTGCCGTCCGCCGCGTCGGCCCGCCCCCGTCGTTCCAGGTCACACGACGAGCCCCCTATCTTTTGGCCATGAACAGGATCCCGCACGACACGTCCGGTGAACCCAGTCCCCTGCGCATCCTCACCCTCGACGACCTGCGGCGCCGTACGAGCCAGAAGTGGCGCACCTACCCGGCCGACGTGCTGCCGCTGTGGGTGGCCGAGATGGACGTGCCGCTGGCCGAACCCGTGGTCCGCGCGGTCACGGACGCGCTGGCGCTCGGGGACACCGGTTACGCTGCGGGCACCGCCTACGCCGAGGCGCTGGCCGCCTTCGCGGACAAGCGGTGGGGCTGGGACGGACTCGCGGTGGAGCGCACCGCGCTCGTGCCCGACGTGATGCTGGGCGTCGTGGAGATGCTCAAGCTGGTGACCGGGCCCGGGGACCCGGTGGTCGTCAGCCCGCCGGTGTATCCGCCGTTCTTCCAGTTCGTGACGCACATGGACCGGCGCGTCGTTCAGGCCCCGCTCGGCGCGGACGGGCGCCTGGATCCCGGTGCGCTCCAGGAGGCGTTCGAAGGCGCCGTCGCGGGCGGCCGGCGCGCCGCCTACCTGCTGTGCAGCCCGCAGAACCCGACCGGCACCGTGCACACCGCCGGTGAACTCACCGCCGTGGCCGCCCTGGCCGACCGGTACGGCGTGCGGGTCGTCGCCGACGAGATCCACGCCCCGCTCCTCGCCGGCGGCGCGCGCTTCGTGCCCTACCTCAGCGTGCCGGGCGGGGAGCGGGGCCTGTCGCTGATGTCGGCGTCCAAGGGCTGGAACCTGCCGGGCCTCAAGGCCGCCCTCGCCGTCGCGGGTCCCGGGGCCGCCGACGACCTGGCCCGGCTGCCCGAGGAGGTCGCCGACGGTGCGAGCCACGTGGGCGTGATCGCCCACACCGCCGCGCTGCGCGACGGCATTCCCTGGCTGGACGCCCTGCTGGCCGGCCTCGACGGCAACCGCCGGCTGCTCGCCGGCCTGCTTGCCGAACACCTTCCCGGCATCGCCCACCGCCCCGGCCGGGCCACCTACCTCGCCTGGCTGGACTGCCGCGCCCTCGGTCTGGGCGACGACCCGGCCCAGGTCTTCCTCGACCGCGGCCGGGTCGCGCTCAGCTCCGGCCTCCCCTTCGGCACGGGCGGCGCCGGACACGTACGCCTGAACCTGGGCACCTCGCCGGAGCTGGTCACGGAGGCGGTACGGCGGATGGCGGCGGCCCTCGGGTGAGGCGGCACCGACCGTCCCCGCCGGGCGTACCGACGCACTGTCATGGACACATGGTCCGGCTGCCATGATGGGCCCATGCGCGTGCTGATGCCGGTCCCCGACCGGGACTTCGACGTCACCGAGGTCGCCGTGCCCTGGCGGCTGCTCACCGACGCCGGACACGAGGTCGTCCTCGCCACCGAACGGGCCGGCACCCGGCCCGCCGCGGACCCGCGCCTGCTGACCGGAGTGCTCTTCGGGCAGCTGGGCGCCGCCGACGAGCCGAGGCTGTTCTACCAACAGCTCACCCGGGCACCGGAGTTCTCCGCCACCGCCGCCTGGTCCGAGCTGGACGTCACCTCCTTCGACGGGCTGCTCCTGCCGGGCGGCCACGCGCCCGGCATGCGGCAGTACCTCGGCTCGCCGGAACTGCGGGGACAGGTCGCCCGTTTCTGGGCGCTGGGGCGTCCGGTCGGCGCGATCTGCCACGGCGTACTGGTCCTCGCCCGCACCCGGGACCCCGCCACGGGCCGCAGCGCGCTGGCCGGCCGGCGGACGACCTGTCTGCCCAAGTACATGGAACGCACGGCCTACTTGACCACCGCCTGGCGCCTGGGCCGTTACTACCGCACGTACCCGGCCTACGTCGAGGACGAGGTGCGCGCCGCCCTCGACGACCCGGACACGCAGTTCGCACGCGGCCCCCGCGAGCTCACCCGGCGCGGCACCCGGACCGACGACACGCACGCGTTCGCCGTCCAGGACGGCAGCTATGTGTCGGCCCGCTGGCCCGGCGACGCCTACCTCTTCGCACGCCGCTTCCTGAACCTCCTCCAGCCCCGGACGCCGGCCTAGTGCTTCCGGCCACAGCACTAGGCACGGCCGTCCTACACTGCCGCGCATGGACGACACCCCGCTGGAGCGGCTCGCGGCCGGCAAGTACGTGCTGATCACCAGCTACCGCAAGAACGGCACGCCGGTCGCCACCCCGGTCTGGGTGGTGCGGGACGGCGAGGCGCTCGGTGTGTGGACGGCCGCCGACTCCTGGAAGGTCAGGCGGATCCGCAACCGCGCCGACGTCCTCGTCGGCCCCTGCGACGTGCGCGGCCACCCGACCGGCGAGCAGGTCGCGGCGCGGGCGGAGGTCTGCGACCCGGACACCAGCGACCGCTACCGCGGTCTCATCGCCCGCAAGTACGGGCTGATCGGCCGCCTCACCCTGCTGGGCAGCCGGCTGCGCCGGGGCCGGCGGGGGACGGTCGGGATCCGGGTCATGCTCTGACGGGTTCGCCGAAGCCGCGCGAGCACGGCGGCAGCCGGCCGCGCGGCCCCGAGGGGGACCACGCGGGCGGCTGCCGGGTCGGCGGGGCGGCTACGACGCGTCGAGCACCGTGCCGGAGAGCACCGCGCCCCCGTCGTGCGGCCGGCCGGAGTCGTCGGTCAGCTGGAAGCGGACCTCCTCGGCCTGCTCCCTGACCCGGTCCTTCACCGTCGGCACGGACACCTCGGCAGTCGTCCTGCCCGCGGGGACGGACGCCCACAGAGTCAGGTACCCGACCTTGGAGAGCGGCCGCTCCGGGTCGGGCGACTCACCGGCCGTCTCCCTGAGCCACTTGGCGTCGACGTCCTTGGTGGACAGCTCCGGACCGCCGGTGACGGGCTGCACGGCGAACTGCGCCGAGACGTCCGTGTCGGCGGCCGTGGACAGGTTCACCCGCCACCTCAGGGGCTGCCCCTCGGTGACCCGGTCGGCGAGCGGCGTGACGGTGACCGTGGGACGCGGATCGTCGTTCTCGACCCTCACCCCGCCCCGGTAGGAGCCGATCACCGAGGTGCGGACCGCCTTGACCAGGATGTCGTACGCCAGGTCCGGGCCGAAGCGGGTGTTGCCCTGGACCCGTACCGGCACGTCGATGTCGTGCCCGCCCGGCCGCACCGTCACCAGCCGGTCCTTGGCCCGGCCGGTGCGCGGGTCGAGGACGTACAGCCGCACCTGCCCGCTGCCGTGCCCGGACACCCGGACCGGCACCCGGTAGGTGCGTACGCCCGAGTCGCCTTCCTTGACCGTCAGCCGGCCGATGTCGACGCGGGGCAGCGCGGCCGCCCGCACGGCCGGGGTGCCGGGGCGCCAGCCCCAGGCGTCCATCAGCCAGGCCTGGCCGGAGCGGGTGCGCGGAGTCAGCTCCAGGGAGCCGACACGGCGCAGGTCGAGTCCGGCGCGGGTGGCGGCGGTCAGCGGCAGGCGCAGCTCGCGCGCCCAGTAGGAGGTGGTCCGCTCGCTGCCGGGCAGCCCGTCGACGCGGACCCGGCCGAGCGTGGCCCGGCGGCCGGAGGCGTCGGTGAGGGACACGTCCAGCCGGGTGCCGGAGCTGTTCGGCGGTACGAACACGCGCAGGGCGAGGTCCTTGGCGCCGTTCAGGGAGACGGGCACGGCGGGCCGTACGCGCACCGGGGTGCCGGCCGCCGACCAGCGCAGCGCGACCGCGCGGCGGCCGGCCTCGCGGTCGGTCTCCCACTGTGCGAAGTGCGGCGAGCCACCGGTCGCGCCGGAGCCGAGACAGGCGACGGACGCCCTGGGGTCCACCGCCGAGCACAGCCGGCCGCCGGTCACCGTGACCGGCCCGTCCGGCAGGAGACCGCCGGTGCGCCCGGCGCCCACGGCGTGCGTGAACACCCGCGCGGGGTCCGCCGAGGGCGCCCGGAAGCCGGAGCCATCCAGCAGCGGGCGCACCCGGTCGTCACCGGCGAGGAACAGCCGGGCCGCCGCGGCGATGTAGACGGACCCGGCCCGGTGCTGCTGGTCGGCCGTCAGGCGGGTTCGGGCGCGGGGCGAGCAGATGGGGTCGTGGTGGCCGGGGTCGTCGTAGAAGTCGTCCTCGGCGGGTGCCTGGGCCTTGCCCGGGGTCCACTCGGTGTTGAAGAAGTTGTGGTCGGCGCCGACCACGTACACCGCGCTGTGCAGTGCGGTGCCGCGGCTTACCTGGCGGGTGCCGTCGACGTACACCTCGCCCTGCAGGTCGGAGACGTCGCCGTCGCAGCCCGGCAGGATCGTCGTGGACGGCACGTCGGCGACCGGATTCTGGCCGAAGACGGTCGGGCCGATCAGTACGGTGCCGCTGACGTGCCAGCGGGCGGGGCCGTGCGCGCCGTCCTCGTCGGCGGGCGGCGGATAGAGGCTGTCCATGGCGGCGCGGTTGACGCCCTCGCCGCCGCGTGAGTGCCCCACCAGCAGGACTCGCGAGAGGTCCGCCTTCGGCGCTTGGCGTACGGCGTCGGGGGCCGTGCCCGGGTGGTCGGCCCAGTCGGCCCAGTGGGCCAGATGCAGCCGCACGAGCGAGGAGCGGGCCTGTGCGCCGCCGTCCTCGGCCGCGAAGTCCTGGCCGTTGATGCCGTTGGCCGAGACCGACACCGTCACATATCCCTGGGAGGCCAGGAGCCGCTGGTCCTGCAGGTAACCGCGGTAGCTGGGGATCGGTCCGGTGCCCGACGGGCAGGGCCAGTCGCCGGTCACGTCCTCGCTGTGCGGTTTGTAGCAGGTGCCGTGGCGGCCGTGCAGGAACAGCGCCAGCGGACGGCGGCCCGTCGCGCCCTTGGGGGCGACCACGACGGCGCGCATCTCGACGGGGGCCCGGAAGCCGGGCAGGCGGACGGAGTCGAGGGTGTACTCACCGGTGGCGGTGCGGTACGGGCCCGGCCTGCCGGGGTCGACGGCGTTCGCCGGCAGCTGTGCGGGCGGCCGGTCCGCGGCCAGTGCGCCGCGTCCGGGTGTCCGCGCCGTCGCGCCGGGTGCGTCCAACCGCTTCCCGGAGGCGCGGACCTGAAGGCTCTGCAGATCGGCGGCGCGCGCCTGGCCGAGGGCGAGCCGGAAGGTGCGGCCGTCCGCCGCGGGCAGCGGCCGGCCGAGCAGGCGGCTCCCGGTGTAGAACTCCACCCGCGCGTCCCCCATGGGCACCGGTCTGCCCGACCGCCACACCAGTTCGCGGCCGGGCCCCTTCCCCGTCACGCTCCAGCCGGGTGGGAGGCCGCCCTCGCTGTCGGCCGCCACTGCTGACGGCCGCTGGCCGGGCGGCTGTTGGGCCTGCGCCGCTGCGGGCGCCGCCCCCGCCATGGCGAGCACCGCCACGGCGGTGACCCCTATTCGCCGGGCACGGATCAATGGTCCCCTCCTCGGAACACGGGCTTCCTCCTGCACACGAGCGCGGGAGCCTCCTCGGTCACGGGGGCCCCTCGCGCCCCGGAGGACGGGGGGTGAAGGCTGTGGGTTGCCTGTGAAGGGGCGGTGGACGCTTCCGGCGGCGCGATCCCGCCAACCGGAGCCGGGGCGGGGCGGTCACACCAACCGGTGCCGGAAAAGGGGCGATTGGCGCGGTGCTCCGCGTGGCCGCGGGCCGGCGGGGTACGCGCTGGGCTAGGCTGCGGGCGCTGTGGACGCGACGGGGCAGGTGCGGTGAAGGGAATCCGGGCCAGGGGCCGGGGGATCGGACAGTGGCTCACCCGCCGTGCCGGCTGGTGTCTCGCCGTCTCGCTGGCACTGCACGTACTGGCCGTCGCCACCCATCCGACCGAGCCGCTGGACCTGCGCGTCTACCACGGGGCCGCACCGCATCTGCTCTCCGGCGGCCTGTACGACTACGCCGTGCACACCGGTCCGCCCATTCCGCTGCTGCCGTTCACCTACCCGCCGTTCGCCGCGCTGGTGTTCCTGCCGCTCTCCTGCCTTCCCTGGCCGGCCGCGGTCGTACTGTGGCAGGTCGTCTCGGTGGGGGCGCTGCTCGTCGTCGCCGGGTGCGCCGTACGGCTGCTGCGCCCGCGCCCCGGCGGCGGGGCGAGGAATCCCGCACTGCTCTGGTCGGCGGTGGGGCTCTGGCTCGAACCCGTGCGGCACACCCTTGACCAGGGTCAGGTCAATCTGGTGCTGGGCGCCGTGGTCGTCCACGGCCTTGCCGTGCCCCGTGCGGCGGCGGCCCGGGGCGCGGCCGTGGGGCTCGCCGCCGCGGTGAAGCTGACCCCGGCCGTCGGTGGACTGTATCTGCTGGTGAACCGGCAGTGGCGGGCGGCGGCGTGGGCCGCCGGAACCGGGGTCGCGGCCACGGTCCTGACGTGGTGCGTCGCTCCCGGTGAGTCGGCTCGCTACTGGTCGGCACTGGTGACCGACACCCGGCGGATCGGCCCGGTGTGGTCGGTGCGCAACCAGTCCCTGCGCGGAGCGGCCGAACGGCTGCTGGGTCAGGGCGTCGCGGCCTCCGTGGCCTGGTGGGCCGTTCTGGTGCTGGTGACCCTGCTGGCGGCGGCCGCGCTGCTGAGCGCCGCACGGCGGCGCGACCGGCTCGGGGTACTCGTGGGCGCGGAGCTGTACGGGCTGCTGGTGTGCCCCGTCTCGTGGAGCCATCACTGGATCTGGTGCCTGCCCGCCATGATCTGGCTGGTCCACGGCCCCTACCGGCGGCACCTGCTCGGCCGGCTCGCCCTGGCCGCCTGGGCCCTGGCGGCCGCCGGCCGCGTGGTGCCGTTGCTGATCCGCGCGGAGGACCACCTGGCGCACCCGAGCCCCTACCCGGCACTGCTGGCCTGGGCCGGATGCGTCTACGCCCTGTGCGCGGTGCTGACCCTGCTCGCCCCGGCCCTCGGCGCCGTGCGCGACGAGGCAGGCCACGCTCGCGAACACAGATACCACGGCGGGCACGGCGGTCTCGCCGGTGCCGGTGCCGGTGCCGGTGCCGTGCGGTCACGGGACCGGGCGGGGGACGGGTCCGCGCCGCCGTGACGGCGGTCGGCGGCTGTTCAGCTCCAGGCGCGGTAGGGCTCGTCCAGCAGCTGGAAGACCGGTTCGCTGCGCACGGGATCCTTCGCCGTGGACAGCCGGACCCGGTCGCCGCTGTGGATGCCGATGGGCGGGCCCATGACCCGGCCGCGCACGATGAACCCCTCGCTCATCTCGACCAGCGACACATTGCGCGCGGCGGGCGTGTTGCGGTGCACCACGGTGGAGTGGCGGACCGTGCCGGTGCCCTCGCTGCGCTCGGTCCGCAGCTCGCTGCCCCGGCAGACCGGACACAGCAGCCGGTGGTACATGGCGGTGCCGCACCAGGCGCAGCGCTGGAAGTACAGGGCTTCCGGGTCGCGCGCCTCGGGTTCGAGGAGGCCGGTCGCGGAGCCGGCCGCCGGACGAACGGTGTTTCCTGAGTGGTGGTACACGCTGGTCAACTCCCTGCGTTCGGCCGGAAATCCGGCGTGCGCGGAGCGTCGGCGCACGCCTGTGCGCGGCTCGCCGTGCCACCGTGCACGACCACAGAGTATGGCACTCAGTGCCACTCGTAAAGGCACTCCGTACCCTCAATTTCGGGAGGGACGGCCCTCCGCGAGCGTCGTCTCGATCTCCTGCACCACCCGCCACAACGGCGCCCCGCGTCGCGACACGACGACCACCACGTCCTCCTCCTCGGCCGGGTGCCGCCCTTCGTGCGCAGCCGGCGGGGTGTGACCGAAGGCGGCCCGCACATACCCCAGGGCGTGGTCCACCGCCGCGCTCGCGTCGCCCTCGCCGTCCGAACGCAGCCAGGAACGCAGGGCGTTGTTGTGCGCGGCGACCACGGCGGCGGCGATCACATCGGCCTTCAGCGTGCCGTCCCGCCGTGCGGCGAACCGTTCGCGCAGGTACTCGGCGAGGGCGCGCTCGTAGCGCCACACCACCGACAGTTCGTACGCCCGCAGTCCCGGAACCTGCTTGGTGAGCCGGTAGCGCTGCACGGAGAACGTCGGGTTCTCGGCGTACATCAGCAGCACCAGCCGGGCCGCGTCGCAGACCCGCTGCACGGGCTCGTCCTCGTCGCCGCCGGCGGCGAGGAAGGCCGTCATGTCGGCCAGGCACCGCTCGTGGTCGGGGAAGACGACGTCCTCCTTCGACGGGAAGTAGCGGAAGAACGAGCGCCGCCCGACCCCGGCGAGCGTCACGATGTCGTCGACGGTGGTCTGTTCGTACCCCCGCTCCAGGAACAGCCGGAACGCGGCCGCCACCAGGGCGTCCCGCATGGCCGGCTTTCCGGTCGCCGCCTGCGCCTTCTCGCCGCGACGGGGCGCCGCGCTGCTGGAGCTCATGGACGGGAACGTAGCATCCGACCGGGGCATATGGCACTCAGTGCGCTGTTGGGAGGGAACTGAGTGCACATACCAGGCGCAGGACCCGGCGAAGTAACCTTTCTCCGCCGACCATGCCCCTCAGGAGCCCCGTATGCCGCCCGCACGTCCCCGCGTCCTCTACGTCTCCGACCTGGCGTACCCGGCACGTGGCCGCCGCTACTGCGACGAGGACATCCAGCTGACCGCCCGCCTCCGCGAGGACCTCGACCTGGCTCTGTGCCACCCTCGGGACGCGGCCGCGCTGATGGACGCCTTCGACGCCGTCGTGGTCCGCAACAGCGGGCCCGTCCTGGAGTACCGGGCGGCCTACGACGACTTCCGGACCCGGGCGCTGGCACGTGCCACCCGGGTCTACAACCCGCTCACGGGCCGGGCGGACATGGCCGGAAAGCAGTACCTCCTGGACCTGACCGCCGCCGGGCACCCGGTCATCCCCACCGTCGACCGCGCCGAGGACCTGCACCTGCTCCCGGCGGCGGACCGCTACGTGGTCAAGCCGAAGCTGGGTGCCGACTCCATAGGGCTGCGCACCGTCCCCGCCGGGCAGCTGCCCGGCCTCGCCGACGGCACCGTCCTCGTCCAGCCGCGCATCGACTTCGCCCACGAGATCTCCTTCTACTTCGTCGACCACGACTTCCAGTACGCCCTGTACGCCCCGGACCCGCGGCGGCGCTGGCAGCTGCGACCGTACGAACCCACCGGCGACGACCTGGGGTTCGCCCGCCGCTTCATCGACTGGAACACCCTCGACCACGGCATCCAGCGGGTCGACGCATGCCGCGCCCCGGACGGCGAACTGCTGCTGGTCGAGCTGGAGGACCTCAACCCGTACCTCTCCCTGGACGTCCTGGACGACACACGCCGGGATGCCTTCGTCGCGGCCCTGAAGACCTCCCTGCGCCGTTTTCTCGCCGCCTCGCACTGACCACGGCGACCACCGGCGGCCACGGCGATCGGGGCCGGTGGACGGCGGCCGTGAACCGGTGGGGCGGCCGCCACGTATCACTCCCCGGGATGGGGCACGTGCACAGGGACGGAAGGAGTGCAGTGTGTCGACACCGCCCGGACGCGGACGCCCGCACGACGGGCCGCCCCTGGAGCCGGTCCGCGTCATACGGCCCAGACGGACCGACGCGCTCGCGGAGCTGATGAGGGAGTTCCAGCGGCAGAACGGCGGCCACGAGACCGCCGCACCGCCAGAGCGACCCGGGGCACAGGAAGAGGACGCGACACAGGAACTGCCGCCGGTGACACCGGTGCCGCCGGCCGGGAGGTCCGCCCCCCGGCGGCCCGACCGCGATCCCGGCCGCGGTACCGCCCGGCCGGGCCGCGGACTGCGCCGGGCCGCCGTCGCGGTCGCCGTCGCCGCGGCCGCCCTGGCGGGCTTCGGCGGCGCCCTCCTGCTGCCCGGCCGGGGCGAGGCGAGCACGGCCCCCGCCCCGCGCCCGTCCGCCGGCGCCTCCACCGCTTTCGGGACCACCCCCGCACCCACCGAGGCATCCGGCCCCGCCGATCCGGACGGCCCCGGCACGCTGCGCGAGGGCGACAGCGGCCCGGAGGTGGCCGAGCTGCAGCAACGTCTCCTGCGGGTGCCGGACGTCTACCGCGACGGGTCCAC
Organism: Streptomyces sp. NPDC020801; assembly: GCF_044334385.1. Lineage (NCBI taxonomy): Bacteria > Bacillati > Actinomycetota > Actinomycetes > Kitasatosporales > Streptomycetaceae > Streptomyces > Streptomyces sp. NPDC020801. The sequence goes on from NZ_JBIRST010000030.1 coordinate 13,056, forward strand.
CAGCGGCCGCTACGACGCCGCGCTCAAGGCCGCCGTGGCACGCTTCCAGCTCTGGTACGGCATCAGCGGCGACGAGACCGGCGTCTACGGCAACGACACGCGCCGGTCCCTGGAGTCCCGTACGACGTCCGACGGTGGTTGACGTCCGGGCGAACGGGTACACGCGGGTGGGCACCGGCCCACGGCCCCGGCCGACGGGCGGCCGCCGACCGGATGTGCTGAGCTGGTGCCACCGGGCGGGTGCGGCGGACGGCGGACGGAGCGGTGCGGGCATGACGGGCGTGACGGGCATGGACGCGTTCCTCGACCGGCTGAACCCCGACATGTGCGTGGTGACGGCCGCGGCCGAAGGGGAACGGGCCGGCTGTCTGGTCGGCTTCGCCTCCCAGTGCTCCATGCAACCGCCGCGGTTCGTGGTGTGGCTGTCCAAGGTCAACCACACCTTCCGGGTGGCTGGGCACGCCGACCGGCTCACCGTGCACCTGCTGACCCGGGAACAGCACGAGCTGGCCGCCCTGTTCGGCGGCCGCACCGGGGACGCCGGCGTCGACAAGTTCGCGCGGGTCCGCTGGACGCAGCGGCCGGGCGGGGCCGTCGTCCTTGAGGACGCGCCGGCCTGGTTCGTCGGCCGGGTCGTCCTGCGCACGGACGCGGGCGACCACGTGGGCTTCGTGCTCGACCCCGTGGAGACCGGCGGACGGGACGGCCTCGACGGGCCCCTGCTGCGGCTGCGCGACGCCCTCGGCATCCCGCCCGGTCACCCGGTGGACTGACCGCTTCAGGCATCTTCAGGCATGTTCACGCAGGCAGGTCGAACACCGGGCAACGCCTGGCAGACCACCGGTGCCGGACGACGCCGCGGGACACGACGGCCCGCACCGCCGCTCCGCTCCTGGCACGGCGCCGCGCGCCCGCGGCCCGCTTCCTACGACGGCTCGCCCGGCACCCGGACGTCCAGGACACAGACGTCGTCACGCCGTTCGCCCTCCAGTACCGAGGCCAGCAGCGGGCCGAGGGAGCCGGGTGCGTCGCTGCGGCGGGCCGTGGTCGCCGCAGCCAGCCGGGCCAGGCCCTCCTCGATGACCTCGCCGGGCCGCTCGACCAGACCGTCGGTGTACAGCAGCAGCCGGTCTCCCGGCTCCAGACGGCACTCCGCCTCCTCGAACACCGGGTCCTTCGTCGCCCCCAGCAGCACACCGCGCGGTCGTTCGAGGTAGCGGGGCTCGCCCCGGCGCAGCAGCAGCGGCGGCAGATGGCCCGCCTGGGCCCAGACCAGCAGGTGCTCCTCGCGTTTGTAGCGGGCCAGCACCATGGTGGCGGTGCCGTGGGTGTCACGGGAGTGCAGCAGCAGGGTGTTCAGCCGGGTGAGCGCACCGGTCAGCGACGACCCCGTGAAGATCATGCCCTTGGCGGTGAAGCGGAGCTGAGCCATGGTGGCCACCGCGTCCATGCCGTGCCCGGCCACGTCTCCGACCACGAACAGCGCGTCGCCGTCCGGCAGTTCGACCGCGCTGAACCAGTCGCCGCCGACGTGGACCCCGGACTGGGCGGGCAGATAGGCCAGGTCGATCCGCAGCCCGGCCAGTCGCAACGGCCGGCGCGGCAGGGGGAGCAGCGCGTGCTGCAGCCGGCCGGCCAGCATCCGCTCGGCCTGCAGGATCCCGTGCTGCGCCAGCATCGCCTGCTCGCTCTCGACCAGCGCCAGTTCGGCGCTGCGCTGCGCGGTGAGGTCCTGCACGAAGCCGTGCACCTGGACCGGGGTGCCCGCCGAGTCCGGTACGGTCTCGACGACCGCCCGCAGATGCCGGACCCCGGCGGCCGTCCTGATCCGGAAGTGGACGTCGAACGGCTTTCCCTCGGTGAGGAGTTCGTGTACGGCGCGGGCGAGCAGGGGTCCGTCCTCGGGCACGGCGAGGTCCGGCAGCTCCTCCAGCCGTACGGGGCCACGGGCGGGATCGCGCTCGCACAGGGCGTAGACGTGGGACGACCAGGCAGCCTCGTGCGTGACCAGGTTCCAGGTGGCCCAGCCGAGGCGGCCGAGGCGCTGCAGGTCCGCCAGCCGCTGTTCCTGCCGGTCGGAGGAGTCGTGGCGCAGCCAGGTGACCAGCAGCCCGCCGCCCAGGCGGACGGCCCGCACCGAGTACGTGGACAGCTCCTGCCCGCCGGCCACCAGTTCCTGCTGTGCGAACGGCTCGCCCTCGTACGGTTCCCCGGTGGTGAGCGTGCCCAGCCAGCCCTGCCACAGCGGCTCCTCGGCGACGGCCGGCCAGCACTCCAGGACCCGCAGACCGGCCAGCTCGCGTCCACTGCGTCCGACCACGTCCACGGTCTGCGCGGTGGCGGCGTCGATACGGTAGTCCTCGACCTCGCCCGCGGGCGAGCGCAGCGGGGTGAGCAGCACGGTGGCGCCCGGCAGCGCTTCGAACAGGGCGTGGACCACGTCCGGGGCGCCGTCCGTCACGCGCTCGGTCCGGGCGAGGAAGGCCTGCAGGCGGCCCGCGCACAGCCGGGCGATGCTCCGCAGCAGTTGCCGGGCGCGCGGGGTGAACGGTCCCGGGCGGCGGCGCAGCACACCGATGGCCACGTCCGCCGGGCCCGCGCCGACCACCGGGAGCCAGGCCCGCGAGCACCACCGCGCGGTCGGGTCCCCGATCAGCAGGTACCGCTTGCCGTCCTCCTCGGCGTCCTCCAGCCAGAGCTCCTCGTGGGTGGCGAGCGCGTCCAGCGCGGCGACCCCGCTCAGTGGCGGCACGTGCCGCCACTGAGCGGCGAGCGTGTCGTCGACGCCGGAGTGCCCGATCAGCTCAAGCCCACCCGCGGGCAGCCGCCGGTAGACCATCACCGCGTCCGCCCCGACGGGCTTGGCGAGGTGCTCGCGCAGGCACTGGGCGAGGTCCTGGGGGGTGCCCACCCGGGCCAGGGCCAGGCCGAGTGCGGCGAGGACGGTCGCGTTGCCGCCCTCCCGCGCCTCGGCCCCTGCGGTGCCGGCGGCGAGCGGCTGAGCGGGGGGCCGGCTACCGCCGGGGGCGGGAGCGGGGGAGGGGCCGGGCGCCTCGGCGGCGGGATCCGATGGGGGCACCAGCGAACCGAGGGTGAGCCAGCACTCCTCCAGCACGGTGCGGTTCGCGGTCCTGGCCCGCTGCAGCAGCTCCTCCTGCGCGGCCTCCGTTGAGCATCCGGTCAGCGCCATCAGCGCGCCCTTGGCCCGCTCCAGCACGGCCGACGTCGCCGCCAGGTCCCGCAGCCGGTCCATCTCGGCGCGCTGCCTGGACACCACCCTGGCCAGCGCCGCCACGTCGGGTACGGCGCCGGGCTCCGCGGGGAAGACAGGCTCGCTGGTCACGGGTCGAGCATTGCACATGGTGCCCGGCCGGATCACAGGGTTGGCGGCCCGGATTCGCGCGAGCGGCCGGGATCCGCGTGCGGCGCGAGCGGCCCGGATTCACGTTCGGGCCGCCGGTGAAGCGGGACCGGGCCGTCAGCGGTCCAAGGAGCCGTACAGCCACAGCCGCAGGAGCCGGCTCAGCCGCGGCATGACCAGGTAGGTCAGCAAGGGCAGCAGCACCAGGGGCAACACGGCGGCGCGCAGCGGCAGCGGCCAGGACACGGTCCGCGGGGCCACCAGCCACTGGATCAGCAGTGTGAACGGATAGGCGCCGAGGAAGGTGGTGAGCACCATCTTCCACCGGGGCGGGGACTGCACGGTGGTGCCGGGCAGGCTGAACCAGGTCTCCAGTCCCGTCGTCGACTGCCGCTCGCTGCTGACCTCCGTGGCGATCCGCTCGATCCGGCCGTGCCACTCGGCTCGCTGCCCGGAGGAGAGCCAGGCGGCGAGGCGGTGCGGGTCGGAGAAGCGCAGCACCGCGTGGAAGCGGTGACCGTCCTCGGGACGCAGCCAGGCGACGCCCTCGTTGCCCGGGAAGCGCCGGGCGACGCGGGTGATCCCGCGCGTCCACTCCTCGAACTCCGCCTCGTGGCCCGGGCGCACCTGCCAGGTGAGGACAGTGGTGACCGGCTCGCTGCGCTGCAGATGGGTGGTGCTCATGTTCACCACGGGTGCCACCCCGGGGCCGGGTCATGCCTCCCGCGGCCCGACCGTCGGGGTCAGGCCCGCCGCAGTCCGGAGCCCGGATTACGGCCGTCGGCATCAGCCCTCGGCGTACGGCCGTCGCCGTCGCCCCTGCCGGGCGCGGCCCTCGCCGTCAGCGGCCGGCGTGGCTTCCGTGCCGCTCCACCAGCGCCTCTGTCACCGCGCGAACGCTGCGGGCGATGTGCTGCAGTTGCAGCAGCTCCGCGGCGTACAGCTTGATGGTGTGCTCGATCACCGACTCGGGCATGCCGAGCCGGGGCAGGTCGGCGCGCGCGGTCTGCAGAGCGGTACGGGCCACCCGGATCTCCTGCTGCACCTGGATCTGCGCATGGCGGGCGAGCAGCACGGGGTGGCGGATCAGCGCGGGGTAGCTGCCGTAGCGCGCGGGCACCAGCTCGCGCAGCCACTTGGCAGCGGAGCGCTCCCAGTCGTAGCTCCCGGGCGTCTTGACCTGGCAGGGCCAGTCCGGGCTGATGCGCGTGGTCGTCAGATGCATGATCATCGCTTCCGGGTGTGCGGCGTCGTGAAGGGTGGTCCGACGAGGTGGGGCGGCCCCGGCCTAGGGGATGACCGGGGCCGCCACGGGCGGGCGCTCGCGCACGCGAGGCCCGACCGGACACCCCGTGCGCCGACGTGGGTAGGTGACGGCGCGGGGTGTCCGTGCAGGAGCCCGGAGAACCGGCGGTGCCCGTGCGGGCGGCGGAGCGGAAGGCGCATGGGCGGCCGTCGGCTTTCTCGGGGCGGATGCGGGTCGTGATGGCTGAGATGCGGAACGTGCCTGGAGTGGGCCGGGTCGCGATCCGTGGAGCAGTATTTATATATGCCGTCCTGTTTGCAAGACGTATGAAAACATTCATGCCTGCTTTGAACGGCATGATCCCGTTGTGCACCGGTCGGCCTCGGCGCCGCCGGCCTTGGGGTTGCCCGGATCCGGGCCGTCAGTCCCGGAGGAAGAACTGGTGCTGGTCGGCGATCTGCTCGTACTCCTCGAGCCGGGCCTGGGTCCGTTCGGGGTCGGCGTCGGTCATGGCCTGCAGCAGCGCCGCGCACATCACGCCGGGCGCGGCGTAGGAGTCGAACACCAGCCGGGAGCCGGTCCCGGTGGCGAAGGTGACGTCCGCCTCGTCGGCCACCGGCCCGAGCGCCAGGTCGGTGATCAGGGCCACCTTGAGTCCGGCCCTGCGGGCGACCCGGACCGCGGTCAGCGTCTCGTGCGCGTGCCTGGGCATGGAGAACGCCAGCACCCAGGTCCCGCCGGCCTCGCGGGACTGCAGCAGCGCGTCGTAGGCGACGCTGCCGCCCAGGGTCACCAGCCGCACGTCGGGGTGGATGCGGCGGGCCGCGTAGGCGAAGTACTCGGCGAGGGACACCGAGATGCGCAGCCCGAGCACGGTCAGCGGGGCCGACTGGGACAGCTTGCGGCCGATGTCGATGACCAGGTCGGGGTCGGCGAAGTCACGCCGCAGGTTCTCCAGGTTCTCGATCTCGGCGTCGATGGCCGCCTGGAGCTCGTTGCCCCGGTCCTCCTCGGCCGCGCCCGGCCCGCCCGCGAGCGTGCGCAGCGCGATGGACTGCAGCTTCTCGCGCAGCGCGGGGTAGCCGCTGAAGCCGACCGCCGCCGCGAACCGGGTCACCGAGGGCTGGCTGACCCCGACCCGGTCCGCGAGCTCCGTGATCGACAAGAAGGCCGCCTCGGCGATGTTCTCGATCAGGTACTGGGCGATACGGCGCTGCCCGGGAGACAGTTGGGGGCCGTCGAAGAGCGCTCTGAGCTGGGATGCCGGGGCGGCCTCCGCCTCCGGTACCGTCTTTCCCGAGGTGATCGCGGACGCACTCGCGCGAGCCTGCTGCGGCGATGACACCGAGGCGCCTCCTTTGTCTCCCACAGGGGTTCAACATAGCTCACGACCGTCGTGACCAGGGCTTGTACGGGGGCCGTGCACCGGCGGCCGACGGAATCCGGGCGCGGGGAACGGATACGTGCGCGCCAGGCGGGAACCCGCCGCCACGGAAGACCTCCGGCGACACACTCCGACGAGACACGAGGAGCACGTCCGCCATGATCGTCCCCGAGGAGAACCGGCCCGGTACCGGGACCACCGACGAGGTACCGGAGAACCGGCGGGAAACCGCGCCGAGGACGCGGGGCGCGACCGGCCGCACAGTGCGCGAGGTGCCGGAGGAAGCCCGGGCCGGCCCCGACGGCCTCAAGGAGAGGTGACCGGCGACGACCGGGCCCGCCGGCCCCGGCACACCGCCCGCCCCGGCACCCCCGGCCGCCCAGCCACCGCCGCCTCCCAGGCACCGCGGCCCCCCCCACACACACCACCCCACACACGCCCACACACACCCACCCCCCCCCACACGCCCCCCACGCACCGCCAGACCACGACCACACGACTGACTTTCGGCAGGTGAAACCGGATATGAGCGCACTGAGCGCGCTGGAACAGGCCCTGGAGAACCGGTGGGAGGCGCTGTGGGCGCGGATCGCCGGCAGGGAACCGGTCGAACTCCTCGACGCGCTGCGCCGCGAGTGCGACGCGAACGCCGTCGTGTGCAGCGAGCGGCGGGTCATCGTGCCCAACGCCTACGACGTCGAACTCGACGACGGTGTGCACGACGAACTCACGCGCCACGGCAGCCGCGTGGGCCAGGCGCTCACCGACAGCCTGGCCCGGCACGCCGAGCACCACGGCTACGAGTGGGCCGGCCCCCTGACGGTGCACGTCGTCCGCTCGGCCGAGGTGCCAGGCGGCCGCTACCGCGTGGCCAGTCGGGTCATGCCGCACGTGAGCGCCGAGGCCTTCCGGCAGCCCGCGTAGCCGGGGCGGACGGTCACCGCCGGTAGATCGTGATCGAGTGGCCGACCTCGTCCACGGCACGGCTGGACCCGATCAGCGCGGCCAGCCGCCCGGTGGCCTTGGCGGCCGACGAGTCCGACACCACGAGCAGTCCGCGCACCCGCTCCAAAGGCACCGCGCGCGGATCGCCCGCGTGGATGCCGTAGAAGGCCGGCACCCCGCTGCCCTTGTAGACGAGCCAGACCCGCTCCCGCGGGTAACGGGTGTGCAGCCGGCCGGCGAGCCGGCCGAGGTCCTGGCCCCAGTCCACGTTGGAGTCGTGCAGCCGCAGATGGGTCCTGGCCGGCCCGCCGAACGCCTCGTTGGAGTACGGCAGGTAGCAGGGAAACGTGCGCAGCGAACTGACCGCGACGAACGCCACCAGCGCCGCCGTCACGGCGAGCACCCGGCGGGTACGGCGCACGGCGGGCACCGCCGCCGCGGCGACGGCCAGGAACATCGGCAGGAACAGCGCGTACCGGGTGCCGAAGTCACGCGAGGAGTGCATCGCCGCGGCCAGCAGCACCGCCGGTGGCACCAGCAGATACGGCGCCGCGGGCCGCACCCGCCGCGACGCCACCAGGGCGACGGCCCCGGCGGCCCACAGGACGAGCATCCCGAGCGGGGTCTTCACCAGCAGCGCGGCCGGCAGGTAGTACCAGCGCGACCCGGTGTACACATGGCCGAACAGGAAGCCCTGCCAGGGGTAGTTCTCGAACCCGAACTGAATCCGCATACCGTCGCGGTACGCCCCGGGGAAGGGCATGAGGTCCACCAGCAGCGCGCGCAGCCCGTGCACCGCCGGCACCGGCTCCGCGGACGTCCACCGCAGCCGAGGGTCGACCACCAGGTAGGTGGCCCACACCACGGCGACCGAGACCGCCGCCGTCACGGCGGCCCACCCGGCGCCCGCGGCCAGGGCCCGCACCCGCGCGTCGCGCCCGGCCGGGCGGCGGCCCGAGCACACGGACAGCACGGCGAGCGACAACAGCACCGGCACCGCCGGCAGCGCGTTCATCTTGGTCGCCAGGGCCGCCCCCGACGCCGCACCGGCGAGCGGCAGGTAGAGCCGGGGCCGCCGTCGCGCCCGCCACAGCAGCCATGCCGAGGTCAGCACGAAACCGGCCGCCGGCACGTCCAGCGTGGCCAGCGAGCCGTGTGCGATCAGATCGGGCGAGAACGCGTACAGGGCCAGGGCCACGAGCCCGCCCAGGGCGCCGGTGAGCTCCCGGGCGAACGCGAACACCACCAGCCCGAACAACAGCGTCAACGCGATCACCGGCAGCCGGGCCCACAGCATCAGCCGCCACGGGTCGTTGCCCGACTCGTACAGCAGATGCCGCCCGAGCTGTCCCTGGTCGCCCCTGAACGAGGGATCGAAGTGCGGATCGGCGACGGCGACGCCGACGGCGATCAGCAGCTTGCCCAGCGGCGGGTGTTCGGGGTTGTACGCGAGGCTGTGCTCGTGCAGGTAGACGGCCGCCGTGCCCACGTACACCGGCTCGTCGATGGTGGGGGTCTGCTCGGCCGCCGCGGTGACCATGGCGAGGGCCATCTGGGCCAGCAGCAGGGCCGCGACGAGCGGCACCAGCCACCGCCGGTGCCGCCCCAGCCGGTCACGCAGGCGCGCCGAGGCGCCCCCGGCCGCCGGCGGCCGGGGGGCGGAGACCTCGGGGCGTGCCCCGCCGCCGACGGGCTCGGGAGCCAGGACCATGTGCTGTTCGCTCGCCATCATCCGCCCGGCGGTGCCACCGGCCGGGCGGGGGCGGAAACGATCCGGAGCCTTGTCACGGCCCTACTGTCGCACCGGCTCCCGCCGCAGGGGCGTCACCGCTTCACGTGTCGTACCGGCAGACCTTCTGCCGTGTACACACGGGTACGGCCCGCGGGCCGTCGGAGTTCACCCCGGTCCGGTCCGCGATCCGGCCGTCCTGTTCGCCGTCGCCCGGCAACGGACCGGGGGCCCGACGGACCGGGGGCCCGACGGACCAGGGAACCGCAGCAGCCCGAGGCCGTACCTCGGCGCGCGTCCGACGAACGGCGGCTTCGCCATGTGCGGCCCGCGCCGGGCGAACGGCACTGGGGCGTCGGGGCCGTGCCGGCCCGTGCCCCTTCGGCGCGCGCATCGGCGCCGCGGGGCCGACGGCCGCTTCGGCCGGTGCGCCGGAGGCCGAGCCGGGTGGGTGATGTCCGCCGTGGAAACGGCTGTACGGAACCCCGTACCGGCCGGGCCGGGCTGCCGTACGCCGCGGACGGCGGCGAACGGGCGCGGCGGTGCACCGCACAGGCCGAGGTGATGTCGGCGGCCCGCCCGCGCCTGCCCCACCCGGAGGCCACGGACCCCGAGCGCCTCGGCACCCGCTCCGGCACCATCCGGAACAGCCGGCCATCGCGCTCGCCGCCGGCCCGCGTTCGCGGTGCGCCGCGGCCCGGGCGGCCCGTCGGCCCCCGTCTTCGAGCGCGCCCGCGGGCAACTGGCCGTAGGCATCGAGGTGTTGACGGCGACGGCCGACGACCCGGCGGGCGGCGCGCACCGGGACCCGGAGTCGCTGCTCAGCGGGTGATCCGGGGAGGGGCCGGCAGCGCCGTCGCCGGCACGATCAGGTCGGCGCGGCCGCGGGTCGCCGCCACCAGATCCGCGTTGCGCCGATCGGTGCCGGCCACCCAGGCGACCGCCTCCGCATGGCCCTTGCCGAACTCCTCGTGCCGGGCGACGAGGCGGCGCACACGCTCCGGCTCGTCGAGCTCGCAGAACCACACCTCGTCCAGCTGGCGCCGTACGCGGGACCAGGAACCGGTGCCGAGCAGCAGGTAGTTGCCCTCCGTCACGATCAGCCGGGCCGACGGCGGCACCGGGATCGCCCCCGCGACCGGCTGCTCCAGTACGCGCTCGAAGCCGGGCGCGTACACCGTCTCGCCGCGGCCGCCATCGCCATCGCCATCGCCGTCGCCGTCGCCGTCGGCGCCGCCCGGCCCGCAGTCCGGCCCGCGGTACTCCTCGCGCAGCCGTCGCAGCAGCGCCGCGTACCCCGCCGCGTCGAAGGTGTCCGGCGCGCCCTTGCGGTCCCGGCTGCCGAGCCGGTCGAGTTCGGCGTCGGCGAGGTGGAAGCCGTCCATCGGGACGTGCGCGACCCAGGGCTCGCCCGTGCCGTTCAGCGTCCGGACCAGATGCGCGGCCAGTGTCGACTTGCCCGCGCCGGGGCTGCCGGCGATGCCGAGGATCGCGCGGTGCCCGTCACGGGCGAGGGAACGGGCGCGGGCGAGGAGGTCGTCGAAGGTCAGCGGCACACCGCTCAGTGTGTCACCCGGTCGGCGGCCGATCCCGACGTACCGTGGGCGTCTGCCGGCCGCACCGCACGTTTGATGTGGCACTCGACGTCCGATGTGGCACTCGACACCCTCTCAACGCCGCGCCGCGGGGAAAGGTGCCTGTATGACAGAGCTCGGTCTGCCCGAAGAAATCACGGTCTGCCTCTTCGACCTCGACGGGGTGGTCACCAAGACGGCCGTGGTGCACGCGGCCGCCTGGAAGGAGACGTTCGACGCGTTCCTGCACGAGCGGGACGGCGCCGGCTTCCGCCCCTTCGACCCCGTCGCCGACTACGACGAGTACGTCGACGGACGCCCGCGCGCCGACGGGGTGCGCACCTTCCTAGCCTCCCGCGGCATCGAACTGCCCGAGGGCGACCCCGACGACCCGCCGGACGCCGGGACGGTCAACGGGATCGGCAACCGCAAGAACCAACTGGTCCTCAAGAAGATCCGCACCGAGGGCGTGGAGCCGTACGAGGGGACCCTGCGCTACATCGAGGCGGTCCGCGCCAAGGGGCTGCGCACCGCGATCGTCTCCTCCAGCGCCAACACCGTGGACGTGCTGCACTCGATCCACGCCGGCCGGCTCTTCGACGTCCGCATCGACGGCGTGGTCGCCCGCGAGCGAGGGCTGCCCGGCAAGCCCCACCCCGACACCTTCCTGGCCGCCGCCCACGACCTGGGCGTGGACGCGGGGCAGGCCGTCGTCTTCGAGGACGCGCTGGCCGGCATGGACGCGGGCCGCTCGGGCGGCTTCGGCTACGTCGTCGGCGTCGACCGGGTCGGTCAGCGCGAGGCGCTGTACGCACACGGCGCCGACGTGGTCGTCGAGGACCTCGCCGAACTCCTCACCGGGCAGACCGGTCGGGGAGGCGCCGCGTGATCACCCACCGTTCGTACGCCGTCGAGCCGTGGACCGTACGCGAGACGGAACTCACCCTCGACGTGCTGGCCCAGAGCGAGTCCGTCTTCGCGCTGTCCAACGGCCACGTCGGCTGGCGCGGCAACCTCGACGAGGGCGAGCCGCACGGCCTGCCCGGCTCCTACCTCAACGGGGTGTACGAGGTGCACCCGCTGCCGTACGCGGAGGCCGGCTACGGCTACCCCGAGTCCGGCCAGACGGTCATCAACATCACCAACGGCAAGATCCTGCGGCTGCTCGTCGACGACGAGCCGTTCGACCTGCGTTACGGCCGGCTCGTCCACCACGAGCGCACCGTCGACCTGCGCCGTGGGGTGATGGAGCGGACCTGCGAGTGGGTCTCCCCGGCCGGTACGACCGTCCGGGTCCGCTCCACCCGGATGGTCTCCCTCACCCAGCGGTCGATCGCGGCGGTGGCCTACGAGGTCGAGGCAGTCGGCTCCACGGCGCGCGTGGTCATCCAGTCCGAGCTGGTCGCCAACGAGCAGCTGCCGGACGCCGACGGCGACCCGCGCGCGGCGATGGCCCTGCAGGCGCCCCTGGAGCCGGAGGAGGACTTCGCCTCCGGCAACCGGCTGCGCCTGGTCCACCGCACCCGGCACAGCGGACTGCGCGTGGCCGTGGCCGCCGACCATGTCGTCTCCGGCCCCGAGCGCACCACGACCGGCAGCGAGAGCCACGCGGACCTGGCCCGGCTGACCGTCGCCTCGGTCCTCGAGCCGGGGCAGAAGCTGCGGGTGGAGAAGCTCGTCGCCCACGGCTGGTCCGGCACCCGTTCCCTGCCGGCGATGAGCGACCAGGTGGACGCCGCCCTCGCGGCCGCCGCGCACGACGGGTGGTCCGGTCTGGTCGAGGAACAGAGGCAGTACCTCGACGACTTCTGGGCACGTGCGGATGTCGAGGTGGAGGGCGACGAGGAGATCCAGCAGGCCGTCCGCTTCGCGCTCTTCCACGTGCTGCAGGCCGGTGCCCGGGCGGAGGAGCGGGCGATCCCCGCCAAGGGGCTGACCGGCTCGGGCTACGACGGGCACGCCTTCTGGGACACCGAGATGTTCGTGCTGCCCGTGCTCACCTACACCTCGCCGCACCCGGTGGCCGAGGCGCTGCGCTGGCGGCAGAACACCCTGCCGGCCGCCCGGGAGCGCGCCGCCCAGCTCGGCCTGCGCGGCGCCGCGTTCCCCTGGCGGACCATCGAGGGCCAGGAGGGCTCGGCGTACTGGCCGGCCGGCACGGCCGCCTTCCATGTGAACGCCGCCATCGCGCACGCCGTGGTCCGGTACGTGGCGGCGACGGGCGACGAGGACTTCGAACGCGACACCGGGCTCGAGCTGCTGGTGGAGACGGCCCGGCTGTGGCGCTCGCTCGGTCACCACGACCACCACGGCACCTTCCACATCGACGGTGTCACCGGGCCCGACGAGTACAGCGCGATCGCGGACGACAACACCTACACCAACCTGATGGCCCGGGCGAACCTGCTGGCCGCCGCCGACCTGGTCGAACGCCACCCGAAGGAGGCGGAGCGGCTCGGCGCCGACGACGAGGAGAGCGCCACCTGGCGGGACGCCGCCGAGGCCATGAACATCCCGTACAACGGCGAACTGGGCGTGCACGAGCAGCATGCGGGCTTCACCCGCTACCAGCGCTGGGACTTCACCGTCACCCGCGCCGACCAGTACCCGCTGCTGCTGCACTTCCCCTACTTCGACCTGTACCGCAAGCAGGTCGTCAAGCAGGCGGACCTGGTGCTGGCGATGTACACCTGTGGCTACGAGTTCGACGCGGAGCACATCGCCCGCAACTTCGCCTACTACGAGCCGCTGACCGTGCGGGACTCCTCGCTGTCGGCGTGCGTCCAGGCGGTCATCGCCGCGCAGACGGGCCATCTGCGGCTCGCCTACGACTACGCGGCCGAGGCGGCCCTGATGGATCTGGAGGACCTGGAGCACAACACCCGCGACGGGCTGCACATCGCCTCCCTGGCCGGCACCTGGATGGCGCTGGTCGCCGGCTTCGGCGGCACCCGCCGGGCCGGTGACACGGTGGAGTTCGCGCCGCGGCTGCCGGAGAAGTTCAGCCGCCTCGCCTTCACCCTCCAGTTCCGCGGCCGCCGGCTGCAGGTGGAGATCACCCAGCAGAGCGCCACGTACACCCTGCTGGCCGGGCCGCCACTGACGATCCGCCACCACGGCGAGTCCGTCGTGGTGCGCCCGGACCACCCCACGGCCCACCCGGTTCCCCCGCCGAAGCACCTGTCGGCCCCCGAACAGCCGGCGCACCGCAGGCCCAACGCCCGCTGACGCGCCGGGCCCGGGGCGGCCGCGGTGACGGCCGCCCCCAATGGGGTTCGCGCCGGCCGGATCCGCCCCGGAAGGCGTACTGAAGGCGTGCTGAAGGCGTGCTAGAGAAGGACGTTCGCCAGCAGACGCAGCAGGTCGTCGGTGGCATCGGCGGCGCCCAGGGCCGGCAGCACGCCGAGGACGAGGACGGCCGCCGCGACGGACCACAGGCGCGGGGGCGGGTCGGACTGGAGCGCCGCGACACGGCGGGTGACGGCCCGATCGGTGAAGTACAGCGCGCACGACTGCCTCGCCCGGCCGGCGGTGAGCGCGGCCCGGGCGAGCGCGCGGGCGGTGGCGGTGCGGTCGCCCACCACGTCGGCGGCCCGCTCGTCCGCCCAGCGCTCGACGAGGAAGGCGACCGTGGTGCGCACCGGCGCCAGCAGCGGGTTGGCCGCGACGGCCAGCGTCGCCGCGGTCACCAGCAGCGCGTGCCGGTGCGTGAGATGGGCCCGCTCGTGGGCGAGCAGCACCCGGCGTTCCACCGGCTCCAGGGCACCGAGCATCGCGGAGGTGACCAGGATCCGGCCCGGTGCGCCGGGGATCGCGAACGCCTGCGGCACGGGCGAGGCGGCGACGATCAGCTCGGTGCCGGGTGGATGGCCCTCGCACAGCCGGCGCAGCGCGCGGCGTGTGCCGTGGTCGGCGCGGACGGCGCGCCACAGGCGCCGGGCCACGACCGCCAGCGCCAGGCAGGCGACGACGCCGATCGCCTCCGGCACCGGCTCGGCGAGCCGCCGGCCGTTCTCCCGGGCCGCCGCGACGACCGGCGGCGCGTCGTCGACGAGGGTGGCGGCCAGCAGGACCAGGGACCAGACCGTGGCCGCGGCCGTCACCACGGCGGCGGCGGTCAGCACACGCGCGGCGAGGGCGGGAGCCACCCGCCGGCCGACGGCGGGGCTGATCGCGGCGAGCAGCAGCGACAGCACCAGGGGGGTGTAGACGTCGAGTGTCATGCCACGCCTCCGGTGAGCACTTCGCGCAGCGCCCGCTCCTCCTCGGCGCTCAGCCCGGTCACGAACTGCTGCAGGGCGGCGATCGGATCGGGGCCGCGGTCCAGCGCCTCGTGCATCGCCTCGGCGGTCAGCTGCGCCGCGTTCTTCGCCGGCCGGTACGCGCCGCGCCGGCCGTCGACCTCGCGCAGCACCAGACCCTTGTCGTAGAGCCGCCTGAGGATGGTGTGCACGGTGTTGTACGCCAGGTCGCCGCCGATCTCCGTCTGGATCTCGGCCGGCGTCAGCGGTCGCTCGGTGGACCACAGGGCCGCGAGGACCTCGCTCTCCAGCTCTCCCGGGCTGCGTCGTTCCGTCCTGCCTTGAGGCCCTCTGCCAGCCATGCCCTCAACCTTACAGTCCGTAGGGGTGTCAGGCGTTCGGCGGTATCGCGCCCGGCGGGCTACCCCAAGCCGGGTTATTTTGTCCCTGCTTTCCCCTTTTTTCCTGACGTTTCGCCGACGTCTTACCCGACTCCTGCGCCGATGCCGCAGACTGCGTGAGTCACGAACCCTACAGTGTGTAGGGGTGAGGGGTGGAGATGCCCGACAGTACGCACGCCATACTCGCCGGAACCCGGCGGTCCGCACCGGCGTCCGGCTCCGGCCGCGTCCGCCGGGTCCGAGGCGACGCGCTCGTCGGGGCGGTGGCCGCGGCCTTCACCCTTGCCCAACTCCTCCTGGTCCGCCCCGGCATGGGCCTCGGCTGGGACGAGACCGTGTACGTCAGCCAGGTCAGCCCGCACGCGCCGGCGGCCTTCTTCAGCGCCCCACGCGCCCGCGGCGTGTCGCTGCTGGTCGCGCCCGTCGCCTCCTGGTCGTCGTCGACCGTGCTGCTGCGCGTCTACCTCGCGCTGCTGTCGGGACTCGCCCTGTACCTGGCCCTGCGCGTATGGCGCGGGCTGTTCCCCTCCCGTGTCCTGGCCCTGGCCGGCGCCCTGTTCGCCTCCCTGTGGGTGACGCTGTTCTACGGCCTGCAGGCCATGCCCAACTACTGGGTCGGCATCGGCGGCCTCGTCTGCGCCGGCTGCCTCCTGCGTGCCCGTCCCGGCCGGCGCGACCGCGCCGCGCTGTGGGGCCTGGCCGGCGGCGGCGCCCTCATGGCCTGGATGCGGCC
Source organism: Streptomyces sp. NPDC020801 (assembly GCF_044334385.1). Taxonomy (NCBI): domain Bacteria; kingdom Bacillati; phylum Actinomycetota; class Actinomycetes; order Kitasatosporales; family Streptomycetaceae; genus Streptomyces; species Streptomyces sp. NPDC020801. The sequence continues at coordinate 28,670 of NZ_JBIRST010000030.1, forward strand.
CATGGACGCGGTGTGGGTGGTGCTCCCGCTGCTCGCCCTCGCGCTGCTCAAACGCCGCTGGAAGCCGCTCGCCGCGCTCTTCGCCGGACTGGTCGCCGGGTCCGCCGAGTGGGTGATCGAGGCCTATGCCGGCTACGGCGGCCCGCTGCAGCGGCTCTCCGACGGCTCCGCCATACAGGGTGGCCTGGGCTGGCACTTCGCCGTCGTCGACCAGCTGCGCAGCCTCGGCGGGCGCACCCTGTGCCGCCCGTGCACCGGAGCGCTGCCCAACCCCGTGGTCACCGCCTGGTGGTACGTCCTGCCGCTGCTCGCCCTCCTCGGGCTCGTCCTGGCCGTGCGCGCCCGGCGGACCCTGCCCACGCTCCTGGCACTGGCCTGTGCCGCCACCGCCGCCTTCCCCTACCTGTTCCTGATCGGGTACGCGGCGCCCCGCTTCCTGCTGCCCGCCTACGCCCTGCTCGCCCTCCCGGTCGCCGACGCCCTCGTGCGCCTCGTCAGAGCGCCGAACGGCAACTGGCGGCCGGTGGCCCTGAGTCTGGTCGCCCTGGGGCTCGCCGTACACGTGGCGGCGCAGTACGCCGTCCTCGCCCACACCGTCGAGCGCACCACCGCCGACCGGCGCGGCTGGGACCGCACCGCCGCCGCGCTGCACGACCTCGGGGTGCGCCCGCCCTGCCTGCTCACCGGCGAGGAGGCGATCCCGATCGGCTTCTACAGCGGCTGCGCCTCCGCCGCGACCGACGGGCCCAACGCCAACACCACCCGGACGGGCATCGAACGCACGGCCCGCCGGATACCGGTCGCCGTCCTCACCACCGCGCACGGCACCCCGCCCGCCTATGCCCGCACCTGGCCCTCCCACCCCGGCGGCGACCTGCGCCTGTACATCGCGCCGAGCACGCAGAAGGACGCCCGCCCATGACGACCCAGCTCCTGACCGCCACCACCGTCCTGCGCCGACGGGCCTGGTGGCACACCGGGGCCACGCTCGCGCTCCTGATCTGCGCCGCCTGCCTGGCCCACCGCCACTGGCCCGTGCTGGAGACCGGCGCCGGCCGGCTCGCCGGGGCCGACCAGGGCTGGCTGCTGGTGGGCGCGACGGCCGCCGTCGCGACGTGGACGTGCTCGGCGCTCGCCCAGCAGGGCGCGGTGGCCGAGGCGCTGCCCGGCGGCCGGCTGGTCGCCGCGCAGTTCGCCGCCTCCGCCGCCAACCACGTGCTGCCCGCCGGCCTCGGCGCGGGCGCGGTCAACCTGCGGTTCATGATGCGCTGCGGCCTGTCCGCCGGCCGCTCGGCGAGCGCGCTCGCGGTGAAGGCCACGGCCGGTGTCCTCGCCCGCGCCGCCCTGATCGCCGTACTCGCCGTGGCATGCCCCGGCGTCCTGCGCGTCCCGGACGTCTCCGCCCCGGCCGTGGCCGCCGTCCTGGGCGGCGGCGCGGCGGCGGCGCTGTTGCTGGGCGGCCCCCTGCGGTCCCGGTGCCGGCGGGCCCTGGCGGCGGTACTCGCCGACATCCGGGCCGTGCACGCCCGGCCGCACCGGGCGGCGGCCCTGTGGGGCGGCTCGCTCGCCTTCGCCGCCGCGCACTCCCTGGTGCTCGTGGCCGTCGCCCAGGCCGTCGAACTGCCCCTGTCCCCGCCCCGGGTGGCCCTGCTCTACCTCGCCGCGAGCAGCGCCGCCGCCCTGCTGCCCACCCCCGGTGGTCTCGGCTCCCTGGACGCAGCGCTCGCCTTCGCCCTCACCACCACCGGGGCCCCCGGCGCGACGGCCGCCTCCGCGGTCCTCGGCTACCGGCTCCTGACCGTGTGGCTGCCGCTCCTGCCCGGCCTGCTCGTCCTGGGCGTGCTGATCCGGCGCCGGGCGGTGTGACGCCGGCCGGCGTTTCCCGTCGTGCCGCCGTGCCGCCGTGCCGCCGCCGCGCCCTCGGCGGCGCGGGAACCGGCAGCCGGCTTCGAACGTCTGGATCACCGTGCGGATACGCCGGATCACCCTCGTCAGCGCTCTGCTCGCCGCCTCGTTCACCGCAACCGCGTGCCAATCGCCGCCCGCGGGGGAGGGATCGCAGGGAGCCCGGCGGTCCTCGGCGCCACCCACCCCGAAGGGACCCGGGGGAAACGGGGGACTGCTGGTGGGGGCGCGCTGGCGGGTCCAGTGGGTCACCGCCGACGGGCGGACCACCGCCGCCCCGGCGCATGCCGCCGCCTGGATCGACTTCGGCTACGACGACACGGCCACAGGCAGTTACGGGTGCACTTCCTTCACCAGGGCGGCCACCGTCACCGCGAGTGCGCTCGTCGTCGGAAGGGAGAAGGCGGCGGGGTCGACGACCGCGGCGAGCCGGTGCCCCTTTGGGAACCGTGCCTTCGAAGAGAAGTTCCGCAAGATCTTCGCCGGGCCGCTGACGAGCGCCAGACGGGTCGACGACCTCACCATGGACCTGAAGAGCCCGCGGGGCGACTACGTCGCGGTGAAACTCATGTGGCCCAAGGGCCTGTTCGGCAGGCGCTGGCAGCTGGACCATCTCAGCGTCGAGGACACCGTGCAGCCGCTGGCGGCGGGCTGGAAGGTCTACTTCGTCTTCCACCGGGACGGAACGGTCACCGGCGGCCTGGGCTGCAACGACTTCACCAGCAGGGCCAGGTTCGAGGGCGACGTCTTCACGTTCTACCGGCCCACCCTGACCACGCACCGAACGTGCTCGGACGCCGTCATGCGGGACGAGCAGACGCTGCTGACCTCGGAGAAGAACCCGCGCTCCCTCCCCTTCTCGGCCGAGACCGACAGCTGGGGGACCGACGAGGACTTCGAGGACCCCACGGCGCGCTACGGCTACGGCTTCAAAGCGCTGGACAACTGAGAGAGGTGGCCCCCGGGGGCGGAACCGGTGGCGAAGTCCCCGCCGGCCTCGGCGTCCTCGCCGTCCTCGTCGTGCAGTCCGCGGCGGAGCACGTCACGCAGGGCGTGATCGTCCCCGGCCGCCGGGATCCCGGGGCGCGGGCTCCTCCACGGGCGGTTCGGCCGCCGTCGTCAGGCCCGCCACGAGACGGGCGGGCAGCCACCAGGCCGCCGCGCACAGACACACCCCCAGCCAGCCGGTGGCGAAGAGCCAGCCGCCGACCACGTCGGTGAACCAGTGGACTCCGAGATACACCCGGGTCAGTCCCACCAGAACGCCCCAGCAGCCGACGACGAGGCAGAGCGCCGTCCGGCCGCGCGGGGCGCGCAGGACGGTCGCGACGATCACCAGCCCGGCGGCCAGCGCCGAGGTGGTGGCGTGCCCGGACGGGAACGCCCAGCCCGAGGCGTGCGTCGCCCAGTACTGCCGTGGCGGACGGGGGCGGGCGACCAGCTCCATCACGCCGTAGCGCACGGCCTGCCCCACGGCCAGACAGGCCAGACCGAGGGCCGCCGCGACCGCACGCTGCCGTGTCGTGCGGCCCAGGGCGATCCCGGCCAGCGCGACGAGCAGATACGGCACGACACCCGTGCCGGTGGCGGTCAGTGACCGGGCCACGGCCACCGCCGCTGCGGATCGGTGGCCGATGGACCAGGAGAGCAGGTCGTCGTCGATCGACAGCGGGCCGCCGCGGCCGTCGGCGACCAGGGCGAGCACGGCGAACGCCGCCCAGGCCCCGAGTCCGGTGCTGCCGGCCAGTTCCGCGGTGTCCGGATGCCTCAGGTGCCTCATGACACCAGCAGTGGCCGCAGCCGGGTCGCGGCGATCCGCCGGGCCAGGTCCTCCGGCCGGCGCACCAGCGCCTTCATCAGGGCGAGGGCCACCAGGGCGCCGACCACGACTCCGGCCAGGACATCGTGCGGGTAGTGGGCGCCGACCCATACCCGGGAGAGCGCCATCGCGGCGGCGGCCACACAGGCGATCGCGCCGAGCCGCCGGGAGACGAAGAGCAGGGCGACCGCGGCCGCGGCGGCAATCGCCGCGTGGTTGCTGGGGAAGGACCAGTCGGTGCGCGCCGGGCACGCCTCCAGCGTCGCCAGGTGCAGCGTGCGGCAGGGCCGCACCTCGCGGACGCCGAGCTTCACCAGCGCGTTGACGGCATAGGCGACGACCACGACGACGGGCACCGCGAGCGCCGTCACCGCCGCCTCGGCGCCCACCCGGCGGGCCCGCCACCAGCCCACGAGCATCAGCACGGCGAACACGGCGAGCCCGTAGGCGGACCACGCCGACACCGTGCCGTCCAGCCATGCGGGGGAGCGCCGGGCCAGGTCCACCACGTCGGTGTAGACCGAGCCGTCGATCGACGAGCCCGACATGGCGAGGATCATCCGCGCGCCTCCTTGGCCTTGGCGGCGCGGCGGGAGCGCAGCACCTCGGCGGCCAGCGGGATCAGCGACACGATCACGATGAGCGCGATCATCGGGAGCAGGTACCTGTCGACGTCGGGGATCGACGAGCCGAGGGCATACCCCGCAAGGACGAGGCCGATGCTCCAGACGAGACCGCCGACGACCTGCCACAGGCTGAACGTCCGGACCGGCACGCCGAGGGCGCCGGCCATCGGGTTGAGCACCGTGCGCACCACCGGCACGAAGCGGGCCAGCACGATCGCCTTCGCGAAGCCGTACCGCTCCAGGAGCTCCTCGGCGCGCTCTGCGCCCTCGCGCAGCCGCTGCGAGCGGCTGCGGGCCAGCAGCGCGCCGCCCGCCCTGCGGCCCAGCAGATAGCCGCACTGCGCACCGGCGAGCGCGCCCACGGCGGCGGCAGCCAGCAGTGGGGGCAGCGACAGCTTGACCCCCCGGTCCGCCGTGCCCGTGCACAGCAGGCCCGCGGTGAACAGCAGCGAGTCGCCAGGCAGGAAGAAGCCGATGAGCAGTCCCGTCTCGGCGAACATCACCACGCCGACGCCCAGCACGCCGAAGGCGGCCAGCAGCGACTGGGCGTCCAGCACATTGACGGCGAGCTGCGACGACAGGTGCAGGGGTGCGATCATCGTCGCGGGCCCTTTCCGTCGGGTCGGCGGACGCGGGGAAACGGCAACCGACAAGTGACTACAAATCTGTAGACGGTCTACTGAACTGTAGACGATATCGACTTCCCCATCGTTCCCGTGATCCACCCGGCGGGTGAACCGGGTCGCACGAACAGGGTCCGTGCGCCCGCGCGCGCCTCGACTTTTACCGTCCCATTACCATTTCATGACCGGCCGACTACGTGCCCGTGGTCATGATGGGTCGCGAAGTAAGGCATGCCTTCTCTAACTCGGTCCCACGGCGGCCGGGACGGTATGCCGGGGAGGGCCGCACGGCATGTGGGACGACGCTTTTCCGAGCTTCCTGATCGGACTGCGGGAAGGGCTCGAGGGCGGACTCATCGTCTCCATCCTGGTCGCCACCCTCGTGCGTGCCGGGGCCAGGTCCCGGCTGCCGCAGGTGTGGACCGGCGTCCTGGCGGCCGTCGCGGTGGCGCTGAGCTTCGGCGCGGTCCTCACCTTCACCGCCGCATCGCTCTCCGAGACCGCCCAGGAGGCGTTCGGCGGGTCCCTCAGCGTGGTCGCCGTCGCGTTCGTCACCGCCATGGTGTTCTGGATGCGGCGCTCGGCCCGCAGCCTCTCCGGCGAGATCAGGGAGAAGGTGACCGGCGCGCTCACCATGGGCGCGGGAGTGCTGATCCTCACCTCCTTCCTCGCGGTGGGCCGCGAGGGCCTGGAGACGGCCCTGTTCCTGTGGACCACCGCCCGCGCGGCCGGCGAGTCCGCCGGGCCGCTCACCGGCGCGGGTATCGGCCTGGTACTGGCGGCCGGACTGTGCTGGGGCCTGTACCGGCGGGTGCTGAAGATCAATCTCACCAGGTTCTTCACCGCCACCGGAGCCGTGCTGATCGTGATCGCGGCCGGCGTCCTCGGCTACGGCCTGCGCGACCTCCAGGAAGGCGGGGCCCTGCCCGGCAAGGCGGCGTACGCCGTCGACCTCGGCGGCAGTGTCGACGCCGGCTCCTGGTACAGCACGCTGGTCCAGGGCGTGTTCAACCTGACTCCCACGATGACCTGGCTCCAGGTGCTCGGCTACGCCGGCTACCTCGCCGTCGTGATGACCCTGTTCGTGCGCGGCGTACGGGCCACGGCGGCCCCGGAGCCCGCTCCCGCCGCGCCGACGCCGCAGGCCCGGGGTGAGGCGGGGGAGCCGCGGCCCCAGGGTGAGGCGAAGGACCGGCAGGCCGTGCCGAAGGCGCCCGCCGTGCCCCGTCGCCGCCCCGCGTGGGTCGTCCCCGTGGCCGTCGTCACCGTGCCCGCGGTCGTGGCCGGGCTCACCGTCGCCCTGGGCCGGCCCAAGGCCGCCGGTGCGCAGACCGTCGCCGTCTCCGAGACCGAGTGCGGCAAGGGCTTCACCGCGCCCAGGCCGGGCCGACGGACCTTCCAGATGCACAACACCGGCTCCAGGACCTCCGAGGTCTACCTGATCGACCCGGCCACGGGCGCGGTCTACGGCGAGATCGAGGGCCTGGCCCCCGGCACCACCCGTGACCTGGTCGCCACCGTCGCGGGCGGCAGCTACGCCTGGCGCTGCGTACCCACGGGCGGCACGGCCGTCACCTCCAAGGCCGTCCGGGTCGGCGGTGGGGGAGGGGCCAGGGCGGTCGTCCCGGTCTCCGCGCAGGATCTCGCCACCCCGCTCAAGCAGTACAAGCAGTACGTCGAGCAGGGTCTGGCCGCCCTCGTCGCGCAGACCGGCAAGCTGAACGACGACATCCAGGGCGGCCACCTGGACGCGGCCCGCACCGACTGGCTGACCGCACACCGCACCTACAGCTCCCTCGGCGCCGCCTACGGCACCTTCGAGGACTTCGACAAGAAGATCAACGGCCGTCCGGACGGGCTCCCGGGCGGAGTGGAGGACCGGGGCTTCACCGGATTCCACCGGATCGAGTACGGCCTGTGGCACGGTCAGGGCGCGGACCGGCTCAAGGCCCCGGCCCAGCAGCTGGCCGCCGACGCCGCCGGCCTGCGCAAGGCCTTCCCCACCCAGGACTTCGACCCGGGCGACCTGCCCCTGCGTGCCCACGAGATCCTCGAGAACACTCTGCAGTTCGAGCTCACCGGCCACGCCGACCAGGGCAGCGGCACCGAGCTGGCCACCGCGGACGCCAACCTCACCGGCACCCGGGAGCTGCTCACCGTGCTCAAGCCGCTGCTGACCGGACGCGCCCCCCAGCTGCTGCCCACCGTCGACGCGGACGTCGCCCGGCTGCAGAAGCTGCTCGACGCGGCGCACCACGGTGACTCCTGGACCCCGGTGGACCGGCTCGACGAGACCACGCGGGACCGGCTGAACGGGGCAACCGGACAGCTCCTGGAAGACCTCGCCCCCGTTCCGGACCTGCTGGAGATCCGGAAGTCGGCCTGATGACCACCCCACGTGCCGGAACCGCAGGCACCGCGACCATACGCACCGAAGGGAACCGCTCCATGCCGTCCGCCGAAACGTCCGCCCCGCAGGGCGGCTGTCCCGCCGGTCGCGGCCGCCGCACCTTCGTCAGGACGGCCCTGGGCGCCGGGGCCGCGGGCGCGGCCCTCGCCGGCGGCGGCTTCGCCCTCGGCCAGACCGTCCCCACCCAGGCGCAGGCCGCGGACGCCGCCGACGCGGTGAAGGTCCCCTTCCACGGGGTCCACCAGGCCGGCGTCCTCACCCCCGCCCCCGCTGCCGCCACCTTCGTCTCCTTCGACGTCATGGCCGAGGACCGCGGGCAACTGGCCGACCTGCTGAAGACGATCACCGAGCGGGCCCGCTTCCTCACCGCCGGGGGCGCCCCGGCCGACCTGGGCGTCGGCGCCCCGCCCTCCGACAGCGGCATCCTCGGCCCGGAGATCCCCACCGACGCCCTCACCGTCACCGTCGGCGTCGGCGCCTCCCTCTTCGACGACCGCTATGGCCTGGCCAGGGCCAGGCCGCGCCGGCTCACCCCGATGCGTACCTTCCCCAACGACAGCCTGCGGGCGGCCGAGTGCCACGGCGACCTGTCCCTGCAGATCTGCGCGGGCCGGCAGGACACCGTGCTGCACGCGCTGCGCGACATCGCCCGGCACACCCGCGGCGCCATGCAGATCAAGTGGCGCATCGACGGCTTCCAGAACACCCCGCGCCCCAGTGGCGCCCAGCGCAACCTGCTCGGCTTCAAGGACGGCATCGCCAACCCGGACATCGCCTCGGCCCGGGAGACGAACCGCCTGGTCTGGGTGGGCGACGGCCAGGGCGAGCCCGCCTGGGCGACCGGCGGCAGCTATCAGGTGATCCGGATCATCCGCATGCTGGTGGAGTTCTGGGACCGGGTCTCACTGACCGAGCAGGAGAAGATGTTCGGCCGCCGCAAGGACACCGGCGCCCCGCTCGACGGCGCCCGGGAGAGAGACGTCCCGAACTACGCCAAGGACCCCAAGGGCACCGCGATCCCGCTGGACGCCCACATCCGGCTCGCCAACCCGCGCACCGCCGCCACCGACACCTCGCGCATCCTGCGCCGCGGCTACAACTACGACCGGGGCGTCGACAACGTCGGAAACCTCGACATGGGCCTGGTCTTCTGCTGCTACCAGCAGGACGTCGTCCGCCAGTTCGAGGCCACCCAGACCCGGCTGATCGACGAGCCTCTCGTCGACTACATCTCCCCGACCGGCGGCGGCTACTTCTTCGTGCTGCCGGGCGTGCGGAACTCCGCCGACTGGTTCGGCCGCGGACTGCTCTCCGCCTGACCGCACCTCCCGTGGCCATGGGCAGGAACCTTCCTCCCCACCCGCGGCCACGAACGGCCGCGTCAAGAACGACCGCGTCACGAACGGAGCGGCTGCGGGCTTCCGGGCGCCCACGGAGTCCGGTCGCCCCCAGGCTCCGGGGCCCGGCCCGGCCCCCCCAATCGGGGGCCCGGGCCAGGCGTCACGTCCGCAGCCCGAGCTCCTTGCGCCACCGCACCAGCTGCCGGGCCGGATCCCCGGTGTACGCCCACGGGGTCCGGGTGGCCCGGCTGCCCAGCATCCGCAGCAGGGCCGCGGCGATGTCACCGGCGCCCGCGTGACAGGCCGCGTGCGCCAGGTAGTTGAGGTCGCGCAGCTCGACGGGGTCCACGGCGGCCTGACCGCGTCCCGTGATCCAGCGCTCCCAGGTACGCCGTACGTCGCTGAGCGTGCCGTCGTGGTCCCAGTGCTGGCCGAAGCCCACCGCCGACTGCTGCCCCCCGGCGCCGTCCAGCACGTAACGGAACTCCTCGACCCGGGCGTACTGCACCAGTACCGGCAGCGCGCAGCCGGGCGGGGCCACGCCGGCGGCGTCGCGGGCGAAGTCGTACATCAGGCCGTGGGTGCCGTGCCAGCGCGCGGAGTAGTAGTACAGCACCTGGAGGTGGCCCTCGACGCTGTAGGGGTCGCGCCGGTGGAGCTCGTCCCACCAGCGTGCCAGCTCCTGCCGTCGTACCCCGGCCGGATACAGCCGGGCCACCGAGATCAGTGAGATCCACGGCGTGGGGTCCTCCGGGCAGGCCTCCGCGGCCCGCAGGCAGGCCAGCACCGCGCTGTCGATGCGGTCCTGCTCGATCGGTACGCCCCGCCCCGCGGAGATGGCCAGGGTGAACGCCCGTGCCGTCTCCGTCGCCGCCCGCAGCACCAGCGCGTCGGCACTGCGGGGCTCGGCGGCGAGCCAGGACTCCACGGTCGAGCTGCCCGCACAGGCCTGGGCGAGCAGCCGGATCCGGTGGCCGCGCACGGCCCAGTCGGCACCGGTGTCGCGCAGCAGCTCGCGCAGGCCCTGCCAGCGGCCGATGACGATGTCGTTGTGGGCGTCGGTGAGGGGTGCGTCCCCGCAGTCGGGGTCGAAGTCGGGGGTGTAGTGGTCTCGCGCCATCGGGTTCTTCCTCAGAAGTCGGTGGGAAGACCCTCGTACGCCCGCAACTGCTCACTCGTTCGCCCGGGGGCGACGTAGTCGGCCTCGATCGCCCTGGCGGCGTCCAGCCTGGCCGGCCGGTAGTAGTCGCTGCCCCGCCGCCAGTACCACAGCATCGGCACCAGCCCGAGGGCGAGCCCGCCGATGCCGATGGAGACCGCCGCCGGGCTCAGCTCGCCCAGCGACTCGGCAAATATCCAGAACATGAACAGGGCGCCGAGCAGCGGCCACAGCCCGCCCAGGACGAAGTTCGCCGGGGACTTCAGCAGCCTCCTGCGGTAGGCGACGACGGCCGCGAGGCCGGCCAGCCCGTAGTAGACGGCGATCTGCAGACCGATCGCCGAGATCGCGTCGGAGAGGATGTCGCCCACGGTGCCCAGGGCGTTGGAGGCGATGAACATCGCCAGCGCCACCGTGCCGACCACCGCGACGGCCACCCACGGGGTGTTCCACCTGCGGTGCACCCGGCCCAGCGCCGACGGCATCGTACGGTCCCGGCCCATCGCGAACAGGGAGCGCGTGACCTGGATGAGTGTGGTCTCCAAGGTGGCGATCGTGGACAGCATCACGGCGACGGTCAGGAGCTTGCCGCCCCAGCCCGGCCAGACCTCCTCACCCAGCACGGCCAGCACATTGGCGTCGTTCTCCTGGATCTGCCGGGAGGAGAGGATGACGTTCACCGCGATGGTGAACACCTCGAACAGCAGGAACACGACGCCCACGCCGACCAGCCCCGCGAGCCCCGTGGTGCGGCGGCTGTCGCGGGTCTCCTCGGAGAGGTTGCTCGTGACGTCCCAGCCCCAGTAGTAGAACGCGGCGATGAGTGCCCCCGAGGCGAATCCCGACACCCCGTCGAAGTGGCCGAAGCCCAGCCAGGACCAGTCGAAGGCACGGGCGTTGCCCGTGTGGAAGAGGGCGAGCACCGCGAACAGGCCGAGGACGGCCAGCTCGACGCCGGACATGATCAGCTGGGCGCGCATCGTGAGCCGGGCGCCGCCGAGTACCACCAGCAGCATCAGCACGAACCACGCGGCGCCGACGACGGTCGACAGGGCGGTGTCGTCGGCGAGCCGCTCGTCGAAGAGGGCGAGCGTCATCGAGCCGGCCGGCAGCGAGCCGGCCACCATGAAGATGGTCGCCGAGATCACCAGGGCCCAGCCGCTGATGAAGCCCAGGAAGGGGTGCAGCGTCCGCCCCACCCAGGAGTAGCTGGCGCCCGCGTTCACGTCGATGCGGCTGAGGTAGCTGAACGCCAGCGCGATGCCCAGCATCGGTATCGCGCAGTACAGCAGTGCCGCTGGACTGGCCAGTCCCACCGCGCCGACCAGGACGGCGGTGGTCGCCGCGAGCGAGTACGCGGGGGCGCTGCCCGCCACGGCCATCACCACGGTGTCGAAGGTACCGAGGGCGCCTGCCTGCAGCCCTCTGCCCCTGCTGTTGCTCATGGATGCGCTGCTTTCCGTCGTGCACGCCGCCGGGGCACTCACGCACCGGCGGCGTAGGGGGGTGGGGGGTGATGGCCGGCGAGGATCCGCGCGGGGGGTGGCCCCGGGTCGGGCACCGGAGAACAAAAGGGGTGCTGGAGCGAAGGGTTGGCGACCGCGCGACACCGTCGAACCCGCTGCGTCGGCGAACGGTCACACCGTGTGTGGGTGTGATGATAGCCCTGCTCGTACGCCTTTCAAGCGTGACCGGAGGGTAATTCTCCGCTCGCTGTACGGAGTTCAACCAGTGCATCTGCCACGGACCTTGATTGGGACGGCCGTACGGGGAAACGCGGACCGGCGTCGGCGGCACCGCCGGCACCGTCTCGCCGCGAGGGAGGAACCCGTGAGCACCGATCCGATGGCCGACGACGTCTACCAGCCCACCGGGACCAACGAGGAGCAGGAGGACGCCGCGGCGCTGGACATGCAGGACGCGCTCGGCGAGCGGACCTACGACGACACCCTCGACGAGGGGTACTCCCCGCCGGAGAAGCCGCTGGGCGTGACCAAGTACGGCACCACGGCCGCCGAGCAGCACGAGGGCGAGAGCCTGGACCAGCGGCTGGCCCAGGAGCGGCCGGACGTGGGGGAGCCGGAGGGTGACGGGGTGGGCGACCTGCCCGGCGGCGAGGGCGAGCCGGTCGACCCCGAGGCGGGCACGGTGCGCGCCGGCCGCCTGGTGGCTCCGGACGAGGGTGCGCACGCCGACACCACCAAGGAGGAGGTGGCCGCCGACGTGGGGATCGACGCGGGAGCCGCCGGCGCAGAGGAGGCCGCCGTGCACATCGTCGAGGACGACCGCGCCCTGCCGGACGGCAACCTGCCCGACGGCACCTGGTCCTGACCGCCGGGGGGTCGCCCGGATCAGTCCTCGATCCGGTCGATCTGCCGCAGCTTGTTCGTCGCGTCCAGGGCGGCGACCTTGTACGACTCGGCCAGCGTCGGGTAGTTGAACACCGCGTCGACCAGATAGTCCACGGTGCCGCCGCAGCCCATCACGGTCTGCCCGATGTGGATGAGCTCGGTGGCTCCGGTGCCGAAGCAGTGCACCCCGAGCAGGGTGCGGTCCCCGGGCGAGACCAGCAGTTTGAGCATGCCGTGCGAGTCACCGATGATCTGCCCGCGGGCCAGCTCGCGGTAGCGGGAGACCCCGACCTCGAACGGCACGCACTCCTCGGTCAGTTGGTCCTCCGTCCGCCCCACGAAACTGATCTCCGGGATGGTGTAGATCCCGATGGGCTGCAGGTGGTGCATCCGGCCGACCGGCTCCCCGCAGGCGTGGTACGCGGCCGCCCGCCCCTGCTCCATCGAGGTCGCCGCGAGCGCCGGGAAGCCGATGACGTCCCCGACCGCGTAGATGTGCGGCACCTGTGTGCGGTAGTGCTCGTCGACCGCTATCCGCCCCCGCGCGTCCGCCGTCAACCCGGCCTTGGCCAGGTCGAGTCCGTCGGTGAGGCCCTGCCGCCCCGCCGAGTACATCACCGCGTCGGCCGGTATCCGCTTGCCGCTCTCCAGCACCGTCAGCGTGCCGCCCCGGTGCCGCTCCACGGCGGCTACCGTCTCCCCGAACCGGAAGGTGACGGCCAGGTCCCGAAGGTGGTAGCGCAGCGACTCGACGATCTCCACGTCGCACATGTCGAGCATGCCCGCGCGCTTCTCGACCACGGTCACCTTGCTGCCGAGCGCGGCGAACATGGATGCGTACTCCATGCCGATGACCCCGGCGCCGACGATGACCATCGACTGCGGCACCCGCTCCAGCGCGAGCACGTTGTCGGAGTCCATGATGGTGGATTCGTCGAACTCCACGCTGCCCGGCCGCGCCGGCCGCGTACCGGTCGCGATCACGATGTGTCCGGCGCTCAACAGCCGCTCGTGGCCGGTGACTTCGCGCAGGGCGACGGTGTGGTCGTCGACGAAGCGGCCGGTGCCGGCGAACAGGGACACGTGGTTGCGGGAGAGCTGGCTGCGGATGACGTCCACCTCGCGGCCGACCACGTGCCGGGTCCGGGCGGTCAGGTCGGCGACGGTGATGTCCTCCTTGAGCCGGTAGCTCTGCCCGTACAGATCGCGCTGGGTGAGCCCGGTGAGGTACAGCACCGCCTCGCGCAGGGTCTTGGAGGGGATGGTGCCGGTGTGGATGGAGACCCCGCCGACCATGTCGGGGCTGTCGACGACGGCGACCCGGCGGCCCAGCTTGGCCGCTGCGATGGCGGCCTTCTGGCCACCCGGTCCGGATCCGATCACGAGCATGTCGAAGTCGCGCACGCTCCGGAGTCTGACAGCACGATGCCTTCCTCCGGAAGGGACCGGAGCCAGGACCCCGGTCCCTTCTTCCCGCCCACCCGGCGGCGGACCGCGGTCCGCCGGATCTCAGGGCAGCAGCTTGTCCAGGGCGGCCGGGCCCTCCGTCTCGATCTTGCGCCTGGCCCACTCCAGGTTGCGCGGGGTGATGTCGCGGCCCGCGGCCAGCACCACGTCCTCCGGAGAGACGTCCGTGCCGGTACGGGCGTGGAGCAGGTTGTCCGGGGTGCACCGGTCCCCGGCCGAGCGGGATGCATCGGGCTGTGACGTCGACATGTGTCCTCCTCGGGTCCGGCCGGGTCCACCCGGGTCCGGACTGCTCGCCGCCGGCGGGACCACGACCTTCTCCAACGATTGCCCGCCGGGCCGCACCCTGCATCCGGAAGGGCTCGGCGCACCGGCCGGGCGCCCCGGCCCGCCGTAGGGGTACCTGCCCGGCCCGCCCGAAAACCTCCCTCCGCGCCGTCCGCTCCTAAGCTGGAAGAGCCGGAGCGGGCGGGACGGCCCGGCTCCGAGCTCCGGACGCTGTCCGCGCGCCCAGACAGGGAGGCTGCCGCGATGGCCGACACCCCGAGCCCCGAGCCCGAGCCGGGCGCCACCCGCTACGTCCCGATCGCCGACCACGGCCTGATCGGCGACCTGCGCAGCGTCGCCCTGGTCGGCACCGACGGCACGATCGACTGGTACTGCTGCCCGTCCTTCGACGACCCCAGCGTCTTCGCCTCCGTCCTGGACGCCGACCGGGGCGGCTGCTTCGAGCTCGCCGCGGCCGAGGGGGCGCGGACCAAGCAGTTCTACTTCCCCGACACCAATGTGCTGATCACCCGGTTCTTCACCGAGGACGGCGTCGGTGAGGTGCAGGACTTCATGCCGGTGACCGCGGACCGTCCGGAGGCCGGGGAGGCCGAGCGGCACCGGCTCATCCGGCGCGTGCTGTGCGTGCGCGGCACCATCCCGTTCCGGGCCCGGGTGGCCCCCCGCTTCAACTACGGCGCCGACCCGCACACCGTCCGGACGCAGGGCCGTCTGGTCCTGTTCGAGTCGGCGGACCGGGCCCTCGCCCTGACGGCCACCGTGCCCCTGGAGACCGCGGGAGGGGACGTCCTGGCGGACTTCAAACTGGCCGAGGGCGAGTCGGCGGTCTTCGCCCTGGACCAGGTGGGCGGCGACGTGGCCCCGCGCCGGTGCGCCCACACCGAGGCCGAGGAGCAGTTCGCGGCCACGGTGGCGTACTGGCGGCGCTGGCTGGCGCAGTCCCGCTACCGCGGGCGCTGGCGGGAGATGGTCCACCGCTCCGCCCTCACCCTGAAACTGCTCACCTACGCCCCGACCGGCGCCATCGTCGCCGCGCCCACCACGAGCCTGCCCGAACGGCTCGGCGGCGAGCGCAACTGGGACTACCGCTACGTCTGGGTGCGCGACGCCGCGTTCGCCGTCTACGCACTGCTGCGGCTCGGCTTCAGCGGCGAGGCCGAGGCGTTCATGCGCTTTGTGACCCGGCACATCAGCCCCGGCGACGGCAAGGCGACCGGCCCGCTGCAGATCATGTACGGCATCGACGGCCGCACCGAACTGCCCGAGCGGGAGCTCGGCCATCTGGAGGGGCACCAGGGCTCGGCCCCGGTCCGGGTCGGCAACGCCGCCGCCGACCAGCTCCAACTCGACATCTACGGGGCCCTGATCGACTCGATCTATCTCTACGACAAGTGGGCCCAGCCGATCTCCAGCGCCCAGTGGGACGACGTGTGCGCGCTGGTGGGCTGGGTCTGCGAGAACTGGGACCAGCCCGACGAGGGCGTGTGGGAGACGCGCGGCGGCCGGAAGAACTTCCTGTACTCGCGCCTGATGTGCTGGGTGGCCATCGAGCGGGCCATACGCCTCGCCAACCGCCGCGGACTGCCCGCCGACCTGCCCCGCTGGAGGCGGTCGCGGGACGCGATCTACCGCCGCATCATGGACCGCGGCTGGTCGGCGAGGCGGCAGGCGTTCGTCCAGTACGAGGACGGCGACGTGCTGGACGCCGCGGTGCTGATGATGCCGCTGGCGAAGTTCATCGCGCCCACCGACCCCAAGTGGCTCTCCACCCTGGACGCACTGACCGAGGACCTGGTCTCCGACTCCCTCGTCTACCGCTACGACCCGCAGACCAGCCCCGACGGGCTGCACGGCGCCGAGGGCACGTTCTCCATCTGCACGTTCTGGTACGTGGAGGCCCTCACCCGGGCCGGCCGCCTCGACGAGGCGCGCCTCGCCTTCGAGAAGATGCTCACCTACGCCAACCATCTCGGCCTGTTCGCCGAGGAGATCGGCCGCACCGGCGAGCAGCAGGGCAACTTCCCCCAGGCCTTCACGCACCTGTCGCTGATCAGCGCCGCCTACAACCTCGACCGCGCCCTCGGCTGACCCGGGGTGTGCGCCGCGGCCCGCGAGGGTACCCGGCGAGGCACCGAAGACGGACGTCGAAGACCCCACCGAGGAGGAGGCCCGCATGACGAGCCGAACCGAGACCGGTGACGTCACCGGTACGCAGGACAAGGACTACGACCTGATCTGGTACGTCGAGGCGTGCCTGGACAACGCGCTGCGCCTGGAGCACTACATCCAGGATGCCGAGCGCGCCAGGGACGGCGAGGTCGTGGACCTGTTCCGCAAGGCCCAGGCGGACAGCCGCAAGGGTGCCGAACTGGGCAAGCAGCTGCTCCGCTCCCGACTGGACGGCGGCTGACGGCACACGTACCGGGCCGGCCCGTGTCCCCGCGGCGGGACCGGGCCGGCCGCTGCGCGTCAGCCGATGTGGTAGGGGTCCCCGTACACCTTCCAGTCCAGCGGCGGGTTCAGGTCGAGGTTGCCCTTGCGCAGGAACACCCGCTGCTCGGTGTCGACCCTGCTGGTGTCGCTGTGGGCCTCCTCCTGCTTCATGGCCCACACCCGCGCGTCCAGGAACGCGTTCAGGTACGTCACCTCGTCGCCGCCCTGGGCCGGCGGCTTCGCGCTGCGCAGGGCCCGCTTGCGGATGCCGCCGAAGCTGGTGGGGTCGTCGCCGTCGCCGTGCATCACAATCGCGTCGTAGTACGTGAACTGGCCGAGCGCGCGCAGGCCGTCCGTCTTGCCCTGGGCGACCGCCGGGTTGAAGTAGACGCGGTCGCGCTCGTCGTTCTGGGCCTGCTGGAAGGCCGTGTCCTGGGCCGCCTTGCGCCAGTCCCTGGGGAAGTTCGGGTCGAGCCCGTCGTGGGAGTCGCTGCCGTTGACCCGGCGCAGCGCCGGAAGGTACTTGGCCAGGACGTTGCCGGGCTTGCGGTCGGTGTAGAGCTGGACCAGGTCGAGCATGTCGCCGGTGCCGGAGCAGAAGCCGATGATGCCGGCGGTGTAGCCGCGGCCGTCACCGATGTCCTCGATGTACTTGTACTGCGCCTTCCAGTCGAGCGAGGAGTTTTCCGCGCTCGACACCAGCTGCATGGCGATCTCCTTCTTCGCCGGGTCGTCCAGGCCCGGCGCGGCGGCCGGGGCCGCCAGGACACGCGGGGCGTCGAGCAGGGGGACGGCGGCCAGGGCGGCGCCGAGCAGGGCGAGGACGGTGCGGCGGGAGGCGCCGGCCGGCGCGGTCCGGCCGGGGTTCGGATGCTCCACGAGGGCTCCAAGTGACGGTGGGGGGTTGTGAGTTGGTCCGTGCGTGCACTGATAGGAAGGTTTCCTATCAGAAGCTCGAACGGATGGTCACCCTTCTGGCGGCAAATTCGTAGAAACGAACGAGCGCGAACCGGGCAGATGCGCTAAGACAGTGGCTGCTCCGCCCAGATGACCTTGCCGCCGGCCGTGTAGCGGGTGCCCCAGCGCTCGGCGAGCTGCGCCACGAGGAACAGCCCGCGGCCGCCCTCGTCCGTGGTCGCCGCATAGCGCAGGTGCGGCGAGGTGCTGCCGCTGTCGAAGACCTCGCAGATCAGCGAACGGTCGCGCAGCATCCGCACCCGGATGGGCGCGCCGCCGTAGCGGATCGCGTTGGTGACCAGCTCACTGAGGATCAGCTCCGTGGTGAACGTCAGCTCCTCCAGATCCCACTCCGCCAGCTGCCGGCTCACCAGCGCCCGCACGTCCCCGACGGCCGCGGGGTCCGCGGGCACCTGCCACTCGGTGATCCGATCGGCGCTCAGCGCCCGAGTGCGCGCCACGAGCAGCGCGATGTCGTCACTGGGCCGGAACGGCATCCGGGTGTCCAGCACGGCCCGGCACGTCTCCTCGGGCGACCCGCCCGCCGTGGCGAGCGCGGTGCGCAGCTCCTCCAGGCCGGTGTCGATGTCCCGCTCCCGGTCCTCGACAAGACCGTCGGTGTACAGGACCAGCCGGCTGCCCTCCGCGAGTTCGACCTCGGCCGTCTCGAACGGCAGCCCGCCCAGGCCGAGCGGGGGACCGGCGGGTACATCGGCGAACGCGACCTGGCCGTCGGGTCCGACCACGGCGGGCGGCGGATGGCCGGCGCGGGCCACGGCGCAGCGCCGGGAGACCGGATCGTAGATCGCGTACAGACAGGTCGCGCCGGTGACGGGGGCACTGTTCCCGTCCACCGTCTCGTCCTGGTCGATACGGCCGACCAGCTCGTCCAGCAGCCCGAGCAGCTCGTCGGGCGGCAGGTCCAGCGCGGAGAAGTTGTGCACCGCCGTGCGCAGCCGCCCCATCGTGGCCGCCGCGTGCAGCCCGTGGCCCACGACGTCCCCGACGACCAGCGCGACCCGTGCCCCGGACAGCGGCAGGACGTCGAACCAGTCCCCGCCCACGCCCGCCTGCGCGGGCAGGTAGCGGTAGGCGATGTCCAGGGAGCTCTGCTCGGGCAGGCTGCGCGGCAGCAGACTGCGCTGCAGGGTGACGGCCATGCCGTGCTCGCGCGTGTAGCGGCGGGCGTTGTCGATGGAGACCGCGGCCCGGGCCACCAGCTCCTCGGCGAGGGCCAGTTCCTCGGCGTCGAAGGGCTTGTCCTTCTCCGAGCGCCAGAAGTTGACCAGGCCCAGCACCATGGCGCCGGCCCGCACCGGCACGGTGATCAGCGAGTGGATGCCGTACGCCACCACCTGCTCGGTGCGCTCCAGGTCCTGGGCCAGCCAGCCCGGCGCCGCTTCCAGCCGGGGTTCGAGGACGGGGCGGCGGGTCTTGAGGCTGTGCGCCTGGGGAGAGGAGGCGACGAAGCGGATCTGCCGGCCCACCGGGTACAGGGGGGCGTCGTCGCGGATCCCGCCGGCGGCCGTACGGCGCAGCGTGGACCCCGGTTCCGGGTCGTCGCCGCCGAGGACGGCGTCGTAGAGGTCGACGGTGACGAAGTCGGCGAACCGGGGGACGGCCACCCGGGCCAGTTCCTCGGCGGTCCGGGTCACGTCCAGGGTCGTCCCGACTCCCACGCCGGCGTCGTAGAGCAGGCTGAGGCGCTCGCGGGCCACCTCCGCCCGGCCGGACAGGGAGCGCAGCTCCGTGGAGTCGCGCAGGGTGGCCACATGGCCCGACGGGCCGCCGTCGAGGTCGGTGGGCCGCTGGTTGATCGCCAGCAGCCGGTCGCCGACCAGGTGCACCTCGTCGGTGGCGATGCGCCCCGAGGCCAGCAGGTCGGCGGTGCCGGGGTCGAGGCCGAGGTCGAGCACATGGCGCCGCTCGGCGTCCGCGGGCAGGTCGAGCAGGCGGTGCGCCTCGTCGTTGGCGAGCAGCATCTCGCCCTCGTCACCGACGATGATCACGCCCTCGCGGACGGAGTGCAGCACCGCGTCGTGGTGCTCGTACATCCGGGTCATCTCACCGGGGCCCAGCCCATGGGTCTGCCGCAGCAGCCGTCTGCTGACCAGCGCCGTTCCCGCCGTGGCCAGGGCGAGGCCGGCGGCCGCGGCACCGAGGACGACGGGCAGCTGCCGGTGCGCGAGGCCCCCCACGTTCCTGGTGGTGATGCCGGCCGACACCAGCCCCACCACCTTCCCGTCCGGCGCCTTGACCGGCACCACGGCCTGCACCAGCCGCCCGATGGTCCCGTTGACCTCCTCGACGACCGTGCCGCCGTTCAGCGCGGGCTGGATGGTGCCGACGAACTTCTTGCCGATTCGGTCCGGCTTGGGGTGGGTGTAGCGGATCCCGTCGGTGTTCATCACGACGATGAAGTCGACCTGCGCCGCCTTGCGCGCGGCCTCGGCCCGCGGCTGCAGGACGGCCGTCGGGTTCGGGGCGGCGAGCGCCGCGCGGGTGCCGGGCGCGTTGGCGAAGGTCTCGGCGACGGCGAGCGACCGGTTGCGGGCCTCCTGCGAACTGTCGTGGCGCACCTGGAGTACCAGTGCCACCACCGCCGCCACGATCAGCAGCAGCACGATCGCCACCTGGAGCACGAACACCTGTCCGGCGACGCTGCGGGCGCGCAGCGCCGACCGCAGTCCGGCCGGTCGTTGCTCCGCCGCCCGGCGCCGCTGGGCCCGCTCACGCGCTCGCCGAGCGGCGCCGGGCGCAGACTGGAGGCGCTGACCGCGAAGAGAGCGGGTCGACCGGCTGCCGGTTCGCCCCGGGAGTCGGACCATGTGCCCATGTCTACACTGCCGGACCCCGCGAGGCGAGGCCCGTCACTGCCTTGAGTGCGGGAGACCGGTGGCGGTCCAGCGCGGGCCTGCGGGAGGGACCTCAGTGCCGCTGCCCGGGCGCGGTCCGCCGCATGGCGAGCAGCAGCGCGATGTCGTCGGGCCGGTCGGCGGTGTGCCGGGCTGTCGCCGTGAGCCGGTCGGCGACGCTCGTCAGCGACTGCCCGGACGGGCGGCCGGCGGCCGCGCCCACCCGTGCCAGGGCGACCCGCAGCGCGCTGATGCCGTCGTCGATGTCCAGCCCGGGCCGCTCCACCAGCCCGTCGGTGTACAGGGCCAGGATCGCGCCGCGTTCCAGCCGCAGTTCACCCACGGGATACTGGGCGTGGCCGTCCACCCCGAGGACCACACCGCCGGGTACGTCGCAGACCTCGGTGCGGCCGTCGGGGTGCCGCAGGAGCGGCATCGGGTGTCCCGCCCGGGCGACCCTGGCCAGCCCCGTGGCCGGGTCCAGGCGGATGTAGCAGCAGCTCGCGAACTGGCCCGGATCGAGGTCGATGAGCAGGCGGTTCGTGCCGCTCATCACCTCGTCGGGGGGCTGGTCGCCGAGCGCGAAGGCCTTCACCGCGCTGCGCAGTTGGCCCATGGTGGCGGCCGCCTGCACCCCGTGCCCCTGGACGTCCCCGATGACCAGCGCCAGACCGTCCCCGGCCGTCACCACGTCGTACCAGTCCCCACCGACCTCCATGCCCTGAGTGCCCGGCAGATAGCGCCCCGCGGTCTCCACCTCCGGGTGCGCCGACAGCCGCCGGGGCAGCAGCGCCTGCTGCAGCCCGCGGGCGAGGGCGGCCTCGGTGTCGTAGCGCTGCGCCTTCTCCATCGCGTGGGCGATCAGCCCGGCGAGTGCCGTGAGGACGGTGCGCTCCTCGCCGCTGAAGCGGCGCGGACGGTCGAAGCCCAGGATGCAGGAGCCGACCGGACGGCCCGAGGCGATCAGCGGCAGGAAGGCCCGGGAGCCCACCTCGGCGTCCAGGGCGAGGCCGGGGTAGGCCTCCCCCAGCTGCCGCATGGAGTCGAAGAACAGCGGGCGGCCGGTGGTGAGCGTCTCGACCCCGGGGATGTGGGCGTCGAGCCCGACCCCCTCGAAGGGGCTGAGGAAGCCCTTGGGGAAGCCGGTCTCCCAGGCCAGGTACAGGTGCTGTTCCTGCAGCAGGTAGATGGCGAGCCGGTTGCCGCCGAACGCCGGCAGCAGCTCCTGCATGACCACGGCCGACACCTGGCGGGCGGTGACGGCCTCGGTCAGCGCGATGGCGAGGACGATCGGACGGTACAGATGGGCCGCCGTGCCGGGGACCGGCGCGGGGGATCCGGCGACGGACTCCTCGGCGCTCTCAGGCGCGGCGGACAGGGTGTCGGGGGCGGTGTCCGGGCCGATGGGCCTCTCGGCCATGTCGGCCATGTCGGCCACATCGGCCGCATCTGCCATGTCGGCCACATCGGCCACACCGGACACGTGGTCGCCCGGGCGGACGGTGCACGTCAGCAGGTCCAGGCCGGGATGGACGGTCAGCGCGAGCAGGCTGCCCTCGTGCCGTTTCCCGGGCGCTGCCCGGTCCTTCGCCGGTGGCCGTCTGGCGTGGAAGCGCACCGGTTCCGGCGAGAGCAGGGCCGCGCGCAGGTGGTCCTCGGACGTCGGGTGGTCGAGCCACGGCACGCTCTCCCAGAGCGAGCGGCCCACCAGACAGCTCCGCGGCCGGCCCAGGAGCTGCGCGGCGCGCGGATTGGCGTAGACGATGGTGCCCAGCCGGTCCAGGCAGAACACGCCGTCGGGCAGCAGATCGGCCGCGGCGTCTCCCACCGGGCCCGGACCGGGATCGCGCAGGGTGCCGCTCACCCGGTACGTGCCGGGCGAGGGCGCGGCGTACGAGGTCCAGAACTCCATCAGCCGCAGCGCGCCGTCCCCGGTGTGCACGGGCAGCGGCAGGGTGGGTGGCCTGCCCGCGGCCGTCTGCCGCAGCGCGGTCAGCACGTGGTGGCCGTCGTCACTGGCCAGGGCGGCCGCGAGCGAGTGACCGGTGGCGGGGAAATCCGCGGCGGGCACCCCGAGCAGGGCGCCGCAGTGGTCATCGGCGGTGACCAGGTCGGTCGCCGGGTCCCAGGTGAACCGTCCGATCCGGCCCTCGAAGCCACGGGCGGCGGGCGGGCGCACGCACAGGGGCTCTCCGTCCCAGACCACGGCCGACGGCTCGTCCTCCTCCAGTTCCGTCAGCGCCGCACCCAGGTTCTCGGCGAGGCGGACGACGCGGTCACGGCAGGACAGTACCTCGGTGGCGTCCGCAACGGCGGGGCGCAGCACGGTCAGCACCCCGAAGGTCCCCGACGCGCCGACGACCGGGACGTACAGCGATCCGAACTGGAAGGGCAGGCCGGCCGCGAACTGCGGGTAGCGCCGCATGGTCTCGGTGGCGTTGGGGAGGACGACCTGGAGGCCGAGCCGGAAGGCGTCGGCGACCGGGAACCGGCGGTCCACGTGCATCCGCCACCAGGGCCGGAACAACGGACCCGGCAGCCCCGCGAGCACGGCCAGCCGCAGCAGCCCAGGTGTGCCGGACCGCAGGTAGATGCCGCCCGCGTGGCCGCCGCCGGCACTGATCGCCTCGGTGGAGGCGTCGATCAGCAGCGCGGCCAGCCGCGTGGTCGTCCGGTCCGCTTCCTCGGCTCTGCCCGTCATAGGCCCTACCTCGTCCCTGCGCCGCCACGAGGACGACACAGCAAGAATGCGCCAGGAGGCCCCCGCCGCGCACCCGGCGTGCGGCACGGAACCGCGGAACCGGCCGCCGTCCCGGGACGGCGGCCGGTCACGAACGCGCGGCACCCGTCACAGGGAGCGAGCGGACGCTCGCGGCCGCGGACCTGGGCGGCTGCCGGGACGCAGCGGTGTGCCGGGGTGCCCGGCGGCGGTCGCCGTGTCGGCGGGCCGGGCAGGAGAGGCCGTCAGGACTGCTTGCGCGCCTCGTCGCGGATGCTCTGGGCGACGTCGCGGAGTTTGATGTTGTGGTGCTGGGAGATGCGGCGCAGCACCGCGAAGGCGTCGTCCTCGCTGAGCCGGTGGCGCTCGCGCAGCATGCCCATGGCCTCGCCGATGGCGTGCCGGGTGTCCAGGGCGTGCTCCAGCTGGTCGACCGTCCGGGCGCTGGCCAGTGCCACGGCGGCGTGCGAGGCGAGCAGCCAGCCGGCCGTCTCGTCGTCCCCGGTGAAGGCACCGGGGTGGCTGGAGTAGAAGTTCAGCGCGCCGAAGTCCTCGTCCTGGGTGTAGAGCAGGAAGCCCATCATGCTGCCGATGCCGAGGTCCCGGGCGGCCGGCGCGTACTTCGGCCACTCCGGCTGCGGCTGCGTCAGGTCGGCGATGCGGAACAGCCGGTCGCCGTTCACACGCCGGGCGGCGTCGAAGCAGGGTCCCTCACACAGCTCTCCCTGCAACCGGTCGGACCTCTCGACCACGTCCCCGCACGCGGAGAGGGTCACGGCGCGGCCCTTGCGCAGGGCCAGCACGCCGGCGGCATCGCACCCGTCGATCAGCTCGACCGCCGCGGCGGAGATCTCGTCGAGCGTCGCCCGAGTGGAGTCCTGGGCCAGCAGACGCCGGGCGAGCTGCGCCATCTGCTCGGCAAACTCACGCCAGTCCATCCGCACCCACCCTTCCGCCAGCCGCGTCCAACCGTGCAAGGGTGACGTCGCCCGCACCCGCCCGTACTCGCAGCCTACCGCGCACCCTCCTGCGCATCGCGCGGAGCGCCGATCATGGAACCGGCCCCGCCACCGGGTGGTGTGCCGGCCGGGTAGGACAGTGCCCCGGCCGCGTGGACCGGGGCACCGCATCGGGGCCCGACCGGGTCAGGAACCCCACGTGCCCTGGTTGACCGCGCAGTTCCAGCCGGAACCGTGCAGGGTGAACTTCAGCTTGTAGCTGCGGGTGTTCAGCAGATGCGTGTGCACCTTGAAGCCGAGGCTTGCGTTGCCCTTGAAGGCCGAGGTGTAGACCGACACGGTCTGCGACGTCTTGTGGCTGATCTTGCCGCCCTTGGCCGTCGCAGCGCCGAAGCGCAGGTTCTTGACGTTGGTGACGGTGAAGGTGACCTTCTTGAAGCTCTTGGCGGTCTTGCTCTTGATGCCGAAGTACAGGCCGCCGTTCGTCACCCAGCCGTTGTGGTCCACGTAGAACCGGGTCGGGTAGACGATGTTGATCGGGCAGCCCGAGGTCTGCGGCGTGGCGGTCGCCGCGGAGGCGGCTCCGGCCAGGCCCAGCTGACCCGCGGTGACAACTCCGACTGCGGCCAGGGCAGCGACGGTCGTGCGCGTGCGCTTCACTGCGGTGATACCTCTCCCCCTGCGGCCCTTGCGGGCCGGAACGACATGACGCGCGTTGCGCCTCGTGAGGAGGCCGGCGCGCCTGTGACGTCGTATTTCTTAGCATGTGCACGGCCAGGAAGGGCAACCGGATTGGCTCCAGGGGAACTTGGTGACGAAATCGGGACATTCACCGGGCAACCCCGGGAGGTTGGAGGCCCCGCGCACCCCGCCCCGTTCCGCCGCGGCCTCGCCCGCCATGCGGCGCCGTCCCATTGCCAAGGCGGGGCAACGGCCGGGCAACGCACGGATGTCGCGGGTCACGGCTTGGCCAACCCTCACCCGCACGTTGGCCACCTGTTCACCCCCGGCCCCTGACTCCTTCCGCCGAGGCGGGCAGAGAGTGGTCGGCGGTCCGCTCCCCAACGGCGGACCGACCGGCACGCGTGAGAGCTTCTCCCGTCGAAGAAGGGGCATTCATGGCCGAGTTGACACGCCGTAGACTCCTGGGTTCGGCCGCGGGCGCGCTGGGCGGCGCCGCGGCCCTCTCCCTCCTCCCGCCGAGCGTCCGGAAGGCCGTCGCAGCCGAACCGCCCAGGCACAGCTCACTGCGCGACATCGAGCACGTCGTGATGCTGATGCAGGAGAACCGGTCGTTCGACCACTACTTCGGCACCCTTTCGGGGGTCCGCGGTTTCGGCGACCCGAACGCACTCAGGCTCGACACCGGGCGCTCCGTCTTCTACCAGCCGGACGCCGAGAACCCCAGGGGCTACCTCCTGCCCTTCCACCTGGACACCCACCGCTCCAGCGCCCAGGCCATCCCCTCGACGAGCCACGCCTGGTCGGTGCAGCACGAGGCGTGGAACGGCGGCAGGATGGACCGCTGGCTGCCCGCGCACCGCACGGCCGACGGCGTCAACGGCCCCTACGTCATGGGCTATTACACGCGCGAGGACATCCCGTTTCAGTTCGCGCTCGCCGAGACCTTCACCATCTGCGACAACTACTTCTGTTCGGTCTTCGGCCCCACCTGGCCCAACCGACTGATGTGGATGACCGGGACGATCGACCCCGGCGGCACGAAGGGCGGCCCGATCCTCAGCAATGTCGCGCCGACGCCGTACCGCTGGACGGCGTACGCCGAGCGGCTGCAGGAGGCCGGGATCAGCTGGAAGGTGTACCAGCAGAGCGACGACTACGGCTGCAACATGCTGGAGCAGTTCGCCACCTTCAAGAACGCGCGGCCCGGCTCCGACCTGTACGAGCGGGGCGTACGCCCGCAGCCGGAGGGCACCTTCGAGGACGACGCCCGCAACGACCGGCTCCCCGCGGTGTCGTGGATCATGCCGACCAGTTACCAGTCCGAGCACCCGGACTACCTGCCGGCCGCCGGTGCCGACTTCGTCGCCTCCAAGATCGAGGCGATCGCCTCGAACCCGAAGGTGTGGCGCAAGACCGCCTTCATCCTCAACTACGACGAGAACGACGGCCTGTTCGACCACGTGCCGCCGCCGACTCCGCCCGCCGGCACCCCGGAGGAGTTCGTCAGGGGCCTGCCCATCGGCGGCGGCTTCCGGGTCCCGGCCATCGTCATCTCGCCCTGGACGGTGGGCGGCTGGGTCGCGACGGAGGCCTTCGACCACACCTCGGCGCTGCAGTTCCTGGAGCGTTTCACCGGCGTCGGGGAGCCGAACATCAGTGACTGGCGGCGGGAGACGTTCGGCGACCTCACCTCCGCCTTCCGCTTCTCCCACGGCCGCCCGCGCCCGCCGCGGCTGCCGGACGACACGGCGGAGCAGCTGGAGAAGGCCAAGGAGGAGGTGGCGACGCTACCGAAGCCGACCCTGCCAGGCGCGGACCAGACGTTCCCACGCCAGGAAAGGGGACACCGGCCGCACCGCTGAACCGCCCGCCGCAGGGCCGGCGCGGTACGGTGCCGCCATGTACGCCACGACGGTCTCGCGGCGCCTGAAGGCCCCGCCCGCCGCCGTGTACCGGGCGCTCGTCGACCCGGACGCGGTGGCGGCGTGGCGTGTCCCGGACGGGATGACCGGCCAGGTGCACGAGTTCGATCCGCGTGAGGGCGGCAGGTTCCGGGTGTCCCTGACCTACGACGATCCCGGACGTCCGGGCAAGTCGGGCGCCCGCACGGACACCTACCGGGGGTACTTCGCCCGGCTGGTGCCGGACGAACTCGTCGTCGAGGTCATCGAGTTCGAGACCGGCGACGACGCCCTGCGCGGCACGATGACGATGACCACGTCCCTCACCGAGGTGAACGGCCGGACCGACGTCGTGATCCGGCACGAGGGCATCCCCGACGCCGTCCTGCGCGAGGACAACGAACGGGGCACGCGCATGGCCCTGGACCACCTCGCCGCGCTGGTGGAGGGCGGCGCCTAGCCGGGACGGTCGCCAGGCACGCGCTCCTGGCCCGGACGGTCGCCGGGCCGCACTCCTGGCCGGGGCGGAGACCTGGCTGGACGGGATGGACGGCGCCCGACCGGGGCGGACAGGACGGACAGGACGACCGGGGCGGACAGGACGGACAGGACGACCGGGGCGGACAGGACGGACAGGACGGCCGGGGCGGACAGGACGGGCGGGGCGGGCGTGCGGGGTCATGCCGGGGCGGACGCGCTCCTGGCCGCCGCGACCGCCTGTCCGGCGTACCCCCGTCCGAACAGCACCGTGTGCACGAGCAGCGGGAAGAGCTGGTGCAGCCCGACGCGGTCCGCCCAGCCGTAGGCCAGGGGCGCCGCCTCCTGGTACCCCGCCAGCACCCGGTCCAGATGGGGGCAGCCGAACAGGTGCAGCATCGCCAGGTCGGTCTCCCGGTGCCCACCGTGCGCGGCCGGGTCGATCAGCCGGACCCGCCCGTCCTCGCCCCACAGCACGTTGCCGTTCCACAGGTCGCCGTGCAGTCGCGCGGGCGGTTCGGCGGGGCCGGCCAGCTCGGGCAGCCGTGCCAGGGCGTGCTCGATCACGGCGGCCTCGGCGCTGCGCAGGGCACCCTTGTCGACCGCGCGGCGCAGGTAGGGGAGCACCCGGTGTTCGGCGTACCAGTGCGGCCAGTCGCTGCCGGCCACGTTGCGCATCGGAGCCCTCCCGATGTACGCCTCCTCGGGCCCGCCCGGCGGCGGGGCCCCGTACGCGGGCGCCCCGGCGGCGTGCAGGGCGGCCAGCTCATGGCCGAACCGGACCGCCGCCCCGGCGCTGGGCCGGCCGGCCGGGACCCGTTCGGTCACCAGCCAGGAATCGTCGTGGCCGTGCACCGCGGGAACCCGGACCGCGTCCGCCTCGGCGAGCCAGCGCAGCCCCGCGGCCTCGGCCCGTGCCGCGCCCGGGCCGTCACCGCGCTTGACCATCACCACCCGGCCATCGTCGAGCGTCACCTCGGCGAGCGTGGCGGACAGCGGGCGCTCGGCGGTCACCGGACGTCCCGTCAGCCGGGCCGCCGCGGCACCCGGCCCGTCCCGGCCGGCACCGGCGACCGCACCGGACGTCACGGGGCGAGGTGCTCGCGCACCCAGGCGAGCAGACCCGGCACCGACGCCTCGATCATGGCCAGTACCTCGTCGAACCCCTCCGGGCCGCCGTAGTACGGATCGGGCACGTCGAGGTCACCGGTCGCCCCCGGATCGAAGGAGCGCAGCAGCCGCACCCGGGAGGGATCCTCGACGAGACGGCGCAGCACCTTCTCGTGACCGCGGTCCATGGCCAGGAACAGGTCGGCGCCCAGATGCGCGGCGCCGACCTGGGCGGCGACGTGCCCGACCGGGTAGCCATGCCGCGCCAGCGCCTCACCGGCCCGCTCGTCGATGGTCTTCCCGATGTGCCAGGGCCCGGTCCCGGCGCTGCTGACCCGCACCGCGCCGGCCAGCCCGGCCCGGCGCAAGTGCTCGGCGAACACCAGCGCGGCGGACGGCGACCGGCAGATGTTCCCACTGCAGACGAAACAGAGGTGCACGGCCTCAGGGTACGGTCGACGCCCGTGGGCACGGCGGCATACGGCACCACCGTGATCACAACGTCCCGCCTCAACGGCGCCCCGCGCCGCTGCCCCGCGCAGCTACGGCGACTTGGTCAGGATCAGGACGGCCGTGACGGGCACCGCCGGGAAGCAGCCGCGGATCTCGCACTCGTACGACATCCAGGGGACTGCAGGGCTGCCCCCGGGGATGGGAGGCGATCTGTACGGCGCCCGGGACGCCAAGGCCGGTCTGACCGCGGCCCGGCAGGCGACCCCCGGCCCGGCAGGCGACCCCCGGCCCGCGCGTGAACCTGCTGTGCTGTCCGAGGCGTTCCGGCACGGCAAGGCGATCGGCGCCTGGAAGGGCGGCGAGACGGCGCTGGGCGGCGGCCGGCGTGCCCCACCGACGCGCCCGTTGTGATCCTCGGCGACAGCGGCACTCGCCAAGCTGGAGGAGGTCACGCGTCTCCTGGCCGGCACCGCGTCGGGGAACGTTTCACCGCCGCGGCCTGGCCGGCCCGGTGCTCCGCCACCACGGACCCAGGCCGTCCCAGGGCCGCACCGCCGGTCGCCGGGCGGGTGCGATTGTGGCGGAAGCCACGCCCCGGAGGGGGCATGGGCCATATTGCCCACCCGGGGGCGCGGGCTACCGTTCGCGCAGTCCTTTTTGTCCGTGAACAGCTCGAACGGCCCGGCAGTGCTCGAAGATCTCTCCCCCCTCATCGCGGCGACCGCCCACTGGCTGACCAGCTCGTACCCGGCGTCCGGCGGCGCGCTGGCATCCGTCCTGTGCGAGGTGCAGGCGCGCCAGGCGGTGACGGTCGCGGCCTGGCTGCGCTACCCGACGTCCACGGACGCCGCCCTGGTCGGGATGGCCGGCCCCGGCGGGTCCGCCCGCCTGGACTGGGTCACCGGCGCGGACGCCGTCGAGGCCCACGACACGGACACGCACGCGTGGCGCACCTGGGTGGACGAGGTGGTGGCCAGCTGGGCCGCGTGCCTGCTCACCGACCCCGAGCTGGCCGGCCGTGCGGTTGCCGCGGTCGCCGAGGGCGACCACGGGGCGGGGACGCCGATCGAGTTCCGGCGACTGACCGACCCCGACCAAAGCGACCGAGGCGCGGCGGCCCTGCTGCGCCACCCCGACCTCCTCGCGCCGGTGGCCGCCCTGCACCACGCCCAGCTCCTGGACCGCCTGGAGTCCGGGCCCGCCCTCGCGGCCTGAGCCGCGGCTTGGGGCTTGGCCGCGACCTCGGCGGCGCGTTCGGCGCGTTCGGCGGCACGGATCCACGGACCAGGGCCGCCGTCGTGCGGGGCCCGAGGGGGCTCCGCTACCGAGCACCCCGTCGCCGTGGAGCCCGCGAGATCCCGGGTGGTGCCGGCCGCGCCGGGCGCCCTCGGGAACCCGCATCACGCCTGTCACCGCGGACGCAACACCACTGGCCCGAGGTCGCCGTCATACCCGGAGGCGCTGACGCGGCCCCCAGCGCCGCGCGGTTCAGGGCGAAGGCACCGACCCGGCTCCCACGGCCGCGCGGTCCAGGGCGGAAGAACTGACCCGGCCCGACGGACCCGCAGGTCACGGCCGTGGGGCTCACGGGCGGTCCAGCGTCGCGCCCGCCGCCTCCTGCATCACCTCGCGCGCTGCCGCCAGGGCCGCCGCGCGGTCCTCCGGGACCACTCCGATGCGCGTACGCCGGTCCAGCAGATCGGCCTCGTCGAGCGCACCCTCGTGGCGCACGGCCCACACGAGCTCGGCCCGGGTGACGGGGTGGCCCTCCACCACGGGTTCGCGCAGTCGCGGGTCCCGCACGCCCAGGGCGTGGACGGCCGGTGCCTCGGTGCCGTGACGCCGGACCAGACGGCGCGGGGCCTGCAGCGAGGCGAGGACCTGCGGTGACGCGGCACCGACCAGGGGGAGGGAGGCGGTCGGGGAGGGGCCCGCGGGCAGGCCGCGCGCGGCGACGGCCGCGTCCACGGCGTCCTCTGCCATCCGCCGGTAGGTGGTGAGCTTGCCGCCGACCACGGTGATCACGCCGTCCGGCGAGGTGAGCACCGCGTGCCGGCGGGAGATGTCGGCGGTCCGGGGCGCCGCGCCGGACCGCCCGGCCGCCGGCGTGGTGTCCAGCAGCGGGCGCAGGCCCGCGAAGGCCCCCACCACGTCGTCGCGGTGGACGGGCATGTCCAGGGCGGAACCGAGCACGTCGAGCAGGAAGCCGATGTCGGTCTCGGGGACCTCCGGGACGTCCGGGATGTCGCCCTCGACGGGTTCGTCGGTGAGCCCGACGTAGACCCGGCCGTCGCCCTGCGGCAGGACGAGGACGAAACGGTTGGTCTCCCCCGGCACCGGGATGTGCAGCCCCGCCTGCAGCTCACCGAGGCGGTCGGTCCGCAGCACGAGATGGGTGCCCCGGGAGGGCCGGACCCGGATGCCGTCCACCAGGCCGCCCGCCCACACACCGGAGGCGTTGATCACGGCGCGGGCCCTGATCTCGCCTTCCTCGCCGGTGAGTTCGTCACGTATCCGGGCCCCGGAGGCGGTGAGTTCCAGCGCCCGCACCCGGGTCAGGATCCGGGCGCCGCGTGCCGCCGCCGTACGGGCGACCGCGGTGACCAGGCGGGCGTCGTCGGTGAGCCGGCCGTCCCATGAGAGCAGGCCGCCGCGCAGCCCGGTCCCGCACAGCGCGGGCGCGAGGTGCCGGGTCTCCACTGCGGACAGCCTGCGCGGGGCCGGCAGGGTGGCTCGGGCGGTGCGCGCCGCCAGCCGCAGGCCGTCGCCGGCGCGGAAGCCCGCCCAGGCCAGGGCGGCCTGGGCGCGCGAGACGAGCGGGGTGAGAGGCAGGACGAACGGCTGGGCGCCGACCAGATGGGGAGCGGTGCGCTCCATCAGCACACCCCGCTCGACCGCGCTCTCATGGGCCACGTCCAGCTGCGCGGAGGCGAGGTAGCGCAGCCCGCCGTGGATGAGCTTGGAGCTCCAGCGGGAGGTGCCGAAGGCCAGGTCGTGCGCGTCGATCGCGGCGACGCTCAGCCCCCGGGCCGCCGCGTCCAGCGCCGCCCCGGCACCGGTCGCGCCGAGCCCGACGACCAGGACGTCCACGGCCGGACCGCCGACGGTCCGGGCCAGGTCGCGCGAGCGGCGGGCGGCGGTCAGGGAGGAGTCCGGAGCCGGCCGTCCCGAAGGGGCGGGGATGCTGCTGGAGCTCATGGCGTCAGGGTCCTCTCCAGGATGGTCCGCAGTTCCGCGAGGAATGCCTCGTCGGTCAGTTCGGGGTCGTCCTCGTCGGTCATCGTGCGCAGCGACAGCGTGAAGGACTGGACGACCAGCAGCAGGGACCGCGCCTGCCGCGCGCAAGGGGCGGCGCGCACCGAGCCGTCGGCGTGGCCCTCGCGCAGGCCGTCCATGAGCAGGGCGAGGAGAGCCTCCTGGCTGGCCCCGCGCCGGTCCAGCACGTAGGGGAGCAGCAGCTCGGGGTCCACGTCGACGATCTTGCGGAAGAGCGGGTGGGCGCGGAACGCCGCCACCCCTGCCACCAGCCCGTCGACTATCAGCGTGCGGGCTTCGGTGCCCGGCCGGCGTTCGGGCATCGCCCGGGTGGCCACGCCGATCCACTCCCGTGTCATCAGGTCGCCCACCAGGGACCGTACGTCGGGCCAGCGCCGGTAGAGCGTCATCCGGGAAACGCCGGCGCGGCGGGCCACGTCCGTGAGGGTCGTACGGCGGACGCCGACGGCCAGGACGCAGTCGCGCACGGCGTCGAGCACGGGGTCGCTGTCGGGGCCGGCCGGGCGGTCGGAGCCGTCCGGGCCGTCCACACTGTTGTGACGAATAGGCGTCATGTGTCACAGTGTAACGCCCCGCGAGGCCGCGCAGCGGTCTCCCGGGAACAGCGCAGGACACGGCACCCTTCGACACGACCGGTGAGGAACAACCCGCATGGACATGCTGTGGAGCGGCTGGGGCGACCCGGCCAAGGCCACACCGCTGCCCGACACGGTGATCGGACTGCTGCGCGACCTGCTCGGCGTCAAGCCCCTCGGCGCCGGACCGGTCTCCCTGGACGAGATCCCCGTTCCCCAATCGCCGCTGACCGCGACCGCGCGAGCCGCCCTGCTCGACGCGGTCGCGGACGAGGCGTACGTCCGCACCGACGCCGACTCCCGGATCCGCCACACCCGCGGCAAGTCCACCCCCGATCTGCTGCGCATCCGCACCGGCGACGTCACCGACGTCCCGGCGGCCGTGGTGCTGCCCGCGAGCCACGACGACGTACTCGCCGTCCTGCGTGCCTGCACCGCCCATGACCTGGCCCTGGTGCCCTTCGGCGGCGGCACCTCCGTCGTCGGCGGGCTCGCCCCCGAGCGGCGGCACCCCTTCGTCGCCCTGGACCTGCGCCGCATGGACGGCCTGCTCGACCTCGACCCCGTCTCGCGCACCGCGACCCTGCAACCCGGGCTGCGCGCCCCGCAGGCCGAGGAGCTTCTCGCCGCGCACGGCTTCACCCTCGGCCACTTCCCGCAGTCCTACGAGTGGGCCACCATCGGCGGCTTCGCGGCAGCCCGCTCCAGCGGACAGGCGTCCGCCGGCTACGGCCGCTTCGACGAGATGGTCCTCGCCCTCACCCTCGCCACCCCCGAGGGCACCCTCGAGATCGGCCGCGCCCCGCGCTCGGCGGCCGGACCGGACCTGCGTCAGCTCGTCCTTGGCTCCGAAGGGGCGTTCGGCGTGATCACCTCGGTGACCGTGCGCCTGCGGCCCCTGCCGCAGACCCGCGTCTACGAGGGCTGGCGTTTCGCCTCCTTCGAGGAGGGCGCCACCGCCCTGCGCCGGCTCGCCCAGGACGGGCCACGGCCGACCGTGCTGCGTCTGTCCGACGAGACGGAGACGCTGATCGGACTCGCCCAGCCCGACGCCATCGGCGCCTCGCAGGCGCAGCCGTCCGCCGGCTGCCAGGCGATCGCGGGCTACGAGGGCACCGCCGAGGACACCGCCCACCGCAGGGAGCGGGCCGCGGCCGTCCTGCGCGAGTGCGGCGGCACCTACCTGGGCGAGGAACCGGGCGAGCGCTGGGCCCACGGCCGCTACTCGGCGCCGTACCTGCGCGACTCCCTGCTGGACGCGGGCGCCTTCGCCGAGACCCTGGAGACCGCCGCCTTCTGGTCCCGGGTGCCGGAGCTGTACTCCGCCGTCCGCGAGGCGCTCACCACGGCGCTCAGCGGGGCCGGAACCCCGCCGCTGGTGATGTGCCACATCTCCCACGTCTACGAGAACGGCGCCTCGCTGTACTTCACCGTCGTCTCGGCCCAGGGCGAGGACCCCGTGGCACACTGGGCACCCGCCAAGCGGGCCGCCAACGAGGCCATCCTCGCCGCGGGCGGCACCATCAGTCATCATCACGGCGTGGGCACCGACCACCGCGACTGGTACGTCCGTGAGGCCGGACCGCTCGGTGTCCAGGCCCTGCGGGCCGTCAAACGCTGCCTGGACCCCGCCGGACTGCTCAACCCCGGCGTACTCCTGCCCCTCGACTGATGCCCGCCGAACCGCGCCGTCCGCGATCGAACGGCGCCGGCCGCGGGCTCCCCGGTCCGCGCCCGTACCTGCCACCCCACCGCCCGCCACGACCCCGTCCCGCCCCGGAGGCCCACCGATGCGACAGTTCACCGCCATCGTCAACCCCACCGCGGGCGGAGCCGCGGGCGCCGCGGCACTGCTGCAGGTGGCGCGGCTGCTGCGGGAGGCGGGCGCCGAACTGGAGACCGAGTACAGCCGCAGCCTCGCCCACGCCCAGGACCTCGCCCGGCAGGCCGGGGCCCGGGGCCGCGTGGTCCTCGCCGTGGGCGGCGACGGCATGGCCGGCGGTATCGGCGGGGCCCTCAGCGGCACCGGCATCCTCCTCGGACTCGTCCCGGCCGGCCGCGGCAACGACTTCGCCCGCGCGCTCGGGCTGCCCACCGACCCGGGCGAGCTCGCCCGGGTACTGCTCCACAACGCCCCGCGCGACATCGACACCATCGAGGTGGAGTCGGCCGTCCACTCCCGCACGGTCGTCCTCGGCAGCGTGTACGCGGGCGTCGACGCGCTCGCCAACCGGCACGCCAACCGGGCGAGGCTGCTGCGCGGCGCCGCCTCCTACTACGCGGGCGGACTGCGTGCCGTCGCCGGCTGGCGCCCGGCGACCTACCACGTCACCGTCGACGGCGAGGAGCACACCCACCGCGGCTACACCGTGGTGGCCGCCAACTCGGCCTTCTACGGCTCCGGCCGCATGATCGCCCCCGGCGCCCGTGTCGACGACGGCCTGCTCGACGTGGTGATGATCCGCGAGGCGCCGCGCCGGCTCTTCTTCACCCTGATGAACGAGCTGAAGTCGGGCGGGCACGTGGGCCGGCCGGAGGTGCGGATCCTGCGCGGCAGCCACATCCGTGTCGCGGCCGACCGTGAAGTGCCCTACGGCGCCGACGGCGAGGTCGACGCCGTCCTTCCCGTCACGGCCCGGGTGCTGCCGGGCGCGCTCGCCGTGCTGTGCTGAACCCCCGCCAGCCGGGCCCGGGGCCGGGGTGGTGTCCTGGCCCCGGGCCGACGCGCCGGTGCGGTGATTGCCCCGGGAGCCGCTGATCGTCAGCATGGACGTGTGGTTCTCGTTCCGGGCTGGGTGTGGCGGGGGAGCCCGGTCCGCAGGGCACTGACCGCCGGCCTCTCGGCCGGCGTCCTCCTCGCCGCCTTCGTCGTGGTGGAGTCGGCCTCGTGGGTGGCCGCCGCCGCTGCCCTTCTGGTGCTGAGCCCCCTGTACGGCATCAGGACGGCCCGCCGGATGGGCCGGGCCTGGCCCGGCGCCAAGGAGCTGGACACCGCCGACCGCGCGGCGGTCGTGCGCGCCACCCGGCACGGCGAGGACACCGTTGATCCCCGCCTGGCGCCCGCCGTCCTGGTATACGCCGAGGCGCTGCGCCGCTCCTGCGCGCAGGAGCGGACGCGCCGGTGGGTCGTCCTGCTGCTCACCGTGGTGGCGGTGGCCCTCGCGGTGAGCGACACCCTGAGCGGGTCTTGGGGTGAGGCCGTGGCGTCCTGGCTGCTGGTCGCGCTCTGTCTGCTGGACCTGGGCTGGTATCCGCGAAGGCGGGCCCGTCTCCTGGCCCGGGCGGAACGCGCCGAGGCGGCGGCCCGTCGCCGCGCGCGCCCGGAACCGCCCGAGGGGCGACTCCCGGCGTAGGGCGAAGCAACGGGCGCTTTCATGTGCCCCGTTCGGCGTCAGGCGCAGCCCCAGGCCGACATCCCCTGGAGGAAGGCCAGCCGCCTGGCCACGGCGATCTGCTCCACGCGCGTGGCCAGGTCGGCCCGGGAGGCGTACTGCAGCCCGCCGGCCGCGACCCAGCTGGACTGGGCGAACTGCAGCCCGCCGTAGTACCCGTTGCCGGTGTTGGCCCTCCAGTTGCCACCGGACTCGCAGGCGGCGATGGAGTCCCAGTCGGCACGGGGACTCCCGGCCGGGAGCGCTGTAGCCACCGGCCCTCCGGCCACTGCGGCGGTGGTGGCCGCGGCCAGCAGCGCCCCGCGCAGTGCGTGGCGACGAGGGCGACGGCCGGGGACCCTGTCGATGTTCTGCTGCCAGATCATATGCAGACTGTTACATCATATGAACAGAAAGTGGCCAGGCGGCACGCCGGTGGCCCGCGAGCGGGTAGGGCTCGCTCATGACCTTCAAGAGCCCCGTTCAGCGCGGCGGCCCGCAGCGCGGCCGGTTCGAGCAGCTCGCGGAGTACGCCTCCAACTTCACCAGCTCCCCGCTGTTCTTCCTCGTCTGCCTGCTCCTCGTCGGCTTCTTCGTCGCCGCCCACGCGGCCCATCTGGACGTGGAGTTGCTGCTGCTGGCGGGAGAGTCCATGACCGCCGTGACGCTGCTGCTGCTCGCCTTGCTGAAGAACTCCGAGATGCGAGCCGAGCACGCCATCCAGCGCAAGCTCGACGCCCTGGCCGGGGCCCTGCTGGAGATGAACAAGGACGAGCGGAGCCCCGCCTACGAAGAGCTGGGAAAAGCGATCCGGATGGAGGAAGAGACCTGACCGAGGCGGACGAAACGCCGCCGGGGTCCTTCCCGGCACCCACCGAAGCGGCCACCATGCCCCGTCATGGACATTCTGCTCGTCGCCAGCGCGTTCAACAGCCTGTCCCAGCGTGTCTACGCCGAACTGTCCGACCACGGACACCGGGTGGACGTCGTCCTCGCCACGCACGGCCCCGACGCCGTCCGAGCCGCCGTCCGCGAGACGCGCCCTGAGCTGATCGTCGCGCCGATGCTGAGGACGGCGCTGCCGGAGGACCTCTGGCGGGAGCACACCTGCCTCGTGGTGCACCCCGGTCCCCCCGGCGACCGCGGCCCGTCGTCCCTGGACTGGGCGATCGCCGACGGGGTGCCGCGGTGGGGCGTGACGGTCCTGCAGGCCGAGGCGGGGATGGACGCCGGCGACGTCTGGGCGGCGATGCCGTTCGAGACGGCCCCGGTGGGCAAGAGCGACCTGTACCGCAACGAGGCGTCCGACGCCGCGGTGGCCGCCTTGCTCCTGGCCGTGCGGCGCTACGCGGACGGCGCGTTCAAGCCGCACCCGCAGAACGATCCCTCGATCCGCGTCGTGTGGCGCGACTTCCTGCGCCAGGGACGACGGCGCATCGACTGGGAGAAGGACACCACCGACACCGTGCTGCGCAAGCTGCGCGGGGCCGACTCGCAGCCGGGCGTGCTCGACGAACTCCTCGGCCGGGAACTCTTCCTGCACGGCGGCCACCCCGAGGACCGGCTGCGCGGACGCCCCGGCGAACTGCTCGCCACCCGCGCGGGAGCGGTGTGCCGGGCCACCCGTGACGGTGCCGTGTGGATCCCGGAACTCAGGCCGCGCAGGAACTCCGGCGATCCGGCACCGTTCAAACGCCCGGCCGCCTCGGTCCTCGGCCCCACCTCGCTCCCGGCGTCCACCGTCCCGCTCGAACTGCCGCCCGGGCGGCGCACCTGGAGCGACATCCGCTACCGGCAGCGCGGCGATGCCGGCTTCGTGGCCTTCTCCTTCCCCGGCGGCGCGATGAGCACCGACCAGTGCCGCAGGCTGCTCGCCGCCTACCGGTACGCCCTCACCCGCCCCACCTCCGTCCTGGTCCTCGGCGGGACCCGTGACTTCTTCTCCAACGGCATCCACCTGAACGTCATCGAGGCGGCCCCCGACCCGGCCGCCGAGTCGTGGACCAACCTCAACGCCGTCGACGACCTCGTCGAGGCGGTGCTGAACACCACCGACCGGCTGGTGGTCGCCGCGCTCGGCGGCAACGCGGCCGCGGGCGGCGTCATGCTGGCCCTCGCCGCCGACGAGGTCTGGTGCCGTACGGGTGCCGTCCTCAACCCGCACTACCGCAGGATGGGCCTGTACGGCTCGGAGTACTGGACCTACAGCCTGCCGCGCCGGGTCGGTGCGCGCACCGCCGAGCGGCTGATCACCGATGCCCTGCCGGTGAGCGCCCACACCGCCGCCGGCCTCGGCCTGGTGGACCGTCTCCTGCCCGTCCCCGCACAACAGTTCGGGGCCGAGGTCGACCGCGCGGCGGCCGCCCTCGCCGGCGCGGCGGACCTCGGCGCGCGGATCGAGGCCAAGGCGGCGGCCCGCGAACGGGACGAGGCGGCACGGCCCC
The DNA here is from genome assembly GCF_044334385.1 of Streptomyces sp. NPDC020801. Classification (NCBI taxonomy): domain Bacteria; kingdom Bacillati; phylum Actinomycetota; class Actinomycetes; order Kitasatosporales; family Streptomycetaceae; genus Streptomyces; species Streptomyces sp. NPDC020801. The sequence continues at coordinate 66,872 of NZ_JBIRST010000030.1, forward strand.
TGTCCGACCACCGCCGCGCCGAACTGGCCCGTATGCACGACATCTTCTTCGACCAACAGGCCCCCTACCACGCGCTGCGCTCGGCCTTCGTCCGCAAGGTGCCCGGCGCCTCGGTCCGCCCCCTCTCCCCGGCCGGCTCCCCGCACCCCGGAGGCATCCGATGACCCCGCCGTCACCAACCCGGCTGCTGGTCGCAGGCGTCGGCAACATCTTCTTCGGCGACGACGCCTTCGGCCCCGAGGTGATCAAGGCCCTCGACGCCCGCCCGCTGCCCGCCGAGGTGCGGGTGCGGGACTTCGGCATCCGCGGCCTGGACCTCGCCTACGAACTGCACGACGGATACGACGCCGCCGTCCTGGTCGACGCGGCCCCGCGCGGCCACCGGCCCGGTACCCTGTCCCTGATCGAGGCGGAGCTGCCCGGCGCCGCGGCGTGCGGCGCCGCCCCGCCGGAGGCCCACGGCATGGACCCGGCCAAGGTGCTGGCCCTGGCCGCGCACCTCGGGGACGGGCCGCTGCCGCGCGTGCTGGTACTCGCCTGCGAGCCCCTGGTGGTCCCGAGCGGCGACGAGGACATCCTCGGCGGCCTCAGCGCCCCGGTGCGTCAGGCCGTCGACGGGGCGGTGCGGGCGCTGCACACGATGGTGCCGGTGCTGCTCGCCGACCCCGCGGCCACCCCGTCGTTGGGCCGCCCGGAGGAATCCGTGCCGCCGCTCACGGCTGCGCTGCCGCACCTCGTGACCGACGCGGCCGAAGATCGGTGACAGAACCGGGCTCGTCCTCGCGGACCGGGAAACCCCGGGTCCCTCCTGCCTGAGCAGCCCCCTGAGCAGCCCGTGAGCCCACCCCGAGGAGCAGCGCCATGTGCCGGTCCGTCGACGTCAAGCAGGCCGTCCTCGCCAAGAACGACGACCTGGCCGCCACCCTGCGCGGCGATCTGGCCCGGCAGGGCTTGGCGTTGGTCAACCTGCTGTCCAGCCCGGGCAGCGGCAAGACCGAACTCCTGGGCCGGGTACTGGCCCATGCGGTGGAACAGGACGTCCCGGTGGCCGCGCTCACCGCGGACCTGGCGACCGAGAACGACGCCCGCCGGCTGGCCCGTTCGGGCGCGCCGGTGCAGCAGGTGTTCACCGACGGGCTGTGCCACCTGGAGGCCCGGCAGGTGCGCACCCGGCTGGAGGGCTGGCTGCCGGCGGACACCGCCGTGCTCTTCGTGGAGAACGTGGGCAACCTCGTCTGCCCGGCGTCGTACGACCTCGGCGAGACGCTGCGGATCGTGCTGATGGCGGTGACCGAGGGCGAGGACAAACCGCTGAAGTACCCGACCGCCTTCGGGTCCGCCCACCTGGTCGTGGTCACCAAGACGGACCTGGCCGCAGCGGCCGGCTTCGACGAGGACACCTTCCGGGGCAACGTGCACCGGGTCAACCCGGGGGTGGAGATCGTACGGTCCTGTGCCCGCACCGGCGACGGCGTCGACGCCCTGCTGGAACGGGCGCTCGCCGCCCGCGACGGAGCCCCGCCGCACCACCCGCCCCTCGCGCCGCACCCCCACGCTCACAGCCACGTCCACGAACCGGCCGGCGAGAAGAGCCGCGGTCAGGACCCCGGCCAGGACCCCGACCACCCCGCGCATCCACACCCGGCGACCGCGCCCGTCTCATGACCGCGCCGCCGACCGGCCCGGTACGCCGCCGGCTCACCGTGCGCGGCACGGTGCAGGGCGTGGGCTTCCGCCCGTACGTGCACCGCCTGGCCGCCGACCTGGCGCTGACCGGCTTCGTGAGCAACACCGCCGGCGGAGTGCTCATCGAGGTCGAGGGCCCGCCGGAGGGCGTCGCCAGGTTCTGCGACCGGCTGGCCCGGCAGCCGCCGCCGCTGGCCGCGGTGACCGGCATCGGACACGAGGACCTGCCCGCCACCGGAGCCACCGCCCCGTTCGCCATCCGCCCCACCGAACAGTCCACGGGGCGGACCCAGCTCCCGCCCGACACCGCGACCTGCGCCGACTGCCTCGCGGAGCTGGCCGCCCCGGCCGACCGCCGGCACCGGCACCCCTTCATCACCTGCACCCACTGCGGCCCCCGCTTCACCATCGCCACCGGCATGCCGTACGACCGGGTGGCCACCACCATGGCCGGCTTCCCGATGTGTCCCGCCTGCGCCCGGGAGTACGCCGACCCCGCCGACCGGCGCTTCCACGCCCAGCCCGTGGCCTGCCCCGGCTGCGGCCCCCGGCTGACCCTGGTACCGGCCGGCGGCAGCGGCGTCCGCCCGGCCCGGGGCGCCGGGGCCCTGGCGGGGGCCCGGGCCCTGCTCGCCGCGGGGCGGATCGTCGCCGTCAAGGGCGTCGGCGGCTACCACCTGACCTGCGACGCCACCGACGCCCGCGCCGTCGCCACCCTGCGCGCCCGCAAGAACCGGGGCGGCAAGGCGTTCGCGGTCATGTGCGCGGACCTCGACACCGTGCAGCGCATCGCCGGCCCGACCGAGCGCGAACGGGCCGTGCTCACCGGCCCCCGCCGCCCCATCGTCCTGCTGCGCCGAGGCGCCCGGACCGGCGGTCTCCGTCTTGCCGACGAGGTGTGTCCCGGCAGCCCCCACATCGGTGTGATGCTGCCCTACACCCCGGTGCACAGCCTGCTGTTCGGGCTGCCCGGCGATCCGCCCGGTCCCCGCGTGCTGGTCATGACCAGCGGCAACCGCTCCGGCGAGCCCATCGTCACGGACGACGGCGAGGCGCTGACCCGGCTGGCCGGGCTGGCCGACGCCTGGCTCGCCCACGACCGGCCCATCTCCTCCCCGTGCGACGACTCGCTGCTGCGGGTGCGGCCGGATGGCACGGAGCAGGTGCTGCGCCGCTCCCGCGGCTATGTGCCCCGCCCCGTGCGGCTGCCGGTTCCGGTGCGTCCCGCGTTCGCGGTGGGCGGCGACCTGAAGAACGCCCCCTGTGCCGGCGAGGGCGACCAGGCCTGGCTCGGCCCGCACATCGGCGACATGGGCGACCTGACCACCCTCGAGGCCGCCCGGCGGGCCGAGCGGCATCTGCTGCGTCTGACCGGCGTCATCCCGGCGCTGGTGGCCGCCGACCGGCACCCGGGCTATCACTCGGCCCGCTGGGCGCGCGACCGGGCCGCACAACTGCCGGTCCGGGAGCCCGTGTTCGTCCAGCACCACCACGCGCACATCGCCTCGGCCATGGCCGAACACGGCCTCGACGGCGGCACGCCCGTGATCGGCGTCGCGTTCGACGGCACCGGGTACGGCGACGACGGCACCGTCTGGGGCGGTGAGGTGCTGCTCGCCGACTACGCCGGCTACCGCCGCTTCGCCCACCTGACCCCGGCCCCCCTGCCCGGCGGCGATGCCGGAGTGGCCAACCCCTGCCGCCTGGCGCTGGCCCGGCTGTGGGCCGCGGGACTGCCGTGGGAACCCCACCTGCCCAGCGTCGCCGCCTGCGCACCCGAGGAACTGACCGTGCTGAAAAGGCAGCTGGAGCGGGGACTGGCCTGTGTGCCGACCTCCAGCATGGGGCGGCTCTTCGACGCCGTGTCCTCCCTGGTGGGCGTGTGCCAGCGCGCGGGATACGAGGCACAGGCGGCGCTGGAACTGGAGGCTGCGGCGGCCGAGGCCCACGACGCGGACGGTGCTGCGTACCCCTTCGGCATCAGCGCCGGCCCGGGCCCGCTCGGCTGCGACCCCGCGCCGATGCTGGAGGCACTCCTGGCCGACCGGCGGCGCGGCACTCCCGCACCGGTTCTCGCTGCGCGCTTCCACCGGGGCGTCGCGCGTGCCGTCGCGGAGATCTGCCGGCGCGCCCGCGGGTCCGCCGGACTGACCACCGTCGTCCTCAGCGGCGGCGTCCACGCCAACGGCCTGCTGGAGGAGGAGTGTACGGCCCTGCTGGCCGCGGACGGCTTCACCGTGCTGCGCCACGGCGAAGTCCCGCCGAACGACGGCGGGCTGGCACTCGGCCAGCTCGTGGTCGCGGCGCACGGGCGACAGGACGCGCGGCGCCCGGGGGCCGCCGTATGAGCCGGCCGGGCCGACGCCCGGCGGACCGGACAACCCGCGGACCGGGCAACCGGCGGCCCGCAGACAGCGACGAGACGGAGTGACCCATGTGCTTGGCAGTGCCCGGCAAGGTCGTGTCCATCGACCACCGCGCCGACCCGCTCACCGGCCTGATCGACTTCGGCGGGGTGCAGAAACAGGCGTGTCTGGAGTACCTGCCCGACCTCCGGGTGGGGGAGTACGTGATCGTCCACGTCGGCTTCGCCCTGCAACGGCTGGACGAGGAGTCGGCCCGGGCCTCCCTGGAGCTGTTCGAGCAACTGGGGCTGCTGGAGGAGGAGTTCGGCGACGCCTGGCAGCAGGCGGCCGAGCAGTCCGGGAACGTGGCCCCGCAACCGGCCGGGGCCGCGGAACGCGAGGGAAGCGGGAGCGAGGCCCGATGAAGTACATCGACGAGTTCAACGACCCCGAGCTCGCCCGGAACCTGCTGGACGAGATCCGCGCCACGGTCACCCGGCCGTGGGCGCTGATGGAGGTCTGCGGCGGCCAGACCCACTCGATCATCCGCCACGGCATCGACCAACTTCTCCCGGAGGAAGTGGAGTTGATCCACGGCCCCGGCTGCCCGGTGTGCGTGACCCCGCTCGAGGTCATCGACAAGGCGCTGGAGATCGCCTCGCGTCCCGGGGTGATCTTCTGCTCGTTCGGCGACATGCTGCGGGTGCCGGGCACCGACCGGGACCTGTTCCGGGTCAAGGGCGAGGGCGGTGACGTACGGGTGGTGTACTCGCCCCTCGACGCCCTGCAGCTGGCCCGGCAGCACCCCGACCGGCAGGTGGTGTTCTTCGCCATCGGCTTCGAGACGACCGCCCCCGCCAACGCGATGGCCGTGCACCAGGCCCGCCGCCTGGGCCTGGACAACTTCAGCCTCCTGGTCTCCCACGTCCGGGTGCCCCCGGCGATCGAGGCCATCATGACGGCGCCGGCCTGCCGGGTGCAGGGCTTCCTGGCCGCGGGGCACGTGTGCAGCGTCATGGGCACCGCCGAGTACCCGGACCTGGCCGAACGGCACCGCGTCCCGATCGTGGTCACCGGCTTCGAACCGCTGGACATCCTCGAGGGAATCCGCCGCGCGGTCCACCAGCTGGAGCGCGGCGAGCACCGGGTGGAGAACGCCTACCCGCGCGCGGTGCGCGAGACGGGCAACCCGGCCGCCCTGCGCATGCTGGAGGAGGTCTTCGAGGTCGCCGACCGGTCCTGGCGCGGCATCGGACTCATTCCCGCCAGCGGCTGGCGGCTGTCGGACGCCTTCCGCGCCCACGACGCCGAGCACCGCTTCGACGTCGCCGGGATCCGCACCGAGGAGCCCGCCGTGTGCCGTGCCGGCGAGGTGCTGCAGGGGCTGATCAAGCCCACCGAGTGCCCGGCCTTCGGCACCACCTGCACCCCGCGCACCCCGCTCGGCGCCACCATGGTCTCCAACGAGGGCGCCTGCGCGGCCTACTACCTGTACCGCCGGATGAACGGACAGGCCCCGCAAACCGCTTCGGCCCCGCGGGCCGCCCGGGCGGCGCAGGGCTCCCGTATCCCGCAGGAGGAGATGAACCCCGTTGGCTGAACTGGCTTCCGCGGCGGCCGAGGCCCCCGTCGACCCCGTGAACTGGACCTGCCCCGCACCCCTGCGCGACCAGCCGGTCGTGGTGATGGGGCACGGCGGAGGCGGCGCCCTGTCCGCCGAACTGATCCAGGACGTCTTCGCCCCGGCGTACGGCAACCCCACCCTCGCCGCCATGGGCGACTCCGCAGTCCTCCACCTGGGCGGTGCCCGGCTGGCGTTCTCCACCGACTCCTACGTCGTCAGGCCGCTGTTCTTCCCCGGCGGCAGCCTGGGCGACCTGGCGGTCAACGGCACCGTCAACGACCTGGCGATGAGCGGTGCCCGGCCCGCCTACCTCTCCGCGGCCTTCGTGCTGGAGGAGGGCGTGCAGCTGACCGTCGTCGACCGGATCGCACGCGCCATGGGCGCGGCGGCCGAGGCCGCGGGCGTCACCGTGGCCACCGGCGACACCAAGGTGGTGGAGAGCGGGCACGGCGACGGCGTGTACGTCACCACCACCGGCGTCGGTCTCGTGCCCGAAGGGGTGGACATCCGCCCGCAGCGGGCCCGGCCGGGCGACGTCGTCATCGTCAGCGGTCCGATCGGCCTCCACGGTGTGGCGGTCATGAGCGTCCGGGAGGGCCTGGAGTTCGGGGTCGAGGTCGCCAGCGACACCGCGCCGCTGGCGGACCTGGTGGCGGCCATGCTGGCCGTCACCCCGGACATCCATGTGCTGCGCGACCCCACCCGGGGCGGGCTCGCCGCGTCCCTCAACGAGATCGCCCGCGCCTCCGGCACCGGCGTCCGGTTGCGCGAGCGCGCCATCCCGGTCCCGGAAGCGGTGGCGGGCGCCTGCGGATTCCTCGGCCTGGACCCGCTCTACGTCGCCAACGAGGGCCGGCTCGTCGCCTTCGTGCCGCCCACCGGGGCCGAGGCGGTCCTGGCGGCGATGCGCGCCCATCCGCAGGGCGGCGGCGCCGCGCTCATCGGCGAGTGCGTCGCCGAACACCCCGGCATGGTCGTGGCCTCCACCGGGCTCGGCGGCACCCGGGTCGTCGACCTGCCGCTCGGCGAGCAACTGCCCCGCATCTGCTGACCCGGACACAGCGACCCCGCCGGTGCGCCGGGCACCGGCGGGGTCGCCGCGTTCCGGGCGGCGGGTCAGGGCGGGGCCGGTCCGGCCTCGATCCCGGTGATGTCCAACTCCCGTCCGCTGCGCAGCTCCTGGGACGGCCGGTCGCAGCGCGGGCACCAGAAGAACGGGGGCATGCCCACCGGGAACTCATCGGCGCACGGGGCGCAGTACGCCCGCGCGGTGACCTGCTCGACCACCAGCCGGGCCCCGTCCAGCGCGGTGCCCTGCCGGGCCACCTCGAAGGCGAACTCCAGGGCGTCCGGCACGACACCGGCCAGCTCGCCCACCCGCACCGTCACCGCCGAGACGGCATCCGCCCCGTCGGCACGGGCGAGTTCGCCCGCCCGCTCCACGATCGCGGTCGCGATCGACAACTCGTGCATGTGCTCACTGCCGTTCGGTCAGTTCCGCGAAGAACTCCTCGACGGCGGGCCACACCCGGCTCCCGCCCGACAGGCCCCGCCACTGCCGGCGGACGACGGCGACCATGCGGAAGCAGTCGTCGATGGGCACGATCCAGTGGTGGTCGCAGCCGTGCACGGTGTTCACCAGCAGCGCCTCCACGTCGGCCTCCATCGAAGCGAGCTGTGGACGTACGGCTGCCAGCCGCCGCCAGGCCGCCGCGTCCACCTCCCACCGCATGGCTCCCGCCGGGCTCGGCCCCTGTGCGGTGACCGTGCCGTCGGCGCGCGGCACGAAGAAGACCAGGCCGACCGGCACACCCAGGGCCGCGGTGTCGACCCGGGGCAGCCGGATACGGCGCCGGGGGACGAGCCGGAAGTGCCCGCCGCCGGCTCTCTTGCCGGCGAACAGCACCGAACAGGGGCCGCAGGCGCACCGCAGCTCCGCCTCCGTGGTGTCGTAGAGATGGGGGTGCTCCCCGGGCACCGGTGCGGCGCACAGGTCGCACGCCTCGGCGCGGGCCGTCGCCGTCCGTCCGGCCGAGGAGCGGATGACACGGGCCAGCGCCCCGTCCATGGTCACCGCGCCTCCCGCGCCCCGGACGCGCCCCGGCGCGCGAGCGTCTCCAGTGGTACGAACGCGGGAGCCGTCCGCCGCTCGGGGGCGCTCGGCAGTGGCTCCACCGCCGTCAGTTCCGGAGCGGCGGCCAGCACTGCCGCGCGGACCGCCTCGGTGACGTCCGGCACGCCGCCGCCGCACCCGGAACCGCACCCGCCGCCCGAGGTCAGCCGGACGCGGGCCACCAGCCCGTCCACGCCGGCCCACTCCACGTCACCGCCGCGCTCCTGCACGGCGGGCCGCAGCCGTTCGACCGCGCGGGCGGCCCGGCGCTCGGCGGACTCCGGATGGATCCCGTGCAGCACCAGCAGATGTCCGAGCAGTTCGTCCTCGGCCAGCCGCCGGGCCCGCTCTTCGCCGGTGTGGTCCAGGACCCGGGCCAGCGCCTCGCCGTAGACCTCGGTCAGCAGCCCCACCGCCTCCAGCGCGGAGCGCACGGTCGGACCGGGCGCGTCCTCCAGCCCCGCCAGCAGCTCGTCGACCCGGGCGAGCCGCGCCTCGACGTCCGGGTCCGCGAGCCGCCCGCCGGCCGGCTCCCGGTCGGCGTCAGCCATGGTTGGCTCCGTAGGTGGGGGTGTGGTGGGTGGTGAGGGTTTTGCCGTTGCCGATGTACATGTGGACGCCGCAGGGGAGGCAGGGGTCGAAGCT
>NZ_JBIRST010000031.1:0-74534 GCF_044334385.1 Streptomyces sp. NPDC020801
ATGGCGAGCTCACGGACGGCCGCGTACGAACCCGCGAAGCCGATACTGGCGATGATCACAGCGCCCGTCACGACCACGCCGATGAGAACGCGGTGAGCGCGGCTGAGCTCTGCTGGGGCTTTCCCGGGTCCCCCGGACACGTGTTTCCTTCCCTGACTCATTGGTGAACTGCGGTCACGCTCTCACGAGCGGCTCCGCAGAGGCGCCGATACCGCGCGGCAGGCGGTCGATCAGCGATGATCCTTCGGGCGGCCTCGTAGTCCGTGATGGCCGGCTCGCCGACCGGATCTGCTCAGCCATCGCGGAGGGCTTTGATTGCAACGGCAGCGGCCGGCTTCACAATGGAGCGCAAGCGCGGTTGTGTTGCAGGGCGACGGCGATCGGCTGAGCGCAGCTGGGGGCTGGGCCGCCGAAACGGGGAGCGCCCCTGTCCGTGGGAGCAGGGGCAGTCCCGATTCCGTTACTGGCCGGCGTGGTTACCGGCCGAATTCCGCATCCGCTGGTGCTCGTTGAGGATGCGCAGCATCTCGTCGAACTCGGAGGCGTTCATGTTCCGGACAAGGTGCATGGCGAGGACGGCGCCGTTGTCGTAGGGGAGCTTCGGTGAGGTGCGTCGCTCCCTGGCAACAGGGGTGGCTCCCGAGCCGTTGGCCTCCCCGTCGGTGCGCGGTTCTGGCACGCTCTCGGCCCGTGGAACTGACTCCCTTCCTTCGGATGTCCCCCGGCGAGGGTCCTGGTGTGGTGTGTCCTCACCGATTACGGCGTAATCACTGCTTTCAGCGCTTGCCGCCGGCTCTGCCGGGGAAGGAGCCGTCCGCAGCGGTTGTTGAGGGCCGGGCGCATGCTTCTCCGCCTCTTTGCGAGCTCGCTGGGCCTTCAGCTCTTCCAGGGCGGCCACCTGCTCGTCGTGCGGCCTGTTGCCCACCGCGCGGAGCAGGTCGATGGGTTCCTCACCGATGCGGGCCTGCAGCTCGGGTGTGAGGTTGAGCAGGGCCAGTCGCTGCGACACCCAGCCTTGAGAGCGGTGAAGTCGCTTGGCCAGGGCTCGCTGGCTGCCGTGAATAGCCAGGAGCCGCTCCAGGGCGCGGGCCTCGTCGAGTTCGTTGAGGTCCTGACGGTGGATGTTGGCGACGAGAGCAGACTCGAGTAGTTCCTCGGAGGTGGAGCCCTGGTCGTCGCTGACCATAACGGCGACAGCGCTCAGGCCGGCTTCGCGGGCAGCAGCCAGGCGGCTGCTGCCGTCGATGACGACGTGGGTGGCATCCGCTTCGAGGTCGGCTTCGCGCTCCGGATTGGCCTTGATGTACGCGTCACGGTTCATGACCGTGATCGCTTGCTTCTGGCCGTGGGTTTTCAGGCTTCCTGCGAGGTCGGTGAGGTCCCCGAGACTCGACCGGGGGTTGTCTGGGTTGAGGCTGATGCGATCGGGCGGTAGATGCGTTGGGGGAGCAACGCCCTCGGTCGGGACCCCGGTGGCAGCGGCGACGGCTTGGCGGCGTGCGCTGATGGGTCGCACTCCCCCACCGAAACGGCCGGCCCCCAACTGATCGGCCTTGCTCACAGCACCTCCCTGGCGAGTGCGCGCATGCCGATCGCCTGCTGCGATTTGGGGGCGTATGAGAGCAGGGGCTGCTTCACTCGGACTGCTTCCTTCTGTTCCTTGAGGTCTCCGATGAGTCCGACGACCCTCGGATCCTTTATGTCGACCCATCCCTGGAGGGAGGAGGTCGCGATGTAGCCGCGGCGGGAGTCATAGAGGTTCACGACGATGCCGAGGTAGTCGATGTCGATCAGGAGGTCGCCGCGCAGGTCGTCGATCTGCGTGGTGAGCAGTTCGTAGGCGTCTGCAGAGCTGTCTTCGGCCTGAACCACGATCAGGGCGCCCGACTGTCCGGGCTTCTCACCGTCGCGACGCCGTCCGTAGTAGGCGGCGGCGTCCATGCTGAGGCCGAGGCTGGGTGGGCAGTCGACGATGATTACGTCGTAATCGGTTTCGAGCGGTGTGAGAGCGCGCTCAAGCGCGGCTTCCCGGGCTCGCACGGCGGACAGGCGCACGTCGAGCAGAAAGGCGTCGTTGCAGGCGGGGAGGAGATGGAGTCTGCCACTGAAGGAGTCGTCGTCGACGGAGACGATGAGGTCGCGAAGGTCTCCCTTGGGGTCGCCTGCCATGTGGTTGGTGAGGCTGTCGCCGTTCAGCGGCAGGGGAGCCGCGCCCAGCTGGTTGGTGAGATGGCACTGGGGATCGAAGTCCACGAGCAGAACGTTCTGGCCCGGGCCGGGCAGGTTCTCGATGTCGAGGAAGCTGTCGCCTCGCTCCGCATCGTCGGGCTGCGTCTCACTCGCTCGCAGGGCTTTGGTGAGGGCTTTGGCGACGCGTACGGGGTGCAGGGCGTTGGGGTCTTCGGCGAGCGCCTCTCCAAGGCCCGCAGTGATAGCGGTCTTGCCGACGCCGCCCTTTTGGTTGCAGACGATGATGCGGCGCGTGATCTCGGGGCGGGCCACGTCCGGGGCAGGGTTGGCGTCAAGCCACAGTTGGATGGACTGGGCAAGGCCTTGGATCAGGGAGACTCCTCGATCGGCGGCGATGCCCCTGAATTCCTCCCACTGGCCGGGCGGCAGGAAGGTCGAGAACGAGTCGGCGCCGGAGGTGTCGACGGTGGCCGTGGCGGAGGCAAGGTTGCACCAGTCCCTGATGCCCTGTTCAACCGCGCTTTGGATCTCGATGCCGTGCTGAGCGGCTCTGACCTTGAGGCTCTGCCGGAGCCATCCCGGCAGTTTGGAAACGACCTTCTCGCGGTCGCTCGAAGTGGCTGGAGAACTCATGGGAGACACCATACTAACGTCCATGATCCTTTGTGGCATCGACACGTTAGTTAGGCATAGTTCCTGGGGTGTCGCTCGCGCCCTGGACCACCAGGGCCTGATTACGGCGTAATCAGGCCCTGGGCGACGTGCCGCCAAGTCCACGCGCTGACATGGCCGACACTGAGGCGATGGCGACGTGACCACCACCTGGGCTCAGCACGCCTGCTGCGGCGAGCAAGGCAGGGCAGGCCTCCCAACGTCCGGCACAGAAAACCCTCGTCGTGAGGCGCGCAGCCGTGCGACCAGTTACCCATGCGATCAGCTGTGGGGCGCCGACGCTGTCGAGGCCGTACGGTCATTCCACAGGCTCTGCCGGCCCGAGGACGAACGGGCTTGCCGATGGGCCCACCGCACCAAGCGGCCTGTTCTCGTGACTGCTTCACAGCAATGCACCGGAAGATGATTACGCCGTAATCAGCCACCGCATACAGCGCGCCGGCAGCGTCCAGTGGCCTGACTGGGTGGCTCCGCCAGGAGAATCCGAGGCTGGCCTGGGGTCACCTGCCGATGAGGTCGCTCTGAGCCTCACCGGAGCGTGCCTGCAGGGTCCACCCCGCAGCCCTGCGTCACCGACCCACGTGATCTTCGACAGCGCTCCGGCCAGCGCGTCGCGCCCAATCTGGGATGGGGCGCAAGACCAGCGGAGAAGACGACGCCGGGCGGACTGACTGCGCACAGCTGCGAAGGGCTGGGGGAGCCGCACTGGAGCGTGGTACCCCGGCCTCGCCGCGGGATGCCGGGTCCAGGTGCCCTCTGGGTATCCCTGCGAATGCAGGGCCCTTCCAAGGCATGCCCTGCAGCACGGTAGTGAGTAGCTCAGGAGCACGCAGGACCAGGAGGGGAGATGCTGACGAACCTGTTGCCAGGCCTTCGTGACGTCCGAGCCCCGCTCGCGGCGGGATGCATATGGCTTCTGACACTCTGGCTGATCTTGGAGGATCGCTTGCCGACGCGGCAGCAGGCCCGAGGCATATGGGCCTCCCTGTATCGCCTGGGCGGTTTGGTCGGCGCCGGGGGAGTCTTCGCGGCAGGCGCGTTCCTCGCCTACCTGGTCGGTGCCGTGCTCTCCGTCCGTGTGGTCACCGTCAACGCTCACAAGGCCCCGAGGACCTGGCGGTTCTGGGAATCCGGAACCCTCCCACCGCCTGTGTCGCGGCTTGCGCTCAACGACTTGGTCGCCTTTCTCCAGGAGCATGGCACCCTGCTGCCCTCTGATCCACAAGCCAGCATGAATGCGGAGCGCAGGCGCGGCCAGCGTCAAGTGGTGGACCTTGCTGTGCGGGCGATCCTCGGCGAGACCCGGCAGTTGCGGACCAAGCTGCTGCTGGCCAACTCCGAACTGTTCAACGAGTACGACCGAGCGGTGGCAGAGGCGGAGTTCCGGAAGAACGTCGCCTTCGCCAGTGTCGGACTGACCGCCGCACTCGGTTGGTTGCACTCTCCCTGGTGGGCCTCGCTGCTCATTTTCGTGGGCCGGCTCTACCAGGCTGGCGTCGGTAGTGAGCGGGCCGCCAATGACGTCATCGTCCAGGCGGTGGTGGCAGGACTCGTCACGCCTGCCGCCCTGAGTGAGGCCGCGGGAGTACCCGCTGTGCCATCAGGCCGGAGCAGATAGGAAGTAGGGCCGACCGGAAGAAGGCGCACGGCGAGGCAGCCCAATGGAATGGCGGCATACCGCAGTGGAGAGCGGAACGGGCGCGTTCCCCGACGACGCCAAGCGCCAAGCGCCGCAACGCCGCGGTTCTTGTCTCGCTCAGACGGACCCGACGCGCCCTGGCTGCAGCGGCGCGAAGTGCGGGCGACCTCTCCATCCTTCGTCATCTCGTGACCAGCCGGTCCGCGGCGGCATAGGCGAGCTGGGCATCGACGGTGGTTGCTGCCGGCCGTGCCGTTGTGCGCTCGACCTTCCTCAGTTCACGGACCACGGCGAGCACATAGGTCTCCAAGCTGACGAACTGGGTCGGGGTCTGGCAGTTCGGCAGCACGGCAGCGATCTGGTCGAGCCAGAAGGTAACTTCATCGTCGTCATCCAGGCCCACCCGGTGCTCGAGCAGACGCTGCGCGACCGGCGCCAGCAATGCATGACGGCGCGCGGCCTCGTTCTGAGCACGGCGCTCAGCGGCGGCCCGGACGGCGGCCTGCCGCTCTGCTTCGAGGACGGCTTCGGGGGTGCGGCGTACCGGCCGATCGCCCCGTTCGGGGTCCGTAAGCGTTGGCGCGCGCAGGCGCTTCGCCTTGTTGTAGGCCGCACTCGGCGTGTTCACGGCGAGCGGCTCCGCGAGGGCGGCCCATTCCACGTTTGCGGCCCTGGAATCCTCGACGGCCGCCGCCTGATGCACGTCAGCCTGTTCTCGGAGGTACTCCCACAGCTTCACCCGAGTGATCGCGGATGTGCGCCGCGCCTCCTGGTTCTTCAACGCGCCCGCGTTGGCCTCGAGGTACAGCAGGGCGCCGAACAGTTCCTCGTCGGCCGGCATCTTGGCGACGTTCTGGTCCTCGGCCTGTTCGTGCAGGTGGCGCAACTGACCGATCAGAGCGACGCTGTCGAGCGTCCCTACTCTCACAGGTGGCTTGAGCAGCGGCTTCGTGGGAGGAGCCGACTTGCGCACAGGGCGTGGCATGAGGGTCAGTCTGCCCCGTGGAACGGCTTCACATTCTGTGAATCGGCTTGTTGCAGGGAAAATCAAGATCCGCTTCCCACAACAGGAACCGACCTCACAGGCCCCCTTTCTGGGCGCTGGAGCGCGAAGAAACCCCGTCCCTCAGCCCGAACGGGCGAGGAGGCAGGTCACCGTGAGCAGGGTCTGTACGGTCTTCGGTCTAGCTCCCGATCAAGGAAGTAGCATCTGCTGAGTCACGTGACTGCCTCTGCCGAGGTGGTGGAGAGGTCCGGCCGGTCGAGCTGTCGGCGGACCTGGGTCTGACGCACGAAGACATCTCCGTGCACCTGGCCGAGGTCTACGGTGCGAGCGTGTCCACGCAGGCCGTCTCGACCATCACCGACAAGGTCATGGACGGGATGTCAGAGTGGCAGAACCGGCCCCTGGACCCCGTCTGCCTGGTGATCTTCATCGACTGTGTGGACGTGAAGGTGCGGGTTCTGTCGACGACCTTGTGATCCGGACGGTTGAGCGGCTCGCACCGACTGTTCGCGATCATGTATCGCGTGCTCCCGTGATCTGCTCTTGGAGCTGTTTCCGTACCTGTCCGCGCCTCTGCCGGAGCCGGACAGTGGCGAGGTGGAGGTGCTCGGTGTCGACGACTTGGCCTTCCGCAGGGGCCGCCATTACGGCACGGTGCTGATCGACACGGCCACCCACCCGTTCCGTCGCGGACGTCGCCGCCAAGGCCCTGCAGCAAGCGCACATCGTCGACCCGTACACCGACTACCTGCACCGCCGCTGGAACGAAGGCATCGGAAGCGCCACCCAGCCATACCGAGAAATCCAGGAACTCGGATATCCCGGCGGTGAGCTGGCTGTCCAGCGTCACCTACGGAGCTGCAGGATCGGACGCGGACACGCGCCAGCCGTCGGCCCCGAACCGCCGACAGTCCGCGAGGTCACATCACAACCTCCGGTGACTTCGACGCCGTCCACAACGGTCTGTCCCTGACGCACACATCGACGGTGGTTGTTGCCGGCCGTGCCGTTGTGCGCCCCCGTCCCACGTCAGCCGCGCAGGCCGATCGAGCCCAGCGTCTGACAGGGGGCAGCCTTGCCCGAGACGGTGGTCGCAGCTGTCACGTTGACCAGGTGGACCGCAGTGGCGTTCAGCGGGGTATGGCTGAACCACCGTGCAGGGCACACCGAACCAGAGCCCGAATCGAATCAGAGCCTGTTTGCGAAGCTCCCCGCAGATCAGACTCCTTGTCACGTGTGTCTCTTGGGTAAAGCGGGCTGAACGTAAGCTTCCGGCACGGATGGCATGTACCGTGCAAACTGCATCGCACTGCCTGGATAGCGATGTTGACCGGTATATCGAAGGAGGCACTGTGCCGTTAGGCAGCATCCGGAGAACCACGTCAGGGCGAAGAGCCGCAGCCAGATCGGTGATCACACTTTCGCTCGTCACCTCAGCCGTACTGGTAGGGAACCTCGCGTCGGCAGATCCCGCGCCGCCTTGGGCATCGCGGGCCAACCCCGAGGTCACGTTGCAGGCCGATGGCAGCGGCCAGCGGTCGGCGCAGGACACCGTCAAGTGCACGCTGTTCGCCAACAAGCCCAACTACAGCGGCGGCAAGATCACAGGAACGGGGGGAATCAGCTCGTGCACTCCGCACGCCCCGTATTTCTGCAACAGCGAGGACGATGTCCAGATCTACCTCACCGCTGGTTGGACGACTGCGGCCTCAAGCCCCCGGCAGTACAACTGTCCGCCGCCGTCGCGTTCGACGACCACATCGCTGAGCTGTGATTCGACGTCGACCGCCTACTCCTACCGCACTCTGACGGTGGGATCGATCTTCTACGGCACCACAGACAGCGGCACTGCGACCAGTTCGGTACTCAGTGTGAAGTGCCTGCAGGGGCAGGCTGTCTGGTGCGGGCAGACGACCAGCGTCTGCCCGCACCATCTCCACGGAAGAGGACCCTCGGATGACGGCTGAACCGATTGCTGCGGGAGAACGTCTCGCAAGCGAGGTGATGCACAGGCGCCTGGCTGACAACACTTTTGACACCCACGTCCGCAAGCGCTGCCGGAAATGGGATGTTGATCGTGATACGTTCCTCGCCCAGGTGGAGAGCGTAGTACTCGTTGCCCTGCTGGCCACGGGTGACGATGCGCAGGGCAGTGCCCCTGATGATTGGTGTGCGGCCGGAGCGGCCGCCCTGCGGCAGCAGCAAGAGGTGGAGCTGTTCGCCGACCTGCCGGCGCTCTTGCCGGAATCGATTCGGCTGCGTGTTGAACAACTGCGGCTGATGTCCACCGGACTAACGCCGCAGTCCGCCCACCGGTGGCTGAGGCTTTCCGACACAGCCAGCGAGTTCCTCGACCCTGAAGAGTTCCTTGAACCCGTACCTCACGATTCGTGAGAGTGTCTTTGTCCTCGCGGCCCTCGACGCGCAGGCACCCGGATCGACTTCGAGTGCCTGTTCGGAAAAGCCTTTGTCTCCTCCTTGGGCCGATGGGCAGATCAAGCTGCTTTGGGCATCACGTAGCCGTGGGCGAGGTCGCGGCGTTCGGCGGGGCGGGCCTTGCGGCGGGTGAGGCGTCGCGTCATCAACGTGATTGCCGCCCAGGTGATGAGTGATTCGCTCATCTCGGGGAGTCGTTCGTGGTCGCGGCAGTGCCGGCGAGCCCTCATGATCCACGACCAAGATCGTTCAACTGCCCAGCGGCGTGGAAGGACGATGAAGCCCTTGGCCTCCGGTGGCCTGCGCACGGTCTTGATGGTGATGTCGAGGTACTTCTTCGCCCAGGGGATCAGGTCGTTCTTGGCGTAGGCGGAGTCGGCCCAGACGATGGCGATCTCCGGGTGCATCAGGGCGAGGCGGAACAGCAACTCCCGGGCCACGAGCGAGTCCTGGGCGTTGGCGGGGGTGACCATGACCAGCAGGACGAGACTGCGATGGTCGCAGATCAGGTGCCGCTTCCTCCCGTTGATCATTTTCCCGCCGTCCCATCCTCGCGTCGCCTTGCTGACGGTCTCGGACGCCTTGACGGACTGGGAGTCGACGATGACTGATGCGGTCTGGGCTGTCTTGCCTGCGGCGAGGCGGATGCGGCGGCGGAGCTGGTCACGGATGACACCGAGGACACCCGCTGCGGCCCACCTCCTGGCAAACCCGTAGATCGTGCGCCAAGGAGGGTAGTCGGAGGGCATTGCACGCCATTTTATGCCGTTATCGACCAGATAGCGGATGCCGTCGACCACCTCTCGGCGGGGCCACTTCTCAGGCGCCCCGCCCTTGGGCGTCTGGCAGGCCGGAGTGGGCAGCAGCGGCTCGATGAGGGCCCATTCTGCGTCCGTCATGTCCGAGGGATAGCGGGAAGTACGCATGCGAGAAGGCCAGGGCCGGCCCGGCGTGAGGAGTGCGGATGGGTGGACCGGGCCGGCCCCTTGGCCTCCTCCGTCTGAGGCGGACCACCTCCCTGGATTACTAGAGTTGCGGGTGGGCGATCATGTCGAGCGAGCTCTGGATGGCGTTCATCTGCGCGACGACGTACGCCACCCAGCGGCTCTTGGGAAAGAGCCTGGCGTGCGGGTCGAGGACTCCGGTGATCACGCTGCTGATCTGCGTGTACTTCACCTCGGCCCACTGCCGTTCCCACGCTTCCAGCTCGTCGGCGTCCTCACAGAAGTGATAGCCCCGGTCGAATGACCACATCAGCGGCGGCCACCGCTTCTCGCCCGCCAGCTCGCGGTAGGCGGCAAGGCCGCGCACGATCTGCGAGCGGGACAGCTCGGTGACCACCATCAGCCGGGCCTTCTTCAGCCCGGCCGGGGCGGTCTCCATCAGCGCGAGCCGGATGGTGTCGGCGTGACGCGCGGCACTCGGTGAGCGGCGTCGGTCGCGCTCCCGTGTCCTGGAGCGCGGCATTACTACTCGCCCCGCAGCAGCCGGGCCAGTGCGTCGTCGACGTCGACGTTGCCGGTGTCGACGGCGTGCTCCATCCAGTCCAGGGTGGCGCGGCACCGGGCGATGTTCTCGTGCAGGAGCGAGCGTTCCTCGGGCGAGACGGTGCGGCCGCGCAGACCGGGGACGACCCGGCCGGCGGCGGCCACGAAGGTGTGGCAGGCGGTGACCAGGTCCAGGAACTCGCTGGACCGCTTGAACCGCTCGATGGCCGGGGCGAGTTCGCTGGTCCGCTCGTATTCCTCGCGGGCCTGGCGGCCGCGC
Source organism: Streptomyces sp. NPDC020801 (assembly GCF_044334385.1). NCBI lineage: Bacteria > Bacillati > Actinomycetota > Actinomycetes > Kitasatosporales > Streptomycetaceae > Streptomyces > Streptomyces sp. NPDC020801. The sequence goes on from NZ_JBIRST010000031.1 coordinate 9,711, forward strand.
TCGACCTGGGCGTGGTTGACGGACTGCCGGGCGCGGTCGTCCGACATTGCCTTGAAGGCGACGTCGGGCCGGTGCAGCAGGTCGGTGGCGGCCTCGGCGGCCACCTGCTCGTCGTGCGCCAGGTCCCGGATCGCCTCGATGCGTGCCTTGACCGGCACCTCGTCGGCGACCGCCGGCCTGCGTAGCAGGTCCGCCGCGACCTGGGCGGCCACCTGGTCATCGGCCGCCAGGCCGTGGATCGCGGTCACCTTCTCCTGTACCGACACTGGATTCTGGACGGTCCATCCCCGGGCCCGCTTGGCCGCGTCCTGGGTCCACCGCTTCGTGCCGTAGTGCTGGTTGAACGGAGGATTGCGGATGATCTCGAACCGGTCCGGGTGCCCGATCAGGATCCGGTGGATGTCCAGGGAGACGCCCTTGACCCGCTGCTCGGGCGGCCAGTGACCTGCGGTGTAGCGGTAGTTCATGATGCTGCTGACGTTCACCCCGACGTCGTCCGCGAACCGGTGCATGGTCTCTTCCACCGACTGGACGTCCTCGCCCATCGCTGCCCGCGCACCCCCTTTCGCCTGCAGGGGCTCTATCTCCAAAGCGTTGTCACCTAGTTTGAAATGTGTGTCCCGCTCGGACTCGACCAGCAGTTTCGACTCCGCCACAAGCTCGTCGTAGCGGTCCTCGGTGACTTTGCCGATCATGGTGGGCATCCTCATCACCACCTGCCGCGGGCCCGGGGGCGGCAACAGCGCTGGCGACATGACCAGGTCCGCGCTGCCCATCAGCGTCCATCCGGCCGAAGATCGAACACCAGAGCTGACCAACACTGACCGGAACTGACTGAGCAGGGCACCAAACGGTCAGTCGGGCCGTTCGTCCAAGCCCGGATTCGACGCTTCGGCGAACGCTTTCTTCCGCAAGTACGCAGCCCTCCCACGGCACTTCGCCGAGCAGTACACGGCGTTGCTGCGGTGATCGACCCCGGCCACCCACACCGCACGGCAAACCGGACAGACCCGCCGCCCCTCGCCGTCCCGCTCGGCCGCGGCCCGACGCCGAATCCGCCAAGCATGCCGCCACTGCCTGGCCCGACACGCCGCAGAGCAGTACACCGCCCTCGGCGCGGCCCCCCGCTCCAACAGGGCGTCACACACCGGACAGCACCGCTGCAACGGCTGCCCGACGTACCCGAACACACCGCCAGCCTAGACCCGCCCAAAGATCCAGGTCAGGGGATCAGACACAGGCTCTCAGCTCGGCCAGTGACTACGCCACTCGGAAGTACACGATCGAACTCCGCCAGAGTTCCGCGACAGCAGTCGGCACAGCAGTCCTGGGTGTACAGCGGTATGGGCGCAGCGTCCGGGTTCCATGGCTTCGCGCGCCCGGGGGAGTACGTAGCGCAGAGCGGCGATTCAGCGCGGTCTCAACGTTCGCACAAGGCGCCGATTGGGCGGCGAGCCGTCGGTGGCTCGGCTCCCGTGAGCCGGCCGGGCAGCACCACACAGGAGCTCTCATCGAGCCGAACGGCCAGCTGTGTGGCGCTCTCGGGCAGTGCGCGCTGAAGGTCGGCAGCTCCTCAGCCCTGGCGGGCTTGCGGTGCCCCGACGGGGTGGCCGGCCGCCGTCGGCGGCGGCCGGGTGCATCGGGGTCCTTCAAAGCCGAAGCGTGGCTGAGCCCGGCAAGGGGTGGCCGTGACATACGCGCGCCTGCTCGTTCGACCGCGGGCATCGTCGTGGCTGACTTTCCGTGGTGCAGGTGGGGAAGGGGGCGTGGAGCTGGCGACCGCGTCAAGCAACTGCAGGAGCCTTCCACGGCTCCAGGACCTCGCTGGGCCCGCCACTTTCCAGTGCACTTCGCTCCGTTGTGGCGTAGCCCCTGTGCGACGGCGAGCAGGTAGTCCAGGCCTACCGCAATCAGGTCGATCCAATACTGCCGCGGTTGTCACTGCTGCCCGAGGAAGCGTGGCGGTTCCTGGGCGGTGAGGTCCACGGCGCGGCTCCTGCTGTGGGAAGAGAGCGCACCCCCTATTTGGCCTCTGACCTGCAGGGATACCTCGAACAACCAGGATCGGCGGGACTGCCACACAGTTCCGCCGACCGTGGAGGACGATCCGCAGACCCGAGTGCACAGATCCCACAGTCGTGCCACACAGTCCCAGGAGTCGCACACCACGACTTGTCAGACTGGGACAGCGGTTGAAGGATCTGCCACCAAGGTTCCACGATCTGAGTACCACGATTCTCCAGCCGTACCAGATTGACGTGACGTACATGAGTGGGGGGCAGAACAGCGGCCCGGCCAGAGGACGTTCCCATGGCCATGGCGGCAAGCGACACGGCCGACGGGCGGAGTTGATTGACTTCCTGCTCATGTACGTTATGTTCATATGGTCGGCCTCCCGGCCGTCCCATGTGAACGTCCGCACCCCCCTGCAGGGAGAGGCCCCTTGGGAGCAGTACGCAGACTGGTCGACGCCGAAACTGGCGAGCCGGTCCCTTACGCGCCGTACGCCTTCTCCGGCAGGCACACACAGGTCGACAAGTCCCGTGTCGAGGCGATCACCGAATCGAAGGCGTTCACGCCCAGCCAGAAGTTCCTCGTGCTGTGGTGGATCGGTGTCTCTCCGGAGGGTATGGAGCCGCTGAGGGCCACTGGAGCCGACATCGCCAAGCGCGTGGGGATGTCGACCGACGCCGTCGGGAAAATCAACAGAAAGCTGGCCAAGCACCGGATCCTGATCGTGCGAGGGCGCATCGGCAACTACAACTTCTACCGAATCAGCCCCTACATCGCGTTCCACGGCACGGGGCTGGAGCAGCGTGAAGCAGTGAAGACGTGCAACCCGCCGGACATTCCCGGTTTCGACGAGAGGACCCCTGCGCGGTGGGAGGCTCAGTGACCAGTGACGACAAGCAGAAAAACCTCGAACTGCTCGAGGCTACGGCCGGCATGACCGCCAATCAGCGTCTCGTCGTCATGCTGTACGCCCTGCACCCGACCGACCGGTCAGGCGCGGTCTTGGAGACGGCCGCCAACCTCGCGAAGCTCGTCGGCATGGCCCCTCCGGTCTTCTCGCGCACCCGCAAGCAGGTCATCGAGGCCGGCTGGCTCGAGCAGACGGAGAAGATCGGGCACATCAAGTACTACCGCCTCGACCCCAAGCATCTGGGCGAGAACGTCGTCGTTCCCCTCCGACGCGCAACCTGACACGTCTGGCGGACCGCACCTCATGTACATCACGTCAATGAGGTGCGGTCCCCAGGACGTGCCGATGGTCATCCGGTCAATGCACCAGGAGGCGGAGCACTCCGCGGCAGGATCGGGGGCTGCGGGCAACGAGCCGGACCCAGTGGCAAGCCTCAAGGAGCCATCTGGTCCAGCGGCGCCACCTGACTGGACACCTGCGCGTGAGGTCGTAGCGTCGCGGACGGGAAAGTGGCTCGGGTGGGGAGCAGCAGGGAAGGCTGCCCCGCCGCCTGGAGTGCGAGCATGTGTTGAACCGCGGCCTGCGGATCGGACTGCGGCGTGCTTTCGGCGCTGCCTCACAGGCCGGCATCGCCCCCTCAATTGGCGCACTGTCGCCGATGCGTACGACAACGCCCTCGCCGAGTCCACCATCGGTCTGTGCAAGACCGAGCCGAACAACCTCCGCGGGCCGTGGAAGACCTTCACGGACGTCGAGTCCGCCACCGCCGGGTGGATCGACTGGTGCAACCACCGCCGACTCCGCGGAGCTCTCGGCCACACATCACCAGGCGAGCACGAAACCGCCTGCCACCACCGACACACCCGCGCCAGCGAACCCGTCAGCGTGTGACGTCCCGGCTCTCTACCGAACCCGGAACGGTTCAGGGCGCTGGTGGCGGGTGATGTTGGGATGCACCTGGCCCATGTGCGGTGGGTTGAGTAAGGGGCTGTGGAGCGGTCGCGCCGCGCATGGAGGCGGGTTCGAAGTGGTGGGGCAGCAGTTGGGTGCGCCAGTAGTCGGCGTCTGGGGGTGTGTTCTCCTCGGGTGTGGTCCACGTGGTGTGGGTGGGGGCGGCACCGTTGACGCGCTGGCGGGGTGGCCGGTGGCAGGCGGCCTGACGGGCCAGCAGGTCGTCGACGGTGCGGTGCTCTGAGGGCAGCAGCAGCGGGGTCATGTGTGGTTCTTCCCGTCGGGGTGCTCCGGGCAGTTCAGTTTGAGCAGGTGAGCGAGGCGTTCGCGGCCGGTGCGGAGCTGGGAGCGGACAGTGGCTTCCTCGTTGCCCATCACTGCGGCGGCTTCTGCGGCGGTGAAGCCCATGCCGTAGTGCAGCAGGATCGCGTCGCGCTGCCGCTCGCTGAGAGACGCCACGGCGGCATACAGGGCGATGGGGTCGGTCAGTGTGTCGTAGGGGTCCTCGACGTGGTCAGCGGCGGCGGACTCGAACGCGGACGTCTCCATCAGTTCCGGGCGGCGCCGGCGCTTGCGGTGCATGTCGATGATGCGGCGCTTGAGGATGGTCCAGGCGTAGCCCTCCAGGTTCTCCATTTCGAGCATGAGCAACCAGCGGTCCATGACCGCGTCGAAGGTCAGGTCCACGGCTTCTTCAGCATCGGCGTCCGAGCCGAGCTGCAGGTAGGCGTAGCGCATGTACTGGATGCGACGTCGCTGGTGGAATGCCCAGTACGCGAGCTGTGCGTAGGTGTCCCACTGGTCGAGGGAGAAGCGCGGCACCTCCACGGCGCCGCCGGTCTCCTCGTGACCCATCTCGCTGCTCACGCTGCCTCCCGCTGCGACTTCGGAGTGCGGGCGGGGTGCGGTTGGTGGTGAGCTGCATGATGCCGATGCGGACGCCAGCTGTGAGAAGCCGGCGGCACCCGCGGTTCACGTCCGGGCCGAACACCATGAGTGCCCGCGCGATTTCGATCAACCACGCTGCAACGTCGTTGCTGCACGGGCCCTCCCCTGTAGCCGTTCCATCGGGGCGCCACCCCTCCCATTGGGCACCGGAGACGACAGCCGCCTCCACCTATGAAGCGCTCCTGGCGGTCGAAACGTGCAGCCGAACGACAGAAAATATTACAGTCAGTAGTGATCTGATTGCATCTAGTTCGATCATTGATCACGGCGGCCCCGCGGATTTCGCTCTGGCATTCACTCCCACGCGGCGCCCGGCGCCGCAACCGTGGGGGCCATGGCCAGGGAAATCCGCATCGAGATCGATGACGAGCAGTACGCGCAGCTGGAGCGCGAGGCGCACGAGCGGCACGAGGATCCTCCTTGCCGACGATGAGACCGCGGCCCGGTTGCGTGCGACGCGCGGCCAGTTCTGAAAGGCCCGCAATCTTGGCGAGCGCATGGCCGACGAGGAGTCCCTCGCCGCGGTGGCGGCGGAGGATCCGGCCGACCTTCGGCCGGCTGCGCCACGACAGCCGCCCGCTGACGGAAATCGACCAGGCGCTGATGGACGCTTTCGAGTGGCTGATGCATGGCCTGTCCCAGACCACCGACGGCAGGATCACGGTCGTCAATGTGTGCACCGGGGCCGGAGTCTCCCGCGCCTCCTACCACCGCTCGCCGGCGGCGCAGGCGGTGAAGGAGGATCGCACAAGTTGATCGAATGGGTGCACAGTTTCTTGGCAAATGATGCAAAGCTGTACCTAGTGGAGGAGGGAGGGAAGGGCGGCGGTGGGCCGTGGACCTGGAGAGCATCGCTCAGGAGCTGTACACGCTGCATCCGACCCAGTTCGTCGGGGCGCGTACTGCACGCGTGGACGAGGCCCTCGCAGCCGGAAAAGCCGCCCTGGCCGCTCAGATCGCCGCACTGAAGCGCCCGACGCTGTCGGCTTGGGCCAGTAACCTGCTGGTCCGCTCCGCGCCCGAACAGGTCGCCCGGCTGCTTCGCCTTGGCGAAGGCCTCCGCCAAGCTCACCAGAGACTTGCCCGAACCCGGCTGAGACGTCTGAGCCAGCAACAGCGCACCCTCGTCCGGGCCCTCTCCCAGAAGGCCCGCAGCCTGGCGGCCGAGGCCGGACATCCCATCGGGCAGGCCGCGCAGCGAAAGGTCGAACAGACCCTGCAAGCGGCACTGGCGGATCCGACGGCAGCGCAGAAATGGGCCTCCGGCCGGCTCGTCAAGGCCCTCATCCCTCCCGTCGGCTTCACTGCGGCCGCGGCCGCCGGGCAACCCCGCTCAGCTGCCGCGCCTCACCGGGTCCGCGGAGGTACGCCACCTCCGAAACCAGAGCACTCCCACGCCGCGTCCGCCAAGACCACCCGCCGGCAACGCCGCACGGACGACGCGGGCAGAAAGCTGGCCCGAGCCCAGCACGAGGCGGAAACAGCCGAGCGGCGGGCCAGGCAACAAGAGGAGGAACACGAACAGGCGCAGGCCGAGGTCGAGCAGGCTGAAGCCGCATTGCATGAACTCGAAGAGCTGGGAACCAAGCTGGCTCAGCAACTGAACGCCACGGTGGAACTGCGACGCCGAACGAGGAACAACCTCGACCACGCGCGCCAACGAGCCGCGCAGACGGATCACGCTGCACGGGAGGCACGCCGTGCAGCTGAGACGGCACAGGCCCGTGCCGAGCGCTTTCAGAATGGGCCTGCATTGTGAAATTCTGCTGAATGCACCGGTCATCAGAGTCTCTGACGCCGCACGTTCGAACGCGGAATCCGGTATTCTTGACTCACCCAGAACCGGTTGAGGTTCCGTCAATTAGGCGCAGAGCGAGGAGGCGAAGTGCCGGACAGGAATATCGAGTTCGGCAAGTACGGGGCTCGTGGCATCAAGGGACACGAGGCCGTCGCCCGCCAGCTCGATGCCCTCGCCGGTTTCGTCGCCACTCCGATCACGGCACGCCGTGGCCTGCTCGCACGACTGCACTACCTCACCCGCACCGACCACGCCCGACAGGCGGCCCGCGAGGCTGGCCTCGTCATCACCGACCGCACCCTCAGGGCATGGCTGGACGGCAGGCGCAACCCCTCCAAGAAGAACCTCGAGCGCATCGAGACGGCCTACCGCACCGTGCGCCGACACAACATCGCCCGCTACCTGCTCGCGCGCCTCAACCATGAGGGCCACGGAACCCGCGTCGAGTTCCACCCGCTCAACCAGTCCCAGGTCGACCGGCCCCGTCAGCGCCTGGTCTCGTACCGCACACTCAACGTCCGTCACTGGGACCGCATCATCCAAGCGTGGGCCAACGACGACGAAGCAGCCCTCGACGACGCTTGGATCAGCGACGCGGTGGTGGACCTCGGCTCCGAGTGGGGACAGTACGAGTACGTCACCAACATCGGCTTCGCCGCCTAGACCCGCCTGGACCTTGTCCGGCGGATCATGCCTGGGCCGTGATGGTCTGGCACGCCCATCTGCGCCGTTGTCGTCTGATGGGGGAGGGGAATCAGTGGCATGACCATGGTGAAGGACATCGATGTCCGCGGTATGCAGCACTGCGAGACGACGGCGCTGGGCGTGCTGCTGCGCCATGAGGGACTCGACTTGTCCGAGCCCATGCTGTTCGGGCTTGGCTCCGGGCTGGCCTTCATCTACTGGGACAGCAAAGGCATGGGCTTTCCCTTCCTGGGAGGCCGGGTCAAGCCGTTCGAGCTCACCAGGAACCTGGCCGCCGTACTCGGGCTCCAGCTGCTGGTCGGGGAGACTACCTCCCCGCGCAAGGCATGGCAGAACGTGGCGGCACCCATCGACGCCGGCCGGCCGGTCGGCCTTCAGCTCGACAGTTACCACCTGGACTACTTCAGCACCAAGGTGCACTTCGGCGGGCACGTCGTGGCCATGTACGGCTACGACGAACAGGACGCCTACCTGGTGGACACCGGCCCGCAGGGCGGAGCCGTCTCGACCAGCCTCGCCGGCCTGGCCAGGGCCAGAGCCGAGCGCGGCCCCATGACCGCCAAGCACCGCTCCTTCACCATCACAGTGCCCAGCAACCTGACGTCACCGCAGGACGGGATCATCCCCGCGATCAAGACCTGCGCCAACGCCTTCCTGGACCCGCCCATCGCGAACCTGGGCCACCGGGGCATCGAGAAGACCGCCAGGCAAGTGCCGAAGTGGCTGCAGCGCAGCGACAATCCGCGGGAGGACCTGCCACGGGCCGCCGTCCTCATGGAGAGGGCCGGCACCGGCGGCGCCCTGTTCCGCAATCTCTACCGGGACTTCCTCGCCGAGTGTGCCCAGTTGATCGACAGCAGCCACCTGCGCACTGGCCACAGCCTGTATACCGAGGCCGCCACCCTCTGGACGCAGGTGGCCGCACTCATCGGGACAGCAGGCGAATCCGGCGACGCGAAGAACCTCATGCAGGCCGGCTCCATCCTCCACGAGCTCTCGCGCATCGAACGCGATGCGATGCAGGCACTCAGCATGCTCTAGGAGGCCTGTCCGGCGGGTCAGGTGCAAAGCCAGAGTCGGATCGAGGCAACGGTGACGGTGCCATGGAAGACGTAGGCGCGCTTGTCGAACCTCGTGGCGACCGCCCGGATGGTCTTGAGAGCGTTGATCGTCCGCTCGACTTCGTTCCTCCTCTCGCAGATCGTCCTGTCGAAGCCAGCGGGTCGGCCGCCCTTGCTCCCGCGGGCTTGGCGGTTGGCCCGCTGGTTCTCCGGCTCGGGGATGGTGTGCTTGATCTGGCGTCGGCGCAGGTAGCGTCGGCTGCGGCGGGAGGGAGTACGCCCTGTCGCCGCCGAGATGGCCGGGCCGGGTGCGGTGCGGGTGCGGGTGCGGGGGCGCCCGCCGCCCAGTCGGCCGACGCGGATGCGTTCCATGGCCGGGATGAGTCGCGGGGCGTCGCCCCACTGGCCCGGGGTGATCAGCAGGGCCAGTGGGCGGCGTCCGTCCTCACCGGCGAGATGGATTTTGCAGGTCAGGCCGCCCCGGGAGCGTCCGGGTCCCTCGTCGGGGCGGTGCTGCCGGGGCGCGCGCGTCTTTTCCCGGCACCCGCGGCGGTCTCCTGCGGGCCCCGGCGGCGTGCTGGTGCGCCCGGCAGGAGGTCGAATCAGGCACGGCAATTCGGCCAAGGGCGTTGACGCGGTGCCGTGCCCGCCACTAGCGTCCGCGCATCGTTAGTAAACTTTCCCAACAGTAGCTTCTCCTCGGCGAGTGTCCCCGCTCCGCCCACCCCTGCCCCGTGCAGCCAAGGAGCCACTTCATGAACTCTGTTCCCAGACGCACCCGACGGCGTGCCACGGCTTCGGCCCTGATCACCGCACTGGCCGCCTTCGGTCTCGCCGTGGGCGCGACCGCCCCGGCGGCGCACGCGGCGACCCCCTTCCCGGCGCATGTCTTCGCGCCCTACTTCGAGGCCTATTCCGGTGACGACCCGGCCGTCGTCGCGCAGAACTCCGGCGCCAAGTACCTGTCGATGGCCTTCGTCCAGACGGCGTCCGCGGGCTCGTGCACCGTCTACTGGGACGGCGACACCAGCCAGCCCATCGGCACGACGTTCGCCACGTCCATCTCCACCATCCGCTCGCGCGGCGGCGACGTCATCCCCTCCTTCGGCGGCTACACCGCCGACACCACCAACACCGAGATCGCGGACAGCTGCACCAGCGTCAGCTCCATCGCCGCCGCGATCGAGAACGTCATCACCAAGTACGACCTCTCCCGCGTCGACTTCGACGTGGAACAGGACTCCCTCACCAACTCGGCCGGCATCGACCGCCGCAACAAGGCCATCGCCCAGGTGGAGAGCTGGGCCGCCGCCAACGGCCGTCACGTGCAGTTCTCCTACACGCTGCCGACCAACACCGACGGCCTCGACTCCGGCGGCAAGGGGGTGCTGTCCAACGCCGTGGCCAACGGCGCCCGCATCGACGTCGTCAACATCATGACCTTCGACTACTACACCGGCGCCACGATCCAGATGGCCAACGCCACCGAGACCGCGGCCCAGGGGCTGGAGACCTACCTGGCCTCGCTGTACCCGTCGAAGACCTCCGCCCAGCTGTGGGCCATGGTCGGCGTCACCGAGATGCCCGGCATCGACGACTACGGTGCGGCCGAGACCTTCACCCAGACCGACGCCACCACCGTGCTCGACTGGGCCAAGAGCAAGGGGATCAACGAGATCTCGATGTGGGCCTCCGAGCGGGACAACGGCGGCTGCCCCGGCACCGCCGGCGCCGACTCCTGTTCCGGGATCTCCCAGCCCACCTGGTACTTCAGCAATGCGTGGGCGCCCTTCACGTCCTCCGGCAGCACCGGGGGCGGCAACGGGATCGTCAACGGCGGTTTCGAGTCGGGGGACTTCACCGGCTGGAGCCGTTCGGGCACGACCTCGCTCGTGACCTCGCCGGTGCACACCGGCAGCTACGCCGCCCGGCTGGGCAGCACCTCACCGACCAACGGCGACTCCAAGGTCTCCCAGACCTTCACCGCCCCCAGCGGCAACGGCACCGTCTCCTTCGACTACAACCTCGCCTGCCCCGACGACGTCAGCTGGGACTGGGCCACCGCCACGCTGAAGGACAACACCGCCGGCACCACCACGACCGTGCTCGGCAAGACCTGCACCCTGGGCGCCGGCTGGAAGAAGGTCTCCGCCGCCATCACCGCCGGCCACTCCTACACCCTCACCCTCGTCTCCCACGACGAGAACAACCCCGGCGACGCCACCTACACCCTCTACGACGACATCACGACCAGCTGACCCGGGTCTGACCAGCCGCGGCGCACCAAAACGGGGGGCCACCACTTCCGTTCGTCCTTCCGCCCGCACGACGTTCGTTGGGAGATCCCTTGTCCGCACAGCCCCCGCGCCAGGAGCGACGGCTCAGGGCCGCGGTCGCGGCCGTCGCCATCACCGGCGTCCTCGCCGCCCTCGCGCTCACCGCCGCCTCCCCGGCCGAAGCCGTCTCCCCTTCCCGCATCCGCGTCGACCAGGCGGGATACCTGCCCGGCGAGGCCAAGCAGGCCTACCTGATGACCGGATCGGCGGTCAGCGGCGCGACCTTCAGCGTCGTCGACTCCTCCGGCGCCACCGTCCTGTCCGGCAACGTCGGCAGCACCAGCGTCGGCTCGTGGAACACGTCCTACCCGGACGTGTATCCGATCTCCTTCAACAGCCTCACCACCCCGGGCACGTACCACATCCAGGTGTCCGGCGGCACCACGGCCTCCTCGCCGTCCTTCACCATCAAGAGCGCCGACTCGCTCTACGGCAAACTCGTCGCCGACGGCGTCACCTTCTTCCAGACCCAGCGCGACGGTTCCAACGTCATCGCCGGCGCACTGAACCGCCAGGCCTCCCACCTGAACGACGCATCCGCCAACATCTACGCCTGGCCGTCCTTCGAGTCCGGCGGCAGCGACACCATCACCAACAGCGACCTCAGCAAGATCGGCGGCTCGGTCGACGTCTCCGGCGGCTGGTTCGACGCGGGCGACTACCTCAAGTTCACCCACACCACCGCCTACGGCGACGCCCTGCTGTTCGCTGCCCAGCGCGCCCTGGGCAGCGGCGCGCCGGCCTCCCTCGGCGCCGAGGCGCACTTCGGCGAGACCTGGCTGAACAAGGCGTGGAACCAGAGCACCAAGACGCTCTACCTCCAGGTCGGCATCGGCTCCGGCAACTCCGCGGGGACCTTCACCGGCGACCACGACCTGTGGCGGCTGCCGCAGAAGGACGACTCCGACACCGCGAGCAAGGACCGCTACGCCGCGGCGCACCGCCCCGTCTTCCAGGCAGCCAACGCGGGCGCCAAGGTCAGCCCCAACCTGGCCGGGCGCATCTCCGCCGCGTTCGCGCTGGCCGCGCAGGTCGACGCCACCTCCAACCCGACGCAGGCCGCCGCCGAGTACCAGGCGGCGACCTCCCTCTACGCGAACGCCAACACCAGCAGCCCGCCCAACCCGCTCACCACCACCCAGCCCAACGACTACTACCCCGAGTCGACCTGGCACGACGACATGGAGTTCGGCGCCGCGGAGATCGCCCTCGCCGCGAAGGCGCTCGGCCACGACCCCTCCACCTACGTCTCCCAGGGGGCGACCTGGGCGAGCGACTACCTCGCCTCCGACAGCGGCGGCGACACCTTCAACCTGTACGACACAAGCGCGCTCGCGCACGCCGACCTCATCAAGGCGATCACCGCCGCGGGCAACCCCTCCGGCCTCGCCGTCACCACCACCCAGCTGATCGCCGACCTCAAGAAGCAGGTCCGCACCGGCGCCACCAAGGCGGCCTCGGACATCTTCCACGCCGGCGGCAACTACACCGACTTCGACGTCAACGCCCACACCTTCGGCCTCATCGCCACCGAGGCCCTGTACCGGCAGGCCAGCAACGACAAGTCCTACGCCGACTTCGCCACCGAACAGCGCGACTGGCTCCTGGGCGCCAACGCGTGGGGCACCAGCTTCATGGTGGGCGAGGGCAGCACCTTCCCGCATTGCCCGCAGCACCAGGTCGCCAACATATCCGGCAGCACCGACGGCACCGGCGCCATCGCCACCGGCGCCCTCGTCAACGGCCCCAACAGCTCCAGCCAGTTCTCCGGCGGCCTCGGCTCCTACGAGACCGGCATGGCCGCCTGCCCGCCCGGCGGCAGCGACCCCTTCTCCGCCTACACCGGCCACAGCAGCCGCTACGTCGACGACGTCCGCTCCTGGCAGAGCAGCGAACCCGCCATCGACATGACCGGCACCGCCATCGTCGGCGCGGCACTGCAGCAGGCGGCCGCCGGAAGCGGCACCACGCAGGACTTCTCTGTCAGCACCTCCCCGGCCTCCGGCACGGTCACGGCCGGCTCATCCGCCACCACCACCGTGAACACGTCCGTGACTTCCGGCAGCGCCCAGTCGGTGTCCCTGTCGGCCTCCGGCCTGCCCGGCGGGGCCACGGCGTCCTTCAGCCCCTCCTCGGTGACCACCGGCGCGAGCAGCACGCTGACCATCACCACCGACTCGACCACCCCGGCCGGCAGCTATCCCGTCACCATCAAGGGCACGGCCGCCTCGGGCAGCCACACCACCACCTACACCCTGACCGTCAACGCGCCGACCGGCGGTTGCACCGCCGCGCAACTGCTGGGCAACCCGGGCTTCGAGAACGGCAGCAACAACGCACCCTGGACCGCCACCTCCACGCTCAGCTTCAGTCCGATCACCCAGTCGACCAGCGCGGAACCCGCCCACTCGGGCAGCTGGGAGGCCTGGTTCAACGGCAACGGCACGGCCGACACGGACACGATCGCCCAGACCGTCACCGTGCCGTCCGGCTGCGCCACGGCGACCCTGAGCTACTGGCTGCACATCGACACCAGCGAGAACACGACCACGGCGACTCCGGACACGCTCAGCGTCAAGGTTCTCAGCTCCAGCGGCAGCGTCCTGGGAACCGTCGCCTCCTACTCCAACCTGAACCACAACACCGGCTACGCCCAGCACACCGTCGACGTCTCCGCCTACGCCGGACAGACCATCACCCTCAAGTTCACCGGCACCGAAACCGACACCAACGGCGGCACCACCAGCTTCGTCGTCGACGACACCGCCCTCAACGTCAGCTGAACCAACACCGACGGGAAGAACCACAAGCCCGGTGCCCAAGGGCACCGGGCCCTTTCCCGCGCTGGTTCACCAAGGTCACACCGTGACAGTCAAGGCGTGCAGGCTCTCGCCCGTCCGGCGGCGGGGACGGCCACCGGTGAGATGCCAGTACAGGTTGATCACGTGGTTCTGTTGCTGCCACGGCCAGTCCGTACTCGGGACGATCTGGTGGGTCAAGACATCTTCACCGCGTTCCCCGACGACCCCGACGCCCCCGTCGACCCGGAAGCGGAAGGCGTGCGGAATCCGAGCGCCTCGCCGTATCGGGTTCTCGTCACCCGCAGGCCGGGACACGATGGCGCTGCAGAGGTACGACATCCCGGGAGCCCTCAGGTCGATCACGTTTCCAACGCAGACAGTTGCGTGGGCCGTCCGGCAAACAGGCAGTGACCATGAGCAGTTGGGGCGGCCGTGGGGGTGCGCCGGCGGCGGACCTAGACCAGCCTGGTGGACCAGCAGCAGCTCACCGCCAGCGCCGAGAAGCTCGTCGCAGCCATGTGCCGAGATCAGATCGGAGTCCCCGTCGCGGGCGCGGCGGGCCTGCCGAGCTTAGCGTGGAACAGGGTCAGCACGTTCGCGCCCAGCACCAGTTGGATGTCTTCCTCGGACCAGCCGCGAGCCTGGAGTGCCTCGCTGACCAGCGGCAGTCCCGACGGGCCCCGGCAGGAACCGGTGGGTGGGAACGCCTTCGACGAAAGCGGTTTCACAGCACGGCGGCGTGACGTCCTCGAGAACCTTTCCCAAGGGGGTTTGACGGATGCCCCAGCACGAGCGCCCCCGTGACCGCCCTTGCAGTCAGACGCGGTACCGCCTCAGCTGTGACGACTTCGACGAGCTCATGCGCCAAGCCGACTACCGCTGTCAGCTCTGCCGCCGCACCGCGGAAGAGACGGGTCACGGTCACCTGGTCGTCGCCTGACGCGGCCCGCCCGCCCGGCCCCCGGCGCCGCGGATGCCACATCGGAGTCGGTGTGGTTTGGGCCGGCGGGACGCCGCAGGCAGTGATCGTGATGGCAACCGGCTTGGTGGGCAGTGTGCCCCGATCGTGCGCCAGGTGTCGTGCCACTCGCGGCCGCAGTAGCTACCAGGTCCTCGGCGTCCGCTGGCCGACGCAGATCGCCATACAGCCGAGACCGGAGTCCGCAACCCGCGGCCCGCGGCTCGTCCAATGACCTTGCTGTCCCCCACCGTTTTTCACCTGGTGAGCGCGCCTCAGGCACCGTGTGGTGCCGCACTGCCAAAGATCCTTGCGGTTCAACGATGTCACGTTCGCCGGATTTCTTGCTTTAAGGAGCAGATGCAGCGCGGCGGTCGCGCTGCCGGAACAAGTGGAGTGGGTATGGATCCGGTGACGATCGGGGTCACGGTGGGGACAGCAACGGCGGGCTATCTACTGCGGCTCTGCATCCGACTGAGCAAGGCCCACGCGGAGGTACGTCGTGCGGAACTGGACCAGCAAGGCCGGCGGGCGTGGCGGTAAGCCGCGGCGTGTGGGGTGTCGGGGTGGACCAGGGCCACGGCGATCATCTCGGTGCCGTGGTCGTCGCCGGGTCGCGGGTGTGCGCGCTCGATGAACGGGCCGATGCGCACGGCGATGTCCTGGGAGCGGCCGGGCGTCCAGGGCTCCGGGTCGCGCATGGCGGCGAGCATCGCGCGGAACTGGTCGACGATGGCCTGGTCCTCGGGGGTGAGGGCGCCGGGGCCGTGGCCACAGAGGCGGAAGCGACGGATCATCGGGCGGTCTCCTGCTCGGGGTTGGCGGTGCGGGGGCTGGCGGGCGTCTTCAGGACGCGCGGCAGATAGACGTGCAGGTGCTCGACTACGACCTCGCGGCCACGGTTCCGGAGTGCTCGGGCCAGGAGTTCGGTAAGACCGCTGGCACGGTGCCGGCCTCGCGCACAGCCGATGGCGATGCGGCTGGGGTCGGCGGGCAGGTCGGCGTAGTCCGCGAGGTTGGCGAACAGCTCGCGGGCGCCGGGAGTGTTCAGGACGACGTCCTGGACGCGGGGGTTGAGGCCGTCCAGGTCGAGGATGTCGCGGGCGGCGGCCGGGTCGCGGAGCCGGTCGCGGACGTCCTCGATCCGGTCGGCGGCGGGCGGGACGGGGGAGCCGTCCGGGCCGGTGGGCAGGTGGAGGTAGCCGAACGAGGTCAGACGGATCGGGCGCAAGGAAGAGCCTCCTGCTCGGTGGTGGAAGGACGGGACGTGTGGAGCGCCGCGCCAGGCCGGGAAGGGCGGGCGCGGCGCTCCGAGGTGGTGCTACTGAGGGGTGGTGTCGTTGACCACGAGGAACTGGTCGCTCGCCAGGTCCATCACGACCTGAGCGTTGGTGCCCTGGGCGCGCTGGGGGGCGGAGTACTCTTCGGCCGGCCAGGAGCCGCGGGGGGCTCCGGCGGGGAAGCGCTCCAGGACGGTGCGGGGCTGCGCGGTGGTGGCGGCCATCAGGCGTCACCACCGTTCACGCGCTCGTGGATGTCGATGAGGTGGGCGATGGCGTCAGGGTTGTCCGCCAGGCCGACCCACGTCCCGTGCGTGGTGAAGACGGGCACGGCGTCGGTGTCGGCGTCGAAGATGACGACGTAGTCGCCGTACCTGTCGAGCAGCATCTCCCGCAGGACCGGGATGAGCGCGGTGTCCAGGACCTCCAGGACGTCGACGGTGAGCCGGGCGGGCTCGCCGGGCACCGACGGCTGGACCAGGGCGCCGGTCGCGCGCAGAAGGTCGCCGGGCTGTATGCCGTTCAGCAGCTCGTGGGTGATCCGGGGGTTGCCGCTGGTGCAGGTGACGACCGTGTCGGGGGCGTCCTCGGCGACGGTGTCGATGACTGCGGGCCGGACGATCAGGCCGAAGGTGGCGGTGCCGTTCGGGCCGGGGGCGGGGATCGCGTCGACCCAGCTGTCGACGGCGCAGTGCTTGGCGTCCATCAGCTGGCCTCCGCCAGGGTCTCGGTGGGGCGAGGGGAGCGGGGTCGGGTGGTGCGCTGGGCGATGTCCAGCAGCTCGCGGTTGCGTCGCCTCTGGGCGTCGGTGAGCGGGCGGGCCTTCGCGCCGTGGCGGTGCCAGAGCGGCGAGGCCGGCGGCTCGGGGGAGGCGAGGGCGTGGTCGACGTCGCGTTCGGTGCTGCTCACGGGGCCTCCGTCTGGAGGGGAAGTTCAGGCGTGGTGGCCAGGCGAAGTGCCTGCTGTCGCGCCAGTTCAGGAGCTGGACTGGTACGGCGGTCGGCTCGGGCGGTGCGGGTGCGGGTCGACGGCGGGTGCTCACGGACGCACGTCGGGCAGCTGCTGACGCACCTGCGCGACCAGGTCCTCGGTGGGCTTCCAGGGCCCGAGCTGTCCGCGTGGGGGGATCGGCAGGGCGAGCTCCTGGACGTCGGTGAGCTCGAGGTGCCACAGGCCGGGCTCCGCCCACTCGGTGCAGGGCGGGGAGCCGTCCGGGTCCTGGTGGCAGCCGGTCAGCCCGGCGACGCCGATCACGGCGCCGGTCGGCAGGTCGCGGCCGCGGATCGTGCGGGCGACCAGCAGCAGGCGCAGGGCAGGTCGGTCGGTCGGTCTGCAGGCCCGCGTGCAGCAGGAGCCAGCCGCGCCAGGACCAGGGCTGCGGGCGGTTCTCGATCGTCTTGGCCCTGGCGGCGATGCACGTGGTCTACGGCTGCTTGACGCTGATGCCGCGGATCCAGTCGCCCGTCGGCGGAAGGGTTCCGGAGCTTGGGTGCCAGGTCGGCGTCTTCCTTCCGCCCACCTTCTCGGATGTCCCGGTGAAGGCGCACGCCGCGGTGACGGTCCCTGCCTCGATGGCGGCCTACGCTCGCGGGCTGTACGGGTTCCTGCGCGAACTCGACCAGCAGGGGTGCGACCTCATCGTTGCTTCTTTGCCGGTGGAGGAGGGGCTGGGACTGGCGATCGCCAACCGGCTCCGCCGCG
Organism: Streptomyces sp. NPDC020801; assembly: GCF_044334385.1. Lineage (NCBI taxonomy): Bacteria > Bacillati > Actinomycetota > Actinomycetes > Kitasatosporales > Streptomycetaceae > Streptomyces > Streptomyces sp. NPDC020801. Next base: position 27,173 of record NZ_JBIRST010000031.1, read on the forward strand.
CTGCGGGGCCCCGGCCCACGGTGTGACCAGCACCGACGCCGTTCCTTGAAGAAGCTGTCCTCTACCGCGGCTGCGTACGGCCGGAAGACGCAGGAGATGCCGGCGGCCTGGGTGGTTACGGGAGTGTCAGGATGCGGGAGGCACGGCGCGGGCCAGGGGTGCAAGGTCTTCGTAGAGGGCAGCGCGGAGTGCGGCGGCGAGTTCGCGCGCTCGTTCTTCGTTCCGCACGCCGTGCATCATGAAGTACACCGGTCCTGTGTAGGCGCCGAAATCGACCTCGTGGTTGTCGACCAGGCGGAGGATCGCGGCCCGGATGGCATCGTTGACGGCATCGGCGACCATGTGGCCGGAGCCGGCGGTGAGGGTGTCCGCCTTCACGGTCCACTGTTGGCCCTCGGATTCGATGGCGACGAATACAGCATTGCGCGCCATGGCATTGCGGTAGGCGTCGTGGAAGGCGTTGGTGCCGGTGGCAACCGGGATGAGGTGAGCGGGGCAGGGAACCGGCAGTGGCTGCACCTGTGCATTCTGCCAAGAGGTGTCGTCATTGCGCGCCCGCGACGCGATGGCGGATCACGTTGCGTGATCGTCTCTGCTTCGAACCAGCGGCCTTCGCCTGCTCGCAGCCTCTGCCGCGACGCCGGTGACAGCCAGGCTCCTGACACGTTCCGCGACAGGCGGGACACGCCGCTGTCAACCGCGAGCGCGTCCCGCTGCCGTGGGAGGCAGCCTCCACCGCCGGAATCTCCGGCAGGCACCCCACCGTTGTTCCTCCGACCGCGGCACATCACGCTGATCAGTCACGGCCGACAGCGGTCAGGATGCGGCGATCCCCGCCGCATCGAGGCCGCGGGAGGCGACGAGCTGCGCGCTGCCGTCGGCCAGGCGGTAGCGCAAGCCCACCACGGCGGCCTGCCCGGCAGCGACCTTCTCGGCAAGCATCCGGGAGCGGTCCAGCAGCAGGTCGGCGGTGTGCCTTATGTGCTCGGCGAGGATCTCCTCGGGCTCAACCTGTCCGGCGGCCCGCGCGGCCAGCACGCTGGGGGTCACCCGCTCAACGACGTCCCGAACGTACCCGGCCGGCGTCTGCCCATCCTCCAGTGCAGCGCACGCCGCGCCGACCGCACCGCACGAGTCGTGCCCGAGGATCACGACCAGCGGGCAGCCCAGCACCTCCACGCCGAACTCGATGCTGCCCAGCACCTCCGGGCCCATGACGTGGCCCGCGGTGCGCACCACGAACAGGTCACCCAGGCCACGGTCGAAGATGATCTCGGCGGCCAGCCGGGAGTCGGAACAGCCGAACAGCACGGCGAAGGGCTGCTGGGAGGGTGCGATCTCGGCGCGGCGGGTGGCGTCCTGGTTCGGGTGCTCGGGGGTGCCGGAGATGAAGCGCTGGTTACCGGCCAGCAGCAGCTCGAAGGCGTCGCGGGGCGTCGGGGTCTTGATCTCGGTCATGGCCGCAGCCTACGAGCAGGCACCCGCCATCGCACCGCCTGGTCTCCTCGGCCATCGCCGGGTCGGCCGACGCTTCAGCCCAAGTCCGCCAAGAGGGCGTTCAGTTCCTTCTCCTGTTGCGCAGGCGACATCGGCGGGTTCGGGTGGTCGATGCCAAAGGTCTTGAGCATTTTGTCCATCTGGGCGTCGATGGAGGTCCAGCCGGTCTGGTCCAGCGGTTGCAGCGAGGCCTGGTCGGCATCCCACAGGTCACGCAGCGACTGGGCGGCCGCGTGGGCCCCGGTCGTGTTCCCCGAGCGTGCGTCCTTGAGCGAGGTGGAGGCGAGGGTCTTCAGCGCGGCGACCTTCGCGGGCGGGAACTTCTTCACCGCCTGGCCGGGAGGCAGCTGGACGGCGGAGGTGTTGTCGGTCTCCGGCGCCGGGCCGACGTGCGGCTGGCCGTGGGCCCAGACCAGCAGGCCCGTGGTGGCGACGGCGAGCAGTCCGAAGCCGGCCAGCGCGGTGCGCTCCTTGCGCGGGTCGCCGCTGACCGGTGCGGCGTGGGTCGCCTGGTGGGTCTCGGTCACATCCGAGCGCGTCACCGTCAGGTAGATGACCGTTGCCAGGATCAGGCCGAGGAAGATCAGGCTGGTGGTGAACGTGCCCAGCGCGAGACCGGTCGGGTCGCCCGGGTTCTGGGCGACCTTGGGGGAGGCGAGCCAGTCGCCGATGTTCGCGCCCAGCGGGCGGGTCAGGATGTAGGCGAGCCAGAAGGACAGCACCGGGTTCGCGCCGAACCTCCACAGCGCCGTGATCGCCGCGATCAGGCCGAGCGGCAGCAGCACCGAGACACCCGGGCTCCAGCCGGTCAGCTCCAGGGTCCAGTCGCCGGTCGCGGTGCCGAGCGCGAAGGTGACGAGAACAGCGAGCCAGTAGAACGACTCCCGCGGCAGCGTCGTAACCGAGTGGATCGACAGGGTGCGCTCACGCGCCCACCACACGCCGAAGACCACCGCGAGGAGCACCGAGAACACCGCGGAACTGATCCACAGCGGCACGTTCAGCTGGTCGGTGAGGATGTCCGTGTACAAGGTGCCCGTGACGCTGACCACGACCACGGTCAGCCAGTAGGGGAACGGGACGTACCGCTTCAGTCGCAGCTGGACGGCCAGGACCACCACGAAGACCGCGGTGAAGATCAAGGCCGTGTTCACCAGGCCGACACCCAGCTTCATGTTGATCCAGTCGGCGAAGCTCTCGCCCACGGTGGTGCACAGGATCTTGATCACCCAGAACCAGATGGTGACCTCGGGGACCTTGTTGAGCATGAGGCGCCCGCTGCCTGTGCGTGCTTCCGTTGTCGTTGTCATGCAGTGAGGCTTACGCGGGGAACCTGCAAGCAACCTGATTACGTGATCGCACGCGCGGCCGGGAATGTCACCTCGACGTGGCCGCGGCCTTCCGCGATCGCGCGGACCTCCACACCGGCCGAGGCGGCGATGCGCCGGACCACCGGCAGTCCCAGCCCGTACCCGCCACCGCCGGTCACACCCGCCTCGAAGACCCGGTCGATCTCGGCGGGATCGAACCCGGGGCCGTCGTCCAGGACATCGACCAGGATTGCCTCACCCTCGTTGTGCGCGGTGATCCACACACGGGACTTCGCATGCCGCAGGCCGTTCTCGAGCAGGGGGGACAGCAGCGACACGGCGACGTCGGCCGCCACGGCCACCTCGACCTTCGCCGGGAAGGCGACCTCGACCGCCCGGTTGCCGATCGCCTGCCGCGCGGCGGAGCGCAGATCGCAGCGGGTCCCCTCGTCCGTCCGTGCGCGCGCGGCGCGCAGAATCGTCGTGATCGCCGTATCGAGGCGGTCGACCTCGCTCAGTACCGCCTCCGGCGCCACCGGCTCGCCGGACAGCTGCGCCAGCTGCGCCTCGCCCCGCAGGACCGTGAGCGGTGTGCGCAGTTCGTGGGCGATCTCGTCGGTGAGCCGGCGCTCGTCCGCCAGCGCGTTGTCGACGCGCTCCAGGAGGTGGTCCAGGGTCTGTCCCAGTTCTCCGAACTCGTCGCGGGGGGCTCCGAGGTTGAAGCGCCGCCCGGGTTCGTGATGGCCCCATTCGTCGGCGAGGGCGGCCATCTCGTGCACGACCCGCAGCGCGCGGTGCACCACGAGGTGCGCGACACCGGCGGCGAGGAGGATCGTGAGGCCGCCCAGGATCAGCGACAAGGTCAGGCTGCGCTGCTCGGATGTCTCGTAAGGGGTGAGGTCCACCCGGACGATCACCATGACGTGGTGGCCGTCGATCGGGACATGCCGTGCGTACAGGAGGTACTTGCCGACGGTGGCGGTCTGCGATCGCCCCGAGTCCGCCATCTCCTTGACGTGATCGACCACGTTCGGCGGCACGTTCCCGTCGATCAGGCGGCCGCCGGCATACACCCAGGCGACCTCGTCCAGCGCCTCGCTGCTGTTCTCCGTGAGCACGACACGGCCGCCCTTGGCGGTGACGTTGGCCGCGAGGGCCTCGGCGCGGGCATGGGCCAGATCCTGCGCGTCGGCGTCCGTCACCCGGCTCAGCAGCACGTGCGAGACCACGACCAAGATGGCGACCACGGCAGTGGCGATCAGTACGGTCAGCGCGACGACCCTGCTGCGGAATCCGGTTACTGCCATCGGTAGCCCACGCCGCGGACGGTCGCCAGACGTTCGGCCACGCCCAACGCAGTGAGCTTGGTCCGCAGCCGGCGCACGTAGGAGTCGAGGGTGTTGTCGCTGACCTGCGCTCCGTGCGGCCAGCCGGCGGCGATGAGGGCGTGGCGACGCACAGCGTCGCCCTGCGAGGCGATGAGACGGCCCAGGAGCCGGAACTCGGTCGGGGTCAGGCTCTGGCTCACCGAATCGCAGGTCACCATGTGCTTCGCCGGATCGAGGACGACCTCGCGAGGTGCGGGCGCCACGGTGGCCCGACGCAGCAGGGCTCGGACGCGGACCAGCAGTTCGGGGATGTCGAAGGGTTTGGTCATGTAGTCGTCGGCGCCGGCCTCGAAGCCGCCCACCTTGTGATGCAGGCCGTCCAAGGCGGTGAGCATCAACACCGGCGCGTCGACGCCGTGAGCCCGCAGGGCCAGGCAGACGTCGCGGCCGTCGGCGTCCGGGAGCCCGAGATCAAGGACGAACAGATGAGGCGCCGGTGCGAGCTGCCGCAGCAGGCTGTCGGCCGTGGCGGCGACGCAGACGGTGTGTCCGTCGTGTTCCAGGGCGCGCATGAGGACGCCGCGGACCGCCGCGTCGTCTTCGCACACCATGATGAAAGCCACGTGCTGACCCTAGATACTCCCGCCCTCGTTCTCCATCTGCCCTGGTCAGCCGCCTGTCCATGCTGCGAGCCTGAGCCACGCCCGGCGGATCGGGCACTGAGGCATCACAAGCCGTGCCCAGGCGCCCACCAGCATTGGAGACAGCCATTCAGATTGGTGGTCGGCGCAGCGGCACGATGCCGTCCCGGGCGAGGAAGGCGCTGGCCTTCTTCGCGAAGGTGCGGGGAACGAGGGGGCCCTCGAAGCGCGGCGCGTGAGCGGCGGCAGTACGGGCCCTGCGGGCGGCGGGACCGGAGATCTTCTCACCGGCCGCGGCACGGTCGCGCAACCGCGCGGCGGTGTGGGCGGCGGCCAGTGCCGTTTCGACGTCGAGGATGGCGTGAATGCCGCGGCGGCCGCGGGAGCCGTAGCCGCTGGAGGTGCGTGCGTCCAAGACGGTGCGCATGTGGCCGTACTGGATGGCGAGGGCGATCAGGCCTCCGGGGCGCCGTGCGATGTGCCAGGCCAAGGTCCGTCTGAACCGGCCCATTCTGATCGGACCGTGAGGGTCCTCGGGGATGGTCTGGTCGGGCAGCCCGCAGGTCTGGGCTTCGCGGTTGGCCCAGTCCACGAAGGACTCGATCCGCTTGGTCGGCGTCTCCTTCTTCAGTGCGCCCTGTTTGCCGCAGGTGCCGTGGTGGGCGGCGCTGAGCAGGAGTTCCCCAGGCGGCACCATCCGCTCCGGCACGCGGATCGCGTGGACCACCGGTGTGATCGCGACCCATGGTGTTGACCGTCACTGAAAGTGCCTACGAGCTGAGCGTTCAGCTCGCCGTCGGGGTGTCGCCCTTCACCGAGGCCGGGAAGATCCTCGCCCTGGAGGCGGACCTGTTCGGCTTCGAGGCGACGGGTCAGCGTTCCCGGCTCGCCCGGGCCACGGCGAACCTGGCGTACACCCCGAAGGTGACCGTCCACCGCATGAACCTGTCGTTCCCGCTGACGTCGTTGCAGGTTCACGCGATCGAGGAGGGCCGCACCGGCGACGTCCGGTTCGAGATCGACCTCAACGCGACCCTGCCACAGGCGCCCGGGTACCCGGGGAGCGCCCAGGACACGGCGCACATCACCATCGCCAAGAGCCGGTGGGAACAGCAGCTCGCGCAGCTGGGGCCGTCCGCCGCGTTCGAGATGGCCGTGCCGTACCCGCTCGGCGATCCGGAGCGGGACGAGGTCGGCCGGACGCTGCGGGAGACGCAGCGGCAATCGAGCACAACGGCATTGCAGGCCCCTACTTCGAGTACGACGGACTGCCCGCCCTGCACGCGGTGGATACGGATCTGCCGCTGATCCATCCGTACGCCCCGGTGACGCCCGGCCGCTACGTCACGCCCGGCGGCGGACGGCTCACCATCCGCCCGGCCGAGACGCGCGCCCACATCCGGATCACGCTGGACCACTTGGGCTGTCCTGCCCAGGTGACCGACGAGAAGAACGCCGCCTTCAAGCGCCTCGCCCTGGCCGCCGAGGGGTACTGCGTGCAGGCCGGGTGCCGACACCGCGCCGCGTACGCGGACGGGGTGCTGCGCATCTTCGAGGTGCACAACGGGAGCATCGCGCTCGCCGCGTTCGTGCGCGCCGCGCTCGCGGTCGAGCTGGGGGACTTCACCCCCACGGACCGGCTCCTGCAGAAGGCCGAAGCACTGGCCGGTCCTGTCCGCCAGGTCAACGAGCTCATCGACGAGGGCTGGGAGGTCGACCCGGTGGACCTCGCTACCGTCACGCCGTACATCACCAGCAAGATCCGCCGCTTCGGGACCTGGCACCTGGACATGGGGTCATCCGAGAGTGAGGCCGTCGGGCGGCTACGGATGGCCGCGTGATGCCGACGGCCGCCGGAGTGAGCGGAGAGGCGATGGACACAGGGCGCGAGCCGTAGAGTCGAAAGGGCGGCCCGGAGTCAGCTGCGATGACTCCGGGCCCCCAAGGCCGAACATCTTCCACGGCTCGGTCACTTTCGCCGCCGGTTCTGCCCCGGTCGGCTTCAGCCCACCGCCTTCTTGACAAGCGCGCTGATGCGCTCTTCGTCGGCAGCGGTCAGCTCCCTCACGGCGTAGGCGGTCGACCACACGGCGCCGTCGTCGAGTGCCGCCTGGTCGCTGAAACCGAGCGTGGCATACCTCGACTTGAACTTCTCCGCGCTCTGGAAGTGGCAGACGACCTTGCCGTCTCTGGCGTACGCGGGCATCCCATACCAGAGCTTGGGCGCGAGGAGCGGTGGTCTTGATGATCTCGTGGATCCGCTCGGCGAGGACGCGGTCCGCCTCCGGCATCTCGGCGATCTTCGTGAGCACGTCCCGCTCCGCCGCCGCCTCCTTCTCAGCCCGGGACGAACCGCGCCGCGCCGCCGCCTTCTTCTCCTCGCGTGCGTGCTCCTTCATCGCGGCCCGCTCCTCGGCGGTGAATCCGTTGTACTTCTCGATGGTCGTGCCGGAGTCCTCGGCGGGCGACTTCGTGGACGGCATGGCAAGTTTCCTGTCGTACAGGGGCAGGCGGGCGGGAGTGCGGGGGCCGGGAGTCAGGACGGCGTAGGGGCGAGCGACGCGGCAGCCTCCCAGGCGAACCCGTCCGGGTCGGTGAAGGTGTCGGCGGTGCTGCCGAGGACGATGCGGTGCGATCCGGTGCCGTCGGCGGGGACGCCGAGGTCCTTGGCAAGGGCACGGCGCTTGTACAGCGCCAGCTTGACGGGGCTGGTCTGACCGGGGGCGAACTCGGCGTACTTGCCACCGAAGCTCTTGGCCACGGTCAGGCCCCGGCCGACGTAGAACTGCTTGGTGGCCTTCACGTCCTCGACGCCGAGCAGCAGGACAACCTCGTCGATCTCGCGGGTGGCGGGGCCGGTGTCCTTCTTCGCCGAGGTCGCGATCTTCCAGATCGTCCCGTCCGGGGCCTGGACGACGCCGCCGTAGCCCCACAGCGACTTCGCGGCGGGCTTCAGCACCGTGGCGCCGGCGTCCACGGCGGCGCCGACGAAGCTGTCGACGGTGGCCGGCCCGGACACCGTGAGCGCCAGGGTGAAGCCGCGGAATCCGGTGGAGTGCGCCTCGGACGCCCGCAGGTGTATGTACGTGTCCGCGCCGAAGGCGCTGTAGAAGCGACGGGCGGCCTCGGGGTCGGCCACCTCAAGGGTGACGGACGCGAGGGACGTGTTGGCTGCGGTGGAAGTGGTGGTTGCCATGACCATCACGCTAGGGGCTGCGCGGCGGCCGGGGCTTCTCGATTCCTGACCGGTCTTGAGACTTGCTTCGCCACGCACGCCGGCATCCCCTCCACCTTGATCACCGACCCCGCATCGCGGGCCGTACCCGAGGCATCGGCATGGTCGGCCGCCGCATCCGCCGCCTGGCGCCGGAAGGCCCCGGGCGGCATGCCGACCAACTCGGTGAAGCGGGTGGTGAACGTGCCCAGCGACGCGCAGCCGACCGCGAAGCAGACCTCGGTGACGCTGAGGTCGCCCCGCCGCAGCAGCGCCGTCGCCCGCTCGATGCGACGCGTCATCAGGTACGCGTACGGCTACTCACCGTAGGCGGCCCGGAACTGCCGACTCAGGTGCCCGGCGGACATGCTCACAATACGGGCGAGCGCCTCCACATTCAGCGGCTGCGCGTATTCCCTGTCGATCCGGTCCCGGACGCGGCCCTGGCGGGCGACCGGCAGGGCAGGCACTTCCGCGCGCGCCGCCGCGTTCCTTATGGGTAGTCGCGATGTCAGCCCGCACGGCCGCATCGATACCCGCACAACTCAGCGCAGCTCCTGGATGCGGACCAGGTTGCCCGCGGGGTCGCGGAACGCGCAGTCGCGGACGCCGTACGGCTGCTCGGTCGGCTCCTGGACGACCTCAGTATCACCGGCCGGCACCTTCTCGAACGTGGCATTGAGGTCCGGGGTGGCCAGCAGGATCCAGCCGTAGGTGCCCTTGGCCATCATCTCGGTGATCGTGCGGCGCTCGTCCTCGGTGATGCCGGGATCGGCGGCAGGCGGCGCCAGAAGGATCGACGTGCCCGGCTGACCGGCCGGGCCGACCGTGATCCAGCGCATCCTGCCCTGCCCGACGTCGCTGCAGACCTCGAAGCCGAGGACGTCGCGGTAGAAGGACCTCAAGCGGCCCCAAGCTTCTTTCCGGTGTTCGACAGGCAGCGGCGACCTGGGGCTGACGCGGCGAGGTCGTCACGGCTTCAGCTTGTCGGCCTCACGGATCTTGTGAAGATGGATGAGCACATCGAAGGATTTGGCGATCGCGATGTCGCGGGTCTTCTCGGGGAATTGCGTGCCGATGTTGAGGGTGGGCCTGGCGACGCTCAGCCAGGCGCGCGCGGCAGCTGACGCCTTGCGGACGTCGAGGTAGAAGTCCCGGTAGCGGACGCGGTCGAGGGTGTACTCATTCCTTCCGGGTTCGGCAGCACTTACGGTGAACTTACGCCAGTCGCCGCCGAGGGCGGTGTCCTTGGACAGGAAAGAGCCCTGATTGAAGGTGAAGCCGATGGGCAAGTAGTTCTTTCCCATGGCGTCGCGCAGGAACGATCCCTGCGTCTTGGAGTAAATTTCGGGGTTGTCAGATACGTAGCCGACATGGTTGTTCTGCGCGGACACCAGGATCTTGTCACCCGTGTGCTTCTGCCACCATGTGACGTTCCGGGCCATCACCTCGTCGCGGAAGCGCTGAAGACTGTTCAGGGAATTCCGGTCGGCGGGGTTCAAGGTGAGGAACTTGGCGGTCTCGGCGATTGAGCGGGCGTTCTGCTCGGCCCAGTCGAAGACGTCTCCTCCGGAGCCCTTCTGGCTGCTGACCAGCTCCAGGGCCTGCTGCGCCTTAGTGGCGAGCTGCTGGCGCTCCGCGAGCGGCTTGGCCAGGTAGGCGAAGGCGTCGTCGATGGGCCTCAGACCGGTGTAGAGCTCGTTGAGCCGCGGCAGCAGCTTCGGGTGGTTCTTCTCCGCATAGCCTGTCACGCGTCCGAAGAACGCTTCATTCAACGAGGGGGCGCCTATGTCATCACCCATGAAGTGCACCGGACGGTCCGGGTGGTTGCGGTTGTAGTTGCGCATCCACTTGATGAGGCTGACGAATTCATCGCGCTCCCAGGGTGAGTTGGCCAGCGCCTGCGCAGCGATCTCGCGGGCATCGCCCTTGCCGGTTTGGAGGTAGTCGTCGATCTGGAGTCCGGCGGACCAGCTCACTTCCAGGGCGAAGGTGGTGAAGCCCTTCTTTTCGACGAAGTGCCGGAAGACCCGCTCCTTCATAGTGAAGAACTCGTGGGAACCGTGGGTGGCCTCGCCGAGGCCGACGACCTTGGCGTCGCCGACCATTGCGGACAGGGCTTGCAAGTCGGCCGTGTTTCCACCGGGCTCGGTCGCGCGCAGCGGGTGGGCCGCCTGCTCCAGACCACGGACTGGATTCTGCTTTCCTCCGGCCGCCGTGTGGGCCTTGCCGACGGTGGCCGCCTGGACAGCGACGGGGGCGAGGAGCGTCCCTGCCGCGATCGCCGCGATCGCCGACAGTCGCCGACGGCTGATGCGCTTCATGTGAGTAGCCATGTGTTCTTGCCTTCAATCAACTTACGCATGGTTGCTTGAGGAGAAACGGGATGCTCGCGGCCGATTTGTCGCGCGCTGCGAGTAGCCGCTGAGCTCTTCGGGTGGCCACCCGCCTTGTCAGAAGGCACGTGATGCCCGCTGCGTGCGTGACTGTCCGGCCGGACGGTCATCGCCGACGTCACGACCCCCGTCGACCTGTGTGATCCGCTGGTGCCACCGCCGATGACCTGGCGGCCGCGCCGGATATGGTGACGGGACTGGTACCGGCACATCATGCTTCCCGCTGTCGCGCGCGCCTTCCTTGCGGTGATGGCCGTGCGGGAGCGCGAAGGCAGCGGCCCGTGTCGGTCAGTTCATGTCGATGCGGTCGTAGGGGAGCGGGACGGGGCCCGGATCGCCGGGCTGCCGCCGAGGCCCGTACGGCACGGGCTGCGTCGTCCTGCGGCGCGGCCGGACGGGCCACCACAGGGCGCGGCCGAGCAGCGCGGCGAGTGCCGGCACCAGCGCGGAGGACAGAACGAACGCCGACAGCAGGATGCCGAGGGCCGTCGCTGAGCCGATCTGCTGGGTGGACGGGTCCGGGTTCACCGCCAGGCTGCCGAAGGAACCGGCCAGCACCAGTCCGGCGGTGGCGACAGCCGGTGCAGTGTGCCGTACGGCACGGGCCACGGCCGAGCGGGCCGGGCCCGGTCGCTGCATCTCCTCCCTGACACGGTCGCTCATCAGGATGTTGTAGTCCGTGCCCAGAGCGACCACGAACAGAAACAGCACCAGCGGCAGGGTGAAGCTGACGCCCGCTTCGCCGCGCAGATGCTGGAACAGCAGGGCGGAGGCGCCGAGCGTGGCGGCGAAGCCGAGCCCGACGGAGATCATGAGCACCAACGGTGCCAGCACGCTACGCAGCAGGAGGAGCAGGATCAGCGCGATCAACGCGGCGGCCACGGGAAAGACCAGCTCCAAGTCCTGGGAGACGGCGGTGGAGATGTCCGCGAAGATCGCCGCCGTGCCGCCGACGTGGGCCTCGGCGCCCGCGGGTGTGTGCCGTGCGACGGTCGCCCGCACCGGCCCGGACACCAGATCGCGTGCTTTCTGGCTCTGTGGGTCGGCGGTCAGGTAGAGGCCGATCCGGGCGGCGTCGCCTGCCGTGTCATAGACGACCGGGCTCACCTGGCCCACGCCCTGCGTGCGGCTGAGCGCCTTGACCAGGGCGTCGACCCCGTGCCGGTCGAGGGTGCCGCGGTCACCGCTGGTGACGTAGACGTCGGTCGGGTCGGACACCCCCATGGGCAAGGCGTGGGAGATCTCCGCGGCGGTGGCTGCTGCCGGTGTGCGGCTGCTGCCGCTGCCGGTGCTGTAGTCCATTTTCATGTCGGCCATTCCTGCGGCCAGCGCTCCCAGCAGGACGACGGCGCCGATCGTGACGGCGAGCGGTCGCCGGGCGACGGTGTTGCCGAAGCGTCCGGCCGAACCCTCGCGCGGCGCGCGCTGCAGTGTGCTGGAGGGCCAGAACATCGAGCGACCGGTGACCGCCAGCAGGGCGGGCATGAAGGTGAGACTGGCCACCAGCATCACCATGACCGAGATCGCGACGGCCGGGCCGAGCACCCGGAACTGCCCGAAGCTGGCGACACCGAGGGTGGCGAAGGCAGCGACGATGGTGAGCGCCGCCGAGGAGATCGCGGAGCCCACCCGGTCCGTCACCTCGCCCGCGATCTCGCGGGCGTCGCGCTCGGGCTGTTCGCGCAGCCGTTCACGGAAGCGGAACAGCAGGAACAGAAAGTAGTCGATCCCGATGCCGAGCAGCACTACGCTGATCAGTTGCGGTGTGCTCGGGTCCAGTCTGATTCCGGTAAGCAGTGCGGCGCCGACCACCGCACCCGCAGCGGCCCCGCCGACGAGGCTGACGGCCAGCAGCGGCAGCAGCGCCGCCATGACGCTGCGGAAGACCAGCACGTTCAGGAGCACGATCAGACCGATGGTGAGTGCCCCGGCCACCGTGCTCGTGGTCTTCTCCGTCTCCTGGCTGTCCACGAGGTCGGCCAGGCCGCCGGCGAATCCGGTGCGGAGTCCGTCCTGCCCATACCTGCTGGCAGCAGTGTTCCGGAATTCCTTGAAGACGTTCTGCAGGCCGGGGTCGGCCGAATTACCGGTAAGGGAGACGGAAAAGAGGAAGAAATCGCGGTGTGGGGCTACCGTGCCGGGGGTCACCTTCGGCGTCTGGGAATAGTCGTTCGCCAGGAATCCGGGGGTGTCCTCGGCCTTCGGCATCGTCACCCGCTGTCTGCCGAGCGCCGCTGCGTCCGCCTCCGCCCGCCGCTGGTCGGCCACGCCGAGCGGTTTTCCGTCGGCCCGCTTCACCAGCATGATCACCACGTTTGCGTCCTTCTTGATCCCGAACTTGTCCTCGGCGACCTTCAGTGCTGCCGCCGAGTCGTACTTCTCGGGCAGGAAGTCGCCGAGTTGGCTCTCGGTGACCCGGTACATCAGTGCCTGACCCAAAATGGTCAGTCCTATTCCCAGCAGCACCCAGAAGGTGATGACTTTCCATGGATTCCTCGTGGAGAATCCGGTCAGGGCGCGAATCACGGGCGCTCCCGTTCCAAAGCGATCTCGGACAATGTCCTTCCAGCACATCACCGGATTTCGCGGCGATCGTCCGAGCACGGGACGAGAAGCCGTATGGGCCCCAGGGGCCGGCCGTCCGCTGGACCGGGACCCTGGTCCTGGTCCGAACTCGGCCCTGGGGTTGAGTCGGGGGCTCCAGCACACAGGGACAATGGCGCAAGCAGACGCGGACACCGGGCAGATGTCCGGCACCCAACGAAGAGAGGTCCACCATGGCGACGCCTCGCGAGGCCCTGCCGCAGGGCAAGGGACTGCGCGGGCGCTTCTTCCCGCCGGACGGCGATGCCCTGCCGTGGACCCGCAACGATGCCCTGCTGACCGTGGGCGCGGCGGCCGTGGACCTCGTCGGATACACCACGTTTGCACAAGTCGGAGCCGTACCCGTGTCAAGTGTCGGCGTGCTGCTGCTGACCGTGTCCGCACTGCCGCTGCTCGTGCGGCGCCGTTTCCCGCTCACCGTCATGGCCGTCAGCCTGGTGCTTGTCGCGCTGGCGAACCTGACGGTGCCCATGGACCAGCACTTCGGCGCCACCCTGGCGGTCGCGCTCTACTCGGCTGCCCGAACCGGCCGGCCGTGGGCGACGGCTGCCCTGACCACGGGGGCGATCGGCGTCGCCCTGCTCGCTCCGGACCTCGCCGCCCCGCCCAGGTTCCTGGATGTCACCAGCGCCTGCCTCGCCGCCTGCCTCATCGCCGCCACCGGACTGGCGGTCAACCGGTGGCAGCAGCAGACGGAGGCCAACCGCCGGCTCCTTGCCGACCGGGCGGTGGCCGAGGAACGCCGCCGCATCGCCCGGGAGCTGCACGACGTCGTCACCCATCGCATCACCACCATGCAGCTAATGGCGGGCGGCGCCCGCGCCAACCTCCACCACGACCCCGGTGTCGTCCATGACGCCCTGGTCACCCTGGAGGAGTCGGGACGGCTGGCCCTGCGCGAGATGCGACAGCTTCTCGACGTGCTGCGTACCCACGAGGACACGGCGGTCGACCGGTACGGCGCCCCGGAGGCGCCGCAGCCCGGCCCTGCCGACCTCGAGCGCCTGATCAAGGAGTCCCGGCAGGCCGGACAGCCGGCCGAGCTGACCGTGGACGGCGATCCTGCGCGGCTCCCCCCGGTGGTCGGTCTCACCGTCTATCGGATCGTCCAGGAGGCGCTGACCAATGCCCGCAAGCACGCCGGCCCAGATGTCCCCGTGCAGGTGTGCCTCACTTGCCTGCCGGACCGCGTCCGCGTGTCGGTCACCGACCAGGGCGCGGCGTACGGCGCGGAACTGCCTCCGGCCTCCGGCATCGGTTTCCGCGTCGGATACGGTCTGACTGGCATGCGTGAACGGGTCGCCCTGCACGGTGGCACGCTGAGGGTCGGCCCGCTGCCCGAAGCCGGCTTCCGGGTCGCGGCGAGCCTGCCGCTGGAAGCTCCGACGGGCCAGGATTGAGGAGAGCTGACCAGTGACCGGAACGGATGCCGTCGACGAGCCCGTGCGGGACGTGGGCGGCCGGACGATCCGCGTCCTGATCGCGGACGACCAGCCGCTCGTGCGGCGCGGGCTGGCCCTCATCCTCGGGCCCGCCCCGGCCATCACCGTTGTTGCCGAGGCCGAGAACGGCGAGCAGGCTCTCACACTCGCCCGTGAGCACCGCCCCGACGTCGTGGTGATGGACATCCGGATGCCCGTCCTCGACGGCGTGACCGCCACCGAGCGACTGGCCCGTGATCTGCCCGAGTGCCGGGTGCTCGCCCTCAGCACCTTCGACATGGACGAGTATGTGGTCGCCGTCCTACGCGCCGGCGCGTACGGCTTCCTGCCCAAGGACAGCTCGCCCGAGGACCTGGTGGCCGCGATCCGCACCGTTCATGCGGGCGAGGCCGCCGTCGCGCCCAGACTGCTGACCCGGCTGATCTCCGCCTATGTCAGGACCGAGCAGGTCGCGCCCCCGAGTCGTCGGTGGCCCGCCACCGGAAGCACCATGAGTCTCACCCCGCGCGAGGTGGAGGTCTGGCACCTGCTGGCCACGGGCCTGGACAACAACGAGATCGGGAGCGTTATGGAGATCAGTGTCTCCACCGTCAAGAACTACATCACCAACATCTTCGACAAGCTCGGCGTCCGGGACCGGGCGCAGGCCGTCATCGCGGCCTACGAGTCGGGACTGGTGGCGGCCAGGCAGACGACCGCCCCCGACTGAACCGCGAGCCGTCGGGCGAAAAGACGTGGTGCCGTGCCATCCACTGTGCGCCTGTACCGGCTGCGCCGGAGGACCCGACCGGCTCCCCACAAGGCCACCGGCGCCGCCGGCAACGCGGCGTTCTGCGGCCGTTCAAGGAGCCACCTGCCTGTACGCCGTCTACGACGCGGTCACGCGGCGGTGCACCATGGCCCGGGCCGGGCACCCCCCGCCCGCCATGGTCACCCCGGACGGCACCGTGACCTTCCTCGATCTGCCCGCGGGCCCGCCGCTGGGACTGGGAGGGCTGCCCTTGGACTCCACCGAAGTGGAGATGCCCGAGGAAAGCCTGATCGTGCTCTACACCGACGGCCTGATCGAGAACTATGACAAGGACGACGCCGCTCTGTCCCGTTTGAGTGCTGTCCTCGCGCAGCCCAGCCTCCCGCTCGACGAGCTGTGCGGGGCAGCGGTCGATCACCTCTTCGTCAGCCAGCCCTCCGACGACGCCGCACTGCTTCTCGCCCGTACCCATGTGCTCAGTGCCCATCAGGTCGTCTCGTGGGACTTGCCTTCCGACCCGGCGGTCGTCACCCACGCCCGGTCTCTTTCGGTCCACCAACTCGCCCAGTGGCGCCTGGACGATCTGGCGATGACAACGGAACTGACCGTCAGCGAGTTGGTCACCAATGCCATCCGCTACGGTGCCGGCCCGATCCGTCTGCGTCTCATCCGGCAAGCCAACCTGACCTGCGAGGTCTTCGACACCAGCAACACCTCACCGCATCTGCACCACGCCCGCGCCACCGAGGAAGGAGGTCGCGGTCTCTTGCTCGTCGCCCAGCTCACCCGCCGCTGGGGCACCCGCTACACGGCAGAGGGAAAAATCATCTGGACGGAACAGGACCTCCCGGCCCCCGCACCGGCATGACCTCGTCGTCGGCGTCCTCGGCCTCGAGCTGCCGGTGGCGGGCCGCCGGCACATCATCGCCGGCCTGCAGGGGAGAGCACCTGCGAGGTCCGCCCGGCCACGGCAGTCCCGCCATCCAGTGAGCTGCCCGCGGTGGGCCGGCGGCCGGGCCGGGCGCGTGTTCGAAGACGTGATCCCCTCACCATGTCTACCGGCGGTAGAATCGTCACCATGAGCAAGCCGACGAGCATCAAGACCAGCGAGGAAGTGCGTAACCGGCTGCGCACCCTCGCGGAGGAGCGCGGCACCACCATCACGGAGCTGCTGGAGGACCTCGCCACTCGCGAGCTCACGGTTGCCGAGCGGGAGCAGCGCGCCCGGGAGGCTGCCCGGGAGCTCGGCGTGGAGTACACCGAGCAGGTCCAGCGGGCCGGCCAGGACGCCTGGGCGAAGATCCGCGCCCATCAGGGCGGCGCCGCCGCATGAACCTGACGGCCGTCCTGGACCACACCGCTCTGGCCGCCCTGTTCCGTGCGGATCACTTCTTCACCGGCCTCTACATCGAGGCCTCCCGTGGCACCGGCCGGGTCGTCATCCCCTCGCTGTCCATGGTGGCCGCCGAGCGGCAGGTCGCCGGTGCGGGCAAGCACGCCGCGTCCCTGCGGTTCGCGGAGAACGTGCCGTTCACCGCGGCGCACGCCGTGGATGCCATGGACTGGACGAACGTCGACTGGCCGGTGGCGCACGCCGCAGCGATCGCCTGGCAGGCGGTGAGGGAGGGTGAGCCGCTCACCGTCCTGTCGTTGGAACCCGAGCTGTACGCGGGCACCGGCATCACTCCGCTGAACCCGACCTGACCCTCGACCGGCCGCCCGCGGCCTGCACGATCAGGTCGTCGAGCGGCTGTTCGCCGGCGGTCCGGCCCCGCGGGCCCCGGCAGGAACCGGTGGGTGGGGACGCCCTCGACGAGAGGGGTCTCACAGCACGGCGGCGTGGCGTCCTCGTCCCGGCCGAAGACCGGCAGCGCCGTCCCGTCGAGGCCACGTGCCGGGGGCCACTGGGTCTCTCGGCCGCCTGTACGCCGGACGGTCGGCCAGCCCGGGCTGTGTGGCGCCGCATGGATACGGCGTGCTCATTCGGCTTCCAGCAGGGCGAGGCCGGGGTAGTACTTGCGGCCGTTGGATTTGATCATGTCGGCCGCCGAGCCGAGATTGAGTTCCTGACGGACACGGGTGGCGAAGGCGCGCGGGGTGGCAGCGTGGACACCTTCGCCGGCGTTGCACCAAGTGGTGTACTGGGCGTAGAGCAGGGCCTGTTCGACGCGCAGGTCGGTGGATCTGCCGGTTTCGCGGGTGCAGCGTTCGGCGAGGAAGCGGCCGATGTCGTCTTCGGTGTCGGCGTAGGCGGTGGTGGCCATGCGGACCCGGTCGGGGCCCTCCAGGGGGTCGCGGGTGGCGAGGTAGCGGCGGGCGCCGTCGATGAGCCATTGCAGGATTCCGGGCCCTTCGTCGAGGACGAGCTCAGAGGCAAGGTTGTCGATGCGGCGTTCGGCGGGGACGATGCGGGTGAAGGACAGCAGGCGGATGCGGCCCCAGAAGGCGAATCCGCCGGTTGAGGCCTCCGGACGGTGGTTGCCCAGCAGCCACAAGTGGTGGGTCGGCGTGAAGGAGAAGTAGTCCTTCCCCATCCGGCGTGCTTTGATCTTGTCGCCTCCGGTCAGAAGGCGGACGCGGGTCTCGTCGAACCTGTCGTTGGGCTTCAGCTCGCTGCACACGACCAGGCGGCGGCCACGGAGTTCGGTGAGCTCGGTCGAGTGTTCCGAAAAGGCGCCACGGTCCATGAGGAGGCCGGGCGGGGCCGCGTCCGCGTATTCTCCCAGGACCTGGATCATGGTGTCGAGGAGGACGGACTTGCCGTTCTTGCCCTCGCCGTGGAGGAAGGGCAGCACCTGGGCTCCGACATCGCCCGTGATGGAGTAGCCAAGCAACAGGTGCAAGAAGTCGATCATCTCCCGGCCTTCGGCATCTTCGCCGAAGGTGTCGGCCAGGAAGCGGTTCCAGCGAGGGGTGTCCATCTGCTGGGGAGCGACGGCGGTGGCACGGGAATGGGAGTCCCGCAGGGGATCAGGTTTGCGGAGCCGGCCCGTGTGCAGGTCGACGACGCCGGCGGGAGTGCACAAGGCGTAGGGGTCGCCGTCGAGGGTGTCGGGGTCGATGGACAGTTCGGGTGATGCCTTGGCCTGGGTGAGCAGGGCCTTCATGCCGGTGGTGGAGAGTGTCTTCTTCTTGTGGTGCGCGAGTTCGCGGTCGGAGTAGACGCCGCGTGGGTCGGTGTCGGGGATGTTCTCGGCCATCTCGCCGGCGGCCCACAGGGCGGCCTTGTCGCCGCCGGTGCGCTTCCAGCGATAGCCGTCCCAGGCGAACCAGCCCAGCCCTTCGACATGGCGGACTTGGTCGCGGTAGAGCTGGACGAACAGGCGGGCATTGCCGCGGTCGGTGAGAGAAGGTGGCAACTGTGCGGGCTGCGCCGCACCGTCCGCGGGGGTTGTCGGTGTGCTCGGCGTTGCGGTGGCCTGGGCGGAGAGCAGCAGGGAGGGTTGCTCGGCAGCCTGAAGGCCGAGCACGTTTTTTTGAGCGGTGGTTTGCGGATCGGGCTGCGGCGTGTTCTCGGCGCTGCTCATAAACGTCCTTCAAGGTGGAACGGTCGGACCGACACCACGGCAAGCGCTTCGTCGGTGATCTTCTCGTCGCGGGCTGTCTGCCAGGGGCGGGCCTTGCCCGCCACCGCAAGCAGTTGCTCGCGGACATCTGTCACCAAGGCGGCCGACCGCGACACGATTGCCGACGGTGTGGGGGGCGCGATTGAGTTCCTCGGTGACGCCGGCCCCCGGCGCCACCGCACACTGCTCGGCCTGCCGCAGATGCGGGTCGTGGACTGTGCGGCGGTCGTGGGCCGACGGTGACGGCAGACAGGGAGAACACTTTTCACCGGGCACCGCAGCGGCGGCGCCCCTTGAGAGATGTGGTCCGTGCGGGTCCCTCACAGCACCGCACGTTCCCGTGTGCGGCTAGCCCCCCATGCCCCACCCCCGCTGCGACAGTCTTCGGCGCCACTGCACGAACTGCTTCTCGGGATCTCCGGTGTAGCACCACGGCGCCCTGGTGACGCGGCGGCCGAGCAGCCGGAAGATGAGGCCGGCGATGTGCCTCTGTCCCGCGCAGCACGCGGCATGGGCAAGGTAGTTCAGATCCCTCAGCTCGCCGGGTGGAACACGGCCGACCTGCCGTGCGCCCATCCAGCGCCACCAGGTGCGCTCCACGTCGTAAGCTGCACCCTCGTTGTTCCAGTACAGGCTGATCCCCATGGGGGCGCACCGTTCCCCCCGCGCCTCCCTCTCCGTGATGAAGCGGTACTGCTCAACGCGGGCGTACTGCAACAGGACCGGCAGTGCGGAACCGGGCGGGGCGATACTCGCGGCCTCGCTGGCGAAGTCGTACATCTGGCCGTGCGTGCCGTGCCAGCGCAGGGAGAAGTAGTGGAGCATTTGGAGGTGGCCTTCAACGTTGTACGGATCACGCTCGCGCAGCATGTGCCACCAACGTTCGAGTTCTTGGCTGCGCACTCCGCCGGTATACAGCCGTGCGACGCAGATGAGAGAGATCCACGGTGTGGGGTCTTCGGGATATGCCGTCGCGGCGTGTCGGCAAGCGGCGAACGCGGCGTCGATGCGGTTGTGGTCGATCGGGATGCCTCGGCCAGTGGTGATGGCCACGTTGAAAGCCCTGGCCGTCTCAGTCGCGGCGCGCAACACCAGGGCGTCGGCGTTGCGGGGCTCGGCGGCCAGCCAGGACTCGACTGTGGAAGTGTTCGCGCATGCCTGCGCAAGCAGCCGTATCCGGTGGCCTCGGGAGAGCCAGTCGGTGCCCGTGGCCCGCAGCAGGTCTCGCAGTCCCTGCCAGCGGCCGATGACGATGTCCGGGCGGATGGAGGTGAGGGGCTCGTCCCCGCAGTCGGGGTCGAAGGCGGGTTTGAAGCGCTCTCGCGCCATCGGGGGTCCTTCTCAGAAGTCCGTCGAGAGACCCTCGTGGGTGCTTAACTGCTCGTCTAACGCGGCCGCGTAAGCATCGGGCACGTAGTCGGCCTCGACGGCGCGGGCGGCGTCCAGTTTCACGGGCCGGTAATAGTCGGCGCCCTGCTTCCAGTACCAGAGCATCGGGACGAGGCCGACGGCGAGCCCGCCGATACCGATGGCGACAGTGGCGCCGTCGAGCTGATCGAGTGACTCGGCGAAGACCCAGAACATGAACACAGCGCCGAAGAGCGGCCACACTCCGCCGAGGAGGAAGTTGGCCAGGGACTTGAGCAGCATCCTGCGGTATGCCACGACGACCGCCAGGCCGGCCAGCCCGTAGTAGACGGCGATCTGCAGGCCGATCGCGGAGACGGCATGGGCGAGGATGTCCCCGATCGAGCCGAGGAAGACGGAGGCCACGAACATCAGCAGTGCCGTGGCGCCGACCACGACGATGGCAACCCACGGGGTGTTCCATCTGCGGTGCACCCGGCCCAAGGCGCGCGGCATCGTACGGTCGCGTCCCATGGCGAACAGCGACCGCGTGACCTGGACGAGCGTGGTCTCCAGGGTCGCAATGGTGGAGAGCATCACGGAGACGATCAGCAGCTTGCCACCCCAACCCGGCCAGATCTCCTCGCCGAGCACGGCCAGCACGTTGGCACCGCCCTGCTGGATCTGCTCGGGGCCGAGGACGACGTTCACCGCGATGGTGAAGACCTCGAACAGCAGGAAGACGACGCCCACGCCGATCAGACCGGCCAGGCCGGTGGTCCGCCGACTGTTGCGGGTCTCTTCGCTGAGGTTGCTGGTGACGTCCCAGCCCCAGTAGTAGAAGGCGGCGATGAGCGCGCCGGAAGAGAAGCCGCTCACCCCGGAGAAGTGGCTGAAGCCGAGCCAGGACCAGTCGAAAGGCCGCGCGTTGGGGCTGTGCAGCAGCGCACCAACAGCGCAGGCAGTGAGGATGGCGAGTTCGATCCCGGACAGGAAGAGCTGCGCACGTACAGTAAGCCGGGCGCCGCCGAGCACCACGAACAGCATGACGAGGAACCAGGCCGCGCCGACCGTGGTGGCCAGGGCGGTGTTGTCGGCGAGCCCTGCATCGAAGAGCGACAGCGTCATCGAACCGGCGGGCAGCGAGCCGGCGACCATGAAGATCGTCGCGGAGATCGCCAGGGCCCAGCCGCTGATGAAGCCCAAGAAGGGGTGGAGGGTACGGCCGACCCAGGAGTAGCTGGCACCGGCATTCACGTCGATGCGGTTGAGGTAGCAGAACGCCAGAGCGATGCCCAGCATCGGTATTCCGCAGTACAGCAGCGCGGCGGGGCTTCCCAGGCCGACGGCACCTACGAGGACCGTGGTGGTCGCCGTCAGCGTATAGGCGGGAGCGCTGCCCGCGACCGCCATCACAACCGTGTCCGAAATACCCAGGGCGTTGGCCTGAAGCCCTCTGGCTCTGCTGTTTCCCATATGAATGCGCTGCTCTCCGTCATGCACGTTGTCAGGGCGCATGTGCGCCTACAGCGTGCCGTCATTCGAAGGTGGGGGGTTGCCGTCATTCACCGGTGGAGGCGGACCTGCCCGGAACTGGAGGCCGGACTCCGAAACTGGGCCAGATGATCGTCACCACCTGGCGCGGTTGTTGTGACGACAGACGGAAGTGCCCGGTCGGTGAGCCCGAGCCGGCCGTCACTCGGTTCCACACCAGACCGGCAGGGCCGCGTCCCAGTGCGCAGAGGACGAACACGCCGGGTCACGACCGTCACACGGACGCCGGAGGCCATGTCCTTCGGGCCGCCGACAGCGTCGCCTCCGCCGGCGAAATCAAACCAACGGTACAGACGTCGCTGGTCTTGGGGCTGGCATCGCAGGTGCGCTGCGTCGGCACCTCGCCTGCGCGGGGCTCCTCGGGTCCGGCGCCATTGAGGAGTGAGCGCATAGTGCTGGCCATCGGTGAATCTCCGTAGGTCGGATACCTCGGCACCTGAAAGGCGTAGCGCGGCCGGGGCGGTCGCTGACGCTCGGCGCCTTGTCGCTGAAACACTTGCAGCGTATGTCTTTAACTACACTTGCACTGCAAGTAGCGTCAAGGGGGGCGGGCCACCCTTCGCCTCGACATGCCGAGGACCCAGGAGGCCATGCAATCCGGGCGCCAGGGACGGGCCGCGGCAGGCGGTTCGGCCCGACCTCGGACAAGGTGATCGCCAATACGGTGATGGTGATCGACCGCGATGGCTCCGACCCTTCTTCCTGCGGCGACAGGCCGCCGAATGCGACATCGAGAAGGTGTCGCTCTACAACCGCGTCCCCGGCAAGGACGTCCCGCTGGGCAGCGGAGCACTCGTGCCGAACCCACAAGGGCCGACGCCGTCCACTCAATGCACGGCGCCAGCACACATTCCTGACCTGCGTTCTTCAACCCCCCGAGTCGAAGGCCGATGGCGGGGAGCCTCATAGTTGGGGCCTCGGCCGGTTTCGACATCCGCGCCTCCACCTCATCCTCGTCGAGGTGGCCTTGCTCGCCAGCAAGGTTAGGCGCGGTTCCGCAAGGCCGCATCGTTTGTTCCGATGAATCTGCCATGCCGATTCCGTGCGATCCGACGAAGCGTCCGACAGGGTGTCAGCTATCTGCAGACCACCATCGACGACCACTCCCGCCTGGCCGGCAGCGAGATCCTCGCCAACGAGCGCAAGGGGAGCAAGAGGGCTCACCACTGACGCGCCGGCCTGGTTGGAGGCCGTCCGGCGCAGCAGTGCCGACACCCCTGTGGCACTATGCGCGGCGCGACGACGAAGTCCGCTGCCCGACGCCATCAGGCCGGTGAGCAGGCGGGGACCTGACCGACGCGCGATCGAGAAAACCTGGCCCCCGCCCCCGCGGCGTGGCCGTTCCGCTGATCCGATCCCGTCGGCCGGAGCGAATCGCCCGGTGTGGAGGGCGTGTTCACCCAGCTCGACACAACGCGGCCCCGCGAAGGGATGAGCCTTCCAACCTGACCTGCACGCTGAGTGGTTGGTCAGACAGGCGGACGAAGCGTCGGCCGCTTCGAAACGTGGGTCAGCTCATGTGACGGCAACGGTTCTTGGCCGCGCTCCTCATGCCCGCGGCTCAAGGTGCCGGAGTGGTTTCGTCTGGGGCGGCCGCTGCTATGCACCGGAGAGCATCCTCTCGAACAGAGTGGGGTCATGGGCGTTGATGATCACCAGGTCGGGCTCCGCCCGCCGGTGCAGCTCGGCGAGGCGGGCGTGGTTGTCGCGGACCTTTTCCGCGTCGTGGGCAACGACGGCCTCCGTGAGTGCGGCGGGCACCGGGGTGCGGCCGTCGAGGGTGCCGTGGTGGTAGAAGGAGTCGCCTGCATGCAGGATCCACCGATCGCCGTTGTCCACCGCGATACCTGCATGGCCGCGGGTGTGGCCTGGTAGCGAGACCATGACAATACCGGGGGCGATGAAGTCGAGTTCCTTGGCCTTGGCAAACCCACGCCACTTCTCACCATCCGGCTGGTGCTCGACAATCTTCGGGCCGTGCGCCCACTGGGCCGAGCGGTATCGCAGCCTCTCTTGCCGGGATGGGGAGATCACCGAGCCGTGCACCTCGGCGGCGGTGGCGTGGACGGTGGCATGCGAGAAGTCGGACAGGCCACCAATGTGGTCCGGGTCGAAGTGAGTGAGGACGATGTGCCGGACGTCCTCTCGGCGGAAGCCGAGCTGTTCGACCTGCCGGGCGGCGGTCTCCTCGGCGTCGAGGTTCGGCCGCGTGAGAAACCGGACCGGTCCCAGGCGCCGGGGGTCCGCGACGTCGTCCAGGCCGTAGCCGGAGTCCACCAGGACCAGGCCGTTCGCGGTCTCAACGAGGAGGACGTGACAGACCAGACGGAGGCCCGGCGGTTGCATGCTGCCACAGTTGAGGTGGTGGACCCTCACGGCATTTCCGCCCTGGGGGAGTTGACAAGTGTCGGATGGGGTGTCGCTCCGGCCGCCCATTTGAGGGCCCCTCTTACGCAGCGGGCGGCCAGTAGCCAGTTCTGCGGGTTCCTCATGTTCAAACCGCCGATCAGCTGTTTCAGCAACGTAAGGCTGTCGAAGTAGACGCGCTCGCAGACGAGATTCTCGTCTTCGTCGAAGATGAAGTACGCGGTCATGCGCACCCGGAAGCGGCTGCCTGTGGCCGGGATCGCGCCGAGGGCGCCCAGGTGGGTGCCGAGCAGCCAGAACTCGACGATGGCGGCGTCGTCGCTGTGGCGCAGGTCAATGATCTCGTGGTCCTGATCGGGGAATGCGACGCGGCTGTCGTGGTAGTAGCTGCGCACAGCGCGGTCGCCGTCGTGGACCGTCATGGTGGGGATGAGCTCGTAATGGGGGTGCGGGAAGGTGGCCAGGACGTCGTCCCAGTTCTGGCGGACCTCGTCGCGGAAGTGGTCGAGGACCAACTTCTGGCGGGTCGCACGGATGTCGTCGGTGGTAGTCAGACCAGCTCCTCGTGGGTGATGCTCGGTTTGCCGCCGAGGTTGTTCAAGGATGGGCTCAGTGCGCTGCAGGGGAGGAACAGCAGGAAGGCGCCCGCTGTCGCACGTGCGCAGGTCGGCCGATGCGAGTGCCGGGTCGGGGTACTCCATCGAGGAGACTTCCGTGATCGGCTGCGGTCTGGCGTCATGGAGGCGAAGACCGACGGGTACGGAGCCCGCCGCTCGTAACTGCGGGCAATACCCGGGGGTGTGGGGGCACGGCGGATCGGAGAGTCGGTCGGTGACGCGCGCGCTGGATCTGCCCCGCCGACGCTGGTCCGGCGGAACGGCATCTGGTCGAGATGATGGTGAGGTCGTGGCCCACGAGGCGTCCGACGCCAACGATGTCGCCGCCGAGGTGTGGCAGGGTTGGTGTCGGCGGAGAGCCGGTCGCCGATGTGCTCGAGAGCGAAGTCGGCGCCGCGCCGGTCGGAGGCTGCGGTAACGGCTTCAGAATCCTTGGAAGTGGGGCCGTCGTACTCGGTCACCCACCCGAGCGGCTGGGCCGCGTCCCGGGACGCGGAGGGCGAACGCACCGGGCGTCACGACGGTCTGACGGTCGCCGGGGGATGTGTCCTTCACGTCGTCGACAGCGTTGTCCTCGTCGGCGGATTCGAACCGACGGTGCAGATATGGCTGGTCGCCGAGGAGGGGTTGCAGGTGCCCGGCCGTATGGACGGGTCTGCGGGGTCGAGGGCACCGGAGACGCGGGTCTGTCCTCCCCGTGCCGGCGCCTCGGCTTCGTGGGGCTCCCACTCGGGCCCGGCGCCTGCGAGCAGTAAGCGCGTAGTGCTGACCATCGGTGAATCTCCGTACGTCGGGTACTGCGGCGCCTGGGCGGCATGCGCCGTCGGGGTCGGTCGATGGCGCTCCGCCGCCCGGTCGGATCCCTGACACTTGCAGTGCAAGTCTTTGCGTCGGCACGTTAAACTTGGGGAGCAAGTGGCGTCAAGAGGGAACCTGCCCGTCGCATCGGCAGGTCAAGGGCCAAGGAGGTGGGGGTGACGGCGCGAGGAACCGGCCGCGGCAGGCGGCTCGGTCTGACCCGGGACAAGGTGATCGCCAAAGCCGTGACGATGATCGACCGCGACGGCCCCGACGCCTTCTCCCTGCGGAAACTGGCCGCCGAACTCGACATCGAGAACATGTCGCTCTACAACCACGTCCCGAACAAGGACGCCCTGCTCGACGGCGTCGCCGAGGCGCTGCTGTCAGAGGTCGACTTCTCCGGCACGGACACCGGCACCTGGCAGGAGCGCGTCCGGGCGCACTGCATCATCTTCCGCGCCGCCGCCCAGCGGCACCGAAAAGCGTTCCCCCTCATGCTGACCAGGCCCACAAAGTCACCGGCCGCCTTGGAAGCCATCCGCTCCGCCCTGAGCAGCTTCGCCGAACTCGACCTCTCTCCCAAGGAACGGGCCCACGTCCTGCGCAGCTACAACGCCTACCTGATCGGTACGATCATGCGGGAACTCGGCTTCGCCCTCTCCCTGAGCGCAAGCACGTTGGATCCTGCCAGGTGCCGGGAGCGGACCGCGGAGATCGCCTCCGGCGGCGACCCCCTTGTGAGTGCCGTCGCCCCGTACCTGGCCGTCAGCGACCACGACGCCGAGTTCAGCTACGGCCTCGAAATGCTGATCGCCGGGCTGGCGGCGCGACTCGGAGTGCCCTACGACGGTGGCCCGTCGCCGGACGACGCGCACCACGGCTCCAGCGGAACCTGAGCAGAACCCACTCCCGCCGCGTCAAGCACCCTCTGACGGACTGGTTCTCCAGCCAGATGCGGATGGACAGGCAGTTGTGGGCGGCATCGGTGACGACGAAGATGTCACCCGTGGATCGACTGCCTCAACTCTCCTGAACCGGATGGTGGGAGACCATGTTGCGCGGGGACGCGGTCATAGTGGTCTGACGTCCGCGGGGTGACCAGCCCGGTGGCGGCGATCTCCAGCGCGGCGGCGTCCATGCCTGCCCGGGCGAGGTCAAGCCGCAGCCACCGGGCCATTGGGGCAGCCGGCCAACCCGCTTTTCGTGCTCATTGAGTGAGGGAGCGTGATCATAACGTACATAGTCTGAGGGAGTCTCATGAATGGGACGGAGGTGGCGCAGGTCTATCGCGCATCGGCTTGCCGACATGGCATCGCGGCAGGTGAAGGCGGGTTCCACCGCGGACTTGCCAGAGAAGATCGGGCCCCGGGCGGGCGCTGCGGCAGCGTGTCCCATGCCCCGTCGCCAGCCCACCGCTTCGGTGGATGCAGCTCGCCGGTCTCACCGTCGTGAACGCGAAGCTCCCAGACACGGCTCCATAGACAGGAATTGAGCCACATGCAGATGGCCTTATTCATGCCCATCACGGTGGGCCGCCCACCGTGTGCATCCCGGCAACTACCGGCCACGAGACCCACTCTCGATTTTGATCACAGGTGCGTGGGCAGGACGGCTGCGGCCGGCAGGACGGTACGGGATTACCAGTTGCTCGCACCGCATCGAGGCATGAAGTGCGTGCGGAGAAGCCGGTGACTCCAGTCGGCGAGGGGCGGGACCGCACCGCCCGGCTCAGTCCACGAGAACTCGAAATACTCCTCCTGGTGGCGCACGGAATGTCGGATTCTGAAATTTCCGTCGCATTGTCAATATCTCCACGTACCGTGGGGGCACACTTGTCCAAGATCAGAGAAAAGCTGTGCGCGAAAAATCGCACACACCTCGTAGCACGTGCCCTGCGAGCCAGACTTCTCGCGATCCGCACCGAGCAAGCCTCTCCGGCGCAGGGCGACGACACCGAAAAGACGTTCGATCTGACGGGTAGAACGGGCGTCGTGGGCTCATGGAGTTCGGATCTGGCCGACGCCACGCGCGCTGCCGGCGCGGCGGCCGAGCAACTGGAAGGTTGAACCTGGCCGTCTCAGAAGTCCGTCGAGAGACTCTCGTGGGGGTGCTCGACTGCTCGTCCAGCGCGGCCGCGTAATCGTCGTGCACGTAGTCGGTCTCGACGGCGCGGGCGGCGTCCGGTTTCACGGGCCGGGAGCAGTCGCCGCGTTCACGTCCTGGTTCTTCGTCGGGTGGGATGGGCGGTGTCACCGGCGCGTAGTGCCAACCATCCATTGCTGGAACGGAGTTGTCGGGAGCGCATGGTCGTCAACGACATCAGGCCGAACTCAGGATGCGATGTCGCTGAGTTCCTGCAGCTTGGCCAACCTGCGGTAGAGATCGCTACTCGCGTTCAGGTCGGCATGGGTGCCGACAGCCTGGACCTTGCCCTCTTCCATGACAATGATCTGCTGGGCCTGGGTTATGGTGGACAGGCGGTGCGCGATGGCGATGACCGCACAGAAGTCGGAGATTGTGGCGATGCTGTCTCGCAATGCCCTTTCCGATTCGCTGTCGAGATTCGCGGTGGCCTCGTCCAGGAGCAGGAATCTCGGGGTCTGCAACAGGGTGCGGGCGATGGCCAGGCGCTGCCGCTGACCGCCGGACAGGCCGGCGCCGCGATCGCCGAGCTCGGTTTCCAGTCCGTTCGGCAGGGCCGCGATCACCTCGGAGAGGTTTGCCATCCGCAGTGCCTCTGCGATGTCCTTGTCCGCGGCGTGCGGTGCCGAATAGGTGAGGTTGTCCCGGATGGTGCCGCGCAGCAGGGTGTGGTCCTGATCGACGTAGCCTACGACGGATCTCAGCTGGTTGAGCGGCATGTCGGCGATGTCAGTGCCGTCGATCCGGATCGCCCCGGACACAGGGTCGTAGAGACGCTCGATGAGCTGAAAGACGGTGCTCTTGCCTCCGCCGGACGGACCCACAATGGCGGTGAGCCCATCGGCGGGAACGGTGAAGCAGACCTGGTCGAGGACGACTCTTTCACTGCTGGGATAGCAGAAGCGGACCTGGTCGAAGACGAGGCC
This sequence comes from Streptomyces sp. NPDC020801, assembly GCF_044334385.1. Lineage (NCBI taxonomy): Bacteria > Bacillati > Actinomycetota > Actinomycetes > Kitasatosporales > Streptomycetaceae > Streptomyces > Streptomyces sp. NPDC020801. Next base: position 55,676 of record NZ_JBIRST010000031.1, read on the forward strand.
TGATTCGTGCCCGTCCGTGAAGGGTGGGGCGATCCTCGTCTGCCCTGCTGTCCGGTCGGCCTGCTGGTCCGATTCGACTTCTATCGTGCCGAGTTCGGCCAGGCGATCGATCGATGCTCTGCCGATCTGGAACTGGGCGATCGCCATGAACAACGTCAGCAGCGGCGCCACCAGGTAGAAGAGGTACAGGATGAACGCCGTCAGGTCGGCCGTGTTCATGGCCCCGGTGGCGGTGCGGGCCGCGCCCAGGCCGATGACCACGCTCAGGGCGAGCTGGGTGCCGATGCTCATCGTCGGGTCCAGCAGCGACGACAGGAACGTCACCCGGATCCCGGACTTACGGGCTTCCTTGGCGATGGCTGCGATGCCCTCCGCCTCGCGGGCCTCGGCGCGGGACGCCTTGACGGTCGGCAGCGCGCTCAGCACCCGCAGCAAGGCGGAGCCGAAATTGCCGGTGTCCGTCTGGTTGAGTACTGACACCCGCCGCACCCCGCGCGCCAGCAGAAGGGAGATGACGCTGGTGACGCCGAGGCAGACGAGTGTGGCGGCGAGCAGCACCGGATCGACCCATGCCATCAGAGCGATCCCGCCGAGGACGAGAAAGCCGCTGTTGATCACCTCGTCGATCGCACGCGTCATCGCGGAGCGGGCGACGACGGTGTCACTGACCATCCGGGCGAACACGTCGCCCTGCTGCCAATCGCTGTAGGCCCGGAAACGGGAGCGCAGCAGCCGGGACACCAGGGTGATCCGGATGTCGAAGACGATGTTCTCCCCCGCCAGCCCGATCGTGTACGAATGGAGCGCGTTGAGGACGGCGTCGGCGAGGAACAGCGCCGCGCCCAACAGGATCGGCCCTGTTATCGGGCGGTGCTCCTGAACGGCGGTGACCAGCTCACCGATGATCGCGGGCTGGGCCAGGGACGTCGCGGCGCTCATCAGCCCGATCAGTGTGCCGAGCGTGATCAGCCGACGGTGTCTGCCCAGGGCTCGCCATGGCCGCGCGCCCTTGCCCGTCAGCAGGTGCAGGTGAAGCTGGGGAACCGCCCGGTGTACGGCTCGCCCCTGTGCCGGTCCGTGGCCCTGCCCCTGTTCGTCCGCCAGGCTGACCGGCTTCTGCGGGCGGTGGTGCCTCCCCCGTCCGGCTGTCCACTCGCTCATGCTGCACTCTCGAGGTGTTCGGAGAGGCGGAGCGGTGATGGGCCGCCGTCCGGCCGGAGTTCGGCCTGGCGATACCACGGGCGGTCCTCCGGCTCCGGAGCGGCCGCTGGTAGGTACTGGTCGGGCTCCGGGGGTGCGGTCGGCCGGAACACCGCCGTGCCGGCGCGAACGCCGGCTGCCCCCTCCCTCCAGAGACGGCGGTGCCGCGGGGACGGATCGGCCGACACGATCGGAACGATCGGGCAGAGTGCGGTCATTTGGTGTCCCTCCCCTCGCGTTTCATTTCCTGGCGGACGCCGACGAATATCACGACCACACTGATGCAGGAGACCAGGAACATCGTGCCGGCGAACACCCAGTAGGGGTTGATGAACACGATCACGTCCTCGCGGATGTCTCGGTACGAGCCGGAGGAGTGCTCGGAGCACGCAGAGGTGTGCTGGGATCCTGCGGGTCGAGAGGGATGTACGGGGAGACGAAGTAGATTTCAGGCCTGTGGCGCATGTCGTATCCGGTGCTGGTAGCCATTGCGAACTGGAAGCCGCCGGCCTCACGGCAGGAGTCGCCCTGGGACGTTATGCGGGCGCGCAGGTACTCGGTGACCAGGCGGTATCCGGGGGCGTGGGCGGCGGTCTCGAAGCCCTCGTCGAGGATCGGCAGGATGTCGTGGCAGGCGTCGAAGACGGCCTTGTCGACTCGGCGGGTGGGGAACCACAGGATCTGCAGCGGCTTGCGGTCCTCGATGCCGCTCGCGTCGTGCCACGGGGAAGCCGTGCCTTCCGCATCCACGGTGCGGTACAGGAGGTGGTAGTCGCACATGGCCGGATTCGGTGCGAAGAACCGCCAGTTCGGCAGCAGTGAGCAGATGTCCCTGCGCCTGACCCGGCTGAACTGCTGGAGGGGATGCTGACCGGCGAGGGTGAGAAGCAGCATGGCGGCTCCGGCGATCCGCCATGCGGCCCCCTCGCCCGTCAACGACCTCAGGGGTGAGCGAGCGGTCATGGGAGGTCCTCCTTACTTCTTGACGGCGGAGCGGGCGGGCCGGTCGGGCGAGGAACGCTGGTCCAGGTCGCGGAAGAACGAGATGACACGGTCCGTCACCTGGTGGGCGTAGCGGTTGTTGATCAGCAGGCTCTCGTGTGTCGCGCCCTCGATCACCACGCACTGGGTGGGTGCCCCGACGTGGGCCTCGGCCAGTTCCCGGTGCATCAGCAGCTGTTCGGGACTTCGGTCCACGGTGCGCTGGGCGGAGATCACGAGGCCCGGTACGCCCGCGACCCTGCCCAGTTGCCCCGGGAAGGACCGGAAGTCGTCCTGGACGGCCTTCCACTCGCGACGTGCGGCCTCCCACATGCGCGAATCCGCGTACTGGGCGAAGACCTTCTTCTGGTAGGCCTGCGGCAGTTGGCCGACCCATGCCGGGCGGTTGAGGAGGATGCCCGTGCCCAGGCGCAGCGCCCGGCTCATGGCGGTGAAGTGGCCGGCCAGCGCCTGGGCAGCCGCGTTTCCGGCGCGGTTGAACTGGTCCGGGTGGGAGGAGTCCAGGTAGACGATTCCGTGGATGCGGTCACCGAGATGCTGGGCGGCACGGCGTGCGAGTTCGCCGCCGATCGAGTGTCCGATCAGGATCACTTTGCGGTGCGGGGCAACGGCGCCGTTCACCAGGTCGATCAGGTCGTCGACGGACTCCGACAGGCGGAAGGGGGTGACGGCTCTGCGGCGGCTTCCGGCGTACCCGGTACGGGCGTAGGCGATGACCCCGTACGTGGTCTCGTGACACAGGCGCTGGGTGATCCAGGCGTAGTGCTCGCTGGTGGAAAGCAGTCCGCTGGCGAGAACGACGACCGGCTGTTCGTCGTCGCCGTGCGAGTACACCTCGTACTGCAGCTGGTTCTTGTGGCGGGAGGTCAGGGTGCGTGAGGTGTGCCAGCCCTCCGTTGCGCGCAGGCGCCGCTGTACGGCGGTGCCGACAGCGGCGGCCACACCTCCGGCGAGCAGAGCGAACGCGGCCGACGCGGCGCGGTCGTCGCGTCCGGCGACTGCCGGGTGGGTCCGGGGGGCGGAGGTGTAGGCGACCAGCGGGTGCATCGACGGGAAGGCCGTGACGAACCGGCCAAGGCCCATGAAGTAGCCGTTGGCCAGGTGGAACGCCGCAGCACTTGCGATGACGGGGCGGGTCAGCCTGCCGTTTTGCAGGTAGGCGAGCGGGAAGAGGCATTCCAGCGCCAGCACCCCGTGGGTGAGCAGCTTGGCGGCCTGGGGATGTTCCTGGGTCCACCGGAACATGCCTTCGTGACCGTAGGTGCGGGTGCGCATCACGCCACCGAGAGCGGAGGCGTCACGCCAGGGCCGGCCCAGGAGCTTGACCCAGCCGGAGACCGCGTAGGCCAGGTTGGCCTGCAGAGCGGCGTACCACAGCAGAGCGTCCTTTGCCGCCGGCGAAGGCGCCAGGCGAGCCGTGCCGGTGGCGATCTGAACCAGTGTCGCCACCTGGTCGGAGCCCTCGCCGCCATAGTGGTGACGGGGACCGAGCAGGGCGGAGCTGACGCCGAGGAAGAGGCTGCCCGCGCCCCGCCAGCGGGAGTCACCGGGCAGCAGCATGCCGGCGGACACCGCGACGCGCCCGACATGCAGAACGCTCGTGGTCCTGGGGCCGCTGACCCCGTTGATCAGGCGACGGACCAAGGGACTGGACCCGGTCAGTGAATCCTTGGTGATGTCCCAGTCGGCCATGCCTCCCTTGTCCATCGTCCTGCGCTGCACCAAATGCTCGAGGGACGACGTCAAACTTGTCGCGGCGGCCAGCCGCTCAGACAGGCCCATGGCGCGATCCCGGCTGACCGGCGCAGGGCCGAAAACCGCAGAGGTGATTTTCCCGGGCACTTTGACGGGAAGTTTTCGAGGCAATTTCACAGGACCTCTGTTCGTGGTGGCTTGCGGAAGCGTTGGTGCCATACCGAGCACTGCCGGGCCAAAACGCATCTTTGGCCCGGCAGCTTCATTCACTTTCTCTGCCGGCTTTCACCGGCCCACACATGTCAGGCCGCGAAGGACCGGTCAGGCACCACCGCCGGCAGCCGCCTGGTTCGCGGCGGCCTGGTTCGCGGCGGCCTGATTCGCCTGCACCGCACACACGTTGGCGGCAACCTGGGCAGCACCTGCCGCGGCCTGGGCGACATTCGCCAGGGCCGAGCTCGCGCGAACTACTCCCTTTCCGATCCCGAATCCCATGGTGGGGCGGGTGGACGTGAAGACGGCGCCCTCCACAGGGAGGTTCAGACTGTCCACTGCCTTCGCGATGGTGCTCATCCGCTTTTTCCCTTTCGAAAGCGAGCCCCAGAGCCCTATTTCTCCGTGCTCTCCTGGAGGCGACTCTGCCGGATCGTCAACCGTTCCCACATCGAGGAAAATACCTAAACTCTGCGTGACGATTTTCACAGCATTTATACGCAGAGTGATTGGCGGGCCACTCCCCATCACGCCGGTCGGACGGGCGGTGCAACCGCGTCGCGGAGGTGATCGTCCGTCAGGCCGCCGCCTTGCATGACAACCGACGTCGCGCAACGACCGGGTCTGCCAGCAGCCACGGCAACCGGAGTTCCGAACTCAGTACCTTCGCGCGGACGCCGGCTTCGGGGTTCGGCCGGATCTTCCGCGTCCTCGGCCGAGGTAGCGCAGGGCCGATACGGCGGCATGTGCTCCGCACATGCCGTGGGCGCCGGCCCCGGGCGGTGATGCCGCGGAGCAGATGAACATGCCCGGCACGCCCGTGCTGTAGGGATCGAGGGCGGGCCGGGGGCGCATGACGAGTTGGGCCAGGGTGTTCGCCCCCGTGATGATGTCGCCGCCGACGTAGTTCGCGTTGTACTTCGCGAAGGCGGCCGGCGGGCGGACGGCCATGCCAAGGACACGCTCGCGGAACCCGGGAGCGAATCGCTCGATTTGACGGATGATCGCCTCCGTCGCGTCACCGTCGTAGCCGTGTGGTACGTGCGCGTAGGTCCACACCGGGTGGATGTTGCCATGGGATCGCTGCGGGTCCGCCAGGTACTGCTGGCCGACGAGCACGAAGGGGCGCTCCGGCATCCGGCCGGAGTGGATCATACGCTCGCTTCGGGCGACCTCCGCGTAGGTGCCTCCCAGGTGGACGGTCCCGGCCCGGCGCGCCGCTTCGTTGCTCCACGGGACGCCGCCCTCGACCGCGAAGTCGACCTTGAAGGCACCGGGCCCGTGGCGGAAGCGGCGGTAGGCGCGTGCAACCCTCCCCGGGAGCCGGTCGCCCAGGATGTCGGCAACCGCTCCCGGCGCGAGATCGAAGAGGACCACATCGGCCGAAGGCAGATCCGCCGTGGAGCGCACGAGGACACCGGTCTCGACCCTGCCGCCGAGGTCGGCGAGCAGAGCAGCAAGCGCATCTGTGATCGCCCTCGACCCGCCCCCGGCCACAGGCCAGCCGTGACGGTGACCCGCAGCGATGATCAACAAGCCCACGCCGGCGGTCGCCGGACGGTGCAGCGGCCGGAACGCATGGGCCGCCACCCCTGCGAACAGAGCACGGATGCGCGCGGAGCGCCACAGCCCCGCCACGGCGCCGGCGGGCAGCAGCGCCTGCAATCCGAACATGCCGAATCGCAACGGATGCCTCGGCATGTGCAGGAGCGGGCCCATGACATCCTCGGCGAGCGCCTCGAAGCCATCGGCGAGGTGGCCGAACATCCGCTGCCACAGCCACCCCTCCAGACCGCCGAAGCCGCAGGCCGTCTCCTGCACGGACCGATACAGGATGCCGGCCTCACCGGAGTCCAGCGGATGCACGCAGTCGATCTCCGGAAGGCACCAGCGCAAGCCATAGCGATCCAGACCAAGGCTGCGCAGGAATGGTGAACCCACCGCCACCGGATGGGTGGCCGAGCAGTGGTCGTGCAGCAGACCGGGTGTCAGCTCGCTGGAACGCGTGCCGCCCCCGATGGCGTCGGCGGCCTCCAGCACCGTGACCTCCACGCCTTCTCGAGCGAGCGCCACGGCAGCGGCCAGCCCATTGGGACCGCTGCCCACCACGATTGCCGTGCTCATACTCAGCGGCTGACAGCCAGAACTCGTTGCTGCGTATGGCGGTTCATCCGTATCAGCTCTCTCAAGAGGGAAGTGGACGGAAGGGAGGCAGGCAGGAGAATCAACCCTAGAAGGCGCGCCAGTACAGCACCATCCGCAGAACTACCTACCTGCGAGCTGCCGCCGTCCGGAACAGCCCGCCCCGTCACAGCGGCAGCGTGATCCCGAGTTCCCGCATGGCTGTGGAGGGCGGGCCGCCTTCGGAGCGTTCGGTCTTGTAGCCCTTCATCCGAGCCTCGAGGGTGCGTGGGTCGATGGCCTCGGCCGGGGCGCCCTTGGCGTAGAGCCCTTCGGGGTCGCTGTCGCGGTCGTGGGGCAGCAGCCAGAAGACGCGGCGCCGGAAGGTGCCCGAGGAGCGGGAGGCCTTTGCCTTGGGACTGAGGAGGGCGTAGCCGACCATGCGGCCGGGGCGGTGATAGGCTGGTTTGCCCCGTCGGGAGGGCAGCCGGTCCAGGCTCTGGCGGACGTAGTCGAGGTGGCCGATGTCCTCCAGCCAGACGATCTCCGTTTCGTGACTGATCTCGTCCTCGGTGATCAAGGAGCTCATAGGGTGGCGCCCCTCTCCTCGTCAGTGAGCAACCCGATGCCCGGGTAGTGCTTGCGCTGGTTCGACAGGATCATCTCCTTGGGCGAGGCCAGCCCGACCAGTTCACGCGTGCGTGCGGCGAACGCTCGCGAGGACATGGCAGGGGCGCCTTCATTGTGGCACCACACCTTGTACGCGGCGTAGAGGGCGGTCTGTTCGGCGCGCAAGGCGGGGCCGAGGGCGCAGCACTCGTCGTAGAAGCGGCCTGCGTGGTCTTCGGTTTCGGCGTAGGCGGTAGTGGCGATGCGTACGCGCTCGGGCCCGGTGAGGTCGCGGTCGCCGGCAAGGTAGCGGCGGGCACCGTCGATCAGCCAGCCGAGGATGCCCGCACCTTCCTCTGTGACGAGGACGTCGGCAAGGTTGTCGATCTTACGGTCGTCGGGGACGACGCGTTCGAATGGGATCAGGCGCATGCGACGCCAGAATGCGAATCCGCCGGTGCCGACTTCGGGCCGGTGGTTGCCCAGCAGCCAGAGTTTGTGGGTGGGCTGGAAGCCGAAGAAGTCCTGTCGCATGCGTCGGGCCTTGATGCGGTCACCGCCGGTCAGCAGCTTGACGCGGGCCTCGTCGAACTTGTCGCCGGGCTTGACCTCGCTGCAGACGATGACACGGCGGCCGTGGAGTTCGGCCAGGTCGGTGGGGTGGCCCTCGTAGGGACGCGCCATGAGGAAGCCGGGCGGGGCGGCGTCGGCGTAGTCGCCGAGCAGTTTCATCAGAACGTCCAGCAGGACGGATTTGCCGTTCTTGCCGGAGCCGAAGAGGAAGGGCAGGACCTGGCCGCCGACGTCGCCGGTAACGGAGTAACCGAGCAGCAGCTGCAGGTAGGCGATCATCTCGCGGCCTTCGGTGTCGTCGCCGAAGGTGTCGGTCAGGAAGCGGTCCCAGCGCGTGGTGCGCACGTGCTGGGGGCCGACGCTGGTGGACCGGGAGTGGAAATCCAGGTTCGGGTCGGGTTTCTTGATCAGGCCGGTGTGCAGGTCCACGATTCCGTCCGGGGTGCACAGGGCATACGGGTCGGCGTCCAGCAGAGCGGCGTTCAGGACCATGCCCGGGGCGGATTTGGCCTGAGTGAGCATGGCGTTGATACCGGCGGTGGACAGGGCGCGGCGGCGGTGCTGCTGCAACGCCTGGGTGAGGAACACCCCACGGGGGTCCTGGTCGGCGATGTTCTCGGCGAGTTCACCTGCTGCCCACAGGACCGTGTCGTCCTCGTCGATCTGCCAGCGGGTGGTGTCCCATCGGTACCAGCCGATGCCGGGGACGTGCCGGTAATCGTTGGCGTAGAGCTTGACGAACAGCTTGGCGTTGCCACGGTCGGACAGGGTGTCGGGCAGCAGCCCTGCGGAGGTTGCCTCACCCGCCCTGACGCGTTCGGTATCGGCCTGCGCCGGAACCGGGACGTGACCCTGGTTGCGGATCTGGGTGGCAACGACTTCGGGGTCGAAGTCGAAGAGCGTCTGGGTCTCGTCGCCAGGCGAGGTCACGGGCGGCCTTCCCTGGTGGTGTTCAGCGGACGCTTGAGGCCGGCGACCATGCCGCTGCGGATGATCTGCTCGCAGCGCCGTTCCTGACCCGGGCGGGCGGCGGTCGCGGCCTCTTTGAGAGCGCGCTCGGCCTCGTCCTGGGACAGGCGGCCGGCAGCGACGAGGCCGCCGAGGGTGTAGGCGGCACGGTTGAGGGCCTCGGAGAAACCAGCGCCCTCGGCGACTTGACCGCAGACCTCCACGGGGGCCAGCACGGCGGCAAGGGTGCGGGAGGTGCGGTCGCGTCCGCCGCCCGCGGCCAGGACGGCCTGCCGGCCACGGGGCGGGACCTGCCGGGGGGTGGGGACCCTCGGTGCGGGCAGGTGGCCGGTCCGTTCCAGTTCCTGGGCCAGCCACCCGGGAAGGACGGCGGGTTCGCGAACGCTGCCGAGGGGAACGTAGGTGCCGTGGCTGATGCGGGTGCCGGGGGCAATGATGTAGCCGCCGCAAGCACGGACGTCGACCTGCCAGGCCAGTGCTCGGCCCTGGCTGGAGCCGACCGAGCACTGCCAGCGGCTGCCGTCTGCGGCCCGGTACCAGACGTGCAGGCCGCCGGAAGGGGTGCGGACGCGCAGGGTGGTGTCGTCGTCGGCGGGGCTGCGCCGTCCCCGCAGCGCGGCGAGGACGGCGAGCGTGTGGAATCCAGTGGCCAGGCCCCTGATGTCGACGTGCTCGGCGATAGGGATGCCCGGCAGTAGCCGGTCCCGGCTTGGGAGCTGGGCGGGCTTGGCGTCGATGTCGATGACGACCAGGCCGGCGGGGCCACAGGCCACGCCCACGCCGAAGTCCGGGTGGGCGCCCCACCATTCCTCGATACGGCGCTGGTCAAGGGTGGCGGCGTGGAAGCCGTGGCACCAGCGGCCCGCGGGCAGGCAGGGACAGTCGGCGTGGGTGTGTGGAGTCATGCGGCAGTCGGAGCAGTTCGCTGCTGGGGTCTTTCGTCCAGGAGTAAGCGGGTGGACGGGCCAGCCCCGGGCTGCGCACCTTCGGGCGGTAACCAGTGGCAGCTCAGTGACTGAAGGCCCGGGGACTGGCTGCTGTGAGTCGCTGCGCGAAATACGCAGCTCAGCAGGCATCTGTATCCCCTATCAGCGACCGAAGCGACTCAACGACGGACACAGACTAGCGAACGTGGCGGGTGAGGTTGTGGAGCACGTGCGAGAGAAGGCTGACGCCGTGTCGGATCATGCGACCGGCTGTCCGTTCTCAGCGACTGAGTGGCGAGCGCAGCGACTGAATGTGCTTCGGTCGCTGCTCAGCACTCAGAGGAGAGAAACCAGGTCGAGAGCGGCGTCGCACCCGGGACAGCGACTGAAGCGACTGAGTCTCTCTATATATGACGCACACGCGCACACAGGAATGACTTATATACCGGGACTCTGAGTCGCTTCAGTCGCTGCCCCTTCCTGATGAGAGCCTCGACCTGCAGTTTTGGCTCACCTCGGGTCAGCGACCGAAATGTTGCTGAGTCGCTGGTCTTCAGTCGCTGAGCAGAAGAGGTGGCAGCGACCAAAGCAACCGACAGCTCGAGCAAGCGGCTGGTGCGGTCCTCCGCAGCCCCCGGAGAGGGGGCAGTGCGCGGCGTAGGTGGTCGGTCAACGCGGCGGGCAGGAGGAAGAGTTCGGCTGCCGCGTCGAGGAGTTCGGCTGCCGCGTCGAGGAGTTGGCCGGCACGAGCCGAGTCGAGGTCCAGCATCGTGGTCAGGCGAAGTGAGCGGGCGGAGGCGCATCGGTCTCCGTCTGCCTCTGTCTGCCTCTGTCTGCCTCTGTCTGCCTGCGGACCCGGCGGGCACGGCGTCCGGACCGGACTCGTTGACTCTTTGTTACGACAACATCTTGACGTGTAACGGAGTTCCCCGCTTGGCTGTCGGCCACGCGAGTCAGTGAGCAGCCGGAGGCGCATCGGTCTCCGTCTGCCTCTGTCTGCCTGCGGACACGGCGGGGCACAGCGTCCGGACCGGGCTCGACCCTTGGTTACGACAACATGCTGACGTGTCACTGAGTTCCCCGCTTGGCTGTCGGCCACGCGAAGTCACGAAGCTGCTCCCTGTTCGGAAGGCCCCGGAAGTGAACTCTCGTACCACCCACAGGCCTGCTTTGTGGCGTACTGCCACAGTTATGGCCGTTATTCCCTCAGCGCTCTCACTCGCCGCGTGCGGTGCCGTCGACACCTTCGGAGGGGGCGGCGGCGCCGCGTCACCGAAGAAGGGCGACGACATCACGGTCGGGCTGCTCCTGCCCGACCGTGACACGGCGCGCTTCGAGAGGTTCGACTACCCGGTCATCAAGAAGGAGGTCGCCTCCCTCACGCACAACAGGGGCAAGGTCGTCTACGCCAACGCCGAGGCGAGCGTGGCTCGGCAGAGCAGCCAGTTCCGGCAGATGGTGGACGAGAAGGTGGACGTCGTCCTGGTGGACGCGCTGGACGCCAAGGCCGTCGCTCCGGATGTGAAGAAGGCCAAGGACGCGGGCATACCGGTGATCGCGTACGACCGCCTTGCGCAGGGCCCGATCGACGCGTACGTCTCCCACGACAACGAGCTCGTCGGCCAGGTGCAGGCACGCGCCCTTCTCGAGGCGCTCGGCCCGAAGGCGTCGAGCAGCAAACTCGTGATGCTGAACGGCGATCCCGCCGACCCCAACACGGCGAGGTTCAAGCAGGGCGCGCTCGGCGAACTCCAGGGAAAGGTCGACATAGTCAAGCAGTACGACACCGACAAGTGGTCGCCCGCGGTCGCCAAGGCGCACATGAAGCAGTCGATCCGGTCGATCGGGCTGGGCAACATCGCCGCCGTCTACTCGGCGAACGACGGCATGGCGGGCGCCGTCATCGACGCGCTGAAGGAGGCGGGCGCGAAGTCGATCCCACCGGTGACCGGGCAGGACGCGAACCTGGACGCCGTGCAGCGGATCGTCGCGGGGGAGCAGTACATGACCGTGTACAAGTCGTTCCTGGACGAGGCCACCAACGCCGCGCAGATGGCGGTGGACAAGGTCCAGGGCCGTGACATCGCGTTCGACGCGCTGACCCGCGACACGGTCGACAGCCCGACGGAGAAGAAGATCCCCGCGACCCTGGTACCGGTGGTCGCCCTCACGAAGACCAACATCAAGGACACGGTGATCGCGGACGGCGTCTACACCGTCCCGCAGATCTGCACGGCGGCCTACCAGGCGGACTGCGCGGCGATCGGCCTCAAGTAGCGCACGCCACCACCGTGTCCGCGAGCGTGCGGGCCGGTGGGCAGAGGGGAGCCCGGAGGCGTTCGTACTCCCGTGCGCCCGCGCGGCCCGGCCGACCACACAGGGCCCCGACGCGGTGGAGCCGGAAAGCCCAGGACCAACCTCGACCTCGGAAGACACATCACCCACAGCGCAGTGAACAGCGTGAAGGGTGTGGTGGTGTCGTCGTCGCGAGGTCTCCCTCACCGGCGCCATAGGACGGCGATGAGTCCTTGACCTGGAGGTCAACCCCCGGCAGGGCCCGGCAGCCGGGCAGGAGTCGCTACCGGCCGCCCGTACCTCTTGTTGACCCGATCACCGCGAAGCCGCACCCGTCCGGTCTCCGTGGCCTCCAGCAGCAGGGCCAACCGGCTGCCTGCCGGCCGACCAGTCGCCGTGAGGCGTCGCCGCGCGCCCCTGGCGTGGTGTGGGTCTTGACAGGAAGTCGACATCGGGGCTTCCCTAAGGCTGTTGCATATAACGCTACTGTTTTGTAGTTTGCAACCTCGTCTCTTGCGGGCGCCCCGTACGACGGGCTGCGATACCCGGCGACGGTAATGGCATGGCTCCTGATTCCACTACACCGCGGAGTAGCGCTACAGATGACTCGCAAGCCACCTGCTGAGGACCCCGGCGACGCCCGTCTGCGGGTCGGCCCCCCGAAGGAGTACGCCGCCGGTTTCCCCGCTGTCACTTCCTCGCTGCGGCACGCCGGCGAACAGATGGGGGCCCGCCGCAGCCTGCTCACGCTGCTCCGGGTCAATCAGAAGGAAGGCTTCGACTGTCCCGGCTGCGCCTGGCCCGAGCCGGATCACCGGCACCGGGCGGAGTTCTGCGAGAACGGCGCCAAGGCCGTGGCCGAGGAGGCCACCGTCCGCCGGGTCACCCCGGACTTCTTCGCCGAGCACACTCTGGAGGATCTGCTGCCCCGCACCGACTACTGGCTCGGGCAGCAAGGACGCCTCACCCACCCCATGTACCGCCCGGCGGGCAGCGACCGCTATCGACCGATCTCCTGGAACGACGCGTTCGCCGTGATCGCACGCGAACTCGGTGCACTCGATCATCCCGACCAGGCCGCCTTCTACACCTCCGGACGGGCGAGCAACGAGGCCGCGTTCGCCTATCAGCTCTTCGTGCGGAGCTTCGGCACCAACAATCTGCCGGACTGCTCCAACATGTGCCACGAGTCGAGCGGTTCGGCCCTGGTGGAGACCATCGGCATCGGCAAGGGCAGCGTCAGCCTGGACGACCTCTACCAGGCGGATCTCATCCTCGTCGTCGGCCAGAACCCCGGCACCAACCACCCTCGCATGCTCTCGGCGCTGGAAGAGGCCAAGCGGCGAGGCGCTCGCGTCATCGCGGTCAACCCCCTGCCCGAGGCCGGGCTGCTCCGGTTCAAGAACCCCCAGCGGCCCTCCGGCGTCATCGGCGGCGGTACCCGGTTGGCTGACCAGTTCCTGCAGATCAGGCTGGGCGGGGACCAGGCGTTGTTCCAGGCCTTCAACCGCCTGCTGCTGGAGGCGGAGGACGAAGCCCCCGGCACCTGCCTGGACACGTCTTTCATCGACCGGTTCACGCATGGCTTCCAGGAGTTCGCCGAGCACGCCCGCAAGGCGTCGTGGGACGACATCCTGGAGGCCACCGGACTTCCCGAGGAAGAGATCCGGGCCGCCTTCCGTCAGGTGCTGGCCGCCGAGAAGATCGTCGTCTGCTGGGCGATGGGACTCACCCAGCACAAGCACTCCGTGCCCACCATCCGGGACGTCGTCAACTTCCTCCTGCTGCGCGGCAACATCGGCCGCCCCGGCGCCGGCCTCTGCCCGGTGCGCGGCCATTCCAATGTGCAGGGCGACCGGACGATGGGCATCTACGAGAAGCCGGACGGCGCGTTCCTCGACGCGCTCGGCGCCGAGTTCGGGTTCACGCCGCCGCGCCACCACGGTCACGACGCGGTGGAAAGCATCCGTGCCATGCGCGACGGCGACGTACGTGTCTTCGTCGCGCTCGGCGGCAACTTCGTCGCCGCGGCCCCCGACACCGAGCTGACCGAGCAGGCGTTGCGCAGGTGCCGCCTCACCGTGCAGATCTCGACCAAGCTCAATCGCTCGCATGTCATCGCGGGGGAACAGGCACTCATCCTCCCGTGCCTCGGACGAACCGAGGCAGACCTGCGGCCGAGCGGGCCCCAAGTGGTCACTGTCGAGGACTCCATGGGCATGGTGCACCTCTCGCGGGGGCGGCTCGCCCCCGCGTCCGAGCACCTGCTGAGCGAGGTCGCGATCATCTGCCGGATGGCACGGGCCACCCTGGGCGAAGTGGGGCCGCAGGTGCCGTGGGTGGATTTCGAGTCGGACTACGACCGCATCCGCGACCGCATCGAGCGCGTGATCCCCGGCTTCGAGGACTTCAACACCCGGGTACGGCGGCCGGGCGGCTTCGCCCTGCCCCACCCGCCCCGCGACGAGCGCCGTTTCCCGACCCGCACCGGCCTGGCCAACTTCACCGTCAACCTGCTGGAGCGGCCCCAGGTCCCGCCGGGCCGGCTGCTGCTGCAGACGCTCCGCTCCCACGACCAGTACAACACCACCATCTACGGCCTGGACGACCGCTACCGCGGCATCCACCAGGGCCGCCGGGTCCTCTTCGTGCACCCCGACGACCTCAGCGACCGCGGCCTGGCCGAAGGGGACCTCGTCGACATCGTCAGCGAGTACGGGGACGGTGTGGAGCGCAGGGCGCCGGTCTTCCGGGCCGTGCCCTACCCGACCCCCCGAGGCTGTTGCGCCGCCTATTTCCCCGAGACCAACGTCCTCGTGCCCCTGGATTCCACGGCGGCCATCAGCAACACCCCCACGTCGAAGTCCATCGTCGTCCGGCTCGAACCGTCCTCTGCCGACGCGCAGCCCCGTGTGTGACCTGCGGACTCGACTTGTTCCGCCGGCCGGCCGTCCGCTTCCGAGAGGCGGTGACCGATGAGCGCAACCGTGCGCGCGGACTCGACGTTCTCACCGTCCGGCTCGGCGGCGGCCCCTGGGCAACTTCCCGCAGGCTGACGGTTGGGCCCGCCGGGAGATTCCTCCTCGCACGGCCGGGTTCCGGGTGCGCTGGCCGGGGAAGTCGCCGTGGTCCTGCTGTCCGCCGGTGGCGTTCGCGCTGTTGCGTCGCGAAGCCGCCCAGCCGAGGGAACCCGGCCGGGCTCCTTGACCAACAGTCGGCCCTCCACGATGCTGTGTTGCGGCACATGAGATGTGTGCCGTATTGAGCAACATACGACTCAGGTGTCGTACCAGCCGAGGAGTGGCCATGGCTCACCAGGTCCGTGCTGTCGTCGCGAGGGGGAAGGGCGCCCCCGTCAGCCTGGAAACGATCGTCGTGCCCGACCCCGGTCCGGGTGAGGCGCTGGTGAAGATCGAGGCCTGCGGGGTGTGTCATACCGATCTGCACTACCGCGAGGGCGGGATCAACGACGACTTCCCCTTCCTGCTTGGCCATGAGGCCGCAGGTGTCGTGGAGTCGGTGGGGGAGGGCGTCACCGATGTCGCCCCGGGTGACTTCGTGATCCTGAACTGGCGCGCGGTGTGCGGGCAGTGCCGGGCGTGTCTGCGGGGGCGGCCGTGGTACTGCTTCGGCACCCACAACGCGAAGCAGAAGATGACCCTGCTGGACGGTACGGAGCTGTCGCCGGCGCTGGGGATCGGCGCGTTCGCGGAGAAGACGCTGGTGGCGGCCGGGCAGTGCACGAAGGTGGACCGGGCGGCGTCGGCGGCTGCGGCCGGTCTGCTGGGGTGTGGTGTGATGGCGGGAATCGGTGCGGCGATCAATACCGGGAACGTCGGCCGAGGCGACAGTGTGGCCGTCATCGGCTGCGGTGGCGTGGGGGCCGCGGCGATCGCGGGGTCGAGCCTGGCGGGCGCGGCGAAGGTCATCGCGGTGGACATCGACGACCGTAAGCTGGCCACGGCCAGGAAGCTGGGGGCGACCCATACGGTCAACTCGCGCCAGAGCGATGCGGTCGAGGCGATCCGGGAGCTGACCGGTGGCTTCGGCGCGGACGTCGTCATCGAGGCGGTGGGCCGCCCGGAGACGTACAAGCAGGCGTTCTATGCCCGTGACCTCGCCGGCACGGTTGTCCTGGTCGGTGTGCCGACCCCGGAGATGAAGCTGGAACTGCCGCTGCTGGACGTCTTCGGCCGGGGCGGGGCGCTGAGATCGTCCTGGTACGGGGACTGCCTGCCCTCCCGCGACTTCCCGATGCTCATCGATCTCTATCTGCAGGGACGCCTCGACCTGGACGCCTTCGTGACCGAGACCATCGCGCTGGACGAGGTCGAGAAGGCCTTCGAGCGCATGCACGGCGGGGATGTGCTGCGCTCGGTGGTGGTGCTGTGATGGCAGGTGCACGCATCGAACACCTTGTCACCTCGGGGCAGTTCTCGCTGGACGGCGGCACCTGGGACGTGGACAACAACGTGTGGCTCGTCGGTGACGACAGCGAAGTGATCGTCATCGACGCCGCGCATGACGCCGACGCCATCGCCGAGGCGGTCGGCGGCCGGACCCTGCGGGCCATCGTGTGCACGCATGCCCACAACGACCACATCGACGCGGCGCCCGCCCTCGCCGCGCGCACCGGCGCGCCGGTCCTGCTGCACCCGGACGACCTGCCGTTGTGGAAGCTGACCCACCCCGACCGGGCGCCCGACGGCGAACTGGCCGACGGCCAGGTCCTCGCCGTGGCCGGTGTCGAGCTGAGGGTGCTGCACACGCCAGGGCATGCGCCGGGTGCGGTGTGCCTGTACGCGCCGGCGCTGCGGGCCCTGTTCAGCGGTGACACGCTCTTCGCGGGAGGGCCGGGGGCCACGGGGCGGTCGTACAGCCATTTCCCGACCATCGTCGAGTCGATCCGGAACCGGCTGCTGACCCTGCCCGGCGACACCGTCGTCCGCACCGGGCACGGGGAGACGACGATCGTGAGTGCGGAGGCCCCGCACCTTCAGGAGTGGATCGACCGCGGCTTCTGACCGTTCCGCCGCAGCCCTCAGAGCACGCCCGTGCCGCCTGTTTATGCAGGTGGTACGGGCATTTCGTCCTGCGCTCGAGTGGCTGCGGGCCCGTGGGAAGCCGGCCGCCGGAGCCTTGACAAGGGTTCAGGGCGACCTCAGACTAATGTTGCGCTTACCGCAATCCGTTTCGTTATACGCACCGAGGTGTCATGATGATTCCCGCGTGCCGTCTCGCGGATCTCCCGCGAGGTGAGGCCTTCCGGCTCGACATCGATCCGCCGGTGTCGGTGTTCCACACCGACGACGGCGAGCTCTTCGCCATCGATGACACCTGCACCCACCAGGACGCCTCGCTCGCCGACGGCTGGTTGGAGGGCTGCGAGGTGGAATGCCCCCTGCACGCCTCGAAGTTCGACCTGAGGACCGGCGCGGTGGACGCCCCGCCGGCCAAGCTGCCGGTGCGCACCCATGAGGTCGTCGTCGAGGACGGCGTGATCCACGTCAAGGTGTCGAGCGAGGCGCCGAACCTCCCGCCCTGCGTGGCGTCCCGGCTCGTCGGGGGCACCGCGTGAGGACCGTCGCCGTGGTGGGCGCCTCGCTGGCCGGTCTGTCGGCCGCGCGCTCGCTGCGCAAGCAGGGCTACGACGGACGGCTCGTCGTCATCGGCGACGAACCGCATCGCCCGTACGACCGGCCCCCGCTGTCCAAGGAGTTCCTCGCCGGGACCCTGGGCGAGGCGGATCTGGCGCTGGAGACGGACGACGAGGACCTGGCGGCGGAGTGGCTGCTCGGCACCCGCGCCACCGGGCTCGACCACACCCGGCGTGCCGTGCGGCTCGCCGACGGCCGTGAGGTGAGGGCCGACGGCATCGTCATCGCGACCGGTGCCGCCGCCCGTACCCTGCCCGGCTGTGAGGGCCTGGCCGGGGTGCACGTCCTGCGGACCCTGGACGACGCCCGCGCCCTGCGCGAGGAGCTGGCCCGGGGTGGACGGCTCGTCGTGATCGGCGGTGGGTTCATCGGCGCCGAGGTCGCCTCCACGGCGTACGGACTCGGGCTGGACGTGACGGTGATCGAGGCGGCTCCGACCCCGCTCGCCGGCCCCCTCGGTGCCGAGATGGGCACCATCGTCTCCGGCCTCCACACCGACCACGGCGTTCGGCTCCTGTGCGGTGTGGGCGTCAAGGGTCTGAGCGGGGAGAGCCGGGTGGAGGCCGTCCTGCTGGAGGACGGCCTCAGCATCCCGGCCGAGATCGTCGTGGTCGGCGTGGGCGCCCGCCCGTGTGTCGACTGGCTCGAGGGTTCCGGTGTGGAGCTCGACAACGGCGTCAAGTGCGGCGGCGACGGCCGCACCAGCCTTGCTGGGGTGGTCGCGGTCGGTGACTGCGCCAACTGGTACGACGCCCGCGCGGGCGCCCACCGCCGCGTCGAGCACTGGACCGGCGCGCGTGAGCGCCCCGACGCCGCGATCGCCACGCTGCTCGCCGGGGGTGCGGTGGAACCGGGCGTGCTCCGGCCGCCGTACTTCTGGTCCGACCAGTACGGCGTGAAGATCCAGTTCGCCGGTCACGCGGCCTGCGCCGAAAGCGTCACCATCGAGGAAGGCGCGGCCGACGACCGCAACGTCCTGGCCGTCTACCGGCGCGCCGGCCGGCCGGTCGCCGTACTGGGGATGAACCAGCCACGGCTGTTCACCCGCTGGCGCAAGCAGCTCGCCGTAACTCCGTCTTGACACCACCCAATTCCATGCCGCTGCCGCACAGATACGCAGCGTTGCTCCATGTACAACGCCGTCCGGAGTCGCTCTTCCCGGCGCGTGAACGAACCGATCCACGACGTTTCCGAGGAGTGCACCGTGACCTCGACCAGCCTGCCGGACAGCCTGATCGCCACCCTTCCCGGTTCCTCCTACACGGACCCGGAGATCTTTGCCCAGGAACAGGAGCGCATCTTCGAGACGATGTGGTTCTGTGTCGCGCGTGCCTCCGAGCTGGCCAAGCCCGGCGCGTTCCGCACCGTCGATGTGGGCCGTGAGAGCATCCTTGTCGCCCGTGCGCGGGACAATTCGATCCGTGCGTACTTCAACGTGTGCCGGCACCGTGGCGCGAAGCTGTGCACCGAGGAGTCCGGCGAGGTCAAGCGGGCCTTCCAGTGTCCGTACCACGCCTGGACGTACGGTCTGGACGGCAAGCTGGTCGCGGCGCCGAACCTCTCGTCGATGCCGGACGTCGACCGGACCGGGTACGGACT
>NZ_JBIRST010000032.1:0-70035 GCF_044334385.1 Streptomyces sp. NPDC020801
TGAGTCGCTGACCTGCGGTGATCAAACTCCGATGACACAAACTCGCGTCCGTCAAAGTCCGATGGCAAACGGTCAAGATCCAGTGGCACGGGACATCCATAGTCTGCGCCTGATTCTGATCATCTTCGCCTCAAGGGCATCGAAACGGTCGTTGACCTTGGCAAACCCCTCGCGAACCTCACAGTGCAACACCGTCTGGCCCTCGCTGATCCGCGCGAGATTCCAGCCCGTCATGAGCCCATCGGGTTCAGCGGGCTGACCCCGGTACCCGCGTACAAGTCGGGGTCCAGGGACAGCAGGGTGGCGTCCTCCCCCGCCTGCCGTGCGACGATCACCGCGGCTGCGGGATGCAGCACGCGCCAGTCCGACTGGCGCCATGCGCCGGCCACCAGGGCGTGTGCTGGGGTGAAGTCGGCGGCCGTGGTGAAGCGGCGCTGCAGGATGTGCTGGCCGGCGCCGGGGCGTTCACGCTCGGCGACCGTGGCGGACAGGGCGGGAATCACGATCTCGGCGTATCCGTAGCTGGCCTCGACGTACAGGCCGTTGAGGAATTCGTCGCCTTCGGCGAGCGCCTTGATACAGGTGTGGTCGAGCAGGACTCGGATCACGCGGCGTGGTGCTCCTGTCCGAGGCTCTGCAGGAAGGCACGAGCCCTGGTCCGCGCGCTGTCAGAAACGGTCACTCCGGTCGTCTGCCTGATTTCCTCAAGGGCCTGCTGCGCGCGCTGCTCCTTCTCCTCCTCGGTCAGCTCGCGCGCCACCAGCTCCGCCAGCAGGTCGTTCATGGTGGTGCCGCGTTCGCTGGCCAGGATCCTCAGGCGGTCGCGGACGTCCCTGGTCGTCTTGATGCTGGTGTCCTTCTCTCCCATGCGTCCACTCTACCGTCAGTAGAACAGCAGTGGGGCGGGGAGCGTCAGGCTCGGGTCGAGCCGCCTGCGCCAGCCAGGTAGTCACCGACGGCAGCACCAGTCGACGGATCCCGGAAAGGGCGATCTAGACAACGCGGCCCAGCCATCTGGCCAGCGGTGAAGTCGGGACGGGCATGGTCACCGGCGGAGGCGCAGCCGATGCGGGCGGGCACCGCGGACGGCGGGCAGGGGCTGGCGCAGTCGATCCGGTCGCTGCTGGCCGATGAGCGCTCCGGGATGCGGGAGTCGGCGGCTGCGGCTACCGCGACCGGAAGGATCGATCAGGTCCAGCTCGTGGACGACCTCGTGCCGGGCGTTGAAAAACGGCTGATGGCCCTTGAGTATCGCGTCATTCAGGTCCGGGTCGCTCTTTAGGCCGAGGGCGTTGCGGCAGCGGATCAGGTCGGCGCCGCCCTGGATACTGGAGCCGGTCAGGTCCTGGACGTAGAGGTCGATCAGGGCGGAGCGCGGGTCGATGTCGACGACGGCCTTCTTCGTGGCGTTGGTCATCTCGCCGGCGAGGCGGTTGGCCATGAAGTGGGCGACGAAGGCGCCGTGTGCGTCACCGGCGGTTGACAACAGGGTGGGCAGGGCGTCGCGCAAGAGCGTGCGCAGGCAGGCATCGATGCCGGCTGCGGTAAAGACGATGGCAGCGCGGGCCTGGTCGCGGTGGGTCTCGGACACGGCTCCGCGCATGTCATCCTGCGCGGCCCGAAGCTCGTTGAGCGTGGTGAACAGCCCGGCCACGGACTTGTGGGTGGCCACCAGCCGGGCCCAACTCCGTTCCACCTCCGGGGGGCAGCCATGCGGCTTACGGGGAAGAGCACTCAGCTCGACGAGGGTCAATCGCGACAACGTCTCTCCTTTGCAGAATCCGCGCGGTGCCTGCGGCGCGGCGGGCCGCGTCCGGGCCAGCTCGCGGACGATCACCGGCACGGGTGACTGCCGGGGACGCAAGGGCGATCTCGCAGGGCGCACCGTAGCGCGGGCGGGGCCTCTTGGGGGTCAGTTCGGAGCCTCCAGTGTCGGGCGGAGGCCCCGAACCGGTGGAGCTACGCAGCGGACTGTCTCGGGAGTTGGGGGGCGGGGAGAGCCACGGTTGCGTTGGTAGGACGGTCTGGCCGCGGGCGTTCGACTCGCTGGAGGACTTCGATCCGCGGCTTGCGCGGCTTTGCCCGCCTCCGTGTATGACAGGGGTTGGCTTGCTCCTAGCAGAAGCGCGAGGCCGGTTCAAGCACTCGCGAAAACACGCTCCCATAGCGGGACCGCGCGCCCCATTCAAGGGCCAGGGCTCACAAACTCGCAGGTCAGAACACGTGAATGAACGCCGCGAGCGGTAGAAGCTGGGAGCACGCCAGCGGGCCACTGCCGAAATTCGCGAGATCTCGCATCGGCACGAACCGCGGTGCACTCTCCTCCCTGTCCGGGCGGCGCCCCCGGACAGACCAGGGCTTGCGGAGCTAACACCTCCGCGGCCCAGGGTTCGACCGTTCGTTCATCCACACGTGGCTCCGCCACACCCAAGACAAGGAAGTGTCATGCCTGCAACGCGGGTGGCAAAGAAGCCTCCGACGACTCGACGGCACGCTCCCCGGTTCCTGCTCCCGGCGACCGGTGCGATCGGCGGCGCCTCCGCCGCCGGCGGCCTCGCCTACGCCGGAGCCCCCTGGTGGGTGGTCTTGCTGTGCTCCATGCTGTGTGCAGCGATCGCCAGCCTCCCCGCCCTACTCCCGCAAGAGTCCGAGCACCGGCGAGACGTGCTGCGGGACTTGTTCCGCCACCGCGAGCGCATGTACGAGCTACGACGTGAGCCGCCCCAGCAGCAAGCAAAGGACGCTCGCGCCCGACATGAGCGCGACGTCAGGGACCGGCGATCAGCCAAAGGATCAGGGCGGCGTCGAGATCCTGGGAGTATCGGTACACCACGCTGATCCCGCAGCCGCCGGTCTGCTCGGGCAGCAGCTCGACGACGCGCGACTCGCTGCGCGGGTCGGCGTCCGGGAGGCGGCGCCCCTGCTTGGGGTCTTCTTCGAGTGCTCGGCGGACGGACTCGACGGCCAGCTGCTCGGACCGGCTCAGCTCCTGGCAGACCTTCGCCGCCGCGTCGGAGTAGAAGGCGTGAGTCACCGGAGGCCGGCCTCCGTGATCTTCTGCCGCAGCTCGGCGTCGACGTCGGCGGTCGTCCGGGCGAGTGCGGCCATGCCCTGGGCGTCGTAGCGGAGCAAGACCCGGTGCCGGTACGCCTGGGTGAGTTCGCGGACGGCAGTGAGGTCGTCGAGGTCGAGGGCGTCCAACTCCTCCTCGAAAGCATGCCGGTCGCCGGGGAAGCCCCACGTCGACAGGGCCTCGCGCAGCTCGGCGAGCGTGCCCATGGGCGGCCTGAAGCCGGGCTGGTCGGCCGGGTGGTCGGGCTGTGCGGTCACGGTGACCTCCTCCTTGCTCTGGTCTCGACGCTACCGCCTACCGCCCCGACGCGGCACGGCGGAATCCGCACGCCCTTGTACCCGGGGCCGAGGCCACGGCGGACGCGTCCCCGCCGGACCGGGACCGGCGGAGCAATGACCTCCTGGTCCTCGGCGGCGGGGGCGGCCTGCTCATCGCGCGGCGGAAGGCCGAGTTCCTATCGGAGCTGGGCCAGGCCCTGGCGCAGAGTGCGCGCCGCGGTGGCGGCGACGGAGTGGGCGGTGGCCGGGGCAAGCAGCGTGGTCTCGATCGCCTCGATGGCGTCCTCGGCTGCATCGGCGCAGCCTCCCGGAGTGCTGGCGGCGTCGTGCAGTGCGACGCGGTGTCTGCCAGGGCCTCGGCCCTGTCGGCGACGCCCGGTGCCGCAACCGTGGGCATCTCCATGACCTGTCGACGATCACGGAATTACGTGATCGTTCACAACCTGATCAACGACTTCAGGGGACGAGGGAACGACTCCATGTAGGGGCCCTGGGGGCGGGCGCATCGGCTGGGCGCCGCCCCCAGGGCACTGGGCCAGTCTCCCCTACGCGGCGACGTCGCCCACAGCTGCCAGGATGCTGGCCGAGTGGTTGCGGCTGTGGCGCGGTACCGAACTGCTGCTTGGCCGTCCCCTGGGGACGGCAGCGCTCGGTCGTGGACGGAAAGGGACTGTCGGGACACGCACCGTACAGGCATGATCACATGCCATGAGTGACACCGCCCTGGACCGCAAGACCCGCCGGATCATCGAACTGCCCGGTCCGACGGCTGGTTTGGAATCCGGGCTGGCCCGCGGCGTGTACGACGACTCAGGGAGGGTGCAGGGCCGTTATCGGTGCGAGGCCTGTCACCAGGACCTGATCCTGCGCGCGGTGAAGCCCACCGCGAAGCAGCAACCACACTTCCGGCATCAGAACACCCAGGAATGCCCCGCCGCCCCGGAGCGGCGTCGCCAGATCGACCAGGACCTCAAGGTCGTCATCGACCTGCGCGACCAGATCATCCGGGCCTGGCCCGGCGTCACGGTCACCATCGAGCAACCCGACGGCGACGACACCGACGCGCCCGGCGGCACGAGTGCACCCACGAGCTGGATGCCACCAGCCATCGTCGCGTGCGGCCCCGGCGAGACCGTCGTCATCGAACGCCCCCGCACCCTGCCCGGCCCCGAGCAGATCCAGCAGCGCACCCGTGCGGTCCGGGCCCGCTACGGCCAAGGCGCCAACCACGTGTGGTTCCTTGCCAAGGACCCGATGCAGTTCGCTAAGTGCGGGCGCCTGGAAGTCAAACCCCGCGGCGGTGAGAAGGACCACCACCTCACCATCGCCCCCACCGAGCAGCAGCTCGCTGTCATCGCCGCCGGCGGCGGGGTGTACTTCCTCGACGGCCAGCAAGTCCTCATCCCTTACGGCGTCCACGATTTCACCCACCAGGCGTGCCAAGAGACCTGTCACGCATCAGGCGACAGCGAGGACTGGAACTTCACCGACTGGCGCCGGACCAAGAACTGGCGGCGCGACTGGCGTATCAGCCACCCCATCCCCGACCCGGCCGCCACCCGGTGGGGCCTGGTAGCCACCTCCCTCAACCTCATCGGAGCCACCAAGGCCACCTTTGACCTCTCTGAATCCCGCGACCTCATGCAACGCCTAGCCGACGTCCAAAAGGCACGCTGGCGACGGCGCCACGCCGACGCCCGGGAGCTCTACGCTGCCCGGCACGCTCCACCACCACCGGCCGTGCCACTCCCCGGTCCAACCCAACCTCCGACCCGGCCCACGAACGCTGCCGCGCCTGAGCCCGTTGCCGACAACGACCATGCCGTCGGCCACCTGCCCGAGCCGAAACCGCCCAAGCAGCCCTCCACTGAACCCGAGGCCGTCGTTCCACCCCCCGCCTCGCCGAGTCCGGACAATGTCGCCACCGCAGCCGCTTCCGAGTCCAGGCCGACGCCGCCCACACCGCCGCAGGCCACCGCTGCACCGCAGCCTCTTGCCCCGCGCGGCCTCAAGCCCGAACCGCCCGCCCGGCCGCCAGCCGGGCCAGTGGTGCCGCCGCCTCCCCAGTACCCACCGCGCGTGCCAACTGCTCAGACTCCGCCGGTGACCGCGCCTCGGCAAGGAGGCCTGCGCAGCGTGCTGCGGCGCATCTTCGGCAACCGATAACGGGTCAGCGGTAAGGAGTTTCGCGCTTGGTAGCGCGGGCCATCAGCTCCCGCACGGCGTTCTTGGGGTCTTGGCCGTTGTGGATGATGTCGACCACGGTGTCGGCGATGGGCAGCTCGACTCCATAGCGCTGTCCGAGACCGCTAATGGCTTTGCAGGAAGCGACGCCTTCGGCGGTCTGCTTGGTCTGCGCTTGGGCCTCTTGGACGCTTAGGCCCCGGCCGAGGTGGGCGCCGAAGGTGTGGTTCCGCGACAGCCTCGACGAGCAGGTGGCAACCAGGTCGCCCATGCCGGCCAGCCCGGAGAGGGTGAGCGGGTCGGCACCCATCGCGACACCGAGCCGGGTCGCCTCGGCAAGTCCCCGGGTCATCAGCGCCGCCTTAGCGTTGTCGCCGAGCCCCATGCCGTCAGTGACGCCGACAGCCAGGGCGACGACGTTCTTGATGGCGCCGCCGAGCTCGCAGCCGATCACGTCGGTATTCGTGTACGGCCGGAAATACGGGGTGTGGCAGGCGGCCTGGACCAGCGCGGCTGTGTCCTCGTTGGTGCAGGCGGCGACACTCGCGGCCGGATTCCGGGCGACAATCTCCCCGGCGAGGTTGGGCCCGGACACTACGGCGATCCGCTCGGGCCCCGCGCCCGTCGTCTCGGCGATGACCTCGCTCATCGTCCTGCTGGTGCCCAGTTCGATGCCCTTCATCAGCGACACGAACACGGTGCGCGGCTCCCACAGCGCCTGCCAGGTTTCCAGCAGCGGGCGGGCGCTCTGGGCGGAGACCGCGAGGACGACGATGTCGGCGCCGCACGCGGCTTCGGCCGGGTCGGACGTGGCCGTCACGCTTACCGGCAGCTTCACCTCCGGCAGGTAATCGGGATTGCTGCGGGTCTCATTGATCGTCTCGGTCAGGGCGGGGCGCCGGCCCCAGAGCGTGACCTCGCATCCGGCGTCGGCGAGGACGAGGGAGAACGCGGTTCCCCAGGAGCCGGCTCCGTAGACGGCGACACGACGGGACATGCGATGGATCTCCTTGCAGGTCGGCCCGTAGAGCGGGCGCTGCGTCCTGGTCACGGGGAGGTTCACTCCTCGGGGCGCTTCAATGTAACGGTGAGTGAGCAGCGGTCATCGAGCGTGGCGCCGCGCGTGCGGGCCTCGATGAGCATGCTGTCGGTCGGCTCGTCGCCGAGCTGCTTGCGCAGGTCGGTCTCGTGCTCGATCCACAGCCAGTAGAGGCGCTGCCACAGCAGCGGCTCGTGAGGGCGTTCCTCCTCCGATTCACAGATCAGACCGGCGTAGGCGGCCTGCTCGGGCCACGGCGGCAGTACCGGGTGCGTGCGTCGGCGGCCGGAAGTGACGACGGCCCGGGCACCGGGCCGCAGGATGCGGTAGATCTCGCGCAGCGCGGCCGTCCGGTCGAGTTCGAAGCCCAGCGCATCGACGCATACCAGGCCATTGGCGTGCCGGTCCGGGAGGCCGGTCGCGCGGAGCGAGCCCACCGTGAACCTGGCGCGCCCTGCGGGGAGGAACCCCCGAGCGCGGCCGGTGGCGATACGCACGGCTGTGGCGGATATGTCGATGCCGGTCACGTGCGTGGCGAGTGCGCGGGCCAGCCACAGGCCGATGCCTCCCGTGCCGCAGCCGAGGTCTACAAGCTGGTGTCCGGGTTCCAGGCGCAGGGCGCCGACGATCGTTCCGATCAGTGGCCAGTCGACTACGCCGGCCGCGTTGATCTCGTGCGGGTAGGTGTCGCCCATGGCCTGGGCGTACAGGTCGCTGACGATGGTGGCGGTTTCTCGGGCCGCGTGCAGTTTGTCGTACACGGCGGCGAGCCGCTGCTCCCGCTCGGTGAAGTCCGGGCTAGCCACGGCGGCTCCCGGGACGCGGGATGGAACGGATGATGCGCATCTCCAGACCAGGACTGACGACCTTGACGGCCGCGTACGCGGGCGAGTTGTGCAGCGGGAAGGCGATCGGCTCGTGCCCGATGGTGGCGGCGACGTCGGCGGCGATGGCGGCCAGGTTCAGGCCTAGGTCGTCGTCCTGTTCCAGGTGGTGGATCAGGTTGTTCCAGTCGCCGACCGGGAGGTCCGCCGGTGCGGGACGCTCGGGGTCGGCGTCGAAGGCGTTCTCGTAGATGTCGAGATCGTCACGGGTGCCGGCGATACACGTCAGCCGGGACTGCGCGGCCTCGGTGAGTGCGCGGGACAGCGCAATCTGTGGGGCGAAGTGGCAGCCGGACCCGGCGAAGACGACCGGATAGTCCTCCGACCAGATGTAGGCGGCGCACACCGGCACGCCGTAGGCGTTGTCGACCCACGCGATCTCCAGCCACATCCCGGCACCGAGGAATCGCCCGATCAGGTCACGGCAGTACGGGTCGGTCACGGTGGCCGGTTCAACGAGCGTCCTGAACCGGCTGCCGCTGACGTAGTCGTCGTGCAGCACATCGCGCTCGACTGTCTCCAACAGCGCGTGCAGTGTGGCCTCGGGCAGCGTGTTGCCGCAGGCCAGTCCGTTGCTGGTGACATGGAAGACTTCCGGTTCCGCCGTGCTGGGGTGGGCCCTGCGTCGTACGACGTCGGCCGGGATGAGTACCGGTTCTCCGGTGACCAGCCCATGGCCGGTGACCCAGTCCAGTGGGATGTCCGCGAGCGAGGGGTGGTCGATCTTCACGGGCAGCGCGTGCATCGGGTATGGCAGGTCCAGGTCGCGGTGTGTCGCGCGAATGTCCGCATTCAACGGCTGCTCGGCGTGCCAGAGTTCGGCGGATTCCAGGACTGCGGAGATCTTGGCGAGAGTGTCGGTGGCGCCCTTGCCCTGGGAGGTGACCAGCGTGTGGGCATCGGGCCGTACGGCTGTCCACACGGGGATGCCGAGGTGGTCGAGACCCGTGAGCCGTGCGACGCGGCTGATGCCAAGCCGTGCGATCTGCGGCTTCAGCGCGTCCCAGGTGTCCTCGGGGGCGCGGACGCGGACGGTGCCAGTCAGGGTGATCGAGGTCATCGACGGGCCGCCTCCTGATCCTTGAGAAAGCCGAGGACGAACGGCCGCGCCGCGTCGACGGCTTCACGGGCGCCGTGCAGGCCGCGCACCCACGCCTCCTCTTCCACCCCGTCCGGGCCCGTGCCCCACACTGCGGCCAGCATGTCGCGCACCACGCTCTCCTTGATCGCCTCCGGGAAAAAGCCGCGGTTTGCCTCGCGGGCCTGGTCGTTGACGGCCGAGTACCGGGCGACGTCGGTGCGATCGGCTGGCGTCTCTCGGATCAGCAGCCGGGCGGCGGTCTGTTCGTCGGACAGGTCCACGCGGGGGTTGATCACTGCGCAGGCGACGGTCGAGGGCAGGTCGGTCGTGCCGAGGCTGATGAGGTACTCCCACCACACCTGCTGGAACCGCGGGTCGAAGATCTGCTGGAAGGTCACCCGCTCCAGCGTGCGGAGCGGGCCGTGTTCTGTGTCGAGCGCGGCGAAGGAGTTGGCCCACTGCCGGAAGCAGCGCGTCGACCATGTCAGGCCCTCGACCGGTTCGGCCGGGGTCTTGGCCATCTCGCACGCCAGGTCGAGGGCGTCGAGGGCGTCCTGCCGCTTCACGTCACCGAAGTGCACGTCGGCGGCCAGCTCGCGCGTGAGCCAGTCGGCGAGACCGGGCAGGTTCTCGCGTCGGCTGACCTGCATGACCGCATCCAGCGACCGGTGCGCGTAGTACACCTCGGCGAGAGATCCGACCAGCCGGTCGGCCTGGGCGGTGTCGACGACGCGCTTGCGGAGGGCGCGGCTGAGGACCTGGCGCACCCGGACCAACGGCCATGTGCAGGCCCGCGGGTCACCGCCGGCCAACTGGGCGACGGCCACCTCGTCGTCGCCGTCGAGCTGACCCGTGGTGTAGTCGTGCCAGACGGAGCCGATGCCGATCATGCCGCAGTCGGCCAGTTCGGCCGCCCGAAGGGCGCCGATGCTGGCCGCGCCGATGACGCGGACGCCCCGGGCGAGCGTCCAGATGATCTCCTTGTGCCGGACGGCCGGCGCATGGTGGTAGACGCCGTCGATGATGACGACCGTGTCACCGGTCATGATCTGCGGATCGAACAGGTCGCCATGGCGGATCTGTGGCCGCAGCCGTAAGTCCGGTTTCTTCAGGGCTGGTTCGTCCGGGCTCAGCGTGGGCCCGGTGAAGACGTGGATCACGTGATCTCCAGAATGGGACGCGCATGAGAGGCGGGCGTCCGGCCACCGCAGCGGCCGGACGCCCTTCGAACCTGGATCAGAAGGTGTAGCACTCGTCCTGCTCGACGTCCTCGGACCGCACAACGGCCGAGCTGTCCACCAGGTCCTCGATGTCGGCCGAGTCAGCGACGACCACGGTCGACTGCGCGGCTTCCTGTGCCTTGGACATGTACCTCCCCTCCCTTCGCTGATAGTCGGGTCCGCCCGGAGGACACGTCGTCTTCCGGGTCTTGCACCCGGCGCTGGCCTTTTTCGCGTCGGCGCCGGGGTCCTGCCCGCTTCCCGATGGCCGGCCCGTCATGGGTGTGCGGCCCGAAAGCGGTGTTCATGGCCGTCCCCTGTGGACATCCGGTGAGCCCGGGGAACGGGATGAGTCAGTGTGTACGGAGTGCGCTGCCGGCTCCTCCGCGAGGCGAGCGATGGCCGACAGGCTGTATTCGCAGAATTCGTCGTCGTTGCACGGCGCAGAGTCGCCCGGGGCACGAGCGAGGGAAGGGGAGTCCCGGTGACTGCCGCCCGTCTACGCGCCCGGCCAGCCAGGGCTCCTGGCCCTCAGGCCGGGTCTGATGTCTCGGGCAGTTCAGGTCACCAGGCGGGCCACCACCGTGACGGCGAGACCTACCACCAGCGCGTAGGCGGTGGTGACGGCGCAGGTGAGGCGCGGGTGCCGACGGCGCATGATCCGCCACGCCTCCCGGCCGGTCCGGCCATCAGCGTGCGCCCGGATTCCGAGGCCGGTGAGAACGATCGACACGTACTGAACACGCGAAGGCGAAGACGGTTCCATCGGGCTCCTCATCAGGATGATGGGGTCAGTGGGCGGTTCGTGATGGCGCAGGGTGACCAGGGCGCCGGAGGGCTGGAACGTACGGCGCGCGAAGTGGGCCTGGGCCTTGCGCTCTATCGCGGTCAGGCATGGCTCGCACAGCCGGACCGGGGCGTGCTCGCCGTCCCACTGGACGGGGCCCACCCACGTCACGGGCACGCCCGGCGCATCGCAGCGCCAGCACTCGTCAACGGTCCACGCGACCAGCACGGGGGCTCCCTGGGTCCGCGAGACGGGCAGCGTCCGCAGCGGCCTGGACCGCCGCGAGGTACGGCCGGAGGAGGTCATCGCCGCAGGGCAACCCGTCCCCCGGCGGGGTGCTCGCCGCCCGTTGCGCCGGCGGTATGAGCCAGCCGCGGGCGGCCATCATCTTTGGTGCACGGACGGTTGGAGGCGGCAGGAGAAGCAGGGCGCCGCGCCGCAGGAGCAGGGAGTCCGGCGCACACCAGGCGGGTGCGGAGCCCAGACGGATGATGACCTCGGCGCCGGACGGTCCGAGGATGACTGGGCCGGGCTGGATTCGCGCCGCTCGCACACGGTCGAGGACGTCCCGGGCCAGGGCACTGGGCACGAGGAGGACGTCGAAGGACAGGCCCACGGGGACTTCGGCCAACTGCCCGCGGCCCCATGCAGTCAGAACGCGGTCCCGGCGCCCGGTGGGCTCCAGCCAGTTGTAGGGCACGGGCCCCACGGCGGCGGCCGTCAACTCCTGAGCAGGAGCAGAGCGCGGCCCCGGAAGCGCCGGCGCGTACATCACCGTACGGGTGCTCACCGGATGCCCCCTTCCGTCTGGTGGCCGTGCACGATGAGGATCACGAGCGCACCCATCACGGCCAGGAGGACCAGGAGATAGAGAGCCTGGGCACGGTGGGTATGCCATATACGCACCTCACCGGGCCGCCAGTGCGGCTGGCTCTGCTCTGAAGACTCCGCCGCTTCCAGGTCGGCCCAGACGCGCTTGCCCCATCCCAGAGCGTCAGTCCCCCACTCGTGGGCGACTGTGGCAACCAGAGCCAGCCCCCGGCCCTCTTCAGCCTCGTCGTCCATGGGGCGTAGCGCCGGCTCAGCGGTGCTCTTGTCGATCACAGCCAGTCGTACGCGGCCGTCGTGGCCGCGCTGCACCTTCACGCGGAACACCGGGTACCGAGTGTGCTGAACGGCGTTGGTGCTCAGCTCGGAGATGATCAGCTCGGCCGCGTCCGTGAGATGCGTCAGCTCCCAGACCGCCAGAGCCTCCCTCACGAGCTGGCGGGCCTTCGGCACGGAGCTGGGCGCACGCGGCAGCACCTC
The DNA here is from genome assembly GCF_044334385.1 of Streptomyces sp. NPDC020801. NCBI lineage: Bacteria > Bacillati > Actinomycetota > Actinomycetes > Kitasatosporales > Streptomycetaceae > Streptomyces > Streptomyces sp. NPDC020801. Next base: position 11,855 of record NZ_JBIRST010000032.1, read on the forward strand.
GGTGACCACCGGCGTGCCGTCGTCCGCCTCCAGCACCCGAATGGCACGGCGATGACGGTTCCTGAGCATGGCGTCACTCACTGAGCGCCCTTTCGCGGTGCGCGAGCTTGAAGCAACGAGCGGGGTCTGCGGGTGCATGGGGGTGAATCCAGGTCGTCGGCGTGCGCTTGTGCGCATGGCACGACCTCCTCTGTGAGGGGTATTGGCGAGCGAGCGTCAGAATCGGACCTCGCGGTGCGTGAGCACCGGTTCGGCGACAGCGGAAGGTCACGGTGTGCGCCTAGCCCCAGTGGCTCCGAAGCGTGTGGACCAGCGCGATGCCGAAGGCGAGGGCCACGAGGCTGGCCAGCGCGATCGTGATGACCGCTCCGGTGATCCGGGTCCGCAGCGGCGGCTTCGGTGAGGTCATGGGCGGTGCCCTCCGTGGTCGTTGGTGACGTTGCCGGGGTTCTGGCGCCACTGAGTTCTCCCTGTGGTCGGCTGGAGGAAGGCGATGAAGGCGTAGTGGCGGCGCAGCCAGTGCAGGTACGCCTCGTACGCCTCGTCAGTGCTGGGCATGGCGTCGCGGCCCATCGCGAGGACGCCGTCGACGAAGCCCGACCCGGCACGGCGGACCGCAAGGTTGAACTGAGGACGGGCGGAGGCCGGGCCGCCCGTTGGTTCGTCGGTGAACCGCTCTCGATCGATGACCCACCCACGGTCGCGCGCATGCTCCGCCAGGAAGGCGTGCGTGCCGTCGGTGTCCACTCCCAGGCCCGCGCAGACGTAGGTGGTCACCTTGACGGGCCGCCCAGGTTTGATGGCGGCTAGAGCGTCTTCAAAGACGCTGCGTCGTAAGGCAGTCAACCTGCCGCCAGAGGTCGGACGGAACCGGGGCTCCCCAGGCCTCCACCTCAACCACGACTCGTCGAGCTCGTCGGCCGGAACGGGCTGAAGCCTCATGACGCCCTCCTGCACAACTCGGCGAAGCGTCGGCCTTCTTCGTTCGATAGCCGCGCCATGAGGACCGGGTGGTGCACGAGGTGCACGGGGTACACGAGAGCGGCGTCGGCGAGGCCGAGAGGGCTGGTCATGCGGGCACCTCCCCCGGCACCATGCGGGCTCGGACCGTCTTGCTGCGCCCGTCCCCGGCCAAGCTCCAGGTCGCCTCCGCCCCAAGCAGGCGCGCCTCCAACAGGCCGCGCCCCTTCTCACCGTTGAGCGCCGCGGCACTGTCGCGGAACCCGGGAGACGGGTCCTGAACGTCGATGCGTAGTTCGTCGCCCTCCGTCACCGCCAGGACCACGGTCATCTGCGCGTCGGTCCTGCGGCCGGGCGTGGCGTGGACGACGGCATTGGCCGTGAGAATCGCGAGGACGCGGACCGCCGTCAGGATGTTCCCCGGCCAGCCCAGGACGGTGAGATGGGTGATGGCGTCCGTCCTCACCTGGCGCAGGCTGGCCGGGTTGAGTCGATACGAGCGGGACAGCTGGCGGTCGACGGACGCGCTGGCACCGGAAGGCAGCGCGCCGGCCCCTGCCGTGTCGGGTGTGCGCAGGCAGACTCCGGCCTGCGGATACACGGCGAACGCCGGGATGCCCAGCAGCCAGGCCCGTAAGGCGATGCGGTCCCCGGGGTACCAGGCGATCTCCTGCTCGGCGGGGGCTACGACTCCCGTCGCGGCGCCGCTGGTCAACTCGTGTTCGACGGTGTGCCAGCCGGTGCGATGTTGGCGCGGGGTGTCGAGCGGGGCCAGGTCGTACAGTTCGTGCGCGACGGTCCAGCCCCTCTGGGCGGCGAAGTCGTGGAGGACCGCCAGCGCACGGTTCGCTATCTGCGAGTTGAACGCGCACGTGTAGAGCACGACGCTCGCGCTGTTGCTGGAGGTCTCGCCAAGAGGCGGTACAGGCAGCTCTCCCCAGACGACGGCGGGCGCATCGCTCTGAAGGCCGGATGCGAGCTGTGCGGTCATGGCTGCCGTCATCGACAACGGGTCGAAAGCGCACGCGTGTAGGTCGGCGGCCGCGGGCCGGTTCGTGGACAAAGCTCCGCCCCTTTCGATCAACCCAGTGACATCGCAGCGCTACATTGCGTAGTGCAAGCCCACTTAGAATCCTCCATTCAATCCCATGAGGCAAGCCCAGCTGAGAAATCGTCCCCTGACGTGGGACCTCCGAGAAGGGTGATGGGGCGTGACTGACGGTCGTCCACACGATGAGGCACACTTGCACCGGGCAAACCCACGACGACAACGCAGGCGGGGAGGGCGAGGGGTGAGCGATCCGAACGGGCCCACCGTGCGACGGCGGCGCCTGGGCAGCGAACTGCGACGACTGCGCGAGCGCGCAGGCCTCGACCAGCTCGCGGCAGCCAACCACCTGGAGTGCTCCACTTCGAAGATCTCTCGTCTGGAGCGGGGCCAGGGCTTGGCCAAGCAAATGGAGATGCGCAGCCTGCTCGATCTGTACGGCGTCACCGACGACGAGGAACGGACGGCGATCCTTACCCTGCACAAGACGGCCGCCGAAGTCGGCTGGTGGGAACAGGCCGAGTACGAAGAGGTCTTGCCGAGCGGTCTGGGGGTTTACGTCGGGCTGGAGTACGACGCCCGCGCCCTGCAATGCTGGGAACTCGGTTTCGTGCCTGGCCTTCTACAGACCGCGGACTACGCGCGAGCGGTCGTCTCGTCGCTGCCCCGCCTCTCATCTGACGAGGTTGACCGGCTCGTCAAGGCACGTATGCAGCGCCAAACCCGCCTCACGCAGGAGAAGGACCCCCTCGACCTCTGGGCCGTGATCGACGAGTCGGTGTTGCATCGGCCGTTGGGAGGCGCCGACGTCATGCGGGCCCAGCTCAGCGCTCTCGTCGAGTGGACTGCGCGCACGAACGTCACTGTGCAGGTCTACCGCCCCAAGGACGTGCACCCTGGCCTGCGCGGTTCGTTCAGCTTGCTGGAATTCGGCCCTGCCGACCCACGGATCGGCTACGTGGATTCGCCCGGTGGGAACGCCTTCCTGGAGAAGGACAAACAAGTCCGCGTCCTTGCCGACACCTTCGACCGCCTCCGGGCGGGTGCGCTCGATCCCGAGGAGTCCGCGGCGCTCGTGAGATCTCTAGCCGCAGAGGAGAAATGATCATGAACCATCCCACCCAGAGCGCGCACGGCGCCAGCACCTTGGCCTGGTGGAAGAGCTCGTATAGCTCCGAGCAAGGTGCCTGCGTCGAAGTCGCGTACGCGCCGCAGGGTCGGATGGCTGTGCGGGACTCCAAGGTGCATGCGGGCCCGCACCTGGTCGTAGACACACACGCCTTCACCGCGCTCGTCGCCGGGCTGGTCGCCGGGGCTGTCTGAAACGAGCGTGCAAGGGGCTGCCCCAATCGGGGCAGCCCCTTTGTCGTGCGCAGATGCCGTGCAACCCTGGTCGCCCATTCTTGGCGTTGGAAAGGGAATTCTCCCATGGGCAACTCTGACCAACACCCGCGCGAACTGCCCTGGTTCAAGTCCTCAGCGAGCTCCGGATCCGGCGGCTGCGTCGAAGTCGCCGTGGTCGCAGCTTCGGTCGCCGTCCGGGACTCCAAGGTCGCAGACGGCCCTCGCTTCTATGTCGGCGCGGATGCCTTCGCGGCGCTCATCTCTGGCGTGGTCGGTGGAACTATCTGACAGGCCCTTGGCACACAAGGTGCTTGTTCACCGGAAAGCGGAGCCTGTAAGCAGCCCCAGGAGCGCGCCGCCGAGGAGGAATGGGCCGAAGGGGATGGTGGTCTGTCGGCCGGCCCGGCGCGTGATGAGAAGGATGGCGCCGTACACCGCGCCGAGCAGGTATCCGGCGAAGGTGCCGATGAGGAGGATTGCCCAGCCGTACCAGCCCAGGATGGCGCCAAGGGCGAGGCTGAGTTTCACGTCGCCGAAGCCGATGCCGCTGGGTAGCAGGAAGATTGCGAAGTGGCAGGCGGCCAGGGCGAGGGAGCCGAGCACGGCGGTGGTCCAGCGGCCGCCCGTGTGCGGGAGTGCTGAGGCCGCGCCGAGCAGGGCCAGTGCGGTCGCGGCGAGCGGCAGCGTCAGGATGTCCGGCAGCCGGTGCATGGCGAGGTCGACGGCGGCGAGGAGGACGGCGACCGGTACGAGCAGGAGCCAGACGGCGAGTTCGGGCCGGTTGCCGCTCGTGAATGCGAGGGCGGCACAGGTGAGTGCGGTGATCATGGCCAAGAGCGGGGCGTTCGGACCGTAGGAGGTTCCGTCGGGGCACTGGGCGCGTCCGATCCATCCCCGGGCAGGGCCGGCGATCGGATGCCCGGCGGGACACACTGCGCGCCACGGCTCGTCGGGCGTAACGGAGAGCCGGTAGGCGGCCCTTGGTATGAGCAGGCCGGTGCCCCCGCCCCACAGGGCAGCGGCACCGGTGATCAGCTGGTTTCCCACCGGGCTGACCTTAATACGTGCCGTTGAGGTACCTGGTCTTGGAACGCATGGCAAGGCGCAGAGGAGCTCGTGCCGGGAATACCGCCGAGCCGACCCGGTTCACGCGCCGTTCATCTCTCCCTTGATGAGAGTGGACAACCGACGGAATGCGCTGACCTGCTGAAACGCGACTGCCGCCAGGTGAAGATCACGCGTAGAGGTGTAGAGATTCCCGGTAAATCGCCGTACGCCGATGTCGTCGGTACGGGTGGTCGTGGCCGGTTCCCAGATTGGGAACCGGCTGGTGGCGAAGACTTCGAGCGTGACGAGGAAGACCGCGAAGGGCGCCGAGGCACCCCGATCGAAGCGCCCGCCGATCCGCCTCGGGGAGATCAAGACCGGTCCAATCGTCAACCGACTGCGGGAGCTGCACGAGCTGGGCGGGGATCCGGCGTTCGAGCGGTTCCCGGCCTCGGAGGAACTGTTTCTCGTGCTGGAGCACGCGCAGACGTGGGCCAGCAAGCTGAAGCAGCCGAAGGACAGCCTGGTGAACGTGGTGGGTGAGGCCGCGGTGCTGCGCGCGAAGCTGTGGCAGTACCTGCGCGAGCAGGCCGATGCCGGACAGCTGAAGGCGATCGAGGACGGCCGGGGCGTCGGCGTGCCGTGGGATCACTTCACCGAAGCGCTGTGCGTGACCTCCAAACAGGGCGCCTACCAGAAGGCTCGCCGACTAATGGCCGAGCAGGTCCGAGACCCGGGCGAGCGTCGCAGTCCCGAGATCGCCCGCGAGCACGAGCAGCGCGCAGCCGCCGAACAGCGGGCCGAGCGGGCCCTGATGCTCGTGCAGGAACGCCGTTTCCCCATCGCCCGACGGATCGGCCGACTGCTCCTGGAGCACCGGGACGGCATCGCCCTCGACAACTGGGCAACGTACTGGCTCGGCGAGATCATCGAAACCATCGACGACCGTGACACCCCGGCCGAGCGCGCGCGGTTCACCGGGTGGGTGGAGAGCTTCGTCCGAGCCGTCCACCGCCACGCTCGGCAGCGCAATCAGCCCTCCACCACCACCGAGGAGGCCCGCCGGGCCCTGGCGCTGGCCACCGAGTTCACCTTCCAGGAACAGCCCAAGATCCCCGAGCAGATCCGGTGTTCCCAATCTGGGAACCCAGTGCGACGTGAACGCCGACGAACACGCGGCGGCCGGCGGGCTGGCTGACTTGCCCAGGTATTCCGTCACCTCACGAACCGCATTTCGTCGGTTCCTCAGAGTCAGGGGCGGGGCTTCCCGGACAAAGTCACCTCCTTCCAAGGCAGCGTCCGTCCAGGCGCCAGCCAGTCCGAGGAGCCGGTCGAGGCTGCGGTCATAGAGCGGCGCCGTGCCGGGCACGAGTGGCTGAAGGATGGCCGCGGCGAAGCGTACGGCGTGCATCGCGGCGGTGGCATGGGCTTCGACGGCGCCGTCTTCCAGGCGCCGTCGAGTGTCCAGGGCCACCGCCAGTGCGAGCAGGGTGCGGTACGTCTCGTTGTAGGAGCGGGTCATGGCGGTGTCGTCCCGGTCACGCGCTCCGGCTCATGATCGAGTCGAAGATGCGTTCCGTTTCGGGTTCCATGCTGACAGCCAAGCCCTTGTTGACGGCGAGGAGGGTGTTGTAGGCGCTGGTGACGCCGTCGCGGTTGCCGGCCTGGTCTTCGATCAGCATCCAGTCCTGGTAGAGGAGTTCGGCGCTGTCGTCGACGTCGAGGCCGATGCAGATCGCGCGGCGGGCGGCGTCGAGGTCGGGCCGGGGGGCACCGCGGTGCCAGGTGGCCAGGGTGTGGGCGACGTCGGTGATGCGTACGAGCATCTCCTGGATGCGAGCGGCCGCCCACATGGGTTCGGTGTCCGCGAAGGGCCGCCCGCGGACCATGCCGAGGGCCGCTTCGAGGTCGGCGATGCCGGCGGTGGGGCCTTTGGCGAGGCCGCGTTCCGCGCGCTGCTGGAAGGTGGTCCAGTCGCAGCGGACCTTGGGTGAGAGGCGGTAGATGCCGCTGCGGTCGCGTGGGAGGTAGAGGTTGCTGTCGGCGTCGTGGCCGAGGCGGTTGCGCAGCTCGCTGATGCGGGCCTGGACCGTGGGTTTCGACCAGGGTTTGCGCGGGTCCATGGCCTCGCGCACGGCGTCGCTGCTGGTGCCGGGCTTGAAGTACAGCAGGGCGGCGAGCAGGGCGAGTTTGAAGCCGTGGCCGGAGGCTTCGATGCCGGTGACGGTGACCGGTCCGAGGACCTTGATCTCCGGTGTGTGCAGGTCGACGGCATCCGCGGGTTCCTCCTCGGTGACGGCCGTGGCGGGCTCGTCGGAGGCGGAAGGAGCGGGTTCCGCGACGCCGTCGCTGTCGGAGGCCTGGGCTGGCACGGCGGTCAGGACGCGGACGGAGTCGTCGGCCGGTCGCGCCTCGCCGGCTCCGGCCAGTGCGACGAAGGGAGTGTCGGGTACGGCGGTCGGTCCGGCGAAGGCGACCATGGGCGTCTCGGGCTTGTCCAGCGAGACGGGCGGCACGAGGGTCCAGGGTCCCTCGGCGGGGCGGGCCGGTTCCTGTGCTGTGTGGAGTACGTCGAGGAACTCGCGGTACTCCTCTTCGGTCAGGGACTGGGTGATCAGATCGCTGTCCAGGACGTCGAGGTGCTGGGGGGTGTCGGTCCCGACGGTCAGGCGTACGGCGTCGGGAAAGGCGCCGTTGGCGTCCTTGGCCGGGAGCACCAGGGCGACGGGAACGTTGTGGGCCATGGCGAGCGCGTCGGCGAGCTGGTGGGCGTCGGTTTCGCGTGCCTGGGCGGCGCAGATCAGGAGCCAGGGCAGCGGGGGCATGTCCTCGTCCTCGTCGCGCTGGTGGTGTTCGAGGAGGAGTTCGCCGAGGTCGCTCTGGGCGGCGCCCAGGTGGGGGACGACGCGTAGGCGGCCTTGGGGCAGGAGGGCGGGCAGTTCGTCACCCAGGCCGATGGTGAGGATCTCCGCGTGGTCGCTCCAGGTGCTGGTGGCGGCCTCCAGCGCGATGACGCGGGCGGTGTCACGCACAGCGTCGTCGTCTCCGTCGAGCAGCAGGACGCGCACGGCAGGCAGGTTCAGCAGCAGGTGGTTGCCGTCGAGGTCGGTGCCGAGGGTGACCAGGCCGGGACAGGGGGCCAGCAGGCTGGGAAGCGTCTCGTCGTCGAGGAAGTCGCGGGTGGCGAGCGTCCATCGTCCGGCGCCGGCTGCGGTGAAGGGGGCCAGGGCTTGATCGCCGGTGTCGGTGGCGAGGAGGAGTTCGACGGTGTGAGCGGTGACGCGGGCACCGCGGATCGCGGGCAAAGGGCGGCCCTGCTGCTCGGCCTGGCGGGCCAGGGCTCGCAGGGCGCCGTCGAGCAGGTCGACGCTGGCCGGCTCGGCGCTCGCGTCCAACGCCTTCTCGACGCTGGTGGGTTCATCCGCGATGGCGATCGTCTCGCCGGGGCGCCGACGGCGGCGCTGGAGCAGGCGTTTGACGCTCACGGTGACGAGCAGGCAGCCCGCGAGCAGCATCCCGATTCCGGCTCCTTCCCGTACGCCGATGACCGGACTGTCGCTTCCACCGTCGGCGGGTTCGGCCGTGGGCGAGGGCGGGGTCTCGGTGGTCTTGGAAGGTGCTGAGGAGGAGGCCGTCGGGGCCGGTTCCTGTTGCTGGGCGGAGGCCGAAGGCGAGGCTGAAGGAGCCGTGGGCGTGGCCGTGGGGGTGCTGGAGGGGGCGGGCACCGCCGGCGCGGTCGCGCCTCGGTCGTGCTCGGGCTTGGCACTCGGGCCGGGGTCGGCGGTATGCGTGCCCGCGCTGGAGGCCGGTGCGGGCGTGTCCGTCTTCCCGTCGTGATCAGCGTGGTCGGAGGAGTGCTCGTGCTGGCCCGCGCCGCTGGCCGGTGGCTTGGAGCCGTGGTGGTCCGGGTCGGCGGGCGCCGGGGCGGAGGGGGCACTCGCGTGGGGGATGTCGAGTTTCAGGCCCGGGCGGATCTCGTCCGGGTCGGTGAGGGTGGTACCGCCGGGCTGTGGAGCGCCGCGGTTCTCCTCGAAGATCTGCGTGTACTTGCTGCCGTCGCCCAGCTGGTTCTCGGCGATGTCCCAGAGGTTGTCGCCGGTACGCACGGTGTAGGAGGTGGTGGCGGAGTCGGCCGGGTGGGTGTGGGTGGTCTGAGCGGTGGGCCCGGTGGTCGGTTCGTCGGGCAGGCGCAGGATCCATCCCGGCTGGATCGGGGCGTTGGCGTGGAAGATCGTGCCGTCGGCCATGGTGTGGCCCTCGTTGGCGTCAGCGATCTTCGTGTAGAGCTCGCCGTGGCCGTAGAGCTTCTCGGCGATGCTCCACAGGCTCTCCGCGGGACGGGTGTCGCGGACGGTGTAGGTCCGCTGCGTCTGGTCAGTGCCGGTGGTCTGCTGGGCGGGGGGCGTCTGCTGGGCCGGCGTCTGGACGGTGGCCTGGGTCGGGGTGCCGGGGACGTGGCCGGCCGAGGCGGTGACGCTGGCGGAGGCCGGGGCGGCGGAGGCGAGGGTGCCGGTGGTGAACAGCAGCATGATGCCGCCGACCAGGATGGCGGCGGCGCGTTGGCTGACGCCGAGGCCAGGCAGGCTCGGGGCGCTGCGGCCGCGGAGCTGGGCGGGGATCTCCAGCACGAGGGACAGCATGAAAGTGGCCCAGGCGGCCCATCCGACGAGGCAGAGGGCCAGCATGAAGGCGCTGCCGGTGTCCTGGCGGGTGAGCAGGTGGGTGAAGGCGTCGACGCCCGAGTCCCAGACCGCCGTGGTGGCCGCGAGAAGCAGCCAGGGCAGGCCGGCCACCAGGGCGCACAGGACGAGGGCAGATGCCAGGGCGCGCAGGACGCGCAGCGGGCGTGGTCCGGCGGACGCGGTGGAGCGGGATCGGGTGGTGGGCATCCGGTGTTCAGTCCTTCTCGGGTTGGGTGATCCCGTGCAGCAGTGAGGCGGAACTGGTGGCGTGGACGGTCCACGTCTTGGGGACGAAGCGTCCGGTGTAGGTGTCGGTGACCTGCACGGTGATCCGGTGGCCGTCGCCGCTGACGGTCACGGTGCCGGTGACGCCGGCCTTGTTGAGGTAGGTGCGGGCGGCTGCGGCGGCATCCTGGGGGTCGGCAACGACCGCCTGGCCGGTGATGGCCTTGGCGGGGTCGATGGCCTGGGCTGCTGCGCGGGCGGCTTCGGTGGCGATGCCGTCGGCGCGTTCGTGGGCGCGGGTGACGCCGAAGCTGTCGACAGCGAACAGGCCGCCGACGAAGAGCAGGGGTACGGCGATGATGGCGACGAAGATGGAGATGCCGCCGCGGTCGTCGCCCCAGTTCCGCCGTGGGGTGCGCTGTGTGCTGGTCATCCGCGTGTCCTAAAGGCGTCAACGACCGAGGTGAAGGAACTGGTCACGGTGCGTACTCCGGGGCCGCCGTCGAGGAAGAACAGGTCGCCGAGGGGGACGGTGCAGGAGACGCGCACGGTGACGGAGGAGATCTGTCCGATCGGTGCGGCGAGCCCGCTGGTGTTGGCGCTGACGCTGGTGGCGGAGCAGCTCTGGTTCTGGGAGGTGAGCGAGTCCGCGGCCGCCTGCTGGGCGGCGGCCTGTCCTGCGCCGGGGTTGCGTTCGAGTGAGGCGGCGCGGGCTGCTGCCTGGGCGGCGGCGTCGGTCTTCTGTCCGGCTATGGACAGCCGCGCGCCGGCGATGAACACGAGGGCGAGCGCGAGCAGGAGGGGCATGACGATGACCGCCTCGATGGCGATGTCGCCGCGGTCTCGGTCGGGGCCGGTGAGGAGCGTGCGCATCAGCGGCCTCCCTGGGCGGCGGTGGTCCAGCGTTCGACCGGCCCGGACACGGTGGCGCTGACGTTCCACCCGGACATGCCGGGGATCAGGGAGATGGCCTGTCCCTGGACGCGGATACGGATGCGCTGTGGGGTGCTGCCGTCGGTGGAGATGTGCGGGCCGGTGAGGATGTTGCCGCCCAGGGCGTCCACTGCGGCCTGCGCCTTGGTGGCACCGTCCGACGGGCCCGCCTCGTACATCCGGCCGGCCGATACGCCTTCCCGGGCAGCAGTGAGGGCGACGTTGCGGGCGTACGCCCACAGGAAGCCCTGCACGGCTGCGAGCATCAGCAGGATGACGAACGGGAAGATGATGGCCACCTGGACCGGGGAGGAGCCCCGGTCGTGTTCGTGGCGCGGCAGCACTCTGTTCATGGGTGTGGTGGTCAGCCGCCGAGGTTGACGCTGCCGAGCTTGTCGTTAGCCTTGGCGTACAGAGCTGCCAGGCCGCCGGCGATGAGCAGGGCGCCCACGATCATGGCGACGACGATGATGACGGTCGGGACCGGGCCGTCGCCGCGGTCGCCGCGCTCCTTGATCTCCTCCTTGGCCTCCTCCAGGCGGGCCAGAAGTGCAGCAGTGTGCAGAGTCGCGGCCGTGTGGGCCTTCACCAGCGGGTTCTTCATGAGGGTCCCCCCTTGGGAGTTTCGGGGTGCGCGCCGGGTCGGTGCGCGGTGGTCAGATGGAGAAGACATTCAAGATCGCCGGGAAGGCGAGCGCGATCATGACGATCACGGCGAGGAGGGCCGCGGGGATGTGCAGCTTCTCGCTGTCGGCGTTGGCCTTGGAGGCTTCCTGCGTGAGCAGCTCGTTGGTCAGGCTCTTGGCGCGGTTGCGGAGGGTGTCGTAAACGCTGGCGCCGTCGTCAGCCGACAGGCGCATGATGTCGGCGACGTCATTCAGAACGGTCAGGTTGAGCTGGGTGCCCAGGTCGTCCAGGGCCTCCCAGGGCGAGGACTTCTCCGTGCGGGCGCGCAGAAGGGCGTCCTGGATGCGGACGAAGGCCCAGCCGCGGCCGATGCGGGCGGCGTCCTCCAGTGCCTGGTCGGCTGCCTTGCCGGAGGCCATGCGAGTGGCGACCAGGCGCATCCAGGCGGCTGCTCCGTAGGCGAACTCGGTGCGGGCCTTGGCCGCTTCGCTGACGGCCCACCAGTCGGGCACGAACCACAGCACCACGGCGAAGACGACGCCCAGGCCGGTGGGGATGAGCAGCGGCACGGACAGACCCATCAGCGTCCAGCCCACCACGAGGGCGACGGGGGCGAGCAGGCCGAGCAGGGCGAGGGCCACTTTGTTGACGACGAACTGCTCTACCGTCTGGCCCAGCAGGTCAAGGTCGGTGCGCGGCATGGTGCCGGGCAGTCGCTCCGCCAGACGTCCGGCCCACGCCGTGGAAGGGTTCGGCCGCTGCGAGCGGTCTCCCGGGCGCGGAGCGGGCGGGTCCAGGCGGCGCAGTGTGGGGCCGAGTTTGGGAGCGGAGGGCACCAGCTCGCGCACCACCAGCGCCACGCCGGCCCCCGCAAGGCCGCCGCAGACAACCAGCGCGGTCATGCTCATCCGACGAACTCCTCGAAAGCCGGCTCGGGTTGCTTGACCCGGCTGCGCGGGTCGGTGATCAAAAAGCGGGGCACCGGGCGGTGGCTGGCCAGGCGGCGGGTCCACCACAGCACCCCGGCGAACGCGGCGCCCAGGAGCGCGAGGACGAGCTGGCCGAGCAGGGTGCCGTAGGGGGCGGTGTAGGGCACGAGGAACCCGCCCAGGACCAGGCACAGGCTGATGATCGTCATGGTCCGCACGGCGCTGCGGGACTTGGCCCGGTCAGACTCGATCTTGCGGCGCTGGACGACCTCTTCCCGGATGGAAGCGGACACGTCCTCAAGGTCCGCGGCCAGGCCCGGGCCCGGGTCCACCGCGCACATCATCAGGGCGGCGACCACCTTGTCGGCGGTGACGTCGTCGAGCCGGTCCGCGAAGTCTCTGAGCGCGTCGATAGGCAGCCAGCCGGCCTTCAGCTTGTCAGCGAGCTCGGCGACTTCGTCCTCGATCGCGGCGGGCGGGTTCTTCCGGCTGGTGGTCAAGGCCTGCTCCAGGGCAAGCCCGAGGCGCAGGATCTCCGACAGGCGCTGGGTCCAGTCGGCCAGCGCCTCCAGCTTGGCGATCCGTCCCTTGACCGTGGCGGCCGGGGACACCAGCCACGGCACGCCGATCACCGCCGCCCCGAGCAGGAGCGCAGCCACGAACACTCCGCTGACCAGCCACACCACGGCCGTGGTGACCACGGCGGCGATGGCGAACATCCGGCGGCGGGCGATGCGCTTTTGGGCGTCCGGTCCGCCCGACCACTGCGCCTGCCAGCGGGCGATGCGCCCCTGCCCGGCGGGAGCGGTGGTGCCGATGGTGGCCGTGATCGCGGCGACCAGCCCGCCGGCGATCAGGGCGCCGCACAGCGTCCACCACAGCGCGGACGTCATGCGCCCACCCCCTGCCAGGCGGCCGGCTGGTCCAGCAGATGGCTGGAGAATCCTGCGAGTTCGAGGCGTCGCCGCGACCGGGGGGACAGTGGCGCGGCGGGCACCGCACGCAGATCCCACTCGGAAGCGGGCTTGAAGATCTCGTTGTAGGCGGGCCGGCCGTTCTCCCCGATTCCGGTGATCTCCCACACGTGGCTGACCATGCGGCGCGGGACCGGGCCGGATTCGTCGACCGACATGAAAACGATGAAATGGAGGCCGTTGGCGATCTGCCGGTAGGCGAGTTGCTCGGAGAAGTTGCCGCGCGCGAGCAGGTACAGCTCGGCGATGCGGTCGAAGACGACGTGGGGTTCGCTGGCGTGCATCGTGCACATGCTGCCGGGCCGGTCGCTGGTGAGTGCCTGCATCATCGCGGTGACCTCGGGCCCGCGGACCTCGCCGACCACGACCCGCTTGAGCGACATGCGCTTGGCCCGGTACATCAGGTCGAGCAGGGTGATCTCGCCGACCGAGCGTCCGTCAACGCGCTCGCCGTTGGATTCGCGAGCTTCCATCGGCACTACCTGGGTGTGGTAGCCGTTCTGGTGGGCCCACAGTTCGAACTCGGTCTCGATGGTGCCGAACCGCTCGTGCTGCGGGATCTGCTTCATCAGCGCACGCAGCATGGTGGTCTTCCCGCTCGACTGCTCCCCCACGACCATGACATTGCGGCGGGCGCGGACACATGCCCCGAGCAGGGCCGCGACCACCGGGTCCATGGCGCCGATCTTGACGAGGTCGTCCAGGGAGGCGTCTTGCAAGCGGTGACGGCGGATCGTGACGAAGGTACGCTCGCCCGTGATTTCCGGGTGGAGGGCCTGGAGACGGGAGCCGTCCGGCAAGCGCAGCGCGACGTCCGGGCTGGCAGTGGAGAACGTGCGGCCGCTCTGGCCGCTGTTGCGGATCAGGTCACGGACGAGTTCCTGGAGCTCCTCCTCGGAGTCGGCCACCGGGTCGACCGCGACGGACTCGCCATCGCCGCTGTACTTGAGGAAGACCCTGTCGTGGCCGTTGATCCAGATGTCCTCGACCTGATCGTCGTCCAGGTAGCGCTGGAGCCGGCCGGCGCGGAAGAGCATGTCGAAGACCAACGCGGCCATCTGCTGCTCGTCAACCTGCGTGACGGCACCGGAGACGCGGGTGGCGTCCCCCCATACCGCGACCCGCTCATTGATCAGGGCACGGGCTCGCTGCTCACGGGCCGGGCCCACCAAGTTGGGGTTGGACTTGGCCTCGGCCAGGAGCTGGTTGTTGACCTGCCGCTTGATCTCGCCGGCCGCCTTGCCGTCGATATGCACCCGGGGCACGGCGGCCGCGTTGACCATCGTCGGAGAGGTGGCTTGCCCGACCGTGCGCGGGTCGTAGGCCGGCGCCTGTGCGGGCACGGGCATGGGCTGGGGAACAGGCGCAGGCTGGGGAACAGGTGCGGGGTACATACGCTCAGCGCGCACCGGTCGCTCCCTTCATCAGGCGCTGGTGCAGCGGCGAGGCGAGCCGTGCCCGGCGAGTTGCCACTCGCTGCCGGATAGGGGTCGTCGCGTCCCGCGCGGCGCTCATCAGCTTGCCCTGGAGGAAGCCACGCCCTTCGGGTGCGCCGTCGGACAGAACGGCGGCTTCCTCGGGCCGGTACGGCAGCGTCGCCAAGACAGGGGTACCGATGCCTCGCCGGTCGAGTTCGGCTTCGACTTCCCGTGCGCTGTAGGGGCCCTGCTTGATCAGCACGATGCCCAAAGAGCCGGATCCGCGGCCGTGTTCACCGTCCAGGAGTGCACGGAGCTGGGCAATGCGGGACTGCGCGAAGTGCAGGCTACGGACCGTGCCGCGCATGACCACCAATACGGCGTCCGCGCGCAGGGCCAGGACGCCTGAGGGGCCGAACGCGCCCGAGCGTCCGAGGTCGACCAGCACGTCGTGGCCGTGCGCCTCGATTCCGGCGAACAGGTCCGTGAGCTGCCCCCAGACCGGGGCCAGGCTCGCGGCCTGCGACATCGACGTCAGCCCAGGCAGCAACAGACGGTTGCGCTCGCTGCGCCGCTCGTCGTTCTCCAGGGCGATCAGCTGCGGCCAGAACGCCTGAACCAGTTCCTGCGTCCGCGACGACTCGGTCAGGTTGCGCAGACCGCGGTCGGCCTCGACCCGGCCCTCCAGCGCGCCGGACAGGACGGAGCCGCCGTCGGGGTCGCACTCGGCCAGCACCATGCGCCGGCCGTCGTCCAGCGGCCATGCGCGCAGCAGCGCCAGCGCCGTACTCGTCACTCCGGGCGCGCCCGGCAGCCCGACCAGCGAGATCACCGCCATCACGAGCCTCCGGATGCGTCCACGACGAGCGCCACGTTTCCCGTCGCGGCCTGGGCTGCGAGCGAGGGGCCCTCCTCAGCGGGCACGGCGACGTCGACCACTTGGTCGTTGGTGGTCTGCTGCTTGTCCCCCACCCGTACGACCCGCGCAGAGATCGTCTTGGGCGACGCAGAGTCCCCGGCGGCCTTGCCGGTGGCAGTGCTGGTGGCCGAGCCGTCAGACGGCGTGAACACGACCAGGACCTTGTCACCAGGCGAGAGCCGGGTGGCCGGCATCTGCGTTGACTTCAACCCGATGCCCACCAGCCGCTCCCC
The DNA here is from genome assembly GCF_044334385.1 of Streptomyces sp. NPDC020801. Classification (NCBI taxonomy): domain Bacteria; kingdom Bacillati; phylum Actinomycetota; class Actinomycetes; order Kitasatosporales; family Streptomycetaceae; genus Streptomyces; species Streptomyces sp. NPDC020801. Next base: position 27,194 of record NZ_JBIRST010000032.1, read on the forward strand.
TGCCTTCACCAGGGTGTGGGTGGTGACCTCCCCCTGGGAAAGCAGGGCGCCGGGCACCAGGGCCACAGCCGCCCGCTTGCCCACCACCTCGCTGCGCTGTGAGGCGGGGATGGGCTTGAGCGCCGAGTCCAGCGACACGGAGGCCTCGACGAGGTCGGCGTCCTGAATCACGTCACCGACCTGCACGTCATGGGCGACCGCAAGGACCGGCGTCCGCTCTCCTGTGGCCTGAAAGGCGAGGAACCCGCCTCCGCCGCCCGCAGCGATCAGGGCAACTGCCAGGGCATACATGCCAGGCCGCCGCCGGCGCGCACGGAACCCGACCGCCGCGCTGGGCACCTGACTGTGCGCCGCCTGCGCGGGCAACTGGCCCGGCATGCCGGCCGGAGCCTCCGTCTTGCTCACGATGTCCTTCTTCCTTCTGGAACACGCGTCCTGCGATCAGCTGCCCACAGCCTGCAACTCGCCCACCGCGACCTGGACCTGAGACTGACGTACCTCAGTCAACTGGCCCGTCTCCCCACCGCCGTTCACCTGCCAGTCGATCGCCCAGGTCGACGTCGCCGTCAGCTGGAACGTGCCTCCTGCGGCTGAGGTAATGGTGTACCGGTGGCCGCAGGTCGGCGACTCGGCCATCCCGTCCGACGCCTGGTACGGGGTTCCCGGTCCGGTGCACGTGACTGTGCTGCCGTCGCCGAGCTGCCACACGATCTTTGACACTCGGGCGGTGGCCGTGACGGTGATTCCGCCGGCGCTCGCGCTTGCCTGGTTGGGGCCGTAGGTGGTGGCGCTCTTGTTGACCCACAGCCACACGGGGACACCGACGGTGTACTTTCCGCCAGCCCGCGGGCTGGCGATGTCCGGTCCCTTCAAGAGCATCTTGTCCACGGCCTGTTGTGCCAGGACCCGCGGGTCGACCGCTGCGGTGGGAACAGTGGCTGACCAGAACGTCTCGAACGGCAGCACACCCGTACCGACGATGCTCGCTGCCACAGCACCAGCCGGGCAGATCCGTGTGTAGACCGCGCCATCGCCGGGTTTGTGTCCCTGCCACAGGTCGCTGCCAGGCGGGGGTTGCGGCGACATCTCCTGTACGACACACGGCGACGGGACATACTTCGCGTCGGACTTCTTGCCGGAACTACCGGAGTGCCCGGACGAACCCGGCTGCTGGGTGCTGTCCTGCGCGCACACGGAGACCCATGAGTCGGAGTTCTGGCCGCACACACCGCCTCCGCCAGAGGGTTCAGCGGAAGCGGGCAGAGCCAGCCCGGAAATAGCCATCAGTGAAGCGACGCCGGCCACGATGGCGGCCCGCGTCAGGCGGACTGGCAGGCCTTCTGTTCCGGTGTTGCGCTGAGAATCTTCCACTGCTTCCCCCACTTCTCGGCTTTGGCCACGGTCAGGTAGCGATTGATGCGCCCCTGTGGTGCGGGCACCTCTTTGCCGGTCGAGCGATACAGGCGCTTCCAGGTAGAGATGTCGAGGCAGTCCGAGAGCGTCGCCTTGGCAGGCTGGGACTGTAGGTCCAAGTCCGTCACGCGGGCCGCGCTGCGGGGTGCTCCGTCCGCGATGACGCCGTTCTGCTTCATCGTCATCAAGTCGCTCTCGACCCGGGCAACGGCGTCACCCACGGCGTACTTCTTCAGGTCGGTTCCCTCGATGGTCCCGGTCTTGTACGCCTTGGCCTGCTCTTTCCAGTAGTTGCTGTAGGCATCCAGGACGGCCTGCCGCTCGGCAGCTTGGGGGTCCGCCGAGGACGTCGTGGGGGCGGGCGTCGAGGCGACCGGCGCGGACCCGCTGCCCTTGTCCTTTCCGTCCGACGACGAACCGCACGCGGACAGGGCGAAGGCTGCACAGCCGACAATCATCAAACCGATAAGTCGATTTTGCTCATTCCGGATGCGAAGCGCGCTGCGCCTCGGTCGTACGGCTTCTGACATTGCGCCTCCCCGATTCATTCCTCAGCACCGTTCAACCCGGGGCGTGGTCGGCAGGGTGACGCGACCACCACGCTCGCTCAGATCTCGGGCGCATGCCGTAGCCACATACGTTACGCAAAGAACTGCCATGACCACACTCCGGTTCTGCCTGCTCAGGCCCACGACGCAGGCAGAAACCGCCACATTCCCGCACGGAGGGAGAAACAGGCCTGCGATTCGGCTGCTCCTTCCCGTCACAAGGGACTCGAAAGGCCCACTGAACACGGGGTGCGTTCTGGTAACGATGCTGCGCGTGAAACATCAACCCGGCTCGGGCTCAAACCCCATATGAGTCTCCGCTGTTCACTTCCCGGGCGCTATGTTGTGCCTCCGCCAGCGGAGGCGCCGCGGTCGTAGGCAGCGCGCGGTGGAGGTGGATTGTGGTCGTCATCGATTCGGCTGCCAGGCCGAGTTGTGCCGGATGAGGAGGACCTGGGCCGGGCGTCCGTCCTCGGCCTCGCCAGCGGGGTCCTCCCCTGCCCACACAAGTCGTACTCGGACGCGGCTGGGGCTTCCGCCTAGGCTGCGGGCGATGCCCGCTTGGATCCGTACGTTGCGGTACGGGATGCGCAGCAGCTCGTTGCCGAAGTAGGCCGGCCATTGGTCGCGGCCGGTGCCCGTGACCTCGGCGAGCCAGATGTGGGAGCCGAGGGCGACGAGTTGCTTCTCTTCGGCGCGGGGCAGATCGGCGGGTGAGCTGCTTTCGAGGACCTGTTGGATGGCGTAGTCACCGCCGGGGCCGTCCCCGGTCACGGGTACAACCCCGGCTGACGGCGTGGCGGCCCTGCTGCGGTGCGGCAGTGATGCGGATGCCTTCGGTGAAGGCAATGGCGCCGGGGAGATGCGGCTCGGTGATGGCGCGGTGCGTGCAGCAGTGGGCAGCGCAGCCGAAGAAAAGGGCGCTGAGACGTCCTGTCCCGTGCGGGCGTGTGCCGGTCTGAGCAAGGTGAGGCCGAGCACGGTGCACACGGTTCCCAGGAGTAGCGGCCAGGCGATGGATGTCAGGCGTGGGATGCGGGTGTTGGTGTTCACAGCAGTCGGGCACCTCCGGCGTAGCCCTGGTCCCAGACCTGCTCGGTCCGTACGACCGTTCCGGGCCTTGGGGCGTTGATCATCATAGAATTGCCCAGGTAGATGCCGACGTGGTGGATGGTGCTGTCGGATCCGGGGTCGTAGGCGAAGAAGACGAGGTCTCCGGGCTGAAGGGCGCCCACCCCGGCGCTGGCGGGGATGCGCTTGCCCACGCCGGCCTGCTCGGCTGCGGTCTCGGGCAGGTTGATGCCGACCTGGGCGTAGGCGTAGAGGGTCAGGCCCGAGCAGTCGAATCCGGTGATGCTCGTGCCGGACTTGCCGCTCGGTGAGCAGCAGGTGCCTTTGGTGGGTCCGTGGGAGTCTCCTCCGCCCCAGGAGTAGGGGACGCCGAGCTGTGTGAAGGCGGCGTTGATGACGGTGGCAGCTGTTCCGGTGGCGTGGGTGTTGGTGCGGATCGTGCCGTCGCCGAGCTGGTTGTAGCGGTCGATCCAGGACGTGACGTCGTCGAGGTACGCCTGGGAGTGGTTGTACTGGAGGATGGCCGCGTCGAGTTGGGAGCGGTCGGTGAGGTTGCGGCCGTTGCCGCACAGGTAGACGGCGGCGCCGAGCGCGGCGTCGTCCGCGTTGTCGGGGTCTTTGGTGCCGTCGCCGTTGCCGTCGCGGCCGGTGCTCTCCCAGGTGGAAGGCAGGAACTGGAAAGGGCCTACGGCCCGGTTGTTGCCCTCGGGGTAGGCGGTGGTGTTGCCGCCGACGCCGGAGCCGTCGAGGAGCGGGCCGCGGATGTGCGGGGTGATGTCCCCGTTGTCGGCGATCTTGTGTCCGGCCGCATGGTTGGACTCGATCTTGGCGATGCCCGCGAGGACCGCCCACGTCATCCCCTTGCAGGCAGGGACCTGCGACGGCAGCTGTGCAGCCGCCGACTCGTAGGCCTGGAGCATGCGTGGAGGGATGCCGGAGACGTCTCCGACGGTCTGCATGGACGGAGCGGCCATCTGCTGCTGACGGACGCCGACCACCAGGGCGAAGAAGACGGGGATGACGAGCAGGCCGAGGAGGATCACAGCGCAGCCGATCCGTTTCACGCTCCCTCCCCTGGATCAGGCGTCCCGGGCCGGGGCGGAGCGGCCTGGTAGCGGGGGCGGCCGTGTTCGTCGAGCCAGGTCTGCTGCCAGGTGCGCATCCGGTTGGCTCGCTGGATGGGGCCGGCGACGGCCTGGTAGCCGCGGCGGACGGGGGTGGTGGCTTCGTGTACCCCTTCGCGGGTGTCGGTCCGCCACTCGGCGGCGGCCCGCCGGTAGTGGGCACTCTGGCGGCCGAATTCCTGGTTGAGTTCGGTACTGAGCTCGCTGGTGGCCCGGCGTGCCCGGGTCCAGGTGGCGGGCAGGCCGACGGTGGAGTAGTAGCCGAGCTTGGAGGCGCGGACCAGGATGCGGCCGCCGCGGGTGCGGCGCAGTCCGGCTTCGAGCCGGGCGCCGTAGGGGATGACGCCCTGGTCGCTGTTGTCGATGACCCGGCCGGTGCGGCCGTCGATTAGTCGGGGCAGCGGGCGCCCGTCCGGGCCGACAGGGGTGATCTCCTGCCGGGGTCGCTTCGGTCCGATCAATGCGGCGTGCGCGGTGCGCAGGCCGAGGGCGACCGGTGCCAGGGCACGGCGGCCCTCGGCGCCGGCCTCGGCGAGGAAGGCGCCGGGGTGGCCGACGAGTCCGGTGCTGTCGCCCAGCGAGCGCAGGCTGGAGGCGAGGCCAGCGTGGCGGTTCATGAAGGACAGGTGGGCGCCTGATCCGCCGCCGGTGCCGCCGTAGTTGAGGGAGGACAGGGCGGCCGCGGTGGCGGCGGCGTTGGAGTCCATGGTGGTGCTGCCGCCGATGCGGGCGTAGCGCATGCGGTCGGCGATGCGCTGGCCCAGGTCCCTGCCCTTGCGGAGCATGACGCGGTGGCCAGCCAGGGCGGTGACGGCGAGTCCGTCGAGGGTGACCAGCCGTTCGAGCAAGGGGGTTTGGCTGTCGGCGAGCATGGCGCGTGCGGCGATACCGAAGGCGGGGATGAACACGGCGATGCCGAACAGGACAACGGCGGCGGAGGCGAAGGTCCCCAGCCACTTCCACAGCACAGCGCGGTTGGGGCCGGGCAGCAGCGACCAGGCCAACACGGCGCCTGCGCACACGGCCGCGATGACACAGCCGAACTGCGCGGCGAACAGGGCCAGGACCATCGAGATGACGACCAGGCAGAGGATGAGGGTGGCGATGAGCACCGCGACGGCGCCGATGAACCGGCTCCACGTGGGCTTGCTCATGTAGTCGGAAACGGCCTTGCCCTCGTCGCCGAGCTTGCTGAACTGCTGCTCGGGGGGCGCGGACTGCTTGCCGCTCTTGAGGCAGTACTTCTTCGCCTCGCCGTCGATCAGCGAGCAGGTCTTGACGACCTCGGGGCTGGCCGTTTCCCAGGACCGCGTGAGGATCACTTTGTGGACCTTGTAGAGCGGGCTGTCCTTGTCGATCACCTCGCCGTACTCCAGGAGCATGTAGGGCTGGACGACCAGGGTGTCGGTCAGGGTCCGGGTGATGGGCCCCGAGACGGCGGCGGAGGTCAGGTAGCGCGTGCCGCTCAGACAGGCGTCCTTCGCCGGCCCCTGGATGACGGCGCACTGCTGTTTGCGCTGCTTGGCCTCGTCCTTGGGCGAGGTCGTTTCGGCGCTCTTACGGCAGGCGTCCTGTGCGGGGCCGGTGATCAGGTTGCAGGGGTCGTTGGCCTTGCTGGTGTCGCTGCCGTTGGCGGTGATGTCGGCGGCCTCCAGCGCGGCGCGCTGCGTCTGCTGGACAGGGCCGTTGTAGCCGAGCAGCATGGCTGGGCGCACCGTGGTGGTCGCGGCGAGCGCGGCGATGAGCAGGGTGAGCAGGATTTCCCCGGCGCCGCGCGCGGACCGCCCTCGCATGATCATGATCAGGCCGAAGACGAAGGCCCAGGTGGTGAACAGGCCTGCGATCCCCAAGGGGCCGATGATCTGCCGCTGGTAGGAGTCGGCGACGGTCTGGGCGGGCCCGGTCAGTTTGTCCAGGACGGGGAACTTGTACGCCCAGTCGACGAGCCAGCAGGCGAAGCCGGTGATGGTGCGGGAGATGGCGAAGGTGCCGCTGGTGAGGAAGTTGAGGACGGTGCCGGTGACGCTGTCGTCGCCGTGGCCGGTCAGTTCGTAGTGGTCGAGCGTTGCACCCTCACTCGTCTTGACGTTGAGCGGGTCCAGCAAGCCGCCCGAGGAGCCGGAGTTGTCGGCGGCGAAGGAGGGCACGCTCGCGACTACGAGCAGGAGGGCGGTTATGGCGATGACGGTGCCGGCGGCCCGCCAGCGGTGCGAGGGAGCGTTCACCGCTGGCCTCGCCGGCGCAGCCGGAGGGCGATGACGATCAGGGTGAGGACCGCCGCGGCGAAGGCCAGTCGCTCGTACTGGCGCGGGCCGGGGAGTTCGCGTCCGGGGTTGCGCCGGCAGTAGGCCTTGGCGGGGCCGACGATGAGATCGCAGGGGTCGCTGTGCGCGGGGGTGGTGGGGTGCGGGGTGAAGGCGTTTCCGGTGTGGGGCCACCAGATGTCGGGGACGCCGTGGCACAGCGGCAGCAAGGCGGCCACGGCGGCCACGGCCAGGAGCACGAGCGTCCAGGCGAGGAGAGCGCGAGCCGGCCGGCCGGGGGCGAAGATGCCGCCGCTCGCAGCCTGCGGCACAGACACGTCGTACTCGTAGGGGGTGTGTGCGAGGTGCTGCTGGGGGGTGATCGTGACGGTCCCGGTGTGGTGGCCGGCCTCGACCGTGTGGGTGTCGGGGGTGCGTCGGTGCAGCAGGCGGGCGGTCATGATGGCTCCCTCATGTGGGGCGGTGGGGTGACGCTCTTAGAGTTCGTCGCGCCGCTTACCGCCTCGCTTGCCAGCGGGAGCCCTGCGGCGTCACAGGGCCATAACTCCTGCTCAGGCCGGGCGTGGTAAGTGCAGGTGACGCGGTTGGTAGGCGCCGCTCACAGGGCAGTGCGCAACGTGGTCGGGGCGGGCTGCTGCTGGCTCACTGGTCTCTTCCGGCGCTGGCCGAGAAGTCGGCGGGGGCCTCGGGAAGGGCCGTTTCGTCCGGGGTGGTGAAGATCTCCGCGAGCAGCCGGTCGACGGTGGGCACGAGGGCCTTGAAGCGGCCGATCTGCATGCGCGGGTCGCGGGAGAGGAACTCTCCGGCCCGGTCGCTCTGGCCGAACGGTGACAGGTCAGTGGTGACCATGCGCAGCAGGGCCTCGTCTTCGCCGGGCAGTCCGAGCCATTCCAGTCCGCGTGCGGCCAGGACGGGGTCGGCGGTGCGGGACAGGAACCGGTAGGCGAGCAGACCGCGTGCGGTGGAGGTGCCGAGTTCGAGGACGTCGTGGCAGCCGAGTCCGACGCCGGCGCCGTGCTTGCGGCCGTCGAAGACGATCTCGTCGACCAGGGCCTGGCCCTCGGCGGAGGAGGTGAGCCAGTACGCCTCATCGAGGGGCAGCAGGCAGAACCTCGCGTCGGCGAAGGCCACTTCGCGGGCGATCGCCGCGATCAGGTACAGCACGGCGCGGCCGATGATGGCCTCCAGAGGCTGGGTGCGCATCAGTTCCGGTTTGGTGACCGCTTCCCTGGGCGGCAGGCTCAGGCCACTGGTGGTGATGACCACGAAGTCGCTGGTGACGTCGGAGACCAGGTCCAAGGGCGGGAGCTCGGGGTCGAAGACGGCAGCGGCCAGCGGTTCGTCGGCGGCGACCTGGAGCCACTCGACGAGTGAGGCGGCGCGCTCGGCGCGGGGCCCCTCACCGTCGGCCATCTCCTCCAGCGCGACCAGGACTTGGGCCATGCACGGGAACGGGGCGTCGGCGGCCTGCTTGACGGCCTTCTTCAGCAGGGCGCCGTGTTCGGTCATCGGCCCCACTCCGAGTTGCACGGTGAGGTAGCTGAGCGCGTAGCGGGCGCCGACGGCCGGGTCGTCGAACACGCGCAGCGGGTCGATGGACAGTTCGGCTTTCGCGGCGTCGACGACCTGGCAGCGGCCGGCCGCGGCTGTGGAGGCGAAGCGGGCCCATTCCCGCTTCTTGGTGCGGTCGATGGCGATGACGCGGCCGCCGCGGTCGACGACGGCGGACGAGATCAGCTTGAGCAGGACGCTCTTGCCGCCGCCGAGGTCGCCGGCGACGCCGAACGACGCGGAGGCATTCCGGATCGGCGCATCAGCGATGTCGAGGAGTGTGGGGGTGACGGTGCCGACGTCCTGGGAGAAACCGATCATGGCACCGGTGGGGTCGCCGAAGGCGTGCCCGTTCAAGGCGCCGTGCATGGCCCAGTCCTCGCCGAGTTCGTACTGGGCGTACTGGCGGGTGGCTCCGGGAGCGGTGGTGGCCGGCAGGGTGAGGGTGAACAGCTCGCCCTGGCCGCCGCGAGGCCGTTGCAAGCGGAAGTTGGCGCCGCGCAGGCGGGAGTGCAGGCGTCCGGCGCGCTCGTCGCATTCTGCTGTGGTGTCGCCCCAGACGGTCATGACGGTGACGGACTGGACCTCGACCTCGACGCTGTTGCGGCCGGCCCGTGCTCCGAGGTCGCCCAGGTCCTCGGCGGCGTCGTGCATGTCCTCGGGCAGCCCGGTCTCGTGCTGCGCCGCGTACTGGTCGGCCTGCTCGACCAGGTCCCTCTTCTTCTTGCGGACCTCCTCCACGACCTTCTCCGTGGGGACCAGCCGCATGTCGACCACCCAGTCGACGGGGAAAGGCAGGCCATCCAGCCAGGTGAAGAAGTCCCCGCCGGCGGTGGTGAACTTCCGGGGCATCTCCGCCAGCGCCAGCTGGGCCTGATACGAGCAGCCGGCCTCGGATTCCACCTGGAGCCACCGGCGTCCGGTCATGCCGTTCTGGCTCCGGCGACGGGTACGGCGGGCGGACTTCCTCGCTGTGCCGGGGTCGGCGGCGGTCTCCGACTCGTCGTCGAAGCCGCCTTCGAGGAGCCGGACGTCGCCGAGGTCCGCATGCGAGGGAGCGCGCAGGGTTCCGCTGACCAGGCGACTGCCCCGCATGCCAGAGCGCTCGGCCTCGGCGAGCAGCGGCTCCTCCAGGCCGCGCGCGACGGCGTGCTGATGCATCCACACGATCTCCGCGGGACGGGCAGGGCGCAGGCCGAGCCCTCCACTGAGTTCGGCGGCCAGCTGGCGGGCTCGCTGCTGGAAGTCGGCGACTTCGTCGGCCGGCACGGGCGCCGGGGGAAGGCCCAGTGTGTCGGCGAGTTCCGCCCACGCCGTGGCGAAGGCGGCCGACAGCTCCGCGCGAGCGCCGGGCCTCTCCAGCGGAACGGCCAGCCACAGGGTGCGCCGGTGCATCTCCACCGGTGTCGTGAGGTCCTCCCCCGCGAGCAGTCGCAGCTGGGCGTCGGCGACCTCGGCCCAGTGCGGGTGCCTGCGGTAGTCGACTCCCTCGACGGTGCGGGCGACGACCTCGCCGGGGTCGACACGGGCGCACAGCCCGTACAGGCGGGCGCCGCCGGGCAGGGAGCGCACCAGGGCGGTGACCCGGTACTGCAACTCGTCGCGGGCCCGCTCGTCCATGTACCGGGAGCCCTGCGGAGTCAGCGACCAGATCGCCCACACGGTGCCGGAGGACCACACCAGGTTGTCGACGATGTGACGGATGGCGAGTTTCACTGTCCGGCCTCCTGCCGGGCACGCAGCATCTGCTGCAAGGGCGTGGGCACCGGCCGGACCACCGGCGAGGCGGAGTGTGTGGCCGCCGTGCGGGGGCGGCTGAAGCGGCGCCGTCGGCTGGCGGCAGCAGTCGCCGGCGGGCGTACGCGGCCGGTGCTGGGCTTCGCCGCCCGGATAGGCCGGGCGGCGGAGGCATCGTGGTCGGCGTCGAGCGTGGTGTCCTCGATCAGGAAGGTGCCGTGCATGAGGCGGGTGCCCCGCTCACGGGCGGGTCGGCCGGCGATGCGGCCGTTCTTCGGCTGAAGGACGTACTGCACCCACCCGTAGGCGATCCACATCGGAGAACGGCCGCCGATGCGGGTGGCACGGGCCATCCACACCAGGACACCGAGGCCGACGACGGGCGCCGGCCCCATGAACGACCACCACGAGAACGTCTTGATCAGTACGAAGACACCGACGGCGCCGATCACCATCTGGGCCGGGGTATAGGGGCCGAGCGGCAGCACCCAGTCCCCGACCTTGCCCAGAACCCAGGGGTGACGGCGGGCACGGGTGTAGCTACGCCCGACGCGCACCGTAGCTGCGGTGGTGCTCACGCGCGCTCACCGTCCGTCGGCTGCTGGTGGATCGGGGCGGCGCCTCCCGGGATCAGCGGGGCGTGCGTGGCCGGGGCGCCCTTGATGTTGGTGACCTCGTCCTTGAACGCGTTGGAGATGTCCGCGCGGCCGTTGTAGACGGCGGTGGCGACGACCAGGCCGAGGAGAGCTCCGATACCCGCCTTGATGGAGAGCTTCTTGATCACGGTGATGACGACGATGGCCAGCAGACCCAACTTGAGCGTGCCGTCCGCCCAGCCGTTGCCCACCTGGAGCAGGTGGTCGCCGATGTTCGCAAACTCACCGGCCAGGATCACGTTGTGCGTCATCGGGTCACCTCCACGCCGGCGACAGGGGCGCTGGCATCGATCCGGGTCTCAAAGGCTGAAGTGGTCTGCGCCGTGGATGAGGGCGCGGTCGAACTCGTGCGGGTGCCACCCGTCTTCGCCGCGGTGCTCTCCAGGCCGGACTGCAAAGTGACGACCTCCCACCTGCCGCCGCGCACCCTGAGTTCCAGCGCGTAGGCCAGCGGCCACTGCCCGCCATCGGCGTCCTTGGCGGTGATCTGTGCCTGGACCCGCGCGGTGTCACCGTCGTGGCCGGCCGTGCCGTCCGTGGAGCTGACCGCCTTCAGCTCATCCACCGACACGGTGGTGAACGCGGCCGCTGGCAGCGCGGGCAGGGTGGTGCCCGGGGCCAGGTAGCGCTCGGCGCCGTCCTCGGCCCCCAGGTAGGCGCTCAGGAACTGGCCCACGGTGGAGGCCAGGGCCGACCCGGTGGGCACCTGCGCGCCGTACGGGTCGTCGGGCTCGTGCAGCACAGCCGGGCCGGCGATCTCAGCGGGCGCGCCGGTGACGGCGAAGGCCTGCTGCGAGCCGGGCGAACCGCTGGCGGCGTCTGTGGCAACGACGGGCAGCGCGAAGTAGCGGACGAGGTCCTGGCCGTTGGAACCGGCGGCGTCCTTGAGTTCGACGGCGACAGTGACCGACCAGGCGCCGTCGCCCTGCCGGGCGGTGCGCACAGCGGTCAGGCGCTCCACGCCGGGGGCGCGCTCACCCCACGTCGGGGGCTGCACAGACGGCGCCATCACGTGCAGCTGCCGCGCGGCCGGGGAGTCCTGGCCGGTGCCGCTGCGCAGCCACAGGCCGAGGAACAGCTCGGCGAACCCGGCCGGGTCGGCGGCAGCCTCGGTGTGGTCGTCGGCCCGGGTCACGGGAGCCAGCCGAGGAGCGGCTGCCGACTGCCCGTGTGCGCAGCTGGCGATCAGCGCGAGCGGGCCGGCGGCCACGGCGGCCCAGACTGCGAGACGCACCAGCCGGGTCCGGCGTACGGGCAGTGTCCGTGTCCGGTGTGCCGCTGCACTCACATCGGTCGGCCCGTTGGTCTGGGGGCCGCTGCGGGAGCGGCGGGGGACGGAGGGGGGCATGGACTGCTCCTCATCAGGAGGGGTTTCTGTGCCCACACCTTTCGTTCTGGCCCTTACCGCCCCGCTTGCCGCCAGGGCCTCAGTGGCGTCACAAGGCCATAACTCCCGGCCTGAGCAGCCGTGGTAAGCGGCCTCTGATCTGGTGGTAAGCGAGGTGGTAAGTGGTTGCGGCCGTGGTAAGCGAGCCGTGCTTCACTCACCACCGCAGGCCAGCGGGCGGTTCAGGGGCTCTCGGGCGGGCTGTGTTCGCTGACCATCGCCCCGCCGGTCGTCATTTCCTGCGGGCCGTCGGGGAACCGAGTCCGCGGCCGGCAGGGGCGCACGAGATTCCACGCTTTCGACACCACGCCGCGGGACGTGATCGACGGGGTCGATCACTCGGCAGGGGCGCACAAGATTCCACACTTTCGACATGGCGCGGACCTGCCAGCAGCGGTCGAGGCTGAGGGCCGGGCGCCATTGGAACCGGCGGCGGTGAATTCCAACGTGACCTCCGCGTACGGCCGGCGGCATTCCAACCCGGCCCGGGCTGGCCGTTCCAACGCCCTGCGGTCCGTGCTGCTCGGGACACTGCACTGGCATTCCACAGGACCCGCGCCACCCGCTGCGCAGCCCCTGGCTTGCCTGGTGGGCAAGCCGCGAACCGGTGCCTACACCGGGCACCTTCCTGTCGCCCTCTCATTGGAAAGGTTGGAAAAATGCAGGTCAGAGAGTTTTCCAAGAGAAGCGCCGACGTCAGGGCTTCCCGTCACGTCCATGCGCGTGCTGCGGCTTCGCCGGGGTCCCTGGCCGCGAGTGATGGTGGCCGGGCCGTCCGAACGAGGCGCGTCCCAGCGGCTTGTGGCCGGGGTGGATCAAGGGCATTCCACCCCGGGACGACAGCGGATTCCAATGTCACGCCTCTGCGGCCTGCGCGGCGCGGGCGTCAGCCTTGCGGATGTCCCCGATGTACTTGCGGACCGTGCTCTGCTTGTAGCCGGTCATCTCAACCAGCTGGGGAGCAAGCACGTTCGCCGACAGCCCCCGCTTGTCCTCGGGCAGGTGGCGGTAGTGCCACTCCACCAACTCGACTCCCTTAATGCCATCCGGAGTCACCGGAGGCGCCGCCTCTTCGTGAGGCTGATCGCCGTCTGCAGCTGGCTGGTCCTCGACCTCGTGAGAGGGCGTCTGCGGCGTCGCAGGCTCCGGCTCGCTCGGTTCGTCGGGGATCCGCATCTGCACGATGTGCCGAGTGGGACCGCCGGTCCGATCAGCGGCCACGCCAGCCCGCCCGTCCTGGAGGACGTCGTGGAACTCGGGGCTGGAATCCTCTCGTTCCAGGTCTGGTGCAGTGTCCGAGGACGCATTCCAGCGACTACTGGAATCCAGCTCGGCGTCGTCGTGATGCTGTTCGCGCTCCAATGGCGACACCACCGCCTCGCTCGTCGCGCGGTCGATGTCGATGTGGAGGGCCTCCTCGTCTCCGCTCTCTCCCGGGGCATCTCCCCCACCCCAGGCCGATGCATCACCCTCACGGGCCGGATGAGGCATCTGCTCGGACTGCGGTACGTCCGGCGGGCTCGGCACCGAGTGGTGCGGCGTGGACCACAGAGTGTCCTGCTCCGTCACCTGCTCGAAGGTGTGCGCGTGGAGGCCGGCGAGCGCCAGGGCCTCGTGCTGCACGGGAGGCTCGGGCTGCGGCCGCGGCACCTTGATTCCTGCGGCGGCCAAGCCCGCCTGCGCCGTGTCAGCGAGCGGTACGCCATAGCGCGCGAGGCGCAGCGGCATGAGCGACTCCACCGGAGCCTTCCTGCGCCATGCGCGGCCGAAGCGGGAGTGGAGGCGGGCCTGGTAGACGAGGCGCTCCTGCTCCAGCTTGATGACCTGGTCGTAGGAGCGCAGCTCCCACAGCTTCATCCGGCGCCACAGGAGGAACGTCGGCACCGGGGAGAGCAGCCAGCGGGTGATGCGGACGCCCTCCATGTGCTTGTCGGCCGTGATGTCGGCGATACGGCCGATCGCGTGCCGGGCCGCTTCGACGGCGACCACGAACAGGATCGGGATCACCGCGTGCATGCCCACGCCCAGCGGGTCCGGCCAGGCGGCCGCGCCGTTGAAGGCGATCGTCGCCGCCGTCAGCAGCCACGCCGTCTGCCGCAGCAGCGGGAAGGGAATGCGTATCCAGGTCAGCAGCAGGTCCAGGGCGAGCAGCACACAGATGCCCGCGTCGATGCCGACCGGGAACACGTAGGAGAAGTTCCCGAAGCCCTTCTTGACGGCCAGCTCGCGGACGGCCGCGTACGAGCCGGCGAAGCCGATGCCTGCGATGGTCACCGCGCCGGTAACCACCACCCCGATCAGGGCACGCTGAGCCCTGGTGAGTGTCGCTGCCTTGGACTCCTTTGCCGCAGCCACGCTGCTGCCCCTCCCATATCTGTAATGAACAGGTTTCACATTGTCATGCGCGCACTGGTCGCGTGACGTCGGTGCGCGATCGATACCGCGTTGGGAGGGAGTGGCCCCGGCTTGCGCCGGGGCCGTCGCCCTACGCAGTGGCCTTGGCCGTGTTCCAAGCTGCTAGCCAGGTCTCCAGCTCGGCTCGGGTGTAGTAGGTGACCCTGCCGTCCGTGACCCCTTCGGGCACCGCGACGCCGCGGTCCTTGGACCGCTGGAGCAGGTACTTGCGGGCGGTCTCATACCTCCAGGGCAGGATCCCTTCCTTGCAGGCGTCGGCAACGGAGAACGTGTCGGGCAAGGACGCGTCCTCGGCCTGCTCGGCCGCGAGCGCCGTATCCGGATCGGCTGTCCCGATCTTTGTCCCGCCACCGGTCCCAACGAGCACTGTCCCGAGGTCTGACCTGGGAGAACCCCCTCCAACCCCCCTGTTGCTCCGCACCGGGACAACCGGCCGCGACAACGGAGCGAACTTGCCGCCGGGCAGGAAGTTGGCGGCCGCCGCCTCTTCCTGGGCCTGGGCGAGCGCCTCAGGGGTGATCCACGGCGCCATCTCCCCCGAGTCGAACCATGCCGGCGCTTGGGGGGCGTTGGTAAGCAGCTCCTGGACGTGCGGCGTGATGTATGCAGCCTGGAACTCGCGCACCCAGGCGTAGTCACCGTCCGGATCGGTCTGGTTGTCGGCGTACGCGCCCCGCCCCTTGATGGTGGTGTCGTACCCGAAGCGCGGAGCGTTCTGCCCGTAGGCGACACCCCAGCTCACCATGTCCTGCTTGCCGATGACGATCTTCGTGCCGATCTGCTTGCGGCCGATGGTGCCGCCGAACAACGAGTTGTCGAACTGCTGGGCGCCGACCACGACGCGGTGATCGGAGGATCGGCCCATCATCAAGATGATGGTGAACCAGTCGATGAACGGCGGCGTGCCCTTCTGCTTGATCCCGTGCTTCCACCACGTGTAAGCGAACCGGATCAGAGTGGGCAGCTCGTCGATGACCAGCAGACGCGGAACGAGCTGCGTGCGCAGCTGCGGGTCTCCGTCCAGGCCGAGGGACTTCTCCGCCGCGATCATCGAGGTCATGAACTCGGCGAAGGCACCCATGCAAGCGCGGGTCGTCTTGTGGATCCGGATCCCGGAGTGCCCCTCCGCCTCGATCATGGAGTTTTCCTTGTTGTCGAGGATGTCAACGACCCAGCCGTTCTGCCGGCCGTGCACGACGGGGATGTAGAGCATCGACGACTTGCCGGCGCCAGTGTCGCCTGCCACGCCCCAGTGCGGTGTCTCCGATTCGGTGGCCACCACCACGTCGACGATGCGATCGCCCTCGACGGCCTGGCCGACGAACACCTTGTAGGGGTTGCCGGTTGACCTCCACGGCACCGAAGTGGCCAGCTGCGGGCGGGGCTTGGGCGCCGGCTTCGGAGTGAACTCCACGTACGGGTTGCGGCCGCGCTGAGTGTAGGAGGCGACCCACTCGCCGGGCAGCCGGGAGTGGAGGATGTGCGCGAGCAGCGCGCGTTCCTTCTCGGCCCCAAGCCACTGCAAGGGCAGGCGGATCACGATGCGTGCGTCGCCGTCGGACAGGTCGGCTGGCAGGAGCATCCAGTAGGCCTCGCCGCGTTCCTGGTCCTCGGCGGACAGCCGCAGCACCTGGATCAGAGCCGCCCACAGGCCAGGCCCGTACGTCTGCGCGTCATTGCGGGAACGGCTGCCGCGCGGCACGACCAGGATGGCGACCGCGGCCGCGACGGGCACGGTGATGACGAGGATCACGGCTGTCCACTCGGGCGCCCGCCACAATCCGGCGACAGCCGCCACGGTTCCCATCCGAACCGCAGAGCGGGCCGCTCCAGGCCACCGGTGCCAGGTCTCACCCATCCGCGTCAGTGCACGAGGAGAGGTGAGAAAGGCGGTCCGGGAGCGGCGAGGTTGCGGGGTTTTCACGTCCATAGCTGTGTCAGGACGGGCGAGGTCGCCGGCCAAGGCGCGGTCGAGTCGCTCCCCTGGCCTGAGATAGGTGGAGTCGGTCTTGGGCTCGCCCCATAGGGGCTGGCCCGCTACGAACCGCCAGGCGCCGCCGAGCAGTCCGCCGGCCGTGGCCGCGAGGCCTTCGCCGAGGGTGTCGGCGGCTCCGTCGAGTCCGGCGCGTTCCTTCTTGCCCTGCGCTGCCACGCGGCGCGTTCCGATCCCGTACAGGGCGGCGATCACCAGGACTCCGCAGATGCCCCAGAGCTGGAGTTCGGCGGCGCTGTCGGGCAGGACGGAGATCAGCCAGGAGGTAGGCCGGTCGATGTCCGAGCCGTGCCCGGCGGTGGTGGTGAGGGGGGAGGCGATCGTGTGGACCATCGCGTGATCCGTCGTGCTCCGCACCAGTTCCCCTTTCGAGTGAAGGGGGACTCGCGCGTCCGGCAGGTAGGCGTCGGGAAGACGTGAATCCCTGCTGGCCGGAGCGAATCCCGGTCGACCAGCCGCGTTGAGCGGCTGTGGGTCCCACGTTGAAGCCGACGGCCTGGGGACAGAGAACGGCAGCGTGGACCTGTGCGGATGGTGTCGGGGCGCCCTCACCACCACGCTCACCGTCATTGCCCCTCCATGGCCACGAACAGGTCTCAATCCCCTCGGTAAGTACGGCGGTCAGACCATTCGACGACCGTGTGCACTTACCACCGCAGGTCAGAAGCCATCCGCGACGCAGGAGGCGCTCGCAAGCCGGGGACATCTGCTATCTCCGTCGATCCCCCGCGCACAACCGTGTCTGCCGCAACCATGCTTGACCCAGTGAGTAAGGTAACCGCATGACCACCCCTTACCCCCCCGAGGATCGGGAAAAGGTAGTAACCAAGCTTCCCACCGAGCTGCGTCGAGAACTCAAGGTTCGTGCTGCCGAGCTGGGCACCGACATCCAGACCGCTGTCGCTGAGGGCGTTGAGGCCTGGCGTGAGGCCAAGGACCGCCCAGTGGTCGACACTGCTGGCGGCACCTCCTTCGCCACCTATCTCCCGACCGGTCTGTACGGCAAGCTCAAGAAGGACTGCACAGTCCAAAAGATCACCTACAACCAAGGGCTGGCTCAGTCGATCCGGCTGTGGCTCGACACGCATCCCTCCCCGGCACCGCGGCCGCCCCGCACCACCGGGGCGCGTCGAATCGTCTACGGCAACCAAAAGGGCGGCGTGGGCAAGACGTCAACCTCGGCCGGCACGTCACAGGCCATCGGCGAGATGGGCCACCGCACCGTGCTGATCGACTTCGACCCGCAAGGCCACCTAACCAAGCAGCTCGGCTACCAGATGCTCGACATCGACGCCCCGAGTCTGGCCAAGCACATGCTCGGAGAGGCCAAGGGTGAGCTGCGAGACCTCCTGGTCCCCATAAAGGGCGGCGACTTCGAGGACCGGCTCTGGCTCCTGCCGGCCTGCAAGGACGCCTTCCTGCTGGATGCCAAGCTCGCCACCAGCCGGACAGTCCGTATCAAGGAGACGGCGCTGGAGAAGGCGCTCGAACCTCTGGAGCAGGACTTCGATTACATCGTGATCGACTGCCCGCCGAGCCTCGGCTACACCATGGACACCGCTCTGTACTACGGCCGCACCCGCGAGGGCGAAGAGCCCAATACCTCAGGTGTCGTCATCCCGGTCCTGGCAGAGGACACCTCCGCCGACGCGTACGACATGCTGTACGACCAGATCCAGGACCTCATCGAAGACATGGGCATCGACATCGCCCTGCTTGGGTTCGTCGTCAACATGTACGACAGCCGCAAGGGCTACGTCGCAACGTCCTCCCTGGAGGAATGGCAGAACATCGGCGATCCGCCCGTCCTCGCCGTCATCCCCGAACTCAAGGAACAGCGCGAAGCTGTCCGCATGAAGCAACCGCTGCTGGCCTACGAGCCTGACTGCGAGCAGTCCATGGTCATGCGCACCATCGCTCGGAAGGTCATCGGATGAGCGTCGCCGACAAGCTCGGTAAGGGAACGTCGTTCGGCAGCGTTCCACGCGGCCGCAGTGCTCGAGGACGCGCCAAGGCCGTCACCCAAGGCGATGTCCCCGCTTACGAACTGGTCCGCCTCCAGTTGGACGAGGTCTCCCCCACCCCTCTCAACCCACGCCGGAATTTCGGCACGGACGAGCAGCTCACGCGCTTCGGGGAGGAACTACGCCGCGTCCAGCTCGCGGCCTGCGTGGTAGTGACCCGGGCCGCATACCTCAACCTGTGGGCGGACCACGAAGAACAGATCGGCACTGCCGCACACGTCTTGGTGAACGGCGAGCGACGGTACCGGAGCGCGGTCCACGTGGGTATGGATGCCCTGGACTTCGTCGTCCGGGACGACCTGGCCACCACCCGTGAAGACTTCATCGAGAACCTGCTGCAGGAGAACCTCGACCGCGAGGACTTCGACGTCATTGAACGCGCCCGGGGCGTCCAGGAGCTCGTGGCCGTCTGCGCGGAGGAAAACGAGGCCGGCGCTCAGACCCGCGCCGCCGAGCGGCTTGGCAAGTCCAAGGCGTGGGTGACCAACCACCTTGCTCTGCTGACCCTTCCGGGTGAGCTTCAGGTCATGCTGAGTTCGGGGGCCCTCGCGGAACGAGACGGGCGGTTGCTCGCCCGCCATTACAAGAAGCAACCCGAGCTGAGCGCAGCCCAGCTTCTGGAGCACCTGAAGAAGGTCAAGGAGGAGGAAGCTCGGGCCAAGCAGGAGGTACGAACCCTCCTTCAGGCCGCCAAGAGCCAGCAGGCGTTGACCGCGGTCAACGCTTCCCATGACACCCCCGAGGGCACGGCGAGCGACGACACCATGGCCTCGGGAGCGTTGACCGCGGTCAACACCCCAGAACCGCCGGCATCCGAGGACGGGCACAACCCTCCGGAGACGGCCGAGTCCGCGAACCCGTCACCGCAGCCGGTGTTGACCGCGGTCAACACCACAGAAGCGCCGAGCCCTGAGACCGATGCCTCTGCAACTGTCGTCGCGGAACCTGCCATGCATATCCCGGCCGCGTTGACCGCGGTCAACGCCGACCCTGCTCCCGACGCAGTGGGTCAGGTTCCGAACCAGGCTTCGGGCGGCCACTCCGGTCCTTCCGCGGACGCTCTCTGGGACGACCCGGACGCGGTGTACGAGGTCTTGATCGAGAAGATGGCGCCGGAGCACCGAGTGCATCTAGCGAAACGTCTACTGGACTCCAGTGGCTCGCCGGTTCGTGTTGACCGCGGTCAACACGAAATCCGGTAGGCGCCCTCTAACCCCAACTGAAAACGATCATGCGGCGAGGCCTTCGCACCCAACCTGGTGGATGGGTGGGCGGAGGCCTCGCCGCATGTCTCCTCCGGTGAGGATGCCAAGCGCGTCACGGGCGAGTCACCGACGGCGTGTTGCATCGCAGCTGCGTCGATAGGGAAGGCGCCGAGGTCGGGGGCTCATCGGTCCTTCTCCTCGTCGACCTGGTCCTGCTGCTCGTCGTCGCTGGGCTTCACCAGATGCGGGGCTTGGATACCCGCGGGCGGTACGAGATCGATCAGCTTGTAATCCGCGTACTCGTCACTCAGGTCGTCCGGCCAGTCGACCGTCACCGGATGCGCGTTCCGCTCACTCGTGATGATCCAGGAGAGCACGGGGAGGACGATCACGCCCTCGGGGTCGTCCGCGTTGCCAGTGATGGAGTAGCGGGCCGTCCATCCATCCGCCGGCAGGACTCCGAGGACCCGGCCGCACGTCCCTATCCCCAAGACTGAGCCGAACTCTTGGGCCTTCTTCAACCGCCCGTCGCCATAGGACGGGATCAGGGGGAAGCCGTCGGGGCTCCAGCCCTCAACAGGCCGGCTGGACTTCTTGTCATGGAAGTACACGTAATAGCCGGTCGTGCTGTAGCTCACTTCGTTTGTCATAGTTCTCCTTCGTCGGCGTCAGGGGCCAGGTGGCCGCGCCAGTCACCAGGTGCACCTTGGTGGCCAGCGTGGCGACCTGGTCAGAGGTGGGCGCGTATGAAGCCGATGAGGGCCAGGACGGCGCACCCTGCGAAGAACAGGCCGATTGTGGAGAGCCTGATGAACTGGCCGCCGTCGTCGGTGGAGGTGATCTCTTCGCCGTCAGGGATGTGGCCGCCATGCACGAGATTGCGGTGCCGGTTGCATTCGTCCTCTGCTGAGCGGCGGTTGGGGGCGGCGGGCGAGGTGGTGCGGCAGGTTCCGCAGCGGTACGCGTAGGCCACGGTCGGCTCCTCAAGGAGATTGGGTCTCCCTGAGGATGCCCGATCGGCGGCGGCTGTGGATCTCTTTTCAGACTGGTAGACGGGGTAGACGGGGTGAGTAGCCGATGTAGGCAGCTGATAGTTCTTGCAGGTCAGAGCGTTGTAGCTGGGGTAGGTAGGCGGATTCGGGGACACGTGGGGCGGGGGAGGGGGGAAGGTTTTGCAACCGGCGCCGGGGCCCTGTCGGTGGCCCTCTGGGCCGGTTGACGGGCGGGCCGGTGTGGGGGGTCAGGAGAGGGGGAGGTCCGCCCTCTCGGCGGGGCGATGAGTGAGGGTCAGGTCAGGCACCAGAGGGGCGGGCAGACGGGGGGCTCTGCCGAGGTGGTCTCGGAGTTGATCCCAGCGCACTCCAGGGCGGTTGCGCCCGCCCATGTTGATGCCTCGTGAGACGGGGATATTGCGGGTCTCCAACTCCTTCCGGAGGCGGGCCACGTCCCACTCGTGTGTGAGTGCCCATCGAGGGTTGCGGTGGAGAGCGGCGAGGAGTTCCGCGAGGTGCTCGCCAGCGCGCTGTTCTTGGTGGGCTGCTGCTACGGCGTACTCGACGAAACGGGGAAGCTGCTGTTCGAGTTCGGCCGCAGTGAGGGGCTGCAGCTCATGCGGTTCCTCGTCCTCCTCTCCCTCCCCTGACGTTTCGTGATCATTTTCGGGAGATCCTTCTTTGCGCAGGCCGGCCTTTCCCTCGCCCTCTCCCCCGTCTGAGTCGATCTTGGAGGGGTGCGGGGCTCCGGCTCTCCATGCCGCGACGCCCGCAACCACGGCGCCCGCAGTGCCGGACACCATCGGGAACTGGGTGGCCACGCTCCCGATGATGCCCGCGCCGATCAGCACTCCCACGGCCCGTTCCGGGATCTCGCCGGGCACGGCGATGACCCAGCCCAGGCCGTCGCCGACCAGGCGGACACCGCCGCGTGCGAGGCGTTTTGCTGGTTCGGCGGATCCCTGGAACGGGATCTTCAGTTCGTTGCGCAGGCTCATCCCGCCAGCCCGATCTGTCGGGCGCCCATGTGGATCAGCCAGCCGGGCCAGTTCCACCAGCCGCCGGCGGCAGCGTAGAGGGTGGCGGCGGTGAAGCCGACGACCACGGCGCGGCCCTTCTTGTGCCTGCGCAGGAGGGCGAACGCCGTGACGATGATGGCGCAAGCGCCCCACCCCCAGCTTGCGGCAGGTGCGGCGGCGATGGAGCGGATCATGTTGCCGGGGCCGCCCCATCCGGCAGACTCGAAGAACGCCGACGCGCAGAAGCCCATGACCAGCATCACTTCTGGCGTGAACTTGCTCGCGTACTTGTCGTTGCCGCCCTTCTTCAGGACGAGGATGATCACGGCCGAGATGATCGCGGCGAGGCCGGCGGCGGTGATCGCGCCGAGGCCGGTGCCCCCGCCGAGGTCGGTCGGCGGCGGTGCGATGGCCGGGGCCTGCGCGGGAGCGGCGGTGGTGAACACAGGGACGTTCCTTTTCAGTGAGTGAGGGAGGTCGGGGCGTATAGGAGGGCGACGAACAGAGCCGAGGAGAGCGGGGCGCGGCCGGCCCACGCGAGCGGCGGCCACCATCCCCGGGTGCGCCAGTGGATGAGCCCTCCGGCGGTGATGAACACGAGACTCAGGGCGCAGGCGCCGGCAGCGCCTTCGGATCGGCCGCAGTCGTAGAGCCAGCCCGTCAGGGTCGGCAGGAGCCGGAGTCCCCAGCCGAGGAGGGCGGGAGAGGCCCAGTAGATGCACCACTTGACGCGGTTGACGTGCCAACCGGTCGGGCTCAGAGCGGCGTCGACCAGATCGGCGCCCTTCCTACTCCTGGATGCGTCCTGCCGGGGGCCCTCCTTGGTGATCTCGTGGGCCTGCGGAGGAGTGACGGGAGGCGGGGGTGTGGGGCCGGTCCACTCCCATCCGCCGGTGGCAGGCTGCGTCTGGTCGGGCTCGTCGCTGGTGTGGAACGTGTCGCCCTGGGCGGCGTCGTAGACGTTGCCCCACCATTCACCAGCGGGGTCGCGGGGGTCGGGGGTCAGGTCGAGCCGCTCGGGCTCCGCCCCCGGCTGCGCCTCTTCCGGCTCGCTCCGCGGCACCTTGACACGCCACCAGTCGGTCTTGCCGGTCACTGCCCCCTCCCCTCTCCCGCGGGGAGAGGAGCAAAAGGGCTGTCTACCTGGGCATCTACCGGATCTATCGGGGTGCTTCGCTGCCAGGCGCCGGGGCGGCGCATGCAGTTGAGCAGCAGGGTGCGGGCCCAGCGCTCGTCCGCGCCGGGTGCGGATTCGGGCGTGACGTTGTCCGCGGGAGTAGGGGGGTTCCCACGCTCCCGCTCGGCGAGCTGTCCGAGGTCGGCGGACGCGGTGGTGCCCGTGGGCACGCGTGGGTCGATCTCGGATGAGGTCCCCACACGATGGGAACGCATTTTCGATTCTTGTTCCGGCATGATGCTCGGTGCTCCTGACGCTCGTGAGGTTCGGGAGTGGCGGCGCCCGGCCGGGCCTCGACAACTCGGGCCGGGCGTCGCTCTGTTGCTGCTTAGTCGGTGGTCTGGGCGGCGGCGGCCTTGGCCTTCTTTTCCTCGTCCTGAACCGCGTTGCGAAGGCGGATGAGATAGCGGTTCTGTCCGCCGCCGACGGCGTGCTTCACGATGCTGACGGAGAGCTTGTCGGCTCCGCCGAGGGCCTTCGCAGCCCGGCGGACCTTTGCCAGATCCGCCGGCCTGAGCGGCCGTTCGTCGGCGTCGCCCTTCTCCCCCGAAGTGGCCTGCTTCCCTTTACCGACAAGGGTTGTAGCCATGTGGACACGGCGCTTCCGAGAAGACTTGCGGCTGTTGCGTGCCATCGATCGCGCGTTGGCGTCGGCCTCGTCGCAGATGGTGGAGAGGGCGGCGAGCATCTCGTCACGGTCAAGGTCGCGGACGTTTCCGTCGGCGACGTCCTCCCGGTAGGAGCAGACCTCTACCGGCGCCTTGCGGACCCTGCCGTAGCGCTGCTTGATGTACCGGGCGCAGGCGCGGCGGAGACGTTCGAGCTTGAGGGCGTTGCTGTAGGAGGTGATCTCCCACAGGCGCATGCGGCGCCACAGGAGGAAGGTCGGCAGGGGAGCGAGGAGCCAGCGGGAGAGGCGGACGCCGTCCATGCGGGTTCCGTCCTCGATGCCCGCGAGCTGGGCGACGGCGTTACGTCCAGACTCGACGCCGATCACGAACAGGACGGGCAACACGGCGTGGAGGCCGGTGCCGGTCCAGTCGCCTTGGCCCCACGCCCCGGCGGCGTTGAACCACACCGTGGCCGCGGTCAGCAGATGTGCGGCGGGGCGGAGCACCGGGACGGGCAGGCGCATCATGGCGAGCGCGAGATCCAGGGAGAGGAATGCGCCGATGCCGGCGTCCACGCCGATCGGGACCCATCGGGCGATTGCCGGGCTGATGCCGTGGTCGAGGGCGAGATGCTGCACGGCGCTGTAGGAACCGGCGAAGCCGATGAGGCCGACAACAACCGCCCCGAGGACGGAGGTTGCGAGCAGGAGCCACACAGGCCAGCGGCGGGGCCGGCTGGGAGGCTCGGGTGTGTCCGGTGTCTGCTCGGCCGGCTGTTGTGCGGCGGGGCTGGGGTCGACGAGCAGTCCGGCGTCGGTGATGCGCCGGATATCGGTCTCGTACTCGGACAGCGTCTTGTCGATGTGCTCGACGTCCACGGAGAGAGCCATGAGGGGATTCCTTGCTGGTGACGGGGTCGGTCAGGAGCGGTGGGTGATGACGGCTCCGGTGCGGACGCAGGAGGAACAGGCCCAGCCCCATACGGGGTGCGGCTCGCCGCGTCGGCCTCCGCCGCAGACGGGACAGGTGTCCCCGTCGCCGGGGGTGGGCCACAGGGGGCCGTTGCCGGCGCGCGCGGTCTTGATCCGGTCCCAGAAGCCTTCGGCCGCTCCCCTGCCGGTCTGCCTGCGGCCGGCGATCTCGTGGCCGCTTCCCCGCCAGGACTCCACGCGGCGGATCAGGCCGCGTTCGCGGAGGATGGCGCAGGCGCGGGACAAGGTGCGGCGGGACGTGCCGTAGATGTCGTTGAGGTCGTCGTACGACGGGAACGGAGCGCCGGGCGTGGCGTCGGCGATGCGCCGCGCGATGTCGTCGGCGATCTGGAGGGCGCGGGCCTCGAAGTAGGCCAAAGTACCGTTAGTACCGAGGTCAGTACCGGGGGCAGTACCGCCCATTTCTGTTGGTCCTCCTGGATGTTGGGTTACAAGGGCTGGGCCCCCGGCCGGCAGGGCCGGGGGCGTGGTGTTCAGGTGGGGGTCAGCACGGCAGGTTGGGCGGCAGGTTGGCGTACTGCCGGCGCACGAAGCCGGAGTAGGAGGAGCCCCAACCGCCGGGCTCGACCTGATGGACCTTGATCAGGTCGACGCCGTTGACGCGTACGCACTGGCCGAGGAATTCGAAGCGGGTCCCCTCACCGATGCCGCTGTCGGTGGGAGCTCCGGACCCGGTGCGGAGGATGAGGCCGCCGGTCCCGGCCTGGGGGGTGCCGAAGTACTCGGCCGGGTAGGTGGTTTCGGCGGCGGCGCTGGTCGCGGTGCCCAGGGTGACGAGGGCTGCGGTGGTGGTGACCGCTGCGACAGCGGCGGCAATGCGGTTGTCCACGAGCATGGTTCCCGTTCTGTGCTGGACGTTCCCGCCGTGGCGGCGGGGGGCCGGTCGGCCGTGGCCGCCCCGGTCGGTGCGCTTCCGCGTGGTGCGGTGTCGATGCCGGACCGGAGCGACTACGGACCGGCCGGTCAGTCGTCCATGCGTCCGGACCGCCGTGCCTGCTCGGGAACCTCACGCCCCTCGACCGGGGCCGTTCGGGCAGCCTGGAGCCGGGCGTTCAGACCGTCCTGTCCGGTCCTCTGCTTCGGCGTCCAACGGTCGCCGCTCGTGCTGCTGCCGGTGTTCTTGCTGCGTCCGAGCATCAGCGCTCACCCCGCTCGCCCGACGGAGTACCGGAGTTGGTGGACTTCGGCAGGTTGTCGGTGGCGTGGCTGCGGCCGAGCGCGAGCTGGTCACGCGCTGCCCCGGCGAGGGCGGCGCGGCTCTGCTGGTGCTGGCGGTAGGTCTCCAGGTCCTGCTGGCTCACCGAGCACCCCCGGCGGGGGTCCAGGTGCGGGACAGGCGCTCGGCAGCCTGGGCGGAGGACCTGCGATCCACGGGCGGGACGTGCGGCGGTACAGTCTGGCTCACGGCCATAACTCCCTTATCAGCTCTGGTAAGCAGGGATGAGTGGTCCAGGCCCCGGGCCGGTGTTGCAGTCACCGATGTCCGGGGCCGCCGTGTTTTCTGCGGCAGATCGAGACTCACACAAAAGTCGTTGACTTTCAAGTGTCTTGAGATCTTGCGACTCGTGGTGTTCTCTAGATCCTGTGACGCCCCGTACGCTCACCGGCATGGAAGAAGTCATGACGACCGAAGATGTGCGTAAGAACTGGGGGACCGTGCTGACGGAGATCCGCGCCCGCGTCCGGGGCGCGATCGTCCTGCGGCGCTACAAGGACGAAGTCGCCGTCCTGGTCCCGGTCAACTGGTACCGCCAGGCCGTCGACGCCATCGGGCAGCCACCCACGCTGATCGATCCCTCGAAGGCCGAGCAGAAGTGATCCGCGTCAACCCGGCAGCGCGGCGTACCTCCCGGCAACCGCAGCCGGCGCGCGCTCACCCGCGAGCGG
The DNA here is from genome assembly GCF_044334385.1 of Streptomyces sp. NPDC020801. Taxonomy (NCBI): domain Bacteria; kingdom Bacillati; phylum Actinomycetota; class Actinomycetes; order Kitasatosporales; family Streptomycetaceae; genus Streptomyces; species Streptomyces sp. NPDC020801. The sequence continues at coordinate 53,260 of NZ_JBIRST010000032.1, forward strand.
TGTCATGACGCACGGCTGCTCCAGCCCCTGCGGCGGGTCTGGAGTCGGCAGCGCCCCTCACCACGAGGCCACTGCGCACTGACCACGGTCGCACCAGGGGGAGTTATCCCTCGGTGACACCGGTGGCCTGCTGGTGGGAAGCGAGGCGGTAAGTGTCCGGCCGAACAGTGGAGATGAGCGTCCGTCGGGACGACGGCTCGCCCCCGCACGCCGTGGACTTCACGCCGCTGATCAGGCGTAGGATCTTCAGAAACTCCAGACACGCAAAAGCCCCGAGCCGGGGACTCCCAGGACGGCAATCCTGGGCCGGACTTCGGGGCTGGAGCGTGACCAGCGCGTAGGTCTGCTGTCGAGTGTAGCGGGGGTGCTGTTCTCCCTCCACCAGGCAGCAGCCAGAAAGAGGCCACCCGTGGCACAGCAGCACCGCGATTGCCCACCGAACGACTGCAAAACGTGTCGCAGAACACTGTCGGCGCGCATTGAGCTGGCCGCCGAGAATCCCGCCGTCGTACCGACGACCGCGGCCGTGATGGAGCGTTCGGGCCTGGGGCGCCGCGCCGTACAGATTCACACCGCTCACCTGGCCCTGTACGGAATGGTGAAGGACGGCATTCCCACGGGCGTACCGCTCGATCCTCCGCTCCCGCAGGCTCCGGAGGAGCCGCCAACCCCACTGATGTGGGCCTCCGCGGTGGCCCTGCCGGAGTCCTGCCGGACATGCAGGTGCATCCTGTGCGAATTGGCGAAAATCGCCCGCGGTGACTGGGCTGGCCAGATCAGCATGCGTTCCCTCGCCGAGCGTCTTGAGCTGAGTGAGTGGACGGTGCGCATGCACCTGCGCACGGGCCACACGGTGGACAAGATCGGGCACAGTCTCGTTGCCGCAGGTGTGGTGACGTTCGACGCCGTGGGCGAGATGACGGGCCGGGACCGCAATGGCAAACCTCTGATCGTCCGCCGTCCGGACCGCTTCGTCCTCGCCCCGGATCAGACCCGTCTGGGCGTCTACCGCATGCCCTACAGCGGGGACGGTTTCAAGGACGGGCTGATGGAGCGTCTGCGCGACCAGACGGAGTGGTTCGACCCGAGCCACAAGGAAGCCGGCTGGATCGTGAATCTGATGGCGTCGCTGATCCGCAGCGGGTGGCCGGAGGAGTTGCTCATGGAGAAGCTGCGGGAGCGTCCGCACCGCGGAGACAGAGAGCTGAAACTGCCTTACCGGTACGCTCGCGTGCGACTGCCCAAGAAGGGCACACCGTACGTGCGGTCACAGTTCGCGGTGCCGAATTCAGGGTTCGACAAGCCTCGATGCGACAGGTGCCGGGTACGGATGGGGGGGCGGACGCCAGATGGTCTGTGCCCGGAGTGCCGTCACGACCAGGCGCTCATGGGCGGCGTGACCGGGACGGTGTCGGCGGCGTACGCGTCGGCAGCACCAGCAATCACGCGGTGAGGTCAGGGGAGATGCAGGACAACGAGATCGAGCTGCTGCCGGACGCGGCGGCCACATCGGTGACATGTCCGACGTGCGGGGCGCCTGCGGGGGAGCTGTGCCCCGGCACGATAGGGGTGCACATGGCCCGGTGGGTGGCGGTCGGCACCCATGACGACCAGCATGGCGCTCACCATCACAGCGGTGGCCTCCAGTACTCCGGCACCGGCGTCGCTCCCGGCACGCTCGTGCGCCTCAAGCAGTCACAGTGGCGGCTGACCGCTGAGCACGAGGACGGAACCCGCTGCCCGCGCACGGGCAAAGGCCGGCACCGCCAGCTCCCCGAGCGCGACCCACGGTGTTCCGGCCGCGCCTTCTACATCGCGCGCTGCCGCAACTGCTCCTGGAAGTGCCGCAAGCGCAAGCGCACCGAGGTGGAGGAGGCGGCCGCGCTGCACGTGCGGTTCTGTTCGGACCAGCAGCCCATCCGCACGCCCGAAACGGCCATCCGGGAGCGGAACGCGAGAGAGTGCCGCGCCTTCACCGTTGACTGCCCGGTCTGCCACGCGCCAGCCGGTCAGCCCTGCATCGACACCAAACTCGCCTCACGGGCGCCGTATACACACGTGGACGGCGCGCCCCGTGCCCACATCAAACGGCGGACGCTGGTGTCACGCAGCCGCTGACATCGAACCCGTGAGCTCGGGAGTCACTCACGGCTCAACGGACGGTGGGACCATCCCTCGACGAAGGCCCTAAGTTGCCTCCGTTGCCGTTCTTCCTCCGCGATGCGATCGCGGAGCACGGCTTGGTCGATGTACGGGGCGACCGCGTCGAGGACCAGGCGCTGAAGCTCGGTCGGATCGAGCGCCTCGACCTCCCACTGCACCGGCCGGCCGGGGTCGAGGCCGTATCGGCTGGCAAAGCCCGCCCAACGGGGATCGCCGGCCTTCCCCACAGCCGCGGGCAGTTCGTACTCGCGCACTTGGTCGTGAGTGAGCAGGACCCGTTCCACGTGGCTCCAGCAATCCGTGCGGGCCACCCAGTCCCGTTCGATGTCAGCGCCCGAAGCGTCGAAGTCACCGATGTAGAGAAGAATGGTCGGGCGCGGGTCGCGGGCCGTGCGCTCGCGTACGACCTGCACGTAGCTCTGGCTGCCGAAGCCCCGCACGACAAGCACGGGGACGCCCGTGCGCTCCAGCCAGCCGGTCAGCTGGGCCCGCAGAGTGTCCTTCTCACAGGCCACGTACAGAGCAGACGTCTGACCAGCTGTCCGGTCCAGAGCGAACCAGTCGGGCACGGCCTGGAGGAACGCACCGGCGTCTGGCCAGGCCGGCGGAACGTGGACCTCGCGCAACGGGTCGATGAGATCGGGGAACCGCTCCTCCCGTCGGGCCTGGGCCAGACGGGAGGACAGACGCCGGTACGTCGGCGCGGTGTGCGGGATCAGCCCCTCCGAGACGAGCCGGTAGTAGGCCTGCCGGAGGGTGCAGCCGCCGACCCGTTCGTAGCTGGTAACGATGTCGGCGGCCCGGTCCACGATGTTCGGCCACTGGAGTCTGGGCACACCGGTACATGTACCCCTTGGGTCAGCGGCGGGTGCCTCCTGAATTCGTGAACATCGACTCCGCCGCCGTCGAGGTGTCTCCCGTGCACAAAGCCCGACCGTGGGCATGGACCCTCCGGGTACGGTGGGCGCAGGCCACAGGCGGAGGGGGCGGCGGTGAGGCGACTGGGCCGACGGCTGTGGAACAGCCGGATCATGTGGTGGCTGCGTGACGTCTTGCCATGGTGCGAGGACCCCACAGCGATCACCGAGCCGGGCATGCCGCTGGAAGAGCTGTTCTGGCGGATGGGCGCGGGCCCGAGCACCTGGCGCAACCCCGACTGCCGCCACCGCGGCACCCTGGCCGTGTACCGGCCGCTGCCCATGCCCGTCACCGTGCGCGCACCGCTGCATGCAATCCAGCTCGGCCACTGCGTGTTCTGCGAAGGCTGGGTCTACCGACGTACCTGGCTGCCCTGGCCCGGTGAGGAGAGCGGTGCCTACCCGGATGTACGGCCTGATCTCGCTCACCACCTGCGTCGGCGCATCATGAGCCGCCGTGCCGAGCAGCTCCTTAACGACCACGATGTCCTGTCCTGGGAGCGGGCTCTTGCCCGGCTGGCCGCCGAGGCCCCGCGTGTCTCCCGCGACTGGCAACCTGCCCCGGAGTCCATGGCCCGCCTCGTCAACCAGGCAAGCCGGGACTGGGACACCGAGAATCTCTGGGGATGACGAAGCGGCGCGTGGGTACGCGCACCGCGTCCTACGACCACGCCGCGAACACCTGGACGGTCGGCCAACTACGGTCCGCGCCGGATGAGCTCGCCCCGACAAATCAGCCGTTCCTCGTCCTGGCCCCTGACGCTCCCGGTTGCACGCCGGACGAACTCGTCCAGATGGCATCGAACTGGGTCGCCCTCGTACGTCACGCGCGGCGGGCGCGCTTCTTGGCCCGCACCGACACGGTCAGTTCGAGGTGCCCGGCGGCGTAATCGGTGAGCAGAAGCTCGGCCACGCGCGAGGGGGACAGGCCGTCGGCCTCGCCACGTTCCGCGGCGGCCTTCCAGTTGTCGGGGTCGACGCCAGCGCCCTTGGCGCTGCGGCCGGGGCCCCGGTCGGCGTCCTGGGGGACGTCCAGAGGGATACGGCCGACGGCGTACTCGCGCAGGAGGTGGTCCAGGACAGTGCCCAGAGGCATGTGGTCGACGTCTTTGGCACGGGCCTTGGCGGCCTCCCAGACGGTGTCCAACACCCACAGGTCCTGCTTGCGATGGCTGGCCATGTCGGCTTCGGCTCCTCTGTACGGTCAGGGCTGCGCCGGCCGTCCCGGCGGAGCACAGGGAGGCTACTAAAAAGCTTCGGATGGTTGGGAATACCGTGTTCTTCCAGGGGTGCAGTGCCGGTTCCCCACACTTGAAATGATGTGCTCACGTCAAGTTCTGCGAAAGACCCACCGCGTCCCGTACGGGCACCCAGGACCGATAGCCACCCTCCCCGGTACCCGAAGAAGACCCTCGGGCACGTCCCGTCGATGCTACTAAAAATTTTTGCAGTATCAAGGGCGGAGGGTCCGCTCGCCACGCCACGCGACCCCCGAAACAATGCCGCCGACCCGGCGCCGCGACGCCCGGCCGGGTGCCGAGCGCGACCAGGTCCGCTCACAGCGGCGGCCATGACAGCGACCATTGATGAGTGCACGTCAAGTTCTGCTTGAAGACCCCCCACACACGGGTGCGGACACCTTCAAGGAAGTCTTCTCGTCCCGATTCTCGGGGGAGCGCCGGCCCCTGCGACGAATGCGATGCCGCCCCGGCAGTCCAGCCGCACCTGTCGCACCGGCCGCCGCGTACCGCGCGGCACTCGTACGTCGGGGGCAGCTCTCGGCCGTCTGGCCAGCCCCGGCCTGGTCCTTGCCGCCAGCCAGCACAGCCCGCACGTGCCCCATGCCGGGCTCCCCCTCGGCATCCGCCGGCGCGATGCCAACAAGAGTTGTCGGAAGCGACACCCCACAGCGGCCCGCCTCGTGGCCTGTGAGGCCCGGTCCGGCGCACTGGGTCCAGCGCGCGACCGGCCTGGGTGGATTGGAGACGTGCCCCGGAAGTACCGGGGCGGCCCGTACAACACCCGCCCCCGCCCGGGAACTTCACCACCTGCGCGGCATCACCTCGGCCACCTGCCCCGCCGCCACGGTGACCAGCGCCGCACTCGCCGCGATCGACAAGGCCTCTCGCCGCAGCCTCTGGGGGTTCCGGACCGACCACACCGGCAGGGCCACCGGCCGCGCTGGAGAGATCTCCCCCCGCAGCGCCGCCAGTTCCTGCATGACCTCGCCCCACGTCAGCGACGGCCCGTCCTCTGGCTCCTGGTCGTCGCCATTCAGCTCCGCCCACAGCTGCCGCAGCTCGTCGGCGATTTCGTCCCAGGAAAGTGCGGGCGCGCCCTGGTCCTGGTGCTCGTCCTCACGGTCCTCGACAACGGCCGCCGGCACTACAGCGGGCTCGAACCAATTCCGCGCGGCCGGCTCCGCGACAACCTCGACGTCATCGGCTGCGCGCAGCCGTGCGGCCAGGGCTCGCACCTGGAGCACTTCGGACGACTCCATAGGCTCGACCTCGAAGACCCGCGACGGTCCGGTGTACGGCGTGACGATCGGCTTCCGCTCGCCCGCTTCCAGGGCCTTGCGCACCGGGGAAGCGGGGAGCGCCCGGCGCTCCCTTATCTGCTCGTCGACTACGTCCCGGGGAGCATCCACCAGGGGCAGGCCAGCCGCGGCGCGGTCCCGGCACTCACCGCACCGTGCCTCTACCGGGTACACGCCCGCGCAGTTCACGCACGGCGCGGCCTCCGCCGCCCTCCGAGCCTCTGCCTGCCGCCGCTCCTCCGCTTCCTCTTCCTCCGCGCGGGCAAGGATCGCGCCCGTCCTCGCGCGCCGCTCGGCCGCCTCCCGCTCCCACTCCTCCATACGGCGCGCAGCCTCCGCCCTGCGCCGCGCGACTTCCTCGCCGCCAGGCAGGGGAGTAAGGGCGTTCGCCTCCTGCCGTTCTCGGCTCATCCACTGATTCGCACGCTTCGCGTGCCGCACGGCGCCCATGGCCTCGCCCTCGGGAAGCAGACCGGCCGGATTCAGAGCGACCAGCTGCAACGCTTCGCGGCCGTCCGCTGTGCACTCCACCGGTCCGGGGAGCGCCCGTTCAGGGGCCTTGAGGAATCCGGCGCCGATCAGCAGCCGCACCCGCTCACGGTCCACCCGCCGCGTTCCGACGTCTTCGCCGCGCCTGAATCCGCCAACGCCGTCCGCGTGCAGCTCACCCGCCGCCGCGTAGCCGACGACGTCGGCCATGGCAGGCGACCAGCCCAACCCGGGAACAGTGTCCGCCGCGCGCCGCTCGTCCAGGAATCGCGCCACGGACCGCTCAATGTCCGTACGCGGAGCCTCGACCGGCGCGCCGCCCTCCGTGTCCATGACCTCCACGCTGGACGGGTCCGACACCACGTCAGCGAGCGGGAGTTCACGCGCGGAAGCTTCCGCCCCCGACTCGCTGACTGCGGCCAGCCGGCCCTTCTTCGCCGCCCGCGCCTCAGCCTGCCGTTCCCTCAGCAGCTGCAAGCGGCGCTTCGGCTGACGAGCCTTCCACGCCTCCGCATCCCGGCCGCACGGCCATGCATGACCACACCACCGCTCGGGGTGGCACGTGCCCGGCCGCCGCTCCGCGTACCCCTCAGCCGTCAGCGGCCGCGCGTGCACATCCCGCAGCACCTCACCGAACCGGCCGTCATCCGTGACGAAATCCCAGTCCGTTCCGTGCTCGCCCGGCTCGGCCGTCCAGCACAACATGAACCGCGCGCCCGACGTACGCGCATCGGAGCACACCGCCTGACCATCCCGCCGGGGCATCCACCACAGCACCCGCTGACGGGCCGGGCTGCCACCCTGCGACGCCACGAACACAGCCACCATGTCCCCGAACGCGCGCGGGCCGCACTCAGGGGCGGGGGCGGGCATGTCATCGATCTGCGCCGGATCGTCGGCGGCCTCCAGTTCCGGCACGGCCACCGAGGCCGGGGCGGCCGGACGCGCCAGCCGCTCAGGGGCAGTCTCCGGCAGCTCGTCAATCTGCGCCGGATCGTCGGCCGCCTCAAAACCCTGGCCGCCCTGGGCCGGCGAGCCCTCACCGGAAATTTCCGCCGTGTCGGCAACCTCCGTGGGCTCCTCCTCGGCCTGGCCCTCGACCACGTCCGGCACCGGCTTGGGCTTGAAGTTCTGCGGACGGGCGTACCCGCACACGGTGCACATGCCGCGCGCCATGCTGAACCGCTTCTCACCGTTCGCGACCCGCTTGCAGTGCGGGCACGTCTTACGCTCCGCCTCCGGCTCCGCCTTCGTCGCCTCAAGCCGCGCAATGTCGGCAGCGCTCGCCCAGCCGGACACTGCGTCATACCCAATCGTGCCCGTGTCACAGGTGCACCGCTTGCCGCCCTTGCACGGCGACGGACGGCCGTAGTACACCGTTCCGGCCGTGCAGGTGCGGTCTTCGGAGCGCACCACAGCCACCCCGGTACGGGTGAGGATGTGCGGCACGGTCACGCTCTTGGCGTTCACCCGCAGCACCTCACGCCACGTGCCGCCCGTGTGAACGAAATCCCCGCGCTCAAAATCGGCCTTACCCCACACCTTGAAGCCCTGCCGCTCAGCCTCGGCAATGACCTCTTCCCAATACGCGATCTTTTCCACGATGCGGCGCCGCTCACGGGCCAGCGTCTCCAGCCCCTCCGCAGTGGTCGACCGCGTGTAGCCACAGGCCGAGTTGCCCGCCGCCCACTTGTCGACGTCGCGGAGCTGCTTACGCAGACCCTCCGGGCCGTCCAGGCGGCGCAGGGTGCGCGCGGGGTTCTTCTTGAACTCCTCGAAGTGCTCCGCAGAGATCGCCCGCGACGCGTGATAGGCGGCCTTCTTCTCCTCCTGGATCGAGCGCCGCATGTGGCTATCCATGCGCTCGATGTCCCGACGGTGGCGCCGCTCGGAGTGGTGCCCCAGCTTGATCGGCTCACCCGTCATGTGATCGGCGATGGCGTGCGACGCCTTCCACGCCCCCTCACTACGGGCCGACGCGTTCGCCGCGTATCCGCTGTAGCGCTCGGCCCGGTCCCCGGCCCGGTCGTACTGCTCCTGCACCGCATCGGCGTAAGCACGCTCGGCGTCGTTGTCGATGACCACGGCCACCGTGTACCCGGCCTCTTCCAGGTAGCCGCGCAGCTTGCGCACGGTCCACATGTCCGCATCCCCGTCACGGGAGTTACGCAGGTACCACGCCTGCATGTCGTAGCCCCAGCGGAACGCCATACCGCCCCGGCGCCCGTACTCCTTACGGCGCAGGATCGCCCCGGCCTTGTCGCCCTTACTGGTGCCCTCAACGGTCGTGCCGTTCTGTATGGCTACTGCTTCGTAGCTGTGTGTGCCGGTCGTGTTGTGCCTGGCCAGCGAGGTGGAGATGTGGGCGGGTCTGTGCGACAGGTGTCGTGCACGTATCCGGCTTTCTGGCCCGGTACTCCTGAAGTTACGGCCAGGTGCCAATTGGCACCTGGCCGTAACTTCAGGAGTACCGGGCCGAGTTCAGGTGACTGACGTGCGGCCCAGCCAGCGAATGCGAGACCTCGGCGTTGTCCAGCACGGCGCCAGCATCCTGACCGAACCGGCCCGTGCCTTGGATCTGCCTGCCGAACGCACCGTGGACGAACTATTCGCCGCCATCGAGCGCATCGGTCAGATCCCTTCGCCAAGGGGCAGGGGCATCGCCGCCCCGCAGATCGGTATCGCCCGCGCCGCCGCAGTCGTTCTGCCGGCCGACGACGCCCCTGCCGTCATCCTGCTCAGTCCCCGGATCACCGACCGCTCCGAGGAGACGGACGAGCAGTACGAGGGCTGCCTCAGCTTCTTCGACGTCCGCGGCCTCGTCCCCCGCCCCCTGAAAATCACGGTGGAGGCCACCGCCCTGACCGGCGAGTCCACAACCACCGTGTATGAACGCGGCCTTGCCCGCCTCATCCACCCCGGATGTCACCTCGACGGCCTGCCATACACCGCCCACATGCGTACTGGAGTAGCCCCATCTCCGTGGAGGAACACCGTCAGGCCGGCCGGGCCTGGGCGTACGAGTAAGCGGCTGGCGCCAGGCCCGTGTCACCGACCGGGGTCCGTCGTCACTGGGACGGCTGCGCCACGCTGGCCGACGGAGCGGATGAACCATCCCGCTCGTTCGGTGGTCCTGGTTCGGCTTCAGGGGCATCTGTGGCAGCCGCATGGGCAGGGCGCGTAACCCTGCGGAGGTGAATGGACCCTCCAAGGGGCTGGCACAGAACCAGGATGCCGCCGGCCATGGCCAGGGCGAAGCTCCACAGGCCCATGATCAGGGCGATGGAGAGGTGGAAGAGGAGCCCTGCGCTCATCACCCACCATCGCTGGCGTTGTGGAAGCAGGAGGCAGATGGCCAGCGAGAGCTCGATCGCCAGAGGGACCCAGGTCATCATCGCCACCCCCAACGGGGTGGCGATGACGGGCGCAACGAGCGTGTTGAGCCATGGAGCGGGTCCGAAGTCGAGGTTGCTGCCCCAGTACCACATGGCGGTTCCGTCCTGCCATTCCGCGTGGGGCAGTTTGGCGACAGCGGCCTGGAAGTAGATCACGACCATCTGCAGACGCACCATGACGAGACCGCTGGTGCCGATGAGCGCCAGCAAGGCGGCGGCGGGTGAGCCCGACGCCTGCTGTTGCGGCTCCCAATGCCACCGGCGCTTGTCTCCGATGGCTGGCAGTACGAACAGCACCGAGAGGATAAGGGCGACCTGGTCGCCTCCGTCGGCAATGGCTATGCCCGAGAAGACGCTGTAGTTGATGTACGCGTGCGGCAGCGCAGTGAACCGTGGCCGCCAGCCGGAGGCCACGACCAGGAGGACGAGCACGCATGCCCACTTGATCCAGGTCAAATGAGCGTAGTCGTGGGGGGCGAGGCAGAAGACGCTCGCTGCGGTGGTCGAGGTACACAATGGATAGTCGCCAATGGTCGCCACCGGGCGGAAAAGAGTCTCGGCGCTCGAGGCAGCCAGGGTCCCGGCCGTGCCAAGGGCGACGAGAGTGCGAGCTAAGCCATAGAGGTTGGTCCAAGGCAGCGGGATAGGGCGCTGGGTCACGGGCACTTCAGGCTCCAGACGGCAACACGTGTGGGAGTGTGGCGTTCAGGGGACAGGTGGCGCCATGCCCAGGGGACTGGCTGCATTTCCACGACAGCGGCCCGACCGCACAGGGTGGGAGCCGGCGAAGGATTGGTCGTCACAGCGACCGGCGCCGGCGCGTGAGCGAGGCAGGCGCTCACTGGCTGTGCCTCGTCGCATGATGTCCATCTGAGGTTCTTCTGGTGCATCAGCAGAGCGATCTCGACGCCCTGCGTTCTGGAGGCCCGGTCAAACCCGAAGGCGTTCGATGGTTTGGAGTGCGGCGTGAGAGCGGCGCTGTGCCAGTGTCCGTCGGCCATGCGGTACGGAGCGTACTGGGGGTCCTTCCCTGACTTGGTGAAGAAGGCCCAGCCCTGGGGTGCCGCAACGGTGGCGACCTTCCGGATGCCGCCCTGCCCAGGCAACGAGATCACGTTATGCGGCAGAAAGCTTTGGGCGACGTACAGGCACACGACGACCCAAATCGCGGAGATTACCGTGATCCAGGCGCGGGGTACCGTCGCAGAGTGGGCTGGACCGCGTGAGCGCAGACGAATGGTGTGAGTGAGACGCATGGTTGCTGTGCCCTCGACTGGTCCGCAGAGCGCGGGAGCTGGCGTGCAGGTGAACAGGGGAAGGTGGCGGTCCGGCTGCCATAAGCATGACAGCCGGACTCGCGACCGGCGGCTGGATTAACCCGCCAGGACCTGCGTCAGCTGGGCGATCTCCTCATCCCTGCTGAGGGAGCTCTGCCCTTTCTCGGAGGCAGACCAGAAGTGGGACGTGGTCGTTACCCACTTGGCCGCCTGAACGTTCACGGCGACCGAGACGTTTGCCACGCCACCCAGGTTGATGGCGACAAGCACGTTGACGGCTAGCACCACGTTGGCGCACCTGCCGATGCCGGCACCGGTGTCACCGGCCTTGACCTTCGTGGTCGACAGTGACTTGAGGATGCCGACGGCCTCATCGATGCCGCTTTCCACCTGCTGCGGGTTGCCGGAGCGCAGTTTCGCCGAGAAGGAGCTGAAGAAGTCCGGGTGTTGCTTCTGGATCCTGTCCAGCACCACGGTCACGGCCTTCCTCTGCTCCGCGGTGCTGTTCTTCTTCCGAAGGGTGGCGACATCGACGAACTTGCCTGATTGGGCGAGCTTGTCCGCTACCGGGCCCTGGGCGAAGGCCAAGCCTTCGAAGAGGATCCGGCCGTCCTTGGCTGCCTCCGCCTTCGAGTGAGGCGCCGAGGTTAAGGAGGAAGCGATGTGGGTCGTGGCCGAGGATGCAGCGGCTTCCTGGGCCACGGTGCCGCCGAGTCCGAGGACGGCGACAGCGGCGATGGCGACGCTCACGCGTCTGCGCATAGTTGACTCCTGTGGTGCGACGAGATAGTCCAGTGGTCACTCAGCGCGACCTCTGGGCGTGGACGAGTGAACGCTACAAGCGTTCGAAATGGGTTCCAATCACTTAATGGATCACCGGCAGGGATCAAGCCAAGCTCTTCGGGGCGCGCATGAGTGTCATAAGGGCGGGGCAAATGAAGCGTCAGAGCGATGCAATCGTTCTATGTCAAGGCGAACAATCGTCGGTGACGTGCTTCACAGAAAGGACCTGACGCTCGTGTTAGAGAACCCTGCCCCGGCCCCGAGCCGTGCCCGTCTGATGGTGGAGGCAACCGCCCCCTTCGCGGGAGCGGCGTTGATCACCGTCACCGCATTTCTGCTGTTCCAGGGATCCCTACCTGACAAGATCGCCACACACTTCACCTTGGGCGGCAACGCCGACCGATACAGCACCCCAGCGACAACGCTTGGCCAATACTTGCTGTTGTTCGCCATCCAGACGATCGGTGCCCTCGGCGTAGTCTTCTCCATCAAGGCGGCCCCCAGGGCCGCCAGGGGGCTGAGGACGTTCTGCTGCGGCCTCGCCGCCGGGACCGCCTACGACCTCATAGCCACGCTATGGGTCGTCAGCGACTCCAGCGGACGCAACGTTCATCTGCCGTCATACCAGTGGGCTGTCGACGTCCTTGTCGGTGCAGGCGTGGCCGCCGCCGTATGGTTCGCTTCCCGGAGCCGGGCATGAAACAGGAGCACGCGCCGCAGCGAGCCACCGTCTGGCACCGCATCTTGATCAGCGGCTGGATGCTCGCCACTGGCATCGTCTCGGCGGTCGGCTTGTTCGTCCTGGCCGCTGTCGACCCTCATCACCGTTCCTTCATGCTGTGGCTCCTGATGTTCCCAGCCGCCTTTCTCACCGTCGGCGCCATCCGCGTCACGGTCTCCCGCCGCGGGGTCACAGCTGGCTCGTTGCTTGTGCCGTTTCTGCGACGGCGCTTCCCCCTCGAACGCATCGAGAGCGCCTCGGCCCGATGGACCAAGCCCGCCGAGATCGGAGGATGGGGCTACCGCTGGAACCCGGGACTCAGCGCCATCTCACTGCGCGAGGGCGATGCCATGTGGCTCACCCTCACAAGCGGCAGCCAGTTCGTCATCACCATCGATGACGCGGACACAGCCGCCGAGCTCACCAACCACCTTCTTGCTCGCGGAGACGAAGGTCCCTGACATGTTGGTCACGATCGACCACTCATTGCCCCTGGGCCTCGCCGAGCAGATCGCCGCCTCGGCACGCCGCAGCATGGCCGAGGGGAAACTCCGGAAGGGTGACCGCCTGCCTTCCGCTCGCGCTCTCGCACGCACTCTGGACATCAACATGCATACGGTCCTGCGCGGTTACCAGATCCTGAAGCGGGACCGGCTTATCGATCTCCGGCCCGGGCGTGGAGCGGTCGTCACCGCAGAAGCCGCGGACCTGGCCATGATCGTCGAAGCCTGTCTGCACTTCGTCCAGACGGCAAAGAGGGCGGGCATGAGCAGTCGGGACATCCTGAGCCTCGTCGCCGCCCATGTCGAGCCCGCCGGTGGGGCCTCCCAGTAGGCCCGGTACTCCCGGCCTTTCCATCAGGGCTTGTCCTTCGAGGTGTTGAGACTGGCCATGAGGTGTCGGTTGGCGGCGCGGGCGGCGTCGAGGTCGTCGTCGCGATCGGCGAGTTGTTGCCGCAGCTCGGTGATGTGCTGTTCCAGGTGGGTGACGCGTTTCTGCAAGGCGTCGTGGTCGGGGGGTCCGCCGAGTCCGGCTTGTTGCCAGACCTGCTCGCCGAGGGCTTCGGCGAGACGTTGTTCGAGGTGGCGGATGTGGGTGTCCTGACGGCGGATGCGGTCGGTGAGGTTCGCGATGTCCGCGATGAGGGACTGCTTGCTCGCGCTGGGGCCGGTGACGGTGCCGGGTGGCGGTTCGGCGGCGGCGCGTGCGGTGATGGCGGCGCGCAGGTCCGGGTGCCGGTAGATGAGGCTGCGGTGTACTCCGGCGGCTCGCGAGACGGCGGAGACGGTGATCTCCTCGCCGTGGGCGGAGAGTTGGTCGAGCGCGGACATGACCTTGGTGCGGCGGCGTTCGCTGTCCTGGCGTCGGGCATCGGTGAGGCACTTCGCGGTGTTCATGCGCGGTGTTCGTTTCTGGTCTGGTCGATGAAGGAGCCGATGACGGGCATTCCGAGGTCGACGACCTGACGGGTGCGGCGCAACGTGTTGGCGGCCTCCTTGATCTGTTCGCGGTCCTCGTCGGTGAGGTCGTCGAGGGAGTCCTCGACGCGGTGGATGAGCTGGCGGAGCTTGCTGATCTCGGTGTCGGACGGGGCTGCTTCGGTGCGGGCCCACGGGTCGAGTTCACCGGCGGCCAGGACGCGTTCGCGGTCGCGCAGGAGGGTGTTGAGGTAGTCCTTGAGTTCGGGGAGGTAGGAGGCGTCGGTGCGGAAGTGGCCGCAGCCCAGGCAGCGGAACCTGAACGGGCAGGCGTGGCCGCCGGCCTTGACGTTGCTGGGCTCCATGCAGATGCCGAAGGGCACGGAGACCTGTCCGATCCGCCGGCGGGCGTGCTCGTCGTCGAGGGCGCCCTGGATCTGCTGCCAGGTCCGCTGGCCGTTGCGGTCGAACTGGTGGGCCGCCACCCGCTCAACCGCCTGACGCATGCGCTTGCCCGTAATGCGATAGTAAATCTGAGTTGTCCGCATTGAGCGATGGCCCATCAAATCGCGCAGCACGTCGGGCGGGACTCCGGCGTCCGCGTGCCGTTGGGCGTAGCTGTGCCGGTAGGCGTAGGGGACGACGACCGACTTGTTGAACTCGACATCGCCGTCGGTCAGGAGCGCGGGCAGGTCATCGACCCAGCCCCGGTGGACGGAGCTGAGGGAGGCATCGGTGAGATGCCGGGTGCCGGCGGGGTTGCGTCTCGGGGCGGGCAGCAGGGCGAGTTCGCCCAGCGGGGTTTTGGGAAAGAGGTCTTGGACGGCGCGTTGCTGAGCGCGTACGACTTCTGCGGTGGCGTCCGCGATGGGCAGGCGCCGATTGGGGCGGTTGTTCTTGAAATCGTGGTAGATCAGGACGGTCTTGCCGTCGGAGCTGGTGGCGAGGCAGTCCCAGGGCAGGCGGCAGACCTCGTCGGGCCGGCGGCCGGTGTCGATCAGGATCTCCGTGGCGACGCGGAACGAGGAGCCGGAGCGTTCTTCCAGCTCGGGCAGGGCCTGGCAGAGCTGGGCCAGGACGCGGTCGGACAGGACCCGGCCGGGTTCGTCGTCCTCGGCGGGCTGGGGGACGTCCTCGGCGAGGAAGGTGAACTCGGGCGGCAGGGCGTGGGCGATGTCGCCGGGGAGGCGTCTGCCGCGGGTGCGCAGGTCGCTGATGACGCGCTTGGCGTTGCGGCAGTCGTTGATGCGGGTGCGCTGGCTGATCGCACCGGTGTTGGTGAGGTAGGCGAGACGGTTGAGGAAGCTGACGGCATCGTCGCGTCCGAGCCGTGCCGGGAGGTCGCCGTGATCGTCAGGCCGGTGCAGGCGCAGGCTCTCGGAGAGCCGGATCATGCTGACCACGTACCCCTTGAGGACGCTGCCGATGGCGTCACCGCGACGGCGGGGCATCTCCTCACTGACCCAGTACTTGACCACGTCACGTAGCCAGGGCTGGGTGATGGCGGTGAAGTCGATGGTGCTGTTGTCGAGTCCGAACACGGCCATGTGCCAGACGTCCTTGTGCCGTTCGGACTCGGGGTCCGAGACGGCGAGGCGGGCGGCCTTGACGATGGTGGACCGCAGGGTGTCGATGTTGCGGCTCGGGATGGTGATGCCGTCCAGTGAGGCGGCCTGCTGGATCCGGGCGTGCTTGCAGAGCAGTCGCAGGCGGGGCATCTCGGTGATGTTCCCGTCCCGGTAGCGTTCCTGGAGCCCGATGAGGATCTCCGCGACGATCCGTGGTGCCAGGCCGCGCAGGTCGACCCGGCGGGCGTCACGGCGGGCGGGAGTGGTCTTGAGCCAGTGTTCGACATCGAGATCGGGGTCCTTGGCCCGCAGGAGCTGAAGCCGCTTGGCGTGCGGATGGCACAAGCCCTGGCCCCGTGTGGTGCACTGGCGCCAGTCGCAGAGAGCGACCCGGCAGAATCCGGGGTGGGGATAGGACTTCAGGTCCGTGCGAGCGGCGAACTCCTCAAGGCTCTGGCCGCTGTTGCGGTAGTGCCACAAATGGGCGGTGCAGACCTTCAACGCTCCGTTCTTCGCGGGACGTTCGCATTGGGCGAGTGCACAGATCGTCTCATCCCAGACGACGGCGCTGCGGCGGTGCCCGGCCTGGAACTCTTCCTCCGTGAGACCGCTCTTCTTCCAGTTCTTGGTGCAGGCATGGCACCACTGCTTGCGGTGGCCGATCACGGTGTTGCAGCCGGTGAGGCGGCAGACCTCGTAGCCGACGAGAGGGTCCTCGCGGGGCGGGCGCCAGATCAGCTTCTGTTCGATCCAGCCGATCTTCTCCAGGAAATCGGTGTCCAGACGGGCGCGCAGCCGCCGCGTGATGGCGTCGTCGCCGCTGCCGTCCGGGGCGTCGGAGTGGGTGCGGGAGAGGGCTGTGAGGGGCATGGTCATTCTCCTGGTCGGGGCAGTCGAGGGCTGGGGACGCGTTCGACGGCGTCCCGTAGCCGCTGGTGAGAGGGGTGCAAGTACGACTGCGAGGACATCGGCGAGGCATGCCCCAACAGCTCGGCCAGCACGTCGAGTTGGCCGCCGGCGGCCATGACGTTGTCCGCGAAGGCATGGCGCCCTTGGTGCGGGCGGATACGGCGCTCCAGGTGGGCGCGGCGGCTGAGCGAGGCCATCAGTTCGTTGATCGCTCCGAGCCGCATCGGGGCCCCGATGCGGCCGCGGAACAGGTTCACCAGCAGGAAGTCACCGGTGGCCGCCGCGGGGATCGCGGCCCGTTCGAGGACGTACTGGTCGTGAGCCTGCACGAGCAGGGAATCGACCGGAACGGCACGGGAGTTGCGGGACTTGGCCCAGGCGCGGTTGACGTTGTCGCGGCGGACGACGTGTAGGTGACTGCCTGCGACAGCGCAGTTCAGCGAGTGTGAGTCGGGAACGAAGTGCACATCGCACCGGCGCAGTCCGACGAGTTCGCCGCGGCGAGGTTGTCAATTCCTTTGTGTATGTAGAGGCATGCGTGCTTGCTGGTCGGGCCGTCGGCGGTGGTTACTGTTGGTGATCTTGCCGAGGTCAGAG
>NZ_JBIRST010000033.1:0-69807 GCF_044334385.1 Streptomyces sp. NPDC020801
CGATCGTCTCCAACCTTACGGGCGGGCTCGTCGAGGCGTACACCGCCGACTACTGGGTCCGCCACGTCCGCGAGGCGGTCCGCTTCTCCGACGGAATCCAGGCCCTGCACGAGCAGGGCGTGAACACCTTCGTGGAGATCGGCCCCGGCGGCGTCCTCAGTGGCATGGCCCAGGGGTGCCTGGACAAGGCGGTCACGGTCCCCGTGCTGCGTGCCGACCGCCCCGAGCCGGGGGCGCTCACCACGGCCGTCGCCCAACTGCACACCCACGGGCTCCCGGTCGACTGGAACGCGTTCTTCCCCGGCGCCCGGACAGTGGACCTGCCGACGTACGCCTTCCAGCACGAGCGGTACTGGGTGGAGGCGCCGGAACCAGCCGCCACCACGCTGGACCCGGTCGAGGCGGAGTTCTGGGAAACCGTGGATCGCGAGGACCTGGAGGCCCTCGCCGGAACGCTGGACATTCGCGCCGACGACACGTTCAGCGAGGTCCTGCCCAGGCTCTCCTCGTGGCGTCGGCAGCGCAAGGAACAGTCCACCGTGGACGGTTGGCGCTACCACGAGACGTGGAAGCGCATCGTCGACCCCGACCGCACGCACCGCCCCGGCACATGGCTGCTGGCCGTGCCGGAGGAGAATGCACAGATCGCCCCGGTCCGCGCCGCGCTCACCGCAAGCGGCGCCGAACTGAGGACCCTGGTCGTCGGCCCGGCCAGTGACCGCACCGAACTGGCCCGGGAGATGAGCGGGCTCGGCCCCGTCGACGGCGTGCTGTCACTGCTCGTCACCGGCAACCCCGTACTGCCCACACTGCTGCTCGTCCAGGCCCTGGCCGACGCGGGCATCGAGGTCCCCCTGTGGTGCCTCACCTCGGGCGCGGTGGCCGTCGACGGCTCCGACGCCGTACGCGACGCACGGCACACTCAGGTCTGGGGCCTGGGCCGGACCGTCGCCCTGGAACTGCCCCGGCTGTGGGGCGGATTGATCGACCTCCCCGCGACTCTCGACGACCAGGCCGCGGCCCGCCTCGCCGGCATCCTGGGCCAGGTACGGGCGGGCCGGTGGGCGGAGGACCAGCTCGCCATCCGCGCCCCCGGTGTCTTCGCCCGGCGGCTCGCGCACGCACCGGCCGGCCCGGCCACCCGCCGCTGGCAGCCCCGGGGCACCGTCCTCGTCACCGGGGGCACCGGCGCCCTGGGCGGCCACGTCGCCCGCTGGCTCGCACGCGAGGGCGCCGGCCATCTCGTCCTCACCAGCCGCCGGGGCGCGGACGCCCCCGGCGCCGCCGCACTGCGCGCCGAACTGGAGGAGCTGGGCGCACAGGTCACCGTCACCGCGTGCGACGTGGCCGACCGCGAGGCCGTGGCGGCCCTGCTCGCCGAGCACACCCTCGCCGCCGTCGTGCACACCGCCGGAGTCGCCGACGCCGGCCTGGTCACCGACACCAGCCCCGCCGCGTTCGCCGCCGCGTTCGCCGCGAAGGCCGACGGAGCAGCACACCTCGACGAACTGCTCGGCGAGCAGGAGCTGGACGCCTTCGTCCTGTTCTCCTCCATCTCCGGTGTCTGGGGCAGCGGCGGGCAGGCCGCCTACGCGGCCGGCAACGCATTCCTCGACGGGCTCGCCCGGCAGCGCCGCGCCCGCGGACTCGCCGCGACCTCCGTCTCCTGGGGGCCCTGGGCCGACGGCGGCATGGTCGAGGACGGCGACGACGAGGTGCGGCTGCGCCGCCGCGGACTGTGCGCGATGGCACCTCGCTCGGCGATCACCGCGCTGCAGCGTGCACTCGGCCGCGACGAAACCCTGCTGACCGTCGCCGACGTCGACTGGGCCCGTTTCATCGTGCCGTTCACCCTCGGCCGCCCCAGCCCGCTGCTCGGTGACCTCCCCGAAGTGCGGGGAGCACTCGCAGAGGACACCCCCGAGGAGCCCCACGGCTCCGGAGCGCTCGCCGAGAGCCTGGCCGGGCTCTCGCAGGACGAGCAGGAACGCCTCCTGATGGAGCTCGTCCGCAGCCATGCGGCCGCGGTGCTCGGACACTGCGGGGCCGGGGCGATCGAGGCCGACCGGCCCTTCAGGGATCTCGGCTTCGACTCCCTGACCGCGGTGGAACTCCGCAACCGGCTCGTCGAGGAGACCGGTCTGGCGCTGCCCACGTCCCTCGTCTTCGACCACCCCACGGCCACCGACCTCGCCGCCCACCTGCGGGCCGAACTCACCGGCAGCCAGAGCCCCGAGGACATCGTCCCGGCAGCGGCCGCCGCCGTACTGGACGAGCCCATCGCCATTGTCGGCATGGCCTGCCGCTACCCCGGCGGCGTGCGTTCCCCCGAGGACCTGTGGGAACTGGTCGTCTCCGGACGCGACGCCGTCTCGCAGTTCCCCGGCAACCGGGGCTGGGACGTCGAGCAGCTCTACCACCCGGACCCCGACCACCCCGGCACCACCTACACCACCCAGGGCGGATTCCTGTACGACGCAGCGGAGTTCGACCCCGCCGTCTTCGGGATCAGCCCGCGCGAGGCCGTCGCGATGGATCCGCAGCAGCGCCTCCTGCTGGAGACCACCTGGGAGGTCTTCGAACGGGCCGGGATCGCCCCCGACAGGGTCCGCTCCACCGGCACCGGCGTGTTCATCGGCTCCGGCTACCAGGACTACGCCGCCCGTCCGCTCAAGGTCCCCGACGGCGTCGAGGGCTACCTCTCCAGCGGCAACTCCGCCAGCGTCATCGCCGGCCGCCTCTCCTACACCTTCGGGCTGCAAGGGCCCTCGGTCACCGTCGACACCGCGTGCTCGTCCTCACTGACCGCCCTGCACCTCGCCGTTCAGGCACTGCGCAACGGCGAATGCTCGATGGCGGTGGCCGGCGGTGCGATGGTGATGTCCAGCCCGTCCGCGTTCACGATGTCGAGCAGACAGCGGGCGCTGTCCCCCGACGGCCGCTGCAAGGCGTTCGCCGCCTGCGCCGACGGCACCGGCTTCGCCGAGGGCGTGGGCCTGGTCCTCGTCGAGCGGCTCTCCGACGCTCGCCGCCACGGACACGAGGTCCTGGCCGTGGTCCGCGGCAGCGCGGTCAACCAGGACGGCGCCTCCAACGGGCTGACCGCGCCCAGCGGCAAGGCCCAGCAGCAGGTCATCCGGCAGGCGCTCGCCAACGCCCGGCTCGACCCGGACGGGGTCGACGCCGTGGAGGCCCACGGCACCGGCACCCGGCTCGGCGACCCGATCGAGGCGCAGGCGCTGCTGGCCACCTACGGCAGGGAGCGCTCCGCGGACCGACCGCTGTGGCTCGGCTCGCTGAAGTCCAATATCGGCCACTCGCAGGCGGCCGCGGGCGTCGGCGGCGTCATCAAGATGGTGATGGCCATCCGCAACGGCGTTCTGCCGCAGACGCTGCACGTCGACGAGCCGACCCCGGACGTCGACTGGGCCGGCGGGAACGTACGCCTGCTGACCGAGCAGACCGCCTGGCCCGACCACGCCAGGCCCCGGCGCGCGGCCGTCTCCTCGTTCGGTATGAGCGGCACCAACGTGCACACCATCATCGAGCAGGCAACGGAGACCGGGCCCGCCGAGGACGAGCAGGGCCCCGAGCAGGGCCCCGAAACGCAGGACGCCTCCACCGCCCTGCCCGTGGACGTGTTCCCGTGGGCGCTGTCCGCGAAGACCGCGCGGTCCCTGCGCGAGCAGGCGCGCCGGCTGCTGAACCACCTCGACCGCACAGAGCGGCTCTCCCTGCCCGACGTCGGCCGCGCTCTCGTCACCACGCGGACGCAGCTGGAGCAGAGGGCCGTGCTCGTCGGCCGTGACCGGCACGAGCTGCGGGCCGGGCTCGCGGCGCTCGCCGACGGCAAACCCGCGGACACCGTGGTCCAGGGCACCGCCGCGGCCTCCGGCCGGGTCGCCTTCGTCTTCCCCGGTCACGGCTCGCAGTGGACGGAGATGGCCCGCGAACTGCTGGACAGTTCCCCGGTCTTCGCCGAGCAGGCGAAGGCCTGCGCCGAGGCGTTCGCCCCCTACGTCGGCCGGCCGCTGCTCGAGGTCCTGCGCGCCGAGCCGGGCGCACCGGGCATGGCCGAGGTGGAGGTCGCCCAACCCGCGCTGTTCACGGTGATGGTGTCGCTGGCCGCCCTGTGGCGCTCCTACGGTGTGACGCCTGCCGCCGTCGTCGGTCACTCGCAGGGCGAGGTCGCCGCCGCGTACGTCGCGGGCGCGCTGACGCTGGACGACGCGGCCCGGATCGTGGCGCTGCGCAGCCGCTCACTGACCAAGCTCATCGGCAAGGGCGCGATGCTCGCGGTCGCCATGCCCGCCGACCGGGCCCGCGCGAGGCTGGAGAAGTACGGGGACCGGCTGTCGGTCGCCGCCGTGAACGGGCCCGCCGCCCTGACCGTCTCCGGAGAGGCCGATGCGGTCGACGAACTACTGGCGGAACTCCAAGCCGAGGGCGTGCGCGTGCGCAAGGTCCGCGGCGCCACCGGCGCCGGGCACTCCGTCCAGGTCGAGAGCCTGCGCCCCGAACTGCTCGAGCTGCTGGCCCCGGTCGCGCCGGGCGCGGCGGACGTCCCCTTCTACTCCACGGTGACCGGCACGGTGCTGGACACCACCGGCCTGGACGCCGAGTACTGGTACCGCAACGCGCGGCACACGGTGGAGTTCGAGCGGACCCTGCGGACGCTGCTGGCCGACGGCCACGGGGTGTTCGTCGAGTGCAGCCCGCACCCGCTGCTGGCCGGCGCGGTGCAGGAGATCGCGGAGGAGGCCGGTGCCGACGCCGTGACCGGCGCCTCGCTGCGCAGAGGCCAGGGCGGCATGGACCGCTTCCTGCGCTCCGTGTCCGAACTGCATGTGAGCGGCGTACCCGTGGACTTGACGGTCCCCTTCGCCGGGCGACCGGTACGGCGCGTGGACCTGCCGACGTACGCGTTCCAGCGGCAGCGGTACTGGCTGGAGAGCGCCGACCCGGTGCCCGCGGGCACCGATCCGGTCGAGGCCGGGTTCTGGGAGCTGGTGGAGAACACGGACCTGTCCGGGCTCGCCGATGAACTCGGGGCGGACGACGCCGCCCTCGTCGGCCCGGCGCTGCCGGTGCTGTCCGCGTGGCGTCGGCGCAGCCGCGAGAAGTCCACGGTGGACGGCTGGCGCTACCGCGTCTCCTTCCGGCGGCTGACCGACCACCCGGCCCCCGGCCTGGAGGGCCTGTGGCTCGCCGTCCTCCCCGCCGGACTGGCGGACGAGCAGTGGGCGCCCTGCGTCGTCGGCGTGCTCGGCGCCCACGGCGCCAAGGTGCGGGTCGTCGAACTCCCCGTGGACTGCGACCGCGCGCAGGCCGCGAACCGGCTCGCCCAGGAACTCGGCGGCGAACAGCCCGCCGGTGTGATCTCGATGCTCGGCCTCGCCCCCGGCTGCCACCCGGCCCACCCGATGTTGTCCGCGAGCCTCGCCACGACCGTCACCCTGTTGCAGGCGCTGGGGGACGTGGACGTCCAGGCACCGCTGTGGTGCGCGACCCGCGGAGCCGTGTCCACCGGAGCCACCGACCCGCTGCGCGAGGCCGGCCAGGCACAGCTCTGGGGCCTGGGCGTCGTCGCCGCACTGGAACTGCCCCGGCGCTGGGGCGGTCTCGTCGACCTGCCAGAGAAGCTGGACGAGCACGCACTGCGCCGCCTGGCCGGAGTGCTGGCCCAGCACGACGAGGATCAGCTCGCCGTGCGTGCCGACGGCGTTTACGGCCGGCGCATGGTCCGGGCGCGGCCCGCCGACGTGGAGCCCGCGACACCCTGGCGGCCTCGCGGCACCGTCCTGGTCACCGGCGGAACCGGCGGCGTGGGCCGGCACCTGGCCCGTTGGCTGGCCGGCGCGGGCGCGCAGCACCTGGTGCTCACCAGCAGGAGTGGCCCCGGCGCCCCCGGTGCGCAGGAACTGCACGCGGAGCTGACCGCCCTGGGCGCCGAAGTGACCATCGCCGCCTGCGACATCGCCGACCGTGATGCGGTCGCGCGGCTGCTCACCGGCATCGAGTCCCGGCACCCGCTCACCGCGGTGCTGCACGCAGCCGGCACGGCACGGTCGTCCATGCTGGCCGACGCAGGTCTCGACGAGTTCGCCGAAGCCGCGGCCTCCAAGGTCACCGGCGCCATCCACCTCGACGAGTTGCTCGAGGGCCGTGAGCTGGACGCGTTCGTCCTCTTCGCCTCCGGTGCCGGCGTCTGGGGCAGCGGTGGGCAGGCCTCCTACGCCTGTGCCAACGCCTTCCTCGACGCCCTGGCACTGCGGCGGCGGGCCCGCGGCCTGACCGCGACCTCGGTTGCCTGGGGTGGCTGGGCGGGCGGCGGCATGGTCGACGACGCGGTCCAGGAGCGTGGCGAGCGGCGGGGCCTGGGCGTCATGGCCCCCGAGCTCGCGATCTCCGCCCTGCGCCAGGCCGTCGAGCACGACGAGGCGGCCCTCACCGTCGCCCCGATCGACTGGGAGAAGTTCCTGCCCGCCTTCACCGTGGGACGGCCCAGCCCGCTGCTGGCCGACCTGCCCGACGTACGGCGGCTCCTGGAGACCGAGCAGGCCGCCGGCGAGGAGACCGGCGCCGGAGCGGCGCTGACGACCGAGCTCGCCGGACTCGCCCCGGCCGAGCAGGAGGAGCGGCTGCTGGAGCACATCCGCTCCCAGAGCGCCGTGGTCCTCGGTCACGCGTCGGCCGAGGACGTGCTGCCCACCGCGCACTTCCTGGAGCTCGGCTTCGACTCGCTCACCGCGATCGACCTGCGCCGGCGCCTGTCGGCGGCGACCGGTCTCCACCTGCCCGCCGGACTGGCCTTCGACCATCCCACGCCCGCCAGGCTCGCCAAGCACCTGTTGACGCGGCTCCAGGGCGCCGGCCGCGGCGCGGCGGAGGAGCGGCCCGCAGACATGCTGGTGCAGCTCTACCGGCACGCGAGCGAGAACGGGACGGCCGCCGAGGCCATGGGGATGCTGATGGAGGCGGCCCGCTTCCGGCCTTCGTTCGAGCGGCCCGAGGAACTGGCCCGGCGGCCCGCCCCGGTACGGTTGTCGCAAGGCGACCGTCCCCTCGCGCTGATGTGCATCTCGCCGTACGTCGTACCGGCTGGGGCGCACCAGTACGCGCGGTTCGCCGCACCCTTCCGCGACCGGCTGGACGTGTGGGCGCTGGTCCACCCCGGCTACGAGAAGGGTGAGCCGGTCCCGTCCGATCCGGACGTCGTGCTCCGGCTGCACGCGCAGACCGTACGGGAGTGCGCCGGCGGAAAGCCGGTCGTCCTGCTCGGCTACTCCTCGGGCGGCTGGATCGCCCATGGCGTGGCGGCACACCTGGAGGCCACGGGCGAGCAGCCGGCGGCCGTGGTGATGGTCGACAGCTTCAGCCGAGAGGTCCCCTTCGACCACCAGGTGCTCAACGCGATGGCCCAGGCGCAGTCGCAGCGCCTGGACTTCATGAGGTCCGGCGGCGAACAGCTCACCGCGATGGGCCGCTACATGCGCCTGTTCGAGGACTGGGCCGCGCCGGAGCTCGCCGCGCCGACCCTGCTCGTACGGGCGAGCGAGCCCATGCCGGCCGGCGCCGCGGACGGCGACGGGCGCGCGGCACCGCCCGAGCACGTGGACACGATCGTCGAAGTGACCGGAAACCACTACTCGATGTTGGAGGACCACGCCGGCACCACCGCGGCGGCGGTGGACTCCTGGCTGGCGGGCCTCGTCACCGAATCGTCCGGTCCCGCCGCACCTTGAGGACACAACGACCGCATGACCGGCCCGCGACCACCGCGAGCAGCCCAGACCTGACAGAGCAGATGTGGGAGAGAAATCATGACGAAGGCTCTCTACGAGATGGGTGAGACCCCGCCGCTGGGTGAGGTCCCGCCGAAGATGTACGCCTCGGTGATCCGCCAGAACCGCTTCGGAGAGCCGAAGCAGGCGTTCCGCACCGAGGTCGTCGACACCCCCGCGGTGGGCCGGGGCCAGGTGCTGGTCTACGTGATGGCCGCCGGCATCAACTACAACAACGTGTGGTCCTCGCTGGGCAAGCCGGTCGACGTCATCGGGATGCGGCAGCGCCAGGGCCGGCCCGAGGACTTCCACATCGGAGGCTCGGAGGCCTCCGGTGTGGTATGGGCCGTCGGCGAAGGCGTCCGCAACGTCAAGGTGGGTGACCACGTGCTGCTCACCAGCGGTCAGTGGGACGAGACCGCCGAGGACATCCGGATGGGCACGGACCCTCTGGTCTCGGAGAGCATCAAGGCCTGGGGGTACGAGACCAACTACGGCTCCTTCGCGCAGTTCTGCCGCGTCGACGAGTACCAGTGCCACCCCAAGCCCGCCCATCTGTCGTGGGAGGAGTCGGCGGCCTTCCTGCTCACCGGGCCCACCGCCTACCGCCAGTTGTTCGGCTGGCAGGGCAACACGGTCCGCCCCGGCGACCCCGTGCTGATCTGGGGCGGTGCGGGCGGTCTCGGCTCGATGGCCATCCAGCTCGTCAGGCTGGCCGGCGGCATCCCGATCGCCGTGGTCTCCAGCGAGGACCGCTCCGAGTACTGCCGCCGCCTCGGGGCGGAGGGCACCATCAACCGCCGCGACTTCGATCATTGGGGCCGACTGCCCGATGTCGGGGACGCCGAGGCGTCGGCGCGGTTCCTGCGCGGCGCTCGCGGGGTCGGCAAGAACATCTGGGAGATCCTCGGTGAGCGCAGGTCCCCGCGGATCGTGCTGGAGCACAGCGGCCAGGACACCCTGCCGACCTCGATGTACCTGTGCGACAACGCCGGCATGGTGGTGATCTGCGGTGGTACCTCCGGCTACAACGGAGACATCGACCTGCGCCACCTGTGGATGCGCTCCAAGCGCCTCCAGGGCTCGCACTACGCCGACACCCGCCAGTGCCGCGAGGTCATCAACCTTGTCGGCGCCGGCATGCTCGACCCCTGCCTGTCCGCCTGCGACGGCTTCCAGGACATCGGGCGCATGCACCAGATGATGCACGACAACGTGCACCCTTCCGGGAACATGGCCGTCCTCGTGAACGCGCCTCGGCGCGGCGAGACCGCACTCGAACTCGCCGCCGCCTGACCGTCCCCGTCGTACGGACCCTTCCCCTCCCACAAGCGCAAGGAGAGTCATGCCCGAGCCCACCGCCGACGCGCCCGCCGTCCCCAAGGCCCGCAGCTGCCCGTTCCTGCCGCCGGACGGCATCGCCGGCATCCGGGCGGCCGCCCCGGTGACCCGGGCCACCTTCACCAGCGGCCACGAGGCGTGGCTGGTGACCGGCTACGAGGAGGTACGCGCCCTGCTGCGCGACCCCTCGTTCAGCGTCCAGGTGCCCCACGCGCTGCACACCCAGGACGGCGTCGTCACCCAGAAGCCCGGCCGCGGCAGCCTGCTGTGGCAGGACGAGCCGGAGCACACCGTGGACCGCAAGCTGCTCGCCAAGGAGTTCACCGTCCGGCGCATGCAGGCGCTCCGGCCGAACATCCAGCGCATCGTCGACGAGCACCTCGATGCCCTCGAGGCGCGGGGCGGCCCGGTCGACCTGGTGAAGACCTTCGCCAACCCGGTGCCGTCCATGGTGATTTCCGACCTGTTCGGTGTCCCGGCCGAGCGCCGGGCGGAGTTCCAGGACATCGCCGAGGCGATGATGCGGGTCGACCAGGACGCCGCCGCCACCGAGGCCGCCGGCATGCGCCTGGGCGGCCTGCTCTACCAGCTCGTCCAGGAGCGCCGGGCCAACCCCGGGGACGACCTGATCTCGGCGCTGATCACCACCGAGGACCCCGATGGCGTCGTCGACGACATGTTCCTCATGAACGCGGCCGGCACCCTGCTGATAGCGGCCCACGACACCACCGCCTGCATGATCGGCCTCGGCGCGGCGCTGCTCCTCGACCGCCCCGACCAGCTGGCCCTGCTTCGCGAGGACCCGTCGCTGGTCGGCAACGCGGTCGAGGAGCTGCTGCGTTACCTCACCATCGGCCAGTTCGGCGGCGAGCGCGTCGCCACCCGGGACGTGGAGCTCGGTGGCGTGCGCATCGCCGAGGGCGAGCAGGTCGTCGCGCACGTCCTCGCCGCCGACTTCGACCCCGCCTTCGTGCAGGAGCCGGAGCGTTTCGACATCACCCGCCGCCCCGCCCCGCATCTGGCCTTCGGCTTCGGCGCACACCAGTGCATAGGCCAGCAACTCGCCCGAATCGAGCTGCAGATCGTCTTCGAGACCCTGTTCCGCCGCTTCCCGACCCTGCGCCTGGCCAAGCCCGTCGAGGAACTCCGCTTCCGCCACGACATGGTCTTCTACGGCGTGCACGAGCTGCCCGTCACCTGGTGACCTCCGCACCACGGCCCACTCCCACAGGAGATCCGCGCACGCGGACCGCGTGCGCGGATCACGCCTTCCGTCGCCGCGTCGCGCCGGGGGCGGCCAAGGCCGCCGTGAACACCAGGGCTTGCCCTACTCCGGGGTGCGCAGCCGCCGGACAAGGAGAGTCCGCATGTCGGTCTTCGTGTTGCCGCGACTTTCCCGCCGCTGCCGCGCCCCTCGCGCCGACTGCCCCGTAGCGCCTGCCGCACCGCCACAGCCCGACGCAACGGCGGTCGCGTCCCCGGGCGGCCCTGCGCGCAGTCCCGTTCACCGGGGCCGCCGTCACCGAGCACGGCGACGGTTCGTACTCCGTGTCCCGGCACATGCCCGGCGTCCGGTCGGTGACCGAGTGCTCCGACGGCCGGCCGGTCGACCACGGCGGTGCCGAGGAGACCGTGACGGTGGCCCGCGGCCTACTTGCCCGACGAAGGGTCCGGGGCCGGACGACCGGGTGCCGACCGGACTGCGCAAGGGCGCCGCTGACGGACTGAAACCTGTTTCCCCTGGCCATTCACCTATCGATGAACGACCGCACTGCCGATTGCTTGAAAGGCACGACATGACCGAGACCGAAATCCGCCCCACCGGGTCGCCGGCCCCGCCCTTCCCCCAGGACAGGACCTGCCCGTACCAGCCGCCGAAGGCCTACGCGCAATGGCGGGGCGAGAGCCCGCTGACGCAGGTCACGCTGTTCGACGGCCGACCGGCGTGGCTGATCAGCGGGCATGCCGAGGGACGGGCGCTGCTCGTCGATCCCCGGCTGTCTTCCGACTGGGGCCACCCGGTCTTCCCCGTCGTCGTCCAGCGCACCGAGGACCGCGGCGGGCTCGCGTTCCCGCTGATCGGCGTCGACGACCCCCTGCACGCCCGACAGCGGCGCATGCTGATCCCCAGCTTCGGCGTCAAGCGCATGAACGCCATCCGTCCCAGGCTTCAGAGTCTTGTCGACCGGCTCTTGGACGACATGCTGGCGAAGGGGCCGGTCGCAGACCTGGTGTCGGCCTTCGCCCTGCCCGTGCCCTCCATGGCGATCTGCGAGCTCCTCGGCGTCCCGTACGGCGACCACGACTTCTTCGAGGAGTGCTCCCGCAACTTCGTGGGCGCCGCGACGTCGGCGGAGGCCGACGGGGCCTTCGACGAGCTGTACACGTATCTGCACGGCCTGGTCGGGAAGAAGCAGGCCGAGCCTGAGGACGGCCTGCTGGACGAGCTGATCGCACGCCAGTTGGAGGAGGGCGACCTGGACCACAACGAGGTGGTCATGATCGCGCTGGTCCTGCTGGTGGCCGGCCACGAGACCACCGTCAACGCGATCGCCCTCGGAGCCCTCACGCTCATCCAGCACCCCGGGCAGATCGACGTGCTGCTGCGCGACCCCGGTGCGGTCCCGGGAGTGGTCGAGGAACTGCTGCGGTTCACCTCCGTCTCCGACTACGTCGTCCGGATGGCCAAGGAGGACATCGAGGTCGGCGGCGAGACCATCAGGGCCGGGGACGCGGTGCTGGTCTCCATCACGCTGATGAACCGCGACGCCAGGGCGTACGAGAACCCCGACGTCTTCGACGCCAGGCGCAACGCACGTCACCACGTCGGTTTCGGCCACGGCATCCATCAGTGCCTGGGGCAGAATCTCGCCCGCGCCGAGCTCGAGATCGCCCTTGGCACGCTCTTCGCCCGCATCCCGGGCCTGCGGCTGGCCGTACCCCTGGACGAGGTGCCCATCAAGGCCGGCCACGACGCCCAGGGCCCGATCCAGCTCCCCGTCACCTGGTGAGGATCCGGGCGGAAGGAACGGAAGAAACGGAAGGAAGGGAGGCGGGCCACGCCATGCGCATCACCATCGACCGCGACCGGTGCATCGGCTCCGGCCAGTGCGTCATGACCGCACCCGGCGTCTTCACACAGGACGACGACGCGCTGGTCGCCCTGGTCCCGGGACATGAGGACGGGGCGGGGGACCCGCGCGTGCACGACGTCCCCATGGCCTGTCCGGTACAGGCGGTCGCGATCTTCGAGGACTGAGCGGCATCGGCCGTGAGGCGTGGGGTCCGCAACCGTGCGAGCGGTGGTTCTCCAGGAGCCGGGCGGCCGGGGCCACCGCTTGCTGGAAACCCGCAGCGGCACATCACGGGGACATGGAACTGGACGAGTCAACTGACGAGGCAGAGCATGGTCCACCACGCTCATCGGCCGGAGCCGGGCCCGTCCCGTCCTGGGCCCCGGCCCGCGAGTGCCTCGTCGGCACCGTGGCCCAGCAGTTCGTGGAGCAGCGGGGTCGCGGGCAGCGCCGGGTGGAGGTACACGCGCTCGCGGCGTTGTTCGACGGCGGCCAGCAGCATCCGGAAGGTAGTCCTCGCCTCCTCGATCCGCCCGCCGTGATGTTGCGCCTGGCCCAACAGGCCCAGGTGGAGCGGGTGGCGTAAGTACGTTCTGGACTGGCCTAATTCGGCCAGCGAGGTGTGCATGAGGGCGAGGCCGTCGTCGTGATCTCCTGCGTGCGCCAGGCCCCACCCCTTGACGACGCCCAGCATCGCCTTCCAGTAGAGAAGTCCATGTTCGCCCGCAACGCGGACGCCCTCGTCGCTCGAGGCGAGGGCGGTGCGGGTGTCACCCTCCCAAGCCGCCACGACCCCGTCCACGTACAGCGCGAAGGAGCGGTCGGAAGGCCTGCTTTCGTACTCGGTGAGGCTCAACAGCTCACGTCGGCGCGCGCCGGCGGTCTGCCGGTGTCCAAGGAGCCAGTGGGTGAAGGTGTCGTAGGAGCGGCAGGAGACGCGTGGGTCGTGCTGGAAGGTACGTGCCAGCTCATGACCCTCGTTGGCGAAACGATCCGCCATGCCGATGCCGCGTTCCAATTCGGCGAGCGCCTGCGGCAGCATTCCGCGCACATGCAGCACGATGCCTTCGCCGTACGCCGCACCGAGCGCCGCCACGGGCTCCCGCGTCTGCCGCGAGATGTCCCTCAGCAGGCCGGACAACTGTCGCGAGGCGTCGTAGCGGCCGGTGACCAGGTGTGCCGCGCACAGCGCCCAGAGCACCGACGGGTCCTCGGGGGCATGAGTGGCTGTGCTGAGGGCGCGACCGCGCGCCAGTGCCGACTCGGCCTCGGGGTGGCCGTAGCCGCGAGTGGTGGCGAGTACCTGGCCAAGTTGGATGTGCAGCTTCTGTTCCAGCCTCACCGTGGCGGAATCGTCCGGCGGCAGGAAGCCGACCCGGTGCACTGCGCGGCGCAGCCAGATCTCCACCTGCTCGTACGCCATGGACTGCTCGGCGTGTTCCGCGGCGAGCAGCAGTCGAGGCAGCACCTCGGCGGCGGGCAGCGCACTCTTGGCGTGCCAGCTGTGATGTGCCACCCGCTCGATCTCCTCGTCCCCCACTTGCCCGCGCCTGCGTGCGCACAGCGCGTCGGCGACCCTGGCGTGCAGGCGGTGGCGGTCCTCACGGGGGAGCTCGTCAACGAGCGTCTCCTGGACCAGGGCGTGAGCGAAGTGCAGCCGCCCCGGATGGCCCGGGTCCTCCCCGAGCAGGCCGGCACGGATGGCCGACTCAAGACCCGCGACGACCGGTTCGTCGCGCGTGGCGGTCCGGTGCAACAGGTCGGTGTCCACCTCGGCGCCGATGACGGCGCACAGCCGAAGCACCCGCAGGACCGGCTCGGGCAGCGCGGCGAACCGCTGGTGCAGCGCCTCCCGTACGCCGGTGGGAATTTGAGCCAGGAGCGCGTCAACCGCATCCGGGCGATGGAGTTTACGCACATCGCCCACGAGGGAGAGGAGCTGCATCACGAAGTACGGGTTGCCTTCGCTGCGCCGGTGCAGCACCTCGACGACCTTCGGGTCCACACCAGACCCCGCATGTGCCTCGACGAGGGCGCCGACGGCCTGCAGGGAGAGCCCGCAGAGCCGCAGCGTCTGGGTCCTGGGGCCGCGTAGCACGTCGGAGACCATCCGGCGCAGCGTTGCGTCCGACTCGGCCTCGAACTCCCGGGCCGTGAGCACGATGCCGAGCGGATGGCCCTGGCAGCGGGTGCTCAGCAGCCTGAGCAGGTCAAGGGAGGCGGTGTCCGCCCATTGCAGATCTTCA
Source organism: Streptomyces sp. NPDC020801 (assembly GCF_044334385.1). Taxonomy (NCBI): domain Bacteria; kingdom Bacillati; phylum Actinomycetota; class Actinomycetes; order Kitasatosporales; family Streptomycetaceae; genus Streptomyces; species Streptomyces sp. NPDC020801. The sequence goes on from NZ_JBIRST010000033.1 coordinate 14,446, forward strand.
AGGAGCAGCACGAGCGGGTGTTGCCCGGCGAGGGTGAGTAACACCTCGCAGACCGCGTCGTGGGCGAGGAAGCGGGCCTGGCACCAGTCGGAGGCCCATCTCGGGCCGCCGGTCCGGGCCGCCGACCGCTCGGGCATCAGTGGGGCGAGCAGGGCGCCGAACGGTTCCGTCGCCTCGCGAAAGGCATCCGGCCGGGTGGCGGACAGCCGCCGCAGGTTCTGGGTCCACAGCCAGTAGGCGGGGACGCCTTCGCCGGGGAAGCAGTGGCTCCAGACCACCTCCAACCCGGGGCCCTTCTCATGCGCGTCCATTCTCTCCAGACGTGCCGCCAGTTCGAGCAGCAGGCGTGTCTTCCCGACTCCTGGGGGGCCGAGGACGCCGGCCACATGGCCGTGGCCCACGATCGCGCTCGCGGCGGCGGTCGTCAGGCGGTCGAGCTCCTGGCTGCGGCCGGTGAACGGCGAAGGGGCAGCCGTCCACCCCGACTCGAACTCCGGGGATTCGCCGGCCCCCGGGGCGGCTGCCGGCTCGTGTTCCGGCCCGGGTGCAGGCCGCCACTGGGCTGTCCGGGCTTGCGTGCCGGTGTCATCCGCCCGCGCGCCCGGCGGCACATCGGGTCGCGCCGCCGGGCGCGCGTCGGTCCCCGTGATCCCCTCGCGTTCGACGGCCGCGCCGGAGTCATCTGTCCCGTTGGCGTCGTTGGTTGCCACCGTCCGGCCGTGCCCCCGGGGCGTGACGGCCGTCCCACCGTCCCCGGAGCCCTCGAGAACCTCGGAGTCCGGTACTGCGTCGTCACCGATCTCGTTCCTCACGAGCGGAACATGTGACGCTCCGGTGAGGTCGAGTGCCTCAGACGGCTTCTTCGTGGGGGCGCTCGCTCCCGGCTCCTGGCGCAGGATCGCGTTTCTGACACCGCGTAGTTCGGCTGCGGTGTCCACACCGAACTCCTCGACCAGATGACTACGCGTCCGCTCGTACACCTCGAGCGCCTCGGCCTGCCGCCCGAGCCGGGACAGTGCCGTCATGAGGTGGCCGACCAGCCGCTCCCGCGTGGGATGACGGCGAGCCTCCCCGTCCAGATCGGCGGCGACCTCTTCGGCCGCGCCGAGAGCCAGCCGCGCCTCCGCGCAGGACTCCACGGCGGTGAGCCGGATCTGCTGGAGTCGGGTGCACTCGTCGCTGAGCGGCGGATGGCTGTCGAACTCCGCGTATGGCGAGCCGCGCCACATCCCCAGGGCCTCGGTGAGTCGGGCATGCGCGGTGCGCGGATCGCGCTGCTCCAGCAGTCGGCGTCCGTCGGTGACCAGACGCTCGAAGCGGCAGGCATCGACCTGTTCGGGATCGAGATCGAGGACGTAACCGGGCGTCCGATGACGCAGCACCGAAAGTTGGCCCGTTCCCGCCCCCGTATGCAGGGCCCGGCGCAGATGAGAGACATGGCTTTGGAGTGTGGCGACGGCGTGACGGGGTGCTCCGTCACCCCACAGTTCCTCGACGAGCAGTTCTGTGGGCACCACGCGGCCAAGACGGACGAGCAGCAGGGCCAGCAGTGTTCGCCGGCGTGGCGGGCCGAGCGGCAGGTCATGCCCGTTGCGTCGCGCCGACATGGGCCCCAGAACGCTCAGTAAGAGCTCAGCCCGGCCGGTCGTCGTGGGTGACACGTTTGCGGTCGGAGGTGCGGGCATGACGGTCCCCATCTTTCTCGCGGATACTGTTGACTGACGAACGGTTTCGAGCTGGCTGGTCTCACCCCGTCCCCTGCGGATCCTGGCATAGAGAAAGCGCCCTTCCAAGCTGGCGATCCATTGATTGGCAAGAAAGCGGCAGGTATTCGGCAAGGATTTCGACAGGCGGTCCGGGAAACGATGGCGGGCGACGGCAAGGGGTCGCCAGTGGCTCGACCAGGACCCCGCAAGGGCGGTGACGCACGATGTTCAGCACCTGGAGATACTGCTGGTCCCAGGGCCGATGACGCCCCTGCTGACGGCCTTCACGGCCGCTCACCAGCCTCCGAATTGTTTCGCCCTCATTAAGTCTTCTGACAGGGAGCCCTCTCTTGCTGAGTTCAGCACCTGCAGCTCCGGGCCTGTGCATGGCGAGCCTCGATAAAACCTTGACCATCCAGCAGGCGAACCAGGAGTTCTTCCGGCAGTTCAACAGCTCGTCCGAGGACATATGCGGCCGCAATTTCCGTGACGTGGTGCATCCGAGCGTGCAGCAGCCGCTGGTGCGCCAATTCTCCAATTTACTGGAGGGGAAGCACCAGCGATTCGTCACGTCTGTCATTGCCGTGGGGCCTGGCGAGGAGTCCGCCTTCACCGTTCCCCTCACCGCGGTCGCGGTGCGCGGTGGCCTGCCCGACACGACCGCGATCCTGGTCATGATGCCCACGGCCGGGGACGCCGAGGGGACACGTGTGGTGACCAAACGCAAGAAGATCCTCTCCGCGATGGACGCGCGCATCCTCGAAGGCATCGCCGCCGGCGTCTCCACCGTCCCCTTGGCAGCTAGCCTCTACCTCAGCCGGCAGGGCGTGGAGTACCACGTGACCTGCCTGCTGCGAAAGCTGAAGGTGCCCAACCGCGCCGCGCTGGTCTCCCGCGCCTACTCCATGGGCGTGCTCAAGGTCGGCACCTGGCCGCCCGAGGTCGTGGACGACTTCGTCAAGTGAGCGGGCACCGGGCACGCGCCGGGCGCCGCTCGCGCCAGTGGCTGCGGCAGCGTCCACCCGGTCCGAACGCAGGGTGGCCGGACTCGCCGCTCACGGAGTGCCCAGCAAGCACATGGCGCAAGGGCCCGAGTGGGTTCGCGCGCCGTGGAGAAGCACCTCGCCAGCGCCTGCCGCGGGCTCCGGGTCGCCGGAGCGCCCGAACCGGCCGCTTCCTGCCCTCTGTTGCCCGGCCCGTCGGACGCCCGAAGGTGAGCGTGAGCGCTGCCCGCGCCGTACCGTGACGGGCTCTTCCGCACCCCGGGGAACCGAATCGCCGGGCCCGGCCTCCACAGGGTCGGCCCGCCCGATCCGGATTGGGTCGACGGCCTTTGCGCGGTCCCCACACGGTCCGTTCCGCCCCGGCCGAGCCGCCCCGGCCGGCCTTCCGATTCCTCTTTCCTCTCCCAGAAGCTCAGGAGACACAGCGTGATTGCACACCAGCCTCTGTCGCGCCGCCGCATGCTCGGTGTGGCGGCCTTGGGCGCCGCCGCACTCGCGGGGCAGACGACGATCTCCGCCGCCCCCCGGGCGGCCGCTGCCACCGCAACCAGCGGTTCCGGCGGCACGTTCGTCCCCGCCGTCGTGGTCGGCACCGGTTACGGCGCGGCCGTCTCCGCCCTGCGTCTGGGCGAGGCAGGGGTCCCCACCCTGATGCTGGAGATGGGTCAGCTGTGGAACCAGCCAGGTCCGGACGGCAACGTATTCTGCGGGATGCTCAAGCCCGACAAGCGCTCCAGCTGGTTCAGGACCCGCACGGAGGCCCCGCTCGGCTCCTTCCTGTGGCTCGACCTCGCCAACCGGGACATCGAGCCCTACGCGGGTGTACTGGACCGGGTCAACTTCGACCAGATGTCCGTGTACGTGGGACGCGGTGTCGGCGGCGGTTCGCTCGTCAACGGCGGCATGGCGGTCACGCCCCGGCGCTCGTACTTCGAGGAGGTGCTGCCCCAGGTCGACGCCGACGAGATGTACACCAGGTACTTCCCGCGCGCGAACTCCACCCTCCGGGTCAACAACATTGACAAGAGCTGGTTCGAGCAGACCGAGTGGTACACGTTCGCGCGTGTCTCGCGCCGGCAGGCCTCGAGTGCGGGCCTGAGCACCACCTTCGTGCCCAACGTCTACGACTGGGACTACATGCGCCGTGAGGCGGACGGCGCGGTGCCCAAGTCCGCGCTGGCCGCGGAGGTCATCTACGGCAACAACCACGGCAAGGTCTCACTCGACAAGAGCTACCTGGCAGCCGCCCTGGGCACCGGCAAGGTCACCATCGAGACCTTGCACCAGGTCAAGACGATCCTTCAGCAAAGCGACGGCACGTACCTGCTGACCGTCGAGCAGAGGGACACCGACGGCAAGCTGCTCGCGACCAAGGAGGTCTCCTGCCGCCACCTCTTCCTCGGTGCCGGCAGCCTCGGCTCCACCGAACTGCTGCTGCGTGCCCGGGAGACCGGCACTCTCCCGAACCTCAGCTCCGAGGTCGGCGGAGGCTGGGGCCCCAACGGCAACATCATGACCGCCCGCGCCAACCACATGTGGAACCCCACGGGCACCAAGCAGTCGTCGATCCCCGCCCTCGGCATCGACGACTGGGACAACCCGGACACCCCCGTCTTCGCCGAGATCGCCCCCCTGCCGGCGGGTGTCGAGACCTGGGTCAGCCTCTACCTGGCCATCACCAAGAACCCGGAGCGCGGCACCTTCGTCTACGACGCCGCCAAGGACCGGGCGGACCTGCGCTGGACCCGGGACCAGAACGCGCCCGCGATCGCGGCCGCGAAGTCGCTGTTCGACCGCATCAACAAGGCCAACGCCACCATCTACCGGTACGACCTCTTCGGCAAGCAGATCAAGGCCTTCGCCGACGACTTCTGCTACCACCCGCTCGGCGGCTGCGTCCTCGGCAAGGCCACCGACAGCTACGGCCGCGTCGCCGGATACAAGAACCTCTACGTGACCGACGGCTCGCTCATCCCCGGCAGCATCGGCGTCAACCCGTTCGTGACCATCACGGCGCTGGCGGAGCGGAACGTCGAGCGCATCATCAAGGAGGACGTCACGGCTTCCTGACGAGCGGTGGGTGAGGCCCGCTCGCGCCCGGCCCCCCTCTCCTCCCGGCGAACGCCCCGCCACGGTGGGCGGTCGAACCGAAACCGAAAAGGAGCGATTCCGTGAACCCCCCGCTCACCGAGGACAACGGCCTCTGGATCCGCAGGTTCCACCCGCGCCCCGACAGTCGCGTCCGGCTGGTCTGCCTGCCCCACGCGGGCGGCTCCGCCAGCTTCTACTTCCCCGTGTCCCGGTCCATGCCCGACAGCGTCGACGTGCTGTGCGTGCAGTACCCCGGCCGCCAGGACCGCCGCACCGAACCGCTCCTGGACTCCGTACCGGCGATCGCCGGCAAGGTCTACGAGGCCCTCCTGCCCTGGACCGACCGGCCCATCGCCCTGTTCGGCCACAGCATGGGCGCCTCCCTCGCCTACGAGATCGCCCGACGGCTGGAGCAGGAGCGGGGCATCATGCCCGCCGCCCTCATCGCCTCCGGCCGCCGTGCCCCGTCCACGCACCGCGACGAGACCGTCCACCTGCGCGACGACGACGGCGTCGTCGCCGAGATGCGCGGCCTCAGCGGCACCAACCCCCAACTGCTGGGCGACGAGGAAGTCCTGCGCATGATCCTCCCCGCCATCCGGGCGGACTACCGCGCAGCCGAAACCTACACCTGGGAACCCGGGCCGCCCCTGCGCTGCCCCGTGACCTGCCTCGTCGGCGACGACGACCCGAAGGTCACCGTGGAGGAGGCCACCGCCTGGTCCCGGCACACCGAAGGCCCATTCATGCTGAAGGTCTTCCCCGGCGGCCACTTCTTCCTGGCCCAGCACCAGACGGAAATCGTCCGCCTCATGGTCAGCCAGCTGGAGGTGCGCGACCGGGCTTGAGAACCGGGCGATCCGTGTGGAGCCGTCGTCAACCGCGCAGCCGCCGGGACGGCCGAAAGGCGGCCCGCTTGGACGAATACGGGCCGATCCAGGGCACTCTGCCGCTGGGGCTGGGGCTGGGGCTGGGGCTGGGGCTGGGGCTGGGGCCGTCCGGGGAGGGTGAGCCGCGTCGCATCGGAGCGGGCAAGGTTGCTATGCAACGAGTTGCATAGAAAGATCTGTGCCATGGCGCTCGAACACGCGATTTTGGTGTCGCTTCTGGAGAAGCCGGGATCCGGCTATGAGCTGGCCCGGCGTTTCGAGCGGTCCATCGGCTACTTCTGGACCGCGACCCACCAGCAGATCTATCGCGTGCTCAAGCGCATGGAAAACGACGGTTGGGTCGACGTCCGGGACATCCCGCAGCAGGGCCGGCCGGACAAGAAGGAGTACAGCGTCGCCGACCTAGGCCGGGCCGCGCTGTCCTCCTGGCTGCACGATCCGATCGAGCCGGAGAGCGTCCGCCACGACCTGGCCGTCAAGATCCGGGGCGCCGCCTTCGAAGACCCGACCGCCCTGATCCGCGAGGTGGAGCGGCACCGGCAGGCGCACCGGGACCGGCTGGCGCACTATCTCGCAGGAGAGGCGCGGGACTTCACGGGGCCCGAGGCAAACGCGGCCGGACCGCAGGCACCGCTCGACGCGGAGCGGGAGCTCCAGCACGTCGTACTGCGCGGCGGCATCGCGTACGAGCGGATGATGATCGGCTGGCTTGACGACGTGCTTGCCACGCTGGCCCGGTTCGGTCCGGGCTGATCGCCGCCGCACCCTCCGCCGGTCCTCCCGATCCGGCCGGTCCTGCCGTCAGACCTCCCGATTCCCACCCGTCCACCAGCCGAAAGGCGTCCTCACCATGGCTGACCAGCTGCTGTTCAACCCCCGCACCTACGACCCCGCACACTTCGACCCCGAAACGCGCCGCTTGCTGCTTGCCACCGTCGGCTGGTTCGAGGAGCGGGGGAAGGGGCGGCTGATCGAGGACTACCGGACCCGCGCGTGGCTCGGCGACTTCCTCGCCTTCGCAGCGAAGGAGAACCTGTTCGCCACCTTCCTGACGCCGTCGTCCGCTGCGGGGGAGGGGGAACCGGACAAGCGGTGGGACACCGCCCGGATCGCTGCGCTCAACGAGATCCTGGGCTTCTACGGCTTGGACTACTGGTACGCCTGGCAGGTCACGATCCTCGGCCTCGGTCCGGTTTGGCAGAGTGACAACGCCGCCGCCCGCTCCCGCGCTGCTGAACTCCTCACCCAGGGAGAGGTGTTCGCGTTCGGCCTGTCCGAGAAGGCCCACGGCGCCGACATCTACTCCACCGACATGCTGCTCGAGCCCGACGGCAACGGTGGCTTCCGGGCCACCGGCTCCAAGTACTACATCGGCAACGGCAACGCCGCTGCACTCGTCTCCGTCTTCGGCCGCCGTACCGACGTCGAGGGGCCCGACGGCTACGTCTTCTTCGCCGCCGACAGCCGTCACCCGGCCTACCGCCTGGTCAAGAACGTCGTCGACTCCTCGAAGTTCGTCAGCGAGTTCCGCCTGGAGGACTATCCCGTAGTGGCCGAGGACGTCCTGCACACAGGCCGCGCCGCCTTTGACGCCGCCCTCAACACCGTCAACGTCGGCAAGTTCAACCTGTGCACCGCCTCCATCGGCATCTGCGAGCACGCGATGTACGAGGCCGTCACTCACGCCCACAACCGCATCCTCTACGGCCGCCCCGTCACCAGCTTCCCGCACGTGCGGCGCGAGCTGACCGACGCGTACGTCAGGCTCGTCGGCATGAAGTCGTTCAGCGACCGCGCTGTCGACTACTTCCGCTCCGCCGGCCCCGACGACCGCCGCTACCTGCTCATCAACCCGATGACGAAGATGAAGGTGACCACGGAGGGTGAAAAGGTCATCGACCTGATGTGGGACGTCATCGCCGCCAAGGGCTTCGAGAAGGACAACTACTTCGGCCAGGCGGCCGTGGAGATCCGCAGCCTGCCGAAGCTGGAGGGTACGGTCCACGTCAACCTGGCGCTGATCCTGAAGTTCATGCGCAGCCATCTCCTCGACCCGGTCGAGTACCCCGGCGTGCCGACCCGCCGCGACGCGGCCGACGACGACTTCCTGTTCCGGCAGGGGCCGGCCCGCGGCCTCGGTTCGGTGCGCTTCCACGACTGGCGACCCGCCTTCGACGCATACGCGCACCTGCCCAACGTGACCCGCTTCCGCGAACAGGCCGACGCGCTCTGCGCGTTCGTCGCCACGGCCGCCCCCGACGCGGAGCAGAGCCGGGACCTCGACCTCGTTCTCGCGGTCGGTCAGCTCTTCGCCCTCGTCGTGCACGGGCAGCTCGTCCTGGAGCAGGCCGCCCTGACCGGACTCGACGAGGACGTGCTCGACGAACTCTTCGCCGTCCTCGTGCGGGACTTCTCCGCGCAGGCCGTCGAACTGCACGGCAAGGACTCGGCGACCGAACAGCAGCGGGACTGGGCGCTGGGTTCGATCCGGCGGCCGGTCGTCGACGAGGCGCGTACGGAGCGGGTCTGGCAGCGGGTCGAGGCGTTGTCCGGAGCGTATGAGATGGCTCCCTAGGCGCGCCTGCGCATCACCCCGTCCACTCGGTCACCGATCGCACCCTCAAGGCGTGGCTGGACGCCTGGTCGACTGCGATCAGCGCGCACCGACCTCCTCCGGGACAAAGGCAGGCATGCCCGCAGCCGCCGGCGAACTGCTCGCCGCCCGCACCGCACAGCGCAGGCCCCGCGCGGGCGGCGGGCGTTCGCTGAGCTGGTGGGACTACGGGGTGTTTTCCGGGACCGCCAGCAGCATCGTGGCGTGTGGGCCACTGCACTGGACCGTCCCGTTCCACCGTTCCAGATTCACCCGTTCCCACAGGTCAGAAGGCATGGAACATCCCACTTTCCCACTTCACGGAGGTGGTCTGGCGCCGGGACGATCTCCGGGCCCAGGGTCTTGGTCAGACGCACCGGACCAACCGGCACCGACAACAGACAGCGGGAACTCCACATGCCCAAGCCTGGCCATCGCCACACCGCCGCCCTCCTGACCGCCGTCGGCCTGATGGCCCTCACCGGTGTCGTCGGCACTCCGGCCGCCGCCGTGCACGGCGGCTCGACCACCACGATCGATGCCGCGCCCTTCACCGTGATGATCAAGAACCCGGACGCGGCAGAGGGACCGGACAGCGCGTGGTGCGGAGGCACTCTCGTCGCCCCCGACAAGGTGCTCACGGCCGGCCACTGCGTGATGAACGCCGGCCGTCCCCTGTCGATGACCGTGGTGGGCGGGCGCACCGACCGGCTGTCGGCAGCAGGTGAGGTGCGGCACATCACCGCCATCACGATGGACCCGGGCTACAGCAGCGACCTGGCGCACGACGCCGCCGTCCTCACCCTGGCCAAGCCGCTTCCGTACAAGCCGCTGCGCGTCGCGACGCGCAAGGACGCCGCGCTGTACGCCACCGGGCGCACCGCCACCGTCTACGGGTGGGGCCACACCGATGGCGACAGCTCTGGCCGAACATTCAAGAAGGCCGTTCTGACGCTCTCCCCGCTCGCCGCCTGTGACCCGTACGCCAACACCACCGACACTTCCCTGAAGGTCTGCGGCACCTCTGCGAAGGGGAAGACCGACAGCATCTGCCCGGGTGACTCGGGCGGCCCGCTCGTCGCAGGCGGCATCCTGATCGGCATCGTCTCCGCAGGCAACAAGTACTGCGACACCCAGCACCCCGTCTCGGTTTTCACCAAGGTGAGCACCGTCGCCCCAGAGCTCGGCCTGAATTAGCACGGGGCGGTGAGCGACCCGGACGTCGGAACCGGCCCGCGAGCGGTGATTACGTGCCAGGGGCCGACCCGCAGGAGCAATACCGCGCGGAGTTCGGCAAGGAACTCCATGTGCGAGGGCTCAACGCCAAACGGCTTTCCGGGCAAGGCGCCTGTACATGTACCTGCCGATACCGATACCGATACCGATACCGATACCGATCTGATGAGGACTCTTCATGCGTTTTGTCTCCCGCGCACGGAACGTGCTGCTTGCCGGGCAGGTCGCCGCCATCGTCGCCCTCGCCGCGGCCCCTGCCGTCGCCGCGCCCGGCGTTTCCACACCCGCCGTCGCCGGGCCCCGTGCCATGCAGGGCGCGACCGCTTCCCTGCGGGACGGGCAGCTGCTCGAGCCGGTCGTGAGCCTGGCCGCAGCCCGCGCCCTGATGGCCGACAAGGTCGCCGCTGCCAAGTACGGCACCGGTACGCCCATCGATGACCCGGTACGCGAGCAGCAGGTCTTGGACTCCATGGCCGGCCGAGGTCAGGCGATGGGGCTGGACCCGGCCGACGTCAGGAGGGTGTTCCGCGACCAGATCGAGGCCAACAAGCTCGTCCAGCGGCAGCTGTTCCGGCTCTGGGACACGGGCGTGTTGCCGCCTCCGACCGACCGTCCCAGCCTCGCAGAGATCCGCCCTGTGATCGACCGCCTCAACGGCGACCTGCTCGCCGCCCTCGCGGACGCCGGTTCCGTCCGCACGACGCCCGGCTGCTGGGCGAACCTGGCGTGGAGCTGGCAGGCAGTGGTGAGGGAGCAGCACCTGAACGCCCTGCACACCGTGGCGTTGGCGCGGGCCGTGCCCTCACTGTGCATGCCGGGCCGCGCGCCCGGCCAGGCGGCCGGCAGGTCCCCTCAGGCCCTCGGCCAACAGTAGACCCAGACGAACGCGTGGATCTGCTCCGGCCGCCGCGCACCACTGGTGCGGGGCGGCGAGAGTGCCAGATGCCTCGCCGAGGGCGAAGCCGGTCCGGCTCATTCGCCATGGCGGTCGGGCGACCGCGGTGCCGTAACGCCGCTGCGTCGGACATGGGCTACGGGCCGGGGACGCCACGAGGGGGCTCGTGGTGGAGGCCCACCCAACCGAGGTGCACACACTCCGACCAACCGTTCACCCAGCCGACGCGTCGAGCGGGCGTGTTCGGGTGTTGGGGCCTTAGCGTCGTAATGCCTTGCGCTGTGACAGGAGCGCAGGGCGTGGGCGGCCCCTGCACGCAGCGCCCTGGGCAGGGGCCGCCACTTGGGCTTGCCGTACGGTGGCCGGATCGGAGCACCGATGCTGTCGTCCGCGTCGTGCTGTGCTGCGTGTGCCGCAGCGACCTGTGGCCCCACAAGTCGATGCCGGCCGCCGAGACCGGCAGGCCGGTGGGGCACGAGCTCCTCGCCGTCGTCCAGGAGTCCGGCTCCGACGTCTCGGGCGGCAAGGCGGCCGACCTGGTCGTCTCGACACCGGCACGACGCTGTTCTTCGGCCACCACGACCCCGGGACGGTCGCCTGGCTCAGCAAGCGCCGCCTGGACAGCTGATCGGCAGGCGTAACAGCAGCGCCACGCCCGGCCCACTGCCACCGCCGATGCGGATGCCCCGACGGCGACCTGCTCGGGGCGTCCGCCTGGCACCGGGCCCTGCCAAACGGTTCACCGGAAGCCGTCCACCGTGATCACAGCACCACACAGCACCGCTCTGCCAAGCCGGCGCACCGTCCTGCCAGGCCCAGAAGGAACCGCCTCAGTCCAGGGGATCCCGCGAGCCGCGATGAGTCCTGCGGCGTCCGGCGGTCGTACTGTCGAACCCGTTACCGAGGAGGCTTCTGATGCGCAGCGTGACCTATTCGATGAGCGTCTCACTTGACGGCTACATCGTCGGGCCGGACGGCGGCTTCGACTGGACGGCGCCCGACGAGGATGTCCTTCGCTTCGCCACCGACGAGATTCGAGAGGTCGGCGTCCACCTGTTGGGACGACGGCTGTACGAGACGATGCTGTACTGGGAAACCGCCGACCAGGATCCATCGCTCGACGACACCATGCTCGAGTGGACCGCGATCTGGAAGCCGCTCCCAAAGGTGGTGTTCTCCACCACGCTGTCCGCGGTGCAGGGCAATGCCCGCCTGGCCTCCGGCGGCCTGGCGGAGGAGATCGAGCGGTTGCGAGCCGAGCCGGGGGAGGGCGACATCGCGATCGGCGGCGCGACTCTCGCCGCCGAGGCGGCCGCGTTGGGTCTGATCGACGAGTACCGGGCCAGGGTCTACCCGGTGCTGGTCGGCGGCGGCATTCCGTTCTTTCCCCAGCGCGAGCGCCGGGTGGATCTCGAACTCGTCGAGACCGGCACCTTCAGCTCGGGAGTCGTCTACCTCCGCTACCGCGTGGCGCGCTAAGTCACAGACGAGGCGAGGCCGCCGCAGCGTGATGCTGCAGCATCAGCCGCCAGTGCTACTGCACGTGGCGGCGGCGCTATGAGACAGAAAGGCCTCACCACGCCCGCTGGTGAGCCCGCACGAGCCCGTACCCCGCCTGCACTACCTCACCCGCACCGACTACGCCCGCCGCCCGCGTCGCCGCACGCGAGGCATGCCTGACCGTCAGCGGCTGTCGGGTGCGAGCGGGAAGGTGTCAGGCGCTTGGCGGGCGAAACCCCTCTCCTCCATGCCCCCGGCCACGTGCGATCAGCGCTGCGGGCGTGCCCGTTGGGCGAAGGCCAGCTCGGCGAATGCGCTCCGGTCCGTCTTCCGCAGCGGCACGAGCCTGGATGCAGTAGCGGACCGGATAGCGGAGCGCTTCACTAAAGATCAAGCCGGTTCATGAACTTGACAGAGTGCCAGACGGCATAACGCAAGCGCGTTGCACGAGACGGGACACCATCCGAGTGCAACTGCGCCTCCCCCTGTGTGGCAGACGTCTCCGGGCGCAAGAGGCCGGACATGATGGCGGTACAGAGGCGTTCCGCAAGGAGGAGTACCGCATGGTCGGGACGGGCTGCGGCGGTTCCGACGGCGTGGCGGGCGGCAAGTCGCGGTTCGACGACATCTACGACCGGCCCGACCCCCGCGCATACTTCAGGCGGCTGGCCCCGCTGGAGTACGAGATCCCGCACCACGCCCAGCCGGTCTTCCGGCAGGTCGCAACCGAACGGGCCGCGCTCGACGACGGCCGGCCTCACACGCCGGCGGTGTTGGACGTGTGCTGCTCGTACGGGATCAATGCCGCGCTGCTCAACCACGACGTCACGCTCGCGGAGATGTGCGAGCGGTACACCTCTTCTGCTTGTCAGGCGGTGTCGAGGGCGGAACTGGCGAGACAGGACAAGGAGTTCTATGCCGAACGACGCCGACCGGACGCAGTGCCGGTGTTCGGCCTGGACGTCGCAGCACCCGCCGTGCACTACGCGATCGAGGTGGGGCTCCTGGACGCAGCCTTCACCGACGACCTGGAACAGGGCTCACCCAGCCCCAGGCTGAGCCGCGCGCTCGCCGAGGTCGGCCTCATCACGCTGACAGGCGGCGGCAGCTATATCACCGCCCGAACGTTCACGGAACTGCTGGACGGTGTCAGCAGACCCGTATGGGTCAGCGCGTTCGTGCTGCGGACGGTGTCGTACCACCCGTTCGTGCGGACCTTGGCCGCGCACGGTCTGCGCACCACCGTCGACGTCTCGCGTACCTATCCGCAGCGCCTCTTCACCGACGAGCGGGAACGACAGTATGCGATCGCGGCGGTACGGGCGCTGGGCGGCGATCCTGCCGGGCGCGAGGAGGCCGGTCGCTTCCACACCCTGCACTATGAGTCCCGACCCGATTGGGAGCGTCGAGATCGCTGTCTGGCTGAAGGTCTGTGAGCCCATCGCCGCGAGGCGGACCCTCCACACCCCGCCGAAGGACGCATCTCGGCAGCCCGCCGGGGTGAGCGGTGCGCCGTGTCTGCCGCTTGGGTCGGGGCTGGCGCGTCCAGCGGGCTTGCGGTGTGCTCGGCGTGCACTCTGAACCAGGGGAATGGGAGACGAAAGTCCGTCCTGGCGGCAGGGGGCCTGCCCGGGCGGAGCGATCGAACGGCAGGACGTATTCGTGCGATGGCGAAAGGGAGCGCGTTGGACTGGGGGACCGACCGAGGAAGGAGCGTCTCCGACCGCCGGACCGGTGTTCGTCCTCTTCGCCGCCGAGAACCTTCTGATCAACTACACCTCGACCGCGATGAACGTGGCGCTGTCGGCGCTCGTCGGGGACCTGCACACCACGCTGACCGGCGTACAGTCGGCGATTTCGCTGTACGCCCTGGTGGTGGCCGCGTTCCTGATCACCGGGAGCAAGATCGGCGCACGCCACGGGCACCGGCCTGCCTTCGTCCTCGGTGGCGAGATCTTCGCCCTGGGGGCGCTGATCGCCACCTTCGCCCCGAGCCTGCCGTTCATGCTGCTCGGCTGGTCCCTGCTCCAGGGGCTCGGCGTCGCGCTGATGCTTCCGGCGCTGCTGGCGATGCTCACCGCGGCGTTCACCGGGGCCGCCCGTACCAAGGTGCTGTCCACGTTGGCCATGACCTCCGGAATCGGTGCGGCGGCCGGTCCCGTCCTGGGCGGCCTGATCACCAGCTACCTGAGCTGGCGTGTGTCATTCCTCGGGGAAGCCGTGGTCACGCTGGCCGTGACATGGCTCATCCGGCACACGGTCGAAGCGGAGCGACGGCCGGTACGCGCCGGACAGCGCTTCGATGTCCTCGGGGTGATGCTGTCCACGACCGGGCTGACTCTGCTCGTCGTCGCGAGCCTGTTCACAGGGCGGTACGGCCTGCTCAGGGCCCGGCAGGACTTCACGGTTTTCGGCCACACGCTGCTGGAACGTGGCGGTCTGTCACCCGTCCCCGTTCTGTTGGGCATGGGGCTGATGGTTCTGGCCGCCTTCGCCGGATGGGAGCGGCACCTCGTCAAGAGCGGCGGGGATCCGCTGGTACGGGTGTCGGTGCTGCGCAACCGCACCGTCCGGACCGGGACTTCCACCCAGATGATGCAGATCCTGGTACCCAACGGCGCGCTCTTCCTGGTGCCGGTCTTCCTGCAGACAACGCTTGGGTTCGACGCGCTGCGCTGCGGAGTCGTGCTGCTCCCGACCGCACTCGGGCTGATGATGGCCGCCGCACCGACTGCCCGGCGCATCGGGCGCGGGCGGATGACTCACCGTGCGGCCGCGATGGGGGCGTTCGTCTTCATGACCGTCGGCTGTGTCGCTGTCGCGGTGCTGTTCAGCCCTCATGCACAGGGCGTGACGTCCGTGGGCCTGGCGCTCGCGCCGGGCATTCTCCTCATCGGACTCGGCCGGGGCATGGCCACGACGATCACCGACCTCATCCAGTCGGCGCCACCGCCGGACGAGGTGAGCGATGTGACAGGGCTCTCCCGCACGGCCGGCTATGTGGGAAGCTCGTTCGGAGTCGCACTCGCCGGTGCCTTGCTGACGCCGGCGCTGCTGTACGCGTTCGAGGCCGGGGTGAACGACAGCAGTGTCCTGTCCGCCGCTCAGAAGGACCTGGTGACGCGGACGCTGGAGCAGCAGATCCAGATCACCGCCGCGTCCGACGACGCCCTGAGAGCAAAGGTGATGTCACGGGGCATCACGGGGGCCTCGGCCGACGAGCTGGTACGGATCAACGCACATGCCAGGGAGCAGGCGCTGACCGTGTCGGTCACCGGCATGGCCTTGCTTGCCGTCGCCGGCTGGTTCGTGGCACGACGCATTCCTGTCCCCGCTGGGCGGGGAGCCGCCGGACCAGGTCGTGAACCGCCTTCGGCTCGCCAGTAGGTCTGCGTGCACCACTCGGCCTGTTGCGCGGCGCCGGAGGCAAGGGCGAGCTCCGGCTGCCCCTGAGGCAGGCGCACTCGTGACTCGGACGCGTTGCCGGCCGCAACACCGCACGTTTCGCGCTCGCCGCTGGTTCGTAACTTCCGGGTCACACACGGGCCAGAGGTCTGCCGCCCTGCTCGTGGGGCCGGCCTCCTGGCACTGTAAGTCCATCCAGGCCATGGGACCTCGCGACACCGCGCGATTCCACGAACCATCGGACATGGCGTCTGCCTCGCTGGACTTTGCAGTGGCCGTGGTGGCTGCACTTGATTGAGTGATGTCGGGGCTGTCCGCCGGACAGTGGCCGGTTCGGCTCCGGTAGCCCTGGGACGTGAGATACGCGCAGGGCGGCCATGGGGGTGCGGCGAGGCGCACCAGTGTAGAGTTACGGGCATACCGACGCGGGGTGGAGCAGCTCGGTAGCTCGCTGGGCTCATAACCCAGAGGTCGCAGGTTCAAATCCTGTCCCCGCTACCAGAACGAAGGGCCCGGTCACCTGACCGGGCCCTTCGACGTCGTGCTGAAGCCCACTGCTTCAGTGAGGCAGGGGACTGTGCAGGCGATCATCGCTGCTTCCGGCCGCGACGCTGCCAGGCCACGTCGGCCCGCACGGTGCGGGACCGCACCGCCCGGCGCCGTGCGTACCCCTCGGACGTCGTGGGGACGACGCTCACGATCGTCCAGTCGAGGAGTCGCAACGCCACTGCGTGGGACGTGGGTCACGGTCCGAGGACGCCGCGAGCCGCGGTGAACAGGCGGGCACAGCGCTGGGTCATGGCGTCCGCGGACTCGTCGGGGTGGTTGATCCACCAGCGGATCAGGGCAGTTGCCAGGCCCCGCCAGGCGTGAGCGAGGGCGTCGGCGTCCAGAGGGGTGAAGGAGTCCGCAGCCATCAGCACGTCAGTGGTGCCCATCGCCGCGAGTTCGTCGATGGCGGCCCGGTAGCGCCTCGCACAGCGGGCGGCTTCACTGTCGGCGGGCAGAGAGCTGTCGTAGAGGACGAACCATGCCTCTCGCCGTCCTTCCAGCGCGGTGAAGAGGCCGTGCAGCACGCGCACGGGAGTCGGCGCTGCGGGCTCGTCGGCCCCGTCCGTGTCGCTGTCCGGCTGGGGGGCCCGCACCGGCCGGGCCGCACGCGTGGGGGTCCAGGGGGGCGCCGGTTCCCCCGTGGCGGCGCGGATGGCCTCCAGGAGCCGGTCGCCGACCGGGACGAGGCAGGCCAGGTAGAGGTCCTGCTTCGCACCGAAGTACTGGTGCAACAACGTCTTGGTGACACCGACGCGGGCCGCGACGGCCGCGAGGGAGGTGCCCTCGTAACCGCGGCGGCCGAACTCCTCTGTGGCTGCCGCGAGGATCTGCTGCTCGCGCTGGGCCCGCGGAACGCCTTTGGTGCCTGCTCGGGCAGAGGGGATTGCCATACCGCGAATTTACCATAGAGTAATTTACTAATCGGTAAATTCGGATGGGATGGAGGCCTGCCCATGGTCGAGGGGACCGCGCCCCGCACGTTTCGGACCCGATCCTGGTGGGGGTGGGGGTGGGACGACGCTCACCCGGACGATGCCGAATGCATGGCACTGGGCGCTCTGGTGCCCGGCACCCTGGCACGTCCGTTGCCCTTGCCCCAGGTGGCAGACCTGCGCATCGGCCGCCCCGCCGCCGAAGCGCCGCGCAGTCTCGCGCACCTCGTGACGGCCGACCCCGAACCTCGTGCCGCCCACGCCATGGGCAAGGCCTTCCGCGATGTCGTGCGCGCCCTGCGGGGCCGACCGGGCCGGATCCCCGACCTGGTCGCCTACCCGGTCTGCGACCAGGACGTGGCTGACCTGCTGGAGTGGGCCGGAGAGCACCGGGTGGCCGTCATCCCCTACGGGGGCGGCTCATCGGTCGTCGGCGGCGTGGAGTACCGGGGCGAGATGCACCGCGCCGTGCTGTCCCTGGACCTGACGGCCATGGACCAGGTCCTGGAGATCGACCCCGACAGCCGCGCCGCCCGCATCCAGGCCGGCATCCTCGGCCCCGCCCTGGAAGGCCGGCTGCGCCCCCAGGGACTGACGATGCGCCACTTCCCGCAGAGTTTCGAGTTCTCCACCCTCGGCGGCTGGCTCGCCACCCGTGCGGGCGGGCACTACGCCACCGTGCGCACTCACATCGACGACTTCGTGCAGTCCCTGCAGGTGGTCACCGCCGCAGGCACCAGCACCTCCTGGCGGCTCCCCGCATCCGGTGCCGGCCCCTCGCCCGACCGTCTCTTCCTTGGGTCCGAGGGCTCCCTGGGCGTCATCACCCAGGCCTGGATGCGCCTGCAGGAGCGCCCCCGTCACAAGGCGTCGGCCTCCATCGCCTTCCTCGACTTCCACGCCGGGCTACGGGCGGTGCGCGCCCTTGCTCAGTCCGACCTAGCACCCGCCAACTGCCGTCTGCTCGACCCCGGCGAGGCCGCTCTGGCTGGCGTGGCCCAGAACGGCTGCGCCGTGCTCGTCCTCGGATTCGAGTCAGCCACGGCCGCTGTCGACGACCGCCTTGCCCAGGGCCTCGAGCTGGCCCGTGCGCACGGTGGCAGTACCCAGGCCGACGCCACCGGCCTGGGCGCGCCGCACGACGCGGCCGTCGGCGCATGGCGTTCCGCTTTCCTGCGCATGCCCTACCTCCGCGACGGCCTGGCCCGTATGGGAGCCGTCGTCGAAACCTTCGAGACGGCCACCACCTGGGACCGGCTGCCGGCTCTGATCGACGCCGTCCGCACCGACGTCGGCGCCGCCGCACGCAAGGCCACCGGGCATCCCGCGCTCGTCAACTGCCGCCTCACTCACGTCTATCCCGACGGCGCGGCACCCTACTTCACCGTGATCGCCGGTGGCCGGGCCGGAGAGGAACTGGCCGTCTGGGACGATCTCAAGTCCGTCGCGGGCGACGTCCTCCACCGCCACCGCGCCACCATCACCCACCACCACGCAGTGGGCCGCGACCATCGTCCCCAATACGACCGCCAGCGCCCCGAACCCTTCGCCCAGGCCCTGCGTGCCGCGAAACGAGTCCTCGACCCCTGTGGAGTACTCAACCCCGGAGTACTGCTGGACTGAGCACACCGGGTCGACGGCCGGCCTCCTCTTCACCGCCACCCACGCCCCAACCCCGCCTTACTGCGTCTTCGGCGCCCTGAAGTCCCGGCTCCTTGGCGATGGCCACCACTGCAGCACGCACACGCGTCACCACCCCAGCGCAGCCCGGGACTTGGTCACCGTCCACCAGGCTCGTTCCTTCGAAGGAGTGTGTGATACGAACACTGCTCTGGCCGCCCAGCGGTAGGGGGAGGGGTGGGCTGACCGTGGGCGGAAAGCGTTCCGTCGTGATCCGGGACGGCCCAGACCCAGTGGTGGCCGGTGTCGTTCGGGGGCGCCAAGAGGTTCTGGGAGGCGTCAAGGGGAGGGTGTGGCAGGGCAACGGGAGAGACGCGCCTGACTTGATCCCCTCAGGGAATCGAGCGTCCATCAGACCCGGACTTCAGAAGCGTCCCGTCTCCTCGGGAGGGCGGCCCTGTGCCTGTGCCGTCAATGCGGTCGGAGGCACGCCGTAGAAGCAGCTTCTGCTGAGTCGGCTGGGGATGAGGCCACGCGTGTGCTGCTGAAGGGCTGCCGCAAGCCGGCCGCGCCTGAGGCCTCTTTGACCTGGCAAGACGTGGCAGACGGGGCAAGAAGTGGAATTCCTGGAAAGGGCGCGGGTAACGGGAGGTGAAAGCCACTCCAGCAAGGAGGCGCATCCCATGACACCGCACCAGGATGTCGTCGAGCTGATCCTCAGGGATCACCGGCATTGCCGGGAGGAACTCGGCGCCGGCTTCGCCCGGACAGAAGCCGACCTGTTGACGGCGCGATGCGGCAGCGTGGCCAACGTGCACCGCATGGTTCACGCCGCTGCACCCGCGTGATGCCCTCATCCGCATCGCGAAGACCCGACGGCCGGGCGATCCGGCCCGCCGCAGAGAAGAGATCTACGACAGGAGCTGTCATGGACTGGAGCCTGGACACCTTCCTTGCCCGGGTGACCGAACGCGCAGGCTACGACAGGTCACAACAGGGCGCCAGAGCTGTACAGAACGTGCTGGAGGTCCTCGGTGCCCACTTGGTGGGTGACGACCGGACGGACCTGGCCGCCCTACTGCCCGAAGGGTGCAAACCACTGCTGACCGCAGGCGAGCCGGCCAACGAGCCACTGACACCCGCGTCATTTGTCGAAGCCGTGGCCGACCGCAGCAACGATGACCTCGTCGAGGCCAGGCGCGAGATCGACGCCGTACTCCCCACCCTCGCCGAGGTCGCGGACAACGCACTGCTGCGTCGTCTCCTCACCCAGCTGCCTCCAGGGCACGCCGGCCTGTTCGGTTGCACAGACCCTGGTTGACCCTGACCAGCCAGGCCGGCGAAGTCAGCACCCCAGGCACTGTGGGCTCGGCTTGGGATCAGTGGATCAGTCGCCGACGGCCTGGACGAAGTCCTGCGGATCCAGGCCGGCGAGCCGTGCGATGCGCGGTGCGGGGATTGCGGCGGTGAGGGCGAGGTGGACCAGCAACTGCCAGTCCTGCGTGGCGGCCCGAAAACTGAGCAGCTCCAACTCCATCTCCGTCACGGACCCGGGCGCACACGCGTGCTCGACCCGCAGCGTCTCCTCCTCAGTGAGGGCAACCGGCAGTCGCTCAGCCTCCTCGGGGACGAGCGCCTCGGCTCCTGCGGGGGACGACCCTGACGCGCTCGGAAGAACAGGGGATCCCGTGAGCGTGAAGCCGGCCGAGCACCGCACCGTACACCGCCCCTCGGCAGGGCGAGGAAGACGACCAGGCCGGCGAGGGCGACCAGCGTCGTGGCGATGCCGGCCTTTCCCCAGCCCCGGCATCGCACTCAGACGGTCCACCAGCGCACGCATCCGCGCTCCGAACTCGATGCGCACGGCGGATCACCCGGTCAGTAGTAGTAGACGACCACGGTGTGGGTGGCGGAGTGCCACTCGATCGCGCCGTGCTGGAAGTTGCTGCGCCGCCCGGCGGAGATGCCGAACTCGTCGCTCACCGGCAACCCGAGGCGGCTGCCCGAGCCACCCAGGCTCAGGTACTTCGTCAGGATCGCGCCGTGCACCTCGTGCGCCCCCGTCCCGCTGGACCAGTACACGTTGCCGCCCTGGAACTGCGAGGCCCGGCCCCCGGTCACCGCCACCTCGTCACTGAGCGGGAAACCCAGGAAGGAGGTCACCCCGCCGAAGGACAGGAACTTGGTCAGGATCCCCCCGGCCACCCAGTGCACGGGAAGCCCGCTCTTCCAGTAGATCCGCCCGTGCTCGAACCACTGCACCGCCGTACCCGTGGTGGAGGCCTGCATCTCCACCGTCCGCGCGGACCCCAGACCGGAGCGCTGCGCGCCCATCGAGGCGTACTTCGCGCCGATCCCGCCGCGGGTCACCGTACGGAACGGGGTGGTGAAGCCGTAGCCCATGCTGCGCAGCGTGGAGATCACCTGCGGCAGCGCCGCCGGGTCGGTGGAGCCCGCGCCCGGGTGCATCAGGATGATCGCGCCCGGCACCGTGTACTGGCGCACCCGGGCCAGGATCGTCGCGGTGGAGACGCCCTTGTAGCCGGTGGTGTCGAAAGTCCAGTCCCAGTTCATGTAGTACCCGCGCAGCGCCAGGTCCCGGTTGAGGCCCGGGTCGGCGTAGGCGTCCCGGTACGGAGCGCGGAACCAGCCGCCGGAGCTGTGGCCGAGCTTGCGGTAGGCCGCCTCGGCCTTGTCCAGCTCAGCCCACCGCTGAGCCTGCGTCAGCTTGCTGAAGTACGGGTGGTCATAGCTGTGGTTGACCAGCTTGCTCCCCGCGTCCATGACCGCCTTGGTCGCGGCCGGGTAGCGTTCCACGAACCGCCCGGTCAGCGAGAAAGCGGCCGTGATCCCGTTCGCCTTGAGGGCGTTGAGCACACTCGGCACCCCCGCGTCGCTCCAGTCGGCGTCAAAGGTCAGCGTGACAACCTTCGCCGTCTCGTAGCCGCGCTCCAGCACCTGCGCCCGGTACGGCGCTGCGTCCGCCGCCTGCGCCGGCGGGGCAACCACCCCGCCCAGCGCCGCCGCCATGGCGGCGGCCAGCCCGAGGGCCGTCGCCCTCCCCCACGTGCTGCGGCGGGTCACCGGCCGCAGCGCCACAACCGACCCCCACCACATCACGACCACCCCTGTCCTCGGCGGCGGGCGAGCGGCACCCCTTGCCCCAGCCAAGCCTCCGTCAGTACCGAGGCTGCGCCCACCAGCAGGGCGCGGCATCACCCCAAAGGTCCCGCGGTTCGCAGCAAACGGCCCCGAGACACGGGACCTATGGCCGCAACGGAAACGGATGCGACGGTGACGCAGGAGCCGGCATCATGCCAGTCCGCGACAACACCGAGCTCAGGATTGCCTTCGGCTTCCAGTCTGCGCCGCATCAACGGTGCTGCGGTCGCCATTCGAAGAGCAGGATGGTCACGTCGTCCCTCAGCTGGTGGCGCTGGTAATCGAGGATGGCGTGGATGAGCAGCCGGAGCACCTCGGCCGGACGCTCTCCGGCGGCGGAGGAGCGGATGATGAAGTCTGTGAACCGGTCGAGGCCGAACTCCGCACCGTCCGCGTCGCGAGCCTCCACGACACCGTCGGTGTAGAGCAGGACGCAGTCGCCCGGTTCCAGGGTCGTCTCGTGGACCTGCCGGGCCGGCGGGGCGAGTGGGCCGGCCAGGCCGATCGGCGGCTGTGGGGGGCTGTCCAGCGCCCCGCCGAGCACCCGCCCACCACGGATCAGCAAGGGCGGCGGATGGCCGCAATTGACCCAGCGCAGAGCCCCGGTGCTCGCGTTGAGCCGGCACAGCACGCCGGTGCAGAACTGGTCAGGCAGCCACTGGGCGAGCGCCTCGTCGACGGAGCCGACAACATCGGCCAGGTCGCCACCGCCGCGGCGGGCGTTGCGCGCCGCCGCCATGGCGACCGACGTGGTCAGGCCGGCGGTCAGATCGTGGCCCATGGAGTCGAGGATCACGGTGTGCAGCACGTTCTTGACCACCGAGTGGTCGAAGGCGTCGCCGGCGATGTCGTACGCCGGTTCCATGACCGCGGTCGAGACGCACCTGTTGCTGCCGATGGTCCGGGGTGGCAGAAAGGCCCGCAGCATCTCGGCGGGCAACTGCATGGTCGCGGTGCGGGTGCGGGCGGCGAGCCAGTCGCTGTAGGTGCGCTTGGAGGTGATCAGCATGGCGAACAGATGGGCCAGCATCCTGCTGCGGCGCATCCGCATCCCATCCAGGGAGGCGGTCCGCACTTCCAGCACGCCCAGCCGCTCCGCACCGTCGACCAGGGGCATCCAGACGATCAAGCCGTCGTCCGCCTCGGCAACCCGCGGGGAGACCGTGCGGTACGCCCAGCCGGCCGAGGAGCGGTCCACCGGCAGCGGCTCCAAGGCCTCGTCGAGTGGGACAAGCAGTCGTTGTTGCAGGTCGGCGAGGTAGATCAGCACGGTGTCCAGGCCAAGGGCCGAGGCGCACCGGTTCGCCAGGGCGGGCAGCTCGACCGGCAGGGCCGTCTGCGCCTCGATGATCAGCTCTTCCAGCCGATTCTCGTCGACGGCGGTGTCGGGGCCGGAGGACGCGTGCGATGGGTCCGACACTGGGATCACCCCTTCCGTGCCCAGTCTCACACCAGTCACGTCCACTCTCACGTCAGGCACGACCGCGGCGAGGGCGAGAGCGACGCTCAGGGCGGTCAACTGGACTCGGCCGGGCACACCTCATGCGCCCGCCACCCGACCAGCCGGCCGGCTTGCCTCCCTGATGCCGCCGACACCACCGTCGCTGACCGCGCCATGGGCGCCAGCCAGGAACAGGAACGTTCCCGTACACAGCGTGGCCGTCAGCGGCAGCACCCACCACCGCGTGCCACGCCTTCTCCTGCTGTCCATAACAGCCCCCTATCCAAGTACGCCCCGGCACCCACACCAGGGCCCCATGTGATCGGTGAGCTGAACTCAATCCGAAACGACAGTCACCGCCATCCCTCCACACGCACTAACTGCCTCTGACGCGGCGGCTGCCCGGTTCATGTCCTGCCCGTTTCATGTCGCCGTGCGGCCACGTCGAGCGCTGTATCAGCAGACGCCGGCCGCCCCAACCGAGATTCCCGTCCGGTCGGGGCCTTCTCTTGCCCATACGGCTCAGGGCTCCGCTTGACCTTGAGAGCACTCGAAGTCGTAGCGTGCCGGCCATGAGCACTGCACAGCACAAGATCGGATCTGGTTTCGGCGCCACCAGCACCGCCGACGACGTCCTGCAGGGCATCGACCTGACCGGAAGGCTCGCCCTCGTCACCGGCGGTTACTCGGGTATCGGCCTGGAGACCACCCGCTCGCTCGTCAAGGCCGGCGCCCACGTGGTCGTCCCCGCCCGCCGCCCAAGCACCGCTGAGCAGGCGATGGCCGATATCCCTGGCGTCGAGTTGGACGAGCTGGACCTCGGCGACCTGGAGAGCGTGCGCAGCTTCTCCGAGCGGTTCCTCGCCTCCGGACGGAACATCGACATGGTGATCGACAGCGCCGGGATCATGGCCTGCCCGGAGACCCGGGTGGGGCCTGGCTGGGAGGCCCAGTTCGCCACCAACCACCTCGGTCACTTCGCCCTCGTCAACCGTCTGTGGCCCGCGATCGCACCGGGCGGTGCCCGAGTCGTCTCCGTCTCCTCCCGCGGCCACCACTTCTCCGGCATCCGCTGGGACGACATCCACTGGCGGCAAAGCTACGACAAGTGGGAGGCCTACGGCCAGGCCAAGACCGCCAACGTCCTGTTCGCCGTGCAGCTCGACAAGCTCGGCCGAGACGCCGACGTCCGTGCCTTCGCCCTGCACCCCGGCGGCATCATCACCCCGCTCCAACGGCATCTGCCCAAGAAGGAGATGATCGAGCGCGGCTGGATCGATGAGGACGGCAACGTGCTCAACCCCGAGGGCTTCAAGACCCAGCCGCAGGGTGCGGCCACCCAAGTGTGGGCGGCGACCTCGCCGCAGCTGGACGGGCTCGGTGGTGTCTATCTGGAGGACTGCGACATCGCCGAGCCCGCGCCGGAGGGCGAAGAGCGTGTTGGCGTCAAGGACTGGGCGATCGACCCGGAGCAGGCGGCTCGGCTGTGGGAGCTGTCGGCAGAACTGACAGGCGTCAACGCGTTCGCCGCCTAGAATTGCGGGGAATCCGCCGGCGTTTCAGGCGTAGAGTTCCCGCGCGGCTACGCGGCTGGCACGCTGGAAGAGGTGGCGGACAGCAGACCTGTGACCGTGCCGCCGACCAGAATGACGGCGGCACCGGCCAGTTGAGCGGCCACACCGAGGACGGCGGTAAAGGGCAGCAGCAACATCGCCGCGGTCACCGGGGGCGGGCGGCGATCCAGGCGAAGCAGGCACGCCGGCCGGGCGACGGTGACAAGCACTGGCCACCCGAACAACCCCCGTGCCCCGGACCAACGGTCCGGGGCACGCTCGTGCATGGGCTGATCCTTCGGAGTGGACACCCCGACAATGGATCTCGAGGGTCCAGGGCGGGATGTCCCGGTGGGACGCGAGTCCGCGTATCCGGAGAAGTTCAGGAAGGACGCACTGGGACTTCCTCTCCGAGAATCGCGCCGCCTTCGGCGTGAAGCGCATCTGCCGGGTCCTGGAGGCGTCTCCCGCTCCGGCTGCTACCAGCACCGGGCCACTGCAGACACCCGCGCCGCACGAGCCGTCGAGGAAGAGCGAACGGTGTCGGAGATCCGGCAGATCCATGCCGACCACCAGGGCGCCTCTGGCGCCCCGTGCGTCCATGTCGAACTCCGCTCCCGCGGGAGAAAGATCAACCGCAAGCGCGTGAGCAGACTGATGAGGATCAACCGCATCGTCGGACGGCACCTGCGGCGCAGGAAGCGCACGACCATTCAGGACAGTCGATCCGCGCCGCCCGGCCCGACGGCGCCCCGATCTACGTGATCGTGGACAACCTGTCCGCCCACAAAGGCGCCGACATCCGCCGCTGGGCGAAGAAGCACAAGGTCGAGTTGTGCCTCACCCCGACCTATGCCTCGTGGGGGAACCCGATCGTGGCGCACTTCGGACCGCTGAGGCAGTTCACCATCGCCAACTCCCACCACGACAACCACACGGTGCAGACCCACGCCCTGCACGCCTACCTGCGCTGGCGCAACGCCAACGCCCGCCACCGCGACGTCCTGGCCGCCGAACGCAAGGAACGCGCCCAGCGACGTCCAGTTCGGCAATCCATGGTTTGAGCCATTGAGGCGAGGACCCCGCGTGTCTGTCTCCGGCCCAAGCTGCGGCCACCACACCATGAAGGTGGCAAATGTCTTGGGAGTCACCATGGCTCCTTCCGAGTAGGAAGCAGTTCGACGTGGAAGGCAGGTCAGTCATGCGCGCTGGATCCCGGTTCGGTCCGTTCCCCCGCCGTACAAGCGTGATGGTCGGCAGCCTCCTGGCCTTGCCGACTCTCATGGCGTTTGGCCTGGTCACCCCGGCTGGGGCGGCCACACCCGCTCATCAGAAGGCGCCCCGATCAATCACGGCAGGGGTTTCAGGGCCCAATCCGTGCCCGGTGTATCTGCACGATGACCCTCCTTCACACTCGCCGGACGGCTGGGACAAATGCAGAGGGCCTGTGGGACCGACAGGTCCTACAGGCCCTGCAGGTCCCACAGGGCCCGCGGGACCGACGGGTCCTGCCGGGGTATCCGGGTACCAACAAGTCTCCAACACTCAGACCTGCGGCGCCGATACCTTCTGCACGTTCACGGCGACCTGCCCCACTGGGAAGGTCGTCACCGGCGGAGGCATCACCACCAGCAGCTTCTTCAGTAGCGGTGTCTACCTCTACGAGTCGGGACCGATCAGCACCACGACATGGAGAGCCACAATCCGCAACACTCTCGGCTCCTCCACCTTCCCTGTCACTGTCTGGGCCATCTGCGCCAACGCCAGCTGACGTATCAGCTTTCCGGTGAGAATCTCACCCGAAGGCCGCATGCACTGCGCGCCGGTGTGGAGCCAGCCTGATCTGTTCCATCGAGGAGTCGTCCCACGCTGACAGATCGCCCGCGTGGCGCTACGACACACCAGAGGAACCCCTCGCCTCGTCCGGAGTCCGCGTCAGTTTACTGACGCGGACTCCGGTCCATTTTCAATCCTCTCTTCTTTGACATGCTCGTGGGAATCGGTGATACACCGTGAAGCCTTCTCTCTGCCTAAGCATGATCGTCAAGAACGAGGCCCGTGTCATCGAGCGGTGCCTGGCATCCGTACGCGGCCTGATTGACGCATGGGTGATTTCTGACACAGGGTCCACTGACGGGACCCAGGAACTTGTCCGATCGTCACTCGCCGACATCCCAGGTGAACTCTACGAGGAACCATGGGTCAATTTCGGTCACAACCGAACGCTTAACCTCCAGCACGCCCGAGGCAAAGCCGACTACCTTCTCCTGCTCGACGCCGACCTCGTGGTGCGGCAGGAGAGGCCGTTGCCCCGACTTACTGCCGACTCCTACATGTTGCGGCACGATTGTGCCACCTCCTACCGAATCAAACGTCTGGTCCGGAGCGACATCGCCTGGCGCTATGAGGGCGTCACTCACGAGTACCTCACGTCTGACCGGCACACCGGACAGGAGGATCTGGACGCTCTGGTCATCGAGGACCACGCCGACGGTGGGTCGCGCCACGAGAAGTTCGAACGGGACGCCCGCCTGCTCAGGGCGGAGATGAAACGCGACCCCGACAACACTCGGACGGTCTTCTATTTGGCGCAGACCATGCGCGACATGGGCAAGCCGCGGGAAGCGATTGAGCTGTACGAACTCCGGGCCCGAATGGGTGGATGGGCTGAAGAGGTCTACTACTCGCTGCTGCAGGTCGGGATCTTGAAGGCGGAAATGGGTGACTGGCCCGGTGGCATGAATATGCTCATCCAAGCCTGGGACTTCCGTCCCCAACGCCTGGAAGCCTGCTATGAACTGGCCTCACGTCTTCGCGCGCGTGGCCACTATCGTTCTGCCCACGCATTCGCCAGCGCGGGCCTCGGGAACAGCATGCCGGACGACATCCTCTTCACGCAGCCCTGGGTGTACCGCTGGGGACTGCTCTACGAGTTCTCGATCACAGCCTATGGGGTTGGCGACACGGCCGGGTCGCTACAGGCATGTAACCGCCTGCTCGCCATGCCTGAACTACCCGAAGAGTATCGCCGACATCTCCTGCGCAACAAAGAATTCGCGACGCTCCGGCTCACTGCCGACCTCAATACTGGACGTCGCCCTCAAGCGAGGACCGCCCGCTCGGCGAGACGCGCGAGAAGGTGACCAGTACCCTGCGTATCCCCATGGCGGTAGCCACACCAGGATGGTAGACACAGCCGCTGACGGCAGCGCGACAGCGAAGGGCGCCCACCCTGTTGTGGCGCCCTGCCTCGCTCTCCGTCAGCAGCGCTTCGGGCCGGGGCAACCTGCCCCTGCCATGCTGTGCGTGGCCCTCGCTTCGGGCCCTTCGACTCGCGAGCAGTACGTCGCGATCGGCCATCCAGTCTCCCAGCATGTGGCAACTTACTCTGCAATAGAGCCAAGTTGACGAACTGTCGAAGGCGTGGTCAAGGTGCTGGGGTCGGTGAACGGCATGCGGAATCGGCTCGGCCTGCTGTGCGACCAGCTCATCGGGCACACGTCGATGGCGGACGAGATCGACGACGCCGGCGCCGGGCGCGAGCTGCTCAGCCTCGTCGGCGGTGGCTCCGGGACCGCCTTCGACCAGCCCGGGCGGGTGAGCTGCTGGACGCCATCGAGGAGGCGTGCGCGCGTCATGGGCTGGCCGGGCTTGAGCTGCGCGACCACAAGGATGCCCGGCTGGCTGCCGGGTTCCGGTTGGTGCCGGACGAGGCGGAGCCGGGCGAGGCGGCCGGGGACGCCTGGGGCTGCCCGTGGGGCGCCGCTGCGGCCGCGTGGTCTTCCCCGATGAGGTTCCCGCACGGCCGGCGTGCGCGGCGAACGGCTGCGCTGGGGCCTGCCTACGCCGCGCTGGCCGCCTTCTGGCGGCCCGCCGCTCTCATCGGCTCCGGCGACTCGTCGGCCTGCAGCATTGTCCGTTCCGAGAACCTGCTGACGAGGCCGGCGCGCCGGCGGCCGTGGTCGCCATGAGGGTCGGTCCGGTTATGGCATTGGGGGGTTTTCCCCATCGGAGGCGGGAGGGTGGCTGCGTAGGATCGGAGTGACTGATCACCCAATCAACTCGCTTCACACGGGGGAACTTCATGCGCCGCCCACACACGCGCGTCCTTACAGCAGTGGCTTTGGCTGCACTCACCGTCGGCGGGCTCTCCGCGTGCTCGGCCCTCGACCAGAAGACCTTCGAGGACGACGCCATGGTGCCCCAGAGAGTCACCTCGATCCGTCTTGACAGCAGGAACGGCGAAGTGAAGGTGGACGCCTCGACGGACACCTCCACGACCTCCGTGCACCGCAGGGTGAATTACCACGGTGACAAGCCGAGCGGCACGTCCTTCCACGTCAAGAACGGCGTCCTGATGCTTTCCGGCTGTGGCAAGAACTGCGGCGTGGACTACGTCGTCAAAGTGCCCGCCGGTCTTCCGGTGACGGGAGGCACCTCCAACGGCAGCCTCACACTGACCGATGTCGGCACGGTCGATGTGCACACAAGCAACGGCGAGATCGCGGTGAACAGCGCGAGGGGCCCGGTGAAGCTGCGCACGTCCAACGGCGAAGTCGACGTCAAGGACGTCAAGGGCGGCGGCATCGACGCGCAGACGTCGAACGGCGAGGTGACGATCCAGACGGCCACCCCGCAGAACATCACGGCCCACACGACCAGCGGCAGCCTCACGGTCACGGCGCCGCCCGCCATGTACCAGATCTCGGCGAACGACCCCAACGGCGACAAGAAGGTGGCGTTCACCAACGACCCGTCAGGCAAGTACCGCTTGGATCTGTCGACGACGAACGGTGACTTGACGGTGAAGTCGGCAGGCTAGTGGGTTCTTGAGGGTGGCCGCTGATCGCGGCCTTCCCGTCGCCGCTCTTTCGGCCCCTCCTCTTTCTCGGGCGCCGTCCTCTTCGGCTCGTGCGCGAGGTACTCGGGCTCATGTTCGTGGCCAGGGCGGGGTTGGCGACTGCGGTGGTGAGTATCCGGCTGAAGTCCTGTAACACGTTCTGCCGGAAGGCGCTGCCCTGCACGATCACGCCGAGAGCCGATCAGAGCCGGCTCGCCGTCTTCGAGGGCGGGGGCTGATCATTGTGCGGCGCGATCGTTGGGGTGCTTGTACGCAACCATCCTGTCGGCCTGATCAAGACTGCATGTCCGCAGGGAAGCCGAGATCGTTCCATGTCCAGGGTGATGCCGCGCGTCCGTCCGTTTCCCATCCGTATTGAGGCACCGCGTTCTTCTTCTCCTCGCGCTTGCCTGCCGCCTGACCTTCGTGGGGTGCCCCGGCCTGCTGAGTGTCCAACTCCTCCACTGCTTTGAGTAGGCGCGCGATGCCTTGTCTCGATCGCTCTACGTCAAAGGGGATGACCGGGCGCGTCCCCAAGATCCTCGCTGCCTCCGGCTGCCCCACCTGCTGCAGCGTCCTCTGCAGAGTGAGCTTGTCGTACACCCTGATTACGTTGATGTTGGCGACCCTGTCGGACAATGCCTTGACCTCCTCGAACGCTTCCACCTCGTGGAGTGTCTTCAGCAGGAAGGAAACCGGGAGCCCGTCGCAGATGTCGACATGGGCGGCGGGACGCCGGGCCAACAGCTGGCTCAGCGCCTCGCCCGCATCCGCCTCCTGGAGCGCCTTCAGCAGGTGCCCGACACCGAACGCTTTGGTCAAGTCGGCGAACCTGGCGGTCCAAAGGGCTCCTTGACCCTCGGGGTCCAGGCAGCGGCTGGTGAGTAGCCCGATGAGAGACTCACCGCTGTGAGCCCCGGCGAGGACTGCTCTGCGGCTCAGCAACACGGCCGTCTTGAACAGGCCCTTGTCTGTGGCGGTGCTGATGAGGCGTCGCAGGTCGGCCAAGTCGGCGGTGTAGGTGGTCAGGGCATCCCAGAGGGCGGGGTTGCCGGGATCGGCCTCACGGTCGTGGCGGGTGTGCTGGTCGAGGTAATCGGCCGGTTCATAGGCCGCTGCGCCACCGGAACGGGTCACATGTGTGACCAGGGCGGTCAGGGTGCGGCGGATGTCGGTGCGATTGCCGTGATCGCCTCGCCGATGTCCGCGGGTGAGGTCGCCAAGGGCCGTATCGGCCCAGTCAGGATCGCTGGAACGTTGACGGGCCGTCAGGTAACCGTCGGCGGCGGCAGCGAGCAGCGCGGCGGGGATCGGCTGGTGATGGCCCAGGCGCCGGGCGTCGAGAGCGGCGGTTATCAACGCGTGCTCGACAGCGGTGAACAGGACCCGGTTGCGGTAGGCGGCGAGCAGTTCCGGCCCGCCGCTCAGGTATTGGATCACCCGGCCGTCGTCCAGTGCGCCTGCGTCAAGTGCGGCTGTCACCCGTGTATCCGGCTGTCCTGGCCAACTGCCACAAGCCAGGGCACGGAACTCCTCACGCTCGGCCGGATCCAAAGCGGCGGGAACGTCCAGCAGGAGCGTGCGGCTGCCCAGAAGCAGGTCGCGTACGAGCCCGGGTTCGGGGGTGCAGCCCTGTGCGGTCAGGTCGGCGAAGTAGGGGGTGCGCCACATGGCTCCCACGACCACGACCCCCGGCGTCCCCTCGAGGAGCTGGATGAGGTGCTTGGCGATGCCTGCGCCCGCGTCTGCCTGCAGGTAGCGCTGCGTCTCGTTCAGCCACAGGACCGTGCCCGGTGATATGGCCCGCGTGGTGAGGAGCCGGCGCAGGTCCTCAGCGTCGGCGGGCTTCAGCAGCGGGCAGTTGCCTGCCTGATCGAGGACCGCCTCATACAGGGCGCGGGTCTTGCCGGTGGTGGACTCCCCGAGCAGCACGGCGAACACCGCTGGTCCACCGCCGACAGCAACGGCCAACGCCTGGCGCAGCAGGCGATCGTGGTCCCGTACCAGATAGGGGGTCAGCCGATCGCACCACACCCCTGTGTCGCCGGCCCCGCGCGCAGCGGTCCCGGGGCCGGCAGCACGGTGTACTCCCAGGCCGATCGGATCGGCATCGCGCACCGTCACCGTGGTGGCCCGCGCCACCCCCATCCACGCGGCCCTCAGCCACACCGGCCAGCTCTGCTCGTCCAAGAGACCCTGGCTGAAACTCCTCGCCGGGCGGCCATCTCTCACCAGGTCCGCGTCGATCTTACGGGCGTGCTCGATGAGCACCCGCACCAGCAGCCGCAGTGCCGCTTCGGAAGGCCGATTCGTCCGGTTGACCCAGGCACTGATCTGTCCGTTCGTGATCCTGACCGTGGCCTCGCCGCGGATCTTCGCCCGCTCGCTGACCACTGTGGCCGCCTTCTGCTGAGACAGGCCCGCGGCTCTCAGTAACTCCTTGAGACGGGCAGCGAAGAATTCCCGTGGATCGACCACCTGCTCCACCATGCAACGCCCCCGAGGGTTGTGGTGTATCCGCCCGCACTTCCGGACCCGAAACCGAATTTATCGCGACTACCAGCAACAACCGTCCTGAAGCGGGAGAACCGCAGCGACGAGACTCAGCAGGAGCGGCCCACTTGATGTCCGACAGTCCCACCGATGACCAGAAGGAACCCAATGGACGTCAACGCCATCCTTGCAGCCGTCGGCGGCTCGGTGATCGCCCTCAGCGCCGTTGCCCGCCTGCCCGCTGCCGCGGCCGAACTCATGCGCAGTTGCATCTCACTCGTCCAGGCCGTCGCCGAACTCCGTGACGCGGTACGCCGGGCTCGTGGCACCCGCCCCGGGGCAGTGCACGAAGAACCCGCCGAGGGGAAAGGCGGATCGTCCCACCATGCATAGCCTCTGCTCTTGTTCGGTCCGGTCGGCGTCGGGAAGACACACGTCACCCAGGCCACGGGACACCTCGCCATCCGCCAGGGCGCCCACGTCCGCTTCCGCCAAGACCAGCCGGATACTGGCCGAGCTCGCAGGCGGCCACGCGGACCGCACCCGGGACCGGCGCATGCGTGAACCCATCCGCCCCGACCTGCTCGTCCTTGACGACTTCGCCATGTGTCAGATGACCGCCCCACAGGCCGACGACCTCTACGAGCTGGTCTCCGAGCGGCAGGCCCGTCCGTGATCATCACCAGCAACCGGGCGCCCGGCGACTGGTATCCGCTCTTCCCCAACCCCGTCGTCGCCGAGTCGCTCCTGGACCGGCTCATCAACGCCAGTGCTGCGACCGGAAAGGTTCACCGGCTCGCGACGCCGGCCACAGCACTAGCCACCAGGTGATCACGAACGGCCCCATTACCGCCCGAGGAAGCGCCCCAGGAACCCCAACGACAGGCCCGACAAGCCGCCGGTCAACTGACAGCGGCGAGCAAGTCGGCAAGGATGCCTGCAGGGTCGTGCAGCACGCGGGCGCCGTCGGTGACGACACGATGCGTTCCAGGATCGACGGGATCTGTCTTTGCCCAGGCTGGGGAGCCGATGCCCAGCTCGACTTCCAGGCCGGAGTCCGTGGGATGGCGGCGTTCTGTGATCGGCCCCCACGACTGAGCGCGGATCAGGTTGCCAAGCCCAAGTTCCACGGCCCATGCATCCTCAAGGAGGTATCGGGGCTCATCCGTGGTGAGCAGGACGATGTCGATGTCGGAGTCGGGTCGCGCAGCGTTGCGGGCGCACGATCCCACCAGGAGCACACCGACGATGTCGTCGAGGCCCGCTGCCCAGTGGGTGATCCGGTCGATGACATCGTCGATCTCAGCAACCCGCTCTGGCGACAGCACGGAGGGAGGACCAACTGACCGATCGTCGCGATGCACCTCGAATGCCCCCTTGCCGAATTGGTCGGTGCTGACTCCGGACAGCTTCTCAAGCCGGTGCCGCAACAGCCACCGCCGGCGACGACAAGGGGCACGATGGCGCCGCCGGAAGCCCGAGGACGCGGTCCAAGTCACGCAATCCACGGCGCCCAAGACCTGGGGAATCACATGATCACAGCCGTGGGGAATTACGCGGTTCTGGCCGCGATTGAGTGAATCCCAGGTCATCGCGCGACTGCCGGAACGTTTCTTGCGGGCATTGCCCAGGTATAGGGGCCGTGGGGGTCGAGGATGTGTTGTTTCGGCTCTGGCATCGTCGAAGGCCACGTCAGCCGAATCAAGATCAAGCGGGCCATGTACGGCCGGGCCTCGTTTCGTCTCCCCTGCACCCGCATTCTGCTTCGGCATGAGCTGGAGATCCACGGAATCGCGGCCAGAACCAATTGGGCTGTCGTCCACATGGCCCGGGCCGGAGGAGCGTTCAGGAGATAGGGTCGCCTGTGGGGATCGAGGACACGGCTCCGGGCGGCAGCGTCTGAATCTTCTGCCAGTCGAAGTAGTACTTGTCCATCGCGGCCGGGCTGGTGATCCAGCGCTTGACGCCGTTGCTGAACAAATACACCGCGGGAGCGTCAGAAGCCTTGCCGAGGAAAGCGCCGTCCGACAGCGCGCTGCCGGAGTCGATACTGCCGATGTCGACGACCGACTGGATACCGTTCCAGTCGCGGAAGAGATTGTTGTACGTGGCCGGGTTGGGGATCCAATGACGCCGCCCGTCGAGAATCAGGTAGATGGCCGGGGAACTGATCCCCTTCACACGCAGACCGTTCAGCTCAGGATGGCTGCCTTTGAAGGCCAGGACGACAGCCTGTCCCGGCTTCGAGGCCGCCGGGGACTGCAGGGCCTGCGCGGCGGGAGCCGCGGCGAGTCCCGCTGAGGACGCAAGTACGAGAGCCAGCGCCGCAATCGATGAACGCTTCATCACTGTTCCTCCATCACATCGCATGGTGAGGCCGCCGCCCACAGCCGACAGACCCGGAAAAAGGGGGGGCCGCTCCGCCGATACCGAGGGGAAGACTCCACCCCGTCCCGTGCCGCGTCAACGGCCGCTAACCGGCCATCAGCGATTCCCCGCCAAGGCTCACGCCGACACCAAGCCCCATTACATCAACCTCAGTTGAAGCACCAGGGTTCACGCCGGAGGGCAGGTACCGGCAGATGTGCCGAGCCGGGCGAGGAAGCCCTTGTGGCGTGACACGCACATAGATAGCGGGAAACAGCACATCCTCGACCCCCACGGCCCCATACCTGGGCAATGCCTGCAAGAAGCGTTCCCGCAGTCGCCTGATGACCTGGGATTCACGGAATCGCGGCCAGAACCGATTACGCCGTCGTCCACACTCCTGCCCCTAGAGCCGGGGTTCGGCTCCGGACAGACCTGCTGGCGTCGACTGGGCCGATGGCAGCAGGACCGGCGTCTTCGAGCAGCTGCCCCGCATCTTGCTGGCGATACTGAACGCGGCCGGCGAGCCGGACTGGTCGCGCGCCTGTGTTGGACGGCTCCCACCTCCGCGCGAGAAGAGGGGAACCGCGACCGGTCCGTCGCCGGTCGACCGGCGGAAGACGGGCAGCAAACGCCACCTGATCTGTGACGGCAAGGGCCCCCGCTCCATGTCATCACGATCGCCGCGAACGTCAACGACGTCATCCAGATCCTCGCCCTGGTCGACGGCATCCCGCTGGTAGCCGGCCGCCCGGGCCATCCGTGTAAGCGGCCTGAGGCCGTCTTGGGCGACAATGCCTACGACGCGACGGCGGGAGGCGAGTTCGGCCCAAGTGATCCCTCTTGTGGCGTGTACATCCGCGGCCGGGGGAGGTCGTGCAGTAGGAGAGCGGCCCCGCTCCGCGTGCCTGATCACTCGCGGCACGCCCGTGACACGCCCTTGGACGGCCCATCCACCAGCCCGGTGGACTATCGGATCATAACCTGCTCAATGTGAAGAAGATCCATATCATCCTGATTCTGAGCTCGGCGCCGCTTGTCGCCTCCTGCGCCGCCGCCGCAACGCCGGAGTCGGCACAGCGGACGCACACCGTGCACCCGGGGGAGTCGATCCAGAAGGCGGTGGACTCCGCCAAGGCGGGCGACACCGTGCTGCTGCTGACCGGCACCTACCACGAGAGCGTCCAGGTGACCACGCCCGGCCTCACCCTGCGTGGCACGGGCAACGCCACCGTCCTCAAGCCGGCGGCAAAGGCCGCAGACGACTGCGGCAAGCGCGGCAACGGCATCTGCGTGGCCGGCACCACGAGCAAGCCGCTCAAGGGTGTCACCGTATCCGACCTGAAGGTAACCGGCTTCTCCCGCGCCGGGGTGATCTCCGCGGGGGCCGACGGGCTGACGGTGCGGCGCGTGACCGCCGAGAAGAACGGTGTGTGGGGCCTCGCCGAGGAGCGGTCCAAGCACAGTACGTACCGGCAGAACACCGTACGGAACAACGGGGACGCAGGCATCTTCCTGGCCAACACGATCACGGCCGAACAGGGCGCCACGAACACCGAAAACACGCTGGTCTCCGGCAATCACCTGCAGGGCAACCGGATCGGCGTCACCGTCCGACGACTGCGCGGCCTCACCGTCACGGACAACGACATCACCGGCAACTGCGCGGGTGTCTTCGTCGTCGGCGACGAGAACAAGCCGAAGGCCGGCGCGCTGACCGTGCGTGGCAACCGGGTCCTGCAGAACAACAAGTACTGCGCCAAGACCCAGCGGCTGCCCTTCCTGCAGGGCTCGGGCATCGTCCTGACCGGCGTCGAGAAGACCGCCGTCACCGGCAACGCGGTGACCGGGAACTCCGGCGCGTCCCCCCTGTCGGGCGGCATCGTGCTCCTCAAGAGCTTCGTCGGAGCCACCACTGACAACAACCAGGTCAGGGACAACTCACTGCGGGAAAACTCCCCCGCCGACGTGGTCAACCAGGAGAGCACCACGCGCGGCAACACCTTCGACCACAACTTGTGCCGGGCATCCAAGCCTGCCGGACTGTGCTGAGGCCGGGGATCCGCAGTCACCGCACCGCCAGCACGCCGGATCCGGCGGCTGAAGGTGCTGCGAGCGGCGGACGCCGGAGAGATCGCCCAACTCCGGCCTCTTCGGATTCCGATTCTGACCCGTCGAGCACATGCTGCTCCGGCATCTTCGCCCTTGGCGCTGCTGCCGACTCGGCACCGGATCAGGCTCGCTGCACCAGGTCGTGAAGCCGGGGTCGATGCAGGCTGCGAGGTCGACATCGTACGAATGCTCAAGCCGTACCCGGCTCGCCCACATTGCTGAGCAGCCGTTCCACGAGGAGTTCCGGTTGGCAAGAGGCCGGCGGACCAATGCCGAAGATCGCCCGTGGATACAGCGGTGCGCTGAGCTGATCGAGGATCTGCTCCACAGACGGGGGATTCTCACCACGAGCCGCGGCCCGCTCCCGGATCCGCTCGACGGCGTGCATCCGGCGTTCGAAGTGCTGCGCACGTTCCGCCTGCGCCTGGGCCGCACTCATGGTCGCCCCCATCGGCAAACTCCTCTCGGCCCTGGCTGACGCCATACGGGCCCTGGACGCCTCCATCAAGACCGGGGCGGACATCGCCGACGCCTGGAAAGCCGAACACCCCCGACGGGCCCGCTGGGTCACGTCGGTGACGCGGCACGGATGGCCTGCAGGCTCACCATCGAGGAATTGTGATCCGCCTGCGGCGGTTTCTGGAGTTGCTGGAGCAAGCCCTGACGCGGTTCGTCGCCGACAGGCGAGTCGGGATACACGGCGGCGGCGCCGTCTCGGTGCTTCAGTGCGTCACCTGTTGTTGGTCCATGTGCATGACTCTCCGGATGCCACCGGGTGAACGATGACACGGCCTGCCCCGTGTCGGCGGCACAAGGCGCTCGCGACGGCTAACGTCGGCTCCTGTGTCGCTGAGTTATGCCCTTGTGAACCTGAAACCCGGAGTGGGGAAGACGACCAGCGCAGTGTGGTTGGCTCACGCGCTCCACGAGTCGGGCATTTCGCCGCTGCTGGTCGACAGTGATCCCGCCTCCTCCGCGCTGCGTTGGAGCGAACTGGCAGGCGGCTTCCCGTTTCCTGTGTTCGCCCTTCCGGTGGGCGACGTGCACCGGCGCGTCGACGACTTCCTCGGCAACCGGCAGGCAGTGGTGTTCGACGCCCCGCAGCTCGAGGACCACTCCCACATCGCCCGGAGCGTCATGCGGTACGCGAGCCAGTGGATCGTGCCGGTGACACCGGCACCCATCGAGCTTGACCGTATGGCAACCATCGATCGGGAGATGGGCGACGTGCAGTCCCTGCGCGCCGTGCCTGCCCGCGCCGCCGTCCTGCTGAACCGCACGAATCGTCCCGAGGCCACGCGTACGGGCCCCGATGCCGATGCCCGCGACGCGCTCGGCGAGCGGGGCTTCGACGTGTTGTCCACTCATATTCCGCGGCTCGACCTGTACGCCCAGTCGTTCGGCAGCCCGGTCCAGGTGAAAGGTACGGCGTACATGGACCTTGCAGAGGAGCTCATCAAGCGCCGGGAACAAGCGTGACTCAGCGCAGGGACACCTACCGGGCCGCACTGCAGCGCGGGGTGGACGTCGCCGCTCCGTCCCGTCCTGCGAAGGTCACCCGGCTGCACACCCGATACCTCCGAGTGACCATCGAGGTCGACCCCGCCTTGCCGGGCGAGCTGACTCGTTGGGTGGGGCTACCTGTATCCGTGCTCGCGCGTGCCGGGGCCGCCGTACTGCGCCCCCTCAGAAGCACCCCCTAAGCCGGGTGCCGCAGGCCAGGGACGCCGTGCGGGGCCCCGATGGCGTGTCTCGCTCGTGGAGGCGGCCCCTGCTCTTCGACGGCTGCCGGGGTGGCGGAGTGGGGGGAGCGGCGACGAGGCATGAGGCCTCGGTCCCGGGCGGCGGGTGGACGCTGCCCGGGACCGGCGCCGACCGTCAGCCCGACGCGCCGGCGTTCTGGCGGGTGGTGGCGTTGAGCCGGTTGAACAGGTTGGTGACGCCGGTCATCAGGGCGATTGCGGCCAGTCGCTTCTCTTCGAAGCAGGTGGCGGTCGCATCCCAGGCCCCGTCGTCACCGTGTCGGGACGGTCGGCCGGTCGCGTCGCGGCCTCGACGTGGCTCCGTTCACTTCTCAGGACAGCATTGGTCGATGAGTTTGCTGGAAGGCAGTTGGCGATCAGCGAGCCCGCGGAAGCCCACCAGTTCCGACGGCGCCACCGCGCGTGCCTGTTTGGGGACGCCCGGGTTGGCTCATGTCAGGGTTGATCGTGCGGCTGCGTGGAACTGCACGTACTCGAGTCGCGCCTCCGGGGTGCTTCACAAGTTTCGGCCAGAGGGCGCCTCGTTGGGACCGTCGAGGATTTCTCCGCCGTGTTGCCGGGTGATGTGCAGGACTTCGTCGATCGACTCGACGACCGCGGTGGCGTGGGTGCCGCGGCCAGGGGCGAGGGCTTCGTCTGAACCTGCCGGAAGCAGATAGCCGCGCTGGAGCGGGAGGCCCGCACGCTCCTCACCAAGTGCGGCAAGCGTCCCGACCAGCCCGCCTGACCAACACGCAGCGGACTGCCGCCGTGACCACCTCGAAGGTGGGAGGCGACGACGTCGCGCCCCAAATCGTCCCGTATCGGCGGCGCGCACCGAGTCTTGAGACACGTTTTACGCGACGCACGGAACTGCCACCCACGCTGTCGTGTCTGACAGGGAGTCGGGCCTGTCAGGGCCGAAGAGCGAGAGAGCGGGGCAGTTCGTGGGACGGCGCAAGGGCGGCATAGGGATCGCACTTGTCACGGGCGTGATGCTGGTGGGCGCGAGTGCCTGCGGCGGGGGCGGCAGTGACAAGGCGAGCGGGGACGACGCAAAGGCGTCGGGAGAGCCGAGTGCGAGCCGCTCTCCGTCACCGACGAAGCCCGCGGGCCCGCCGATGCTGCTGGAGACGCTCACCCCCGAGACGGGAGCCACGGTTGGCGTGGCCATGCCGATCTCGGTGGTCTTCACGAACCCGGTGGCGGCAAACGCACGGGCCACGGTGGAGAAGCATATGAAGGTGAGCGCCTCGCAACCGGTGGTCGGCGCCTGGCACTGGTTCGGCGACAAGCGCGCCGACTGGCGACCGAAGACGTACTGGCCCTCCGGTACGAAGGTGAAGATCGACGCTGACATGAAGGGCGTCAGCAACGGCAACGGACGCTACGGCGTGCACAGCTACACGCACACCTTCAAGATCGGCGATGACGTGCGCGCGGATGTCTCGGTGGCCGGCCACACCATGAAGGTGACCCGGGACCAGAAGGTGGTGCGCACCCTGTCGATCAATGCGGGCAGCGCTCAGTATCCGACGTGGAACGGCACGATGGCCGTCATCGACAAGCAGGAGAAGGTCCACATGACCTCCTGCAGTGTTGGTATCAGCTGCGACAAGGGCAGCCCCAACTACTACGACCTGACGCTGCCCTGGGACGTCCACCTGACCCAGTCCGGCACGTACGTGCACTACTCGACCGGCGACCCCAATCCGGGCAGCGGCAGCGCCCGTGGCTCGCACGGCTGCGTCCACCTGTCCATGCCGGATGCCAAGTGGTTCTACGGCCAGGTCAAGCAGGGCGACCCCGTCACCGTCACCGGCTCGCCCCGTGCCAAGGCCTCGGCCGACAACGGCTACGCCGACTTCAACCTGGGATGGGACCAGTGGCTCGCGGGCAGCGCGTCCGGGGAGGAGACGACCGCGACACTGTGATGCGATGCGGTGGCGGCGCCGGCCAGCACTCGATGATGTTGACCGCGAGGCCACCGTCGTACTCACCCTTCGCGCTGCAGAAACGGCCGGCCCTCCGGCACACCCACTCGTCCGACCGCTGGTCGAGGTGAGCGAGCAGGGCACTGAACTCCCGCATGAGCGCCGTCGCCCCGCGTGGCCACGCCTGCTCCCGGCGAGTGAAGTGCACTCGCCATCCCGTGATCGACATGGCACCAGACCGATCTCGCCGCTGTCTTGGGCGTGAGTCAAGCCCAGGTGAGCCGCCGTCGGTCCGGGACCGCTGCATGGAGCCTGTCCGACTGCGACGCTGTCGCCGCGCACTACGGCATCGACGTTCTCGAACTCCTGGCGGGACCGACAAGGGCGGTGGAGTCGTCGCCCGTGGAGCGCCGCCGTGGTCCCGGCTGCAACGCCACCATGGCACGCGCCGCGGTCGTCCAGGAGCGGGGGAGCCCGATGACGGACTTCGACGCGATCGCCGCCCCGCTCGCCGGGTCCGAGAAGGAGGCGCTGCTTCCGCCCGCCGAGGAGCGGCGCTCGCTCCGTGAAGGACTGAGGTGTTTCGCGTGCTCAGCTCGCGCAGGCCTTGAACCTCAGTCCGTCCACGGTCGGGGGATGGAAGTCCGGACGCGACCCCAGTGGGGGAGTACGGGAGAAGTGCGCGTACTTCCTCGAGGGAGCGCGGACCAAGTCGGCTGCCGCTGCGGCTGAGGAGGCCCCGTTGAGGAACCGGCGGACGTCGGCGCGGCGGAAGCTGAGCCGGAGACCGGTCACGACGTTGACGACGTTGCGGCCCTGTCCGCGCCTCAGCCCTGTGTGCCGTGCGGGCTGCCCGCCCACCATCAGGTCGCGGGATTCCCGCAGCACCTGGACCCCACCGACCGCGGCACGGCCGAACACGTGCGAACGGTCGAGCCCGCCCGGCCGGCGAGGGCTGCTCCATAGGGGGAGCCCCGTCGGCCGGCGCCCGCCGCTGGGTCCGGCCAGGTGACGCGTGGGGTCAAGGTCGTGCCGGTCGGCCGCCGCCTGACCACCGCCGACACCCCAGACCTGCTCGGCTCCGCAGTCACGGCGGCCTTCGCGGCGCACTCCGGCGATGTCGAAGCGGCTACCGCAGCGCTGGTGAAGCGGGCCATCCATCTCGCGATGGGGATGGGAGTGTCCTGGCGGCCTGTGCGGCGCTACCACGTGTGCGAACAGCCGAACACAGCGTCACGACTCGACCACATTGCCCACACGCGCCCCGCTGGACGGCGACGATCCCCGGCATGCACAAGCCTCTCAGCGCCACCCTGGGCGCCGCCACCCTCGTTGTAGCCCTGACCGCCTGCGGCAACAGCACGTCGCCCGGATCAGACGCGGCCGGAAAAGACGACGCCGCCAAGAGCCAGCCGCCGACCGCGGCCAGCGCGTTCACACAGATCTCGGGGAAGGTCCCTGCGGCGAAGCTGTCCGGCACCATCACCGCGGACAACGACCCGAACCATCTCCTCGGCCGACCAAACGAGTACACGTCGAAGGTCACCTTCACCGACAGCCGGGTCAAGGCGAGCGATGTCGAAGGCACCAAGAAGGGGGACGTCGACCGCGGTGGCGCAGTCGAGGTCTTTGCGAATCCCACGGACGCCGCGGCTCGTGCGAAGTACATCCAGGCCGTGACCAAGTCGATGCCGATGTTCGCCGAGTACGACTACGTCCACGGCACTGTCCTCGTACGGGTGTCGCACTACCTGACCCCAAACCAAGCCAGGCAGTACAAGACGGCTGCGGGCGGACTCAGCTGACAAGGACGCCCGCATGGACTGCACTCTCACCGCCCTGGTCGGCGCCGCCATCCTCACCGCCGCGCTCACCGCCTGCAGCACCGACAAGCCGAAGCCCGTGAGCACGCATCTTCTTGGCCACGGCCACGGCCACGGCCACGGCCACGGCCACGGCCGCGGTGGCGGTGGCGGCGTCGGCCGCCTGCTGGGCGGCCTTGGCATTGCCGGTCGGACGAGGAGGAAGCGGTGCGTCGTCGGGAGCTGCTGACAGGCGCGATGGCAGCGGGGCGACGGCCATTGCGGGAACTGGCCCGGCTGCTGCCGCGTCCGTGGATCTGGAAGTGGCGTTGTTCCGGCTGCCGCAGGTGTCGCCGGTGCGGCTGCTCCGGCTGCTCCGGCTGGTCGGGCAGGGCGCTGCCGCGCGCTGGGACTGCTGGGCCACCCAGTGCATCCGTCTCGGGCAGGTGCTGCCCGCGCTGATCGCGGCAGCGCAGGCCACGCGGGACGCGTCGAAGGGCCGGACTCGCGACGAGGCGCACCTGGCACTGGCCAGCTCGTACCATGCACCGCTCGGGGCGATCCACCGCCGTGGTGAGCCTGCTGACGAAGGAAGCCGCCGACCTGGACTCGACACCCGACCAAACCACGGCCGTCCGTACCACGCTGCTGCTGACCGGCGCGTACTCGGCGGCCACCGGCAGGGACAGGACGACGGTCCTGTCCCTGATCGGGGAGGCCGGGCAGGAAACGGACCGCAGGTCCGCCGTGCCAGGCCTGTTCACCATCGAAGCCACCCGAGCCCAGTCGACGCCTACAAGATCAGTCTCCTCAACGCCCTCGGCACCCCCGACGAGGGCGTCGACGTCGCGGCCCGGCTGGACATCGACCACATGCCGACACCAGAGCTGCGCGCGCGGGCGTGGACCGACATCGCCCGCATGTGGAACGCGCTCGGCGACGCGCCACAGACACGCGCGGCGCTGCAGCGGGTCGAACAGAAGGCCCCACAGGAGGTTTGCCGGCCCGCGCTTCGCATACTGACAGCCGGTCTGCTGTACGGGCCGACCCGGGTCGAGGGCGTCAGTGAGTTCGCGGCACGCACCGGCGCGCTGACTGCCTGAGCCACAGCGAGGTCCCGTCTGGAAGCCACGACCTTGCTCATCCACGGACTCAGCGCAGTTCGCCCGGACTACTTTCCGTCTGGAGGCGGTGATCCAAGTGGTGCCAGAGAATCCCGCATCCGTCTGAGTCGCGCGGCGGGCAGGATTTCCCCCCAGCAAGCAGACCCACAGCAAGGACGGTACACGGTTCGACTGGTACATCCGGGACCTACGCGACACTCCTCGGTGACGACCAGCAGTTACGGGACTACCCGGAGCTGATGTCAAGCCGATGCGGCGACGGGGTCGGCCTTTGAGCCGGATCTCCTCCTGCGGTTCCCGCACGGGCGGGGTGAGGAAGCCCTCGCCGGCTTGCGGGCATTGGGTGATCTGCTTGTGCGGGTCGTGCACGGTGAAACCATTCGGCTGCTGGGCACTTGTCCGGCTCGTTGTTGACCGGCGCCCCGTACCCCTTTCCAAGCCTGGGGTTGTCGCGACCTCGTACACGCTCGACCGCCAGGGGCCTCGCGGTCAAGGGCGCCCTGCGCCGGACCCGGACTGGGGTACCGGTGTCATCAGACCCCCAGGGTGTGGTGAGGCTCGAATGAGGGTCCGGCCAGTTCAGCGGCCGCTGGAGACCGCGTAGTACTGGAGGTCCTGCACGGTGACCGTGCGCCGTACCGGAAAGCGGGTCATGACGGCGGCGACGGTGTCCCCCGCGCGGCGGACCACGGCCTCGGTGCGGCCAGGACTCAACGGTATGTCCTGGGCGTGCACGCCGATGGGAGCACGGTAGATGTAGCGGGCGGTGCCCACGCGCGCGGAG
Organism: Streptomyces sp. NPDC020801; assembly: GCF_044334385.1. Lineage (NCBI taxonomy): Bacteria > Bacillati > Actinomycetota > Actinomycetes > Kitasatosporales > Streptomycetaceae > Streptomyces > Streptomyces sp. NPDC020801. The sequence goes on from NZ_JBIRST010000033.1 coordinate 58,224, forward strand.
ACTGTGGCGGGCGCGGTCAGGAAGGTCAGCAGCTCCACCTGGTCGGATGGGGGCGCGGTGCCCGGGCGCGGTCGCATCAGCCGGCGCTGGAGAGAAGCGCCGCCGGAGTCTGTGAACTGGACGCGCGAGGTGACGTACACGGTGTCGCGGACGATCTGCGGCCAGGCCCCGGTCTTGAAACGGGTGAGGTAGTGGGAGGAAATGTCCAGGTACGTATGGCCGTTGTGGAGTGAGGGGGCGAACTGGGTGCCCTCCGAGTAGTCGTTCCAGGTGGTGAGCTGCACCCAGTCCGCGCCATCGGAGATCGCGTGGTTCCAGGTCGACCGCAGGGTGGCGGTGTTGCCCGCCTCGTCGTAGACGCCCTGGTCGGGGCGGGCGTCCTGCACGGACACGGCCTGCATCCACTTCTTGCCCAGCAAGTGGGCGAGCCGGATGTTGCCGGGAACGTCGTCCTGGCGGGTGTAGCTGCGGTTGCCCCACGACGAGAAGGCGTGACTGATCGGGGCGAACCGCTCCGCGTTGGCGCGGAAGTTCAGGAATACCGGGACGAGGGCGGTCGCGATGCCGTGGTCGCGCAGCCGTGCGATGACCTGGCTCCACCAGGCGGGGCTGTGTTCCTCGGCCTTGAACGGGGAGACCACGAGGCGTCCGTCGGCCAGCCGGTGGGCGGACGGTGACGCGGCTAGCTCGGCCAGCTGGTCGGCCAGGGTGTGCGGGTCGGTGTGCAGGGAGGTCATGTCCGGCATCAACACGATCCGGAAGCCCGGGTCGACGCGGTGTGCCGCGCGCAGCAGCAACTCGACGCGATGACGGTTGGCGCCGGTCAGGGAGAGGATGTCGACGGTGAATCCGTCCAGCCCGGCGTCTCGGGCGGTCCTCACCTCCCGTTCGAGGTTGGCCAGTTGCCAGTTGCCGCTGGACGGCGGCACCGGTAGCGGCCGGTCGCGCAGCAGTCCGCCGTAGGAGGCGTGCTTGCCCTGCTCGCCCTGTGGCGTGAGGTAGTTACGGGCGTAGTAGTCGTGCTGCGCGGGCTGGTTGTCGAGAGAGAGCGGATACGGTGGAAAGTAGTGTGCGAAGACCAGGTGCGGGCTCTTGCGCAGCACGTCTGGGCTCGGCAGGTCGAAAGGAAGCGCCACGCCGCTCGTACGCTCTGCGCGACGCGCGGTGTCCGTCCGGTTGCGGGCCAGTCCGGTGTCCGCGATCAGTGCGATCAGCAGCAGACCGGCCAGGACACCGAGTGCGGTGCGCCGTCGGCGGCCCGACGGCCTTCGGTGGTGGCGCGTGGGACGTGCGGCGTGATCCGTCATGTGTCCTCCGCGGACGCCGGTGGCTTCCGGTGTGAACTCTAATGTGCTGGGCGGCCCGTTGCGTGGCGAACCGCACCCTACGGGCCGCTTGGACGGTGATCGCCCTGCCAAGCGACCGCGGCCGAGTCTCTGGGGCCGGTCCTGGACCCGACCAATTCGGACCGGGACGCCGCAACCGAACGAGTCCGGCGCAATCGCCCAGGAGGGCAGGGCCGGCGTGACGTCTTGCGGCTGGTGAAGGCCGGCGTACCGGCGCTTCGGCCTTGGGCCGAGGCGAACAGGTCATCTCTGCCTCGGGCGAGGCAGAGGCTGGGCTGGCCGGTCATGCGAGAGCTGCTCCCGGTCGCGGCCCGACCGTTGGGCCAAAGCACGGAACTCTTCCACGGACTGCGAGTCCTGGCCCTGGACGGAATACTGCTGACCGTCCCCGGCTCGCCCGGCAACCGGGAAGGGTTCGGCAAGCCCCGATCGCAACGCAGTACGGTCGGTTATTCGCAGGCCCGGGTCGCAGTGACGGAGTGCTCGTCGCACGCGGTACTGGACGCGGTGGTTGGCGGCTGGAAGGATTCCGAGCGGATCGTGTCCGGCGAACTGGAAGTCCCTATCGGGGCGGGGACGTTGGTCCGGCCGTCCGCGGACTATGGGGCCTGGGGCCTGGCCCGCTGGCACCGCTTTCGTGACCGGGGCGCCCACTTGGTGTGGAGGATCGAGCGCCGGGCCGCCCGTAGGGTCCAGGACGTCCTGCCGGACGGGAGTTACCTGGCCTGGATCCAGGTGAACAAACACGCCAAGGTCGCCGGAACCGTCAAAGCTCCACCAGTTCTGGTGAGGGTGATTGAATACCGCGTCGACGGCCAGGTGGACGTGATCCGGCTTGTCACCAGCCTGACGGACCATGAGGAGTATCCGGCCGCCGAACTCGCCACCTCGTATGCCCGGCGCTGGGAGAGTGAGATCGTCTTCGACGACATCGAGACTCACCAGCGCGGCTGACCGGTCCTGCGCACGCAGACTCCGGATGGGGTCGGGCAGGAGATTTATGCTCACCTGATCGTCCATCATGCGACCCGGGACCTGCTCTGCAAGGTGGCCCGGATCGCGCAGACTTCCGCCGGGCGGACATCGTTTACCCGGGCCCTGCATGTCGTCCGCCGTTCGGTGATCACGCCGTGCGGCTTTTCCCCCTTCCGCCCGAAATCATCACCGCCTGCTCGGACTCGCCGAGATCCGCTGGTCCATTCTGCCGCGACGACGCTCACACGACTGCCCCCGCGAACTGACGTCGTCGATCACCCCGTTCAGCAGCAAGGCCCCCGACGAACCTGCTGGCCACCGCCGCCCACCAGCCGTCATCACCGTGAACCACAGATGGCAGTAACCACCGATGGCAAAGGCGTTGTCATGGTCAACAGGGGGGACCAGTCATGCCGGGCCTGGAGGCCGGAAACCCCATTGCGAGCCACGAAGACGGTAATGGGGGAGACCGTGGTGGTGCCGGATCGCGTTGAGGCGCCGCCGGGGGGACGGCGGCTCGTGCTCGTCATGGCGAGCGTACGGGTTGGTCCGGCGGATCAGTGTCTGCGCCGAGAGGTGGACCGGACGCTGCCGGGCGCCCCTGAGGGGGCGCCCGGCGCGGTTCGCCCTGGTGCAAACCCGTCCGCCCGGCGGGCGGGGCGCGGGACCGGCGGCCGGCGTGCCGCCGTCGGCCGGCGCGACGGACTCCCGACGTCGCCCCGGGCCGGTGACCTGATCAGCGAAGTTCAGGACTCGCAGGTGATCAGGCGTACGGCCGGTGCCGAGACCAACTGGGTGCAGGGGACGCCGGGCAGTCGTATGGAGACGTATCCGCCCTCGATCGCGAAGTCGACGTGCTCGGCGCGGTCGACGCGGTGGTTGTCGGCGTCGGTCAGGGAGTAGCCCGGCACCAGCTCGATCGAGCCTTTGCGCCACTGTGAGGTCACGCGGACACCTCCGGGAAGTCCAGGTCCGGCTGGGCGAGGTGGTTGAAGTAATTGGACAGCGTGTTGAGGGCGATGTGGGCGACGATCTCGGCCACCTCCGCGTCGGTCACCCCGGCCCGGCGGGCATCGGTGAGCGCCGTGTCGTCGACGCGGCCCTTGGTGTGCATGATCTCGCGGGCCAGCCGCAGCACCGCGTCGGCGTGCGGGTCCGCGTCATCAGCGGCCTCACGGGTGCGGGCCAGTTCGTCCTCGGTCAGGCCGAGCCTGAGGCCTCGCAGCGTGTGGGCGCTGACGCAGTACGTGCAGTGATTTTCCTGCGCGACCAGTAGAGCGAGCTGCTCGCGGAGCCGGGCGGGCAGCACGCCCCGACCGAGTTCGTTGCGCAGAGCCAGGTAGCCGGCGAGCGCCGCGGGACCGTTGGCGAGCGCCGAGTAGAGGTTGGGCAGCCGGCCGAGCTGCTGGCGGGTCTGTTCGAGAAGCCCCGAGGGGTCCTCGGTGAGCTGGGGCATGCGTGGCACGAGTCCTCCAGATGGTACTGATCGGTTCCGTCTCCTGTGGATGGGACGGTACCGATCGGTTCCATAATTCGTCAAGATCGGGATACCCTGAGTCGCATGGCAACCCACGCACGTGAACGTCTCCTCAACGCCGCCGAGGAACTCTTCTACGCCGAGGGCATCCGCGGCGTCGGCGTCGAGCGGATCCTGTCCGAGTCCGGAGTCGGTCGGGCCTCCTTCTACCGGCACTTCGCGAGCAAGGACGACTTGGTGGTCGCTGTCCTGCAACGACGCGACCAGGCGTGGCGAACCTGGCTGGCCGAACGCGTGGACGCCTTCGGCGGAAAGCCCCTCGACGTCTTCGATGCACTGGCCGAGCGCTTCGCTGGTGCGGACTTCCGCGGCTGTGCCTTCATCAACACCATGGCTGAGACCGCTGACACCGGCAGTGCCGCGTACCGGGTCGCCGCCGAGCACAAGGAGCGCGTCACCACGTACGTCGCGGGCCTGCTCGCCAAGAGTGGCCATGAGGACGCCGAAGCGCTCGCGCGACGCCTTGTTCTGCTCATGGACGGGGCGATCGTCACGGCACTACGGGAGCGTACGACGGCTCCCGCCAGGGAGGCACGCGCAGTCGCGGCGGCCGTCCTGGCCGCCGCGGCCTGAGCCGGCAACGGGCCATGTACGCCGCACCCCGGCCGGCGCCGCCACGGCGGAGTGCGTCGTTGTGAGGGCTCGGTGGCGATATGCCGGACTGCGGAATGCGCGCAGGCGGCGGAAGCCATGCAGCCAGGCGAAAGTCCGCTCGATCACCCACCGGCAGGTGCCCAGTCCGGTGCCGTGTCGCGTGCCGCGGCGGGCAATCGCCGGGATGATGCCTCGGTCGCGGACCTGGTCGCGGTAGACATAGTGGTAGTGGCCGCGGTCGGCGAACAGTGAGTCCGGCTTGCGGCGGGGCCGGCCGACCCGGCCACGGATCGGCGGGATCGCGTCGAGCAGGGGTAGCAGCTGGGTGACGTCGTTGCGGTTGCCGCCGGTCAGCGGGATTGCGAGCGGGGTGCCGTGCCCGCCGGTGATCAAGTGGTGTTTCGAGCCGGCCCGGCAACCGGTCCACCTCATTGTGTTAGCCAGTGTTAGCCAGCTGTAACTGGGCTGCACAGGCGGGCGGCTGAGGCAATCCCGCGCACCCGGGGTGGTGCAGCAGTGGAGATCACGTTACCGGAGCTTACGAGAACCAGCCTCCCGCACCAGTTCATCGGCGCTGCGATCAGCCTCGCCCGCATCGACGCCGACTCCACCGGCGCACCCCGGGCCCGCACCCGCACAGCCACTTCGCAGCACTTCGCCCCGTCGACCAACCAGTCGACGGGGCGAAGCAGGGCCCGAATTGACCAACGGCGTCAGCCGAACGCTTCCCGGGCCCCGTCTTCGTGCCCAGGTGTCCCCGAGGCCGGCGTGGGCCGCTACTACGGGGGCAGGAGCGCTACCAACTGGGGTGGCTCAGGTCGTGGTACCAGTTGTGGCCGTGGTCCCAGGGGCCGCCGCCCCGGGCAGTCGCGGTGAAGCACTCGCTGCTGCCGTCGGCCGACGTGGCGGAGTAACCGGGGTTGCCCGAGTACTCGGCGCGCCAGCAGTAAGTCCCGGCAACGGCTGACCTGAACTGCGGGGAGGTGGCGGTGGCCGTGGTCGACGGCCCGGCTCTCAGCGGCTGCGGGCCGCCCACCGTTGTGCCGCCGCTCGTGCAGTTCGTCGCTGCAGGTCCGCAGACGAAGAATGACACCGTCGCGCCGGAGGCGGCCGGGTTGCCGTCAGGGGCATCGCCAGTCACCGTCGCACGGTCGGTGACCGGGGTGCCGACGCGGAGTGTGGTGCGCGAGGGGGTTGTGGTGATGGTCGGCACGGACTGGTAGCTGATGGTCACCGACGGCGCGCCGGTGGGGTTGGCGACGGTGGAGACGCTGCTCGCACCGGCGAAGGCGAAGCTGGAACCGCCGCCCCCGCCGGCACCGGTGTCGTTCCCGGTGCCGCCCCCGCCACCGCCCCAGAAGCCGGCGCCGCCCCCACCGCCGCCGGACGGGCTCCCGAAGTTGCCGCCGTTGCCTCCGACACCGGGCGAACCGTTCCCACCGGTGGTGCCGCCGCCACTGCTTCCGCCGCCCGTTCCACCGGAGGTGCACGTACCACCGCCGCCCGAACCGGCACCGCTGACGCCGGTGCCGTTGGCCCCAGGATTGCAGAATGCGGGCCCGACGCCACCGGCGCCTCCGGGCCTCGGGTCGTGGGTGCCGCCGCCCCCGCCACCGCCGCCCGCACCAACCAGCAGGCGCGGGTCCGTCATCGGATCACCGGTCAGCACACAGCCGACGGAAGACACCGAGCACGTGCGAAGGTCGGACTCGCCGCCGCCCGCCCCGCCATTGGCACTGCCGCTGGCACCGCCGCCCACTCCGACCTCGACGTTACAGGGTGCTGCCAGGTGTGACCGGGACGTCCGCGGCCACCTGTGCCCCGGGGCCTCCACTGCTGACCGTGGCGCCAAAGCCGCGAGAGGCGCCGCTGGCGACCACGTGAATGCTGGTCACACCGGACGGAACGGTAAACGTGTCCTCGCCGGTCGTGGTGTACGTGCAGGTGGGAGGGCCGCTGCTGAAGGTACCGCTCGTTCCGCACGCACTTTGTGCGTAAGTCTCCTGGGCCGACAGTCCCACGATGCCGAGGGCCAGACTCGCGCCCAGTGCCACGCCCCTCGACCAGCGGCGTCCTGTCAACGGTGCCCGGCCGGGCGGGCCACCCGCCCTTCCCCGGCCACCAGCCTTGCGATGCATCGAACCTTCCGAGGAATACGGCGTTCCGAAGCCGCTTAGTTGACGTGCCGTCAGTCAAGCAGGGGGAGGTCGTCACTCTCGAAGGGACGCGCTGGACTATTCACACTCCCGAAGTACGCTGCGGGGCCTACGTCGCTCAATGACTCCAGGGCACCGGTATGAGCCATGGCGCCAACCGCCGGGGCGAGCCCACCCGGACCCACGGCGACGCCGTCCTCATGCGGTAGGCGTGCGAGGCCTCGGTGCGGCGGCTCGGGGTCGACCGCATCGCTCCTGCCCGGACCATGCGCAGTCAGGGCCTGGACCGCTCCCGACCAGACTGTCCGGAACCTGTCGCCAGCGGCGCCGGGAGAGAGGCAGGGAGTCTGATGCCGATCATCGATGCGTGGATGCAGCACCCCACGCTCCGTCACTCCAACCACGAGATGTTCGAGTCCTTGCGCCGGTGGACGGGGTGAGGTCTGCTGGAGGAGCCGATGCCGGTCAAGGCCACGGTGGCTGCGATGGCCGCGGCGGACGTCGAGGTTGGCCTGTCGGCGGCCTGGTACGGGCCCGAGGGGTCGCTGATCAGCAACGACGAGATGGCCGAGTTCGTCTCCCGGGCCGACCGGAGGCTGTGCGGGGTGGCCAGCGCGGATCTCACCCGCCCGGTCCAGGCGGTGAGGGAACTGCGCCGGGCCGTAGAGGAACTCGGCTTCGTGGCCCTGCGGATCGTGTGCTGGCTCCGGCAGCTCCCTCCTACCGACCGTCTGTACTACCCGCTGTACGCCGCCTGCGTCGACCTCGGCATCCCCTTCTGCACCCAGGTCGGGCACACCGGCCCGCTGCGTCCGTCCGAAACCGGCCGCCCCATTCCCTACATCGACCAAGTCGCGCTGGACTTCCCCGAGCTGACCATCGTGTGTGGGCACATCGGGTATCCGTGGACCACGGAGATGATTGCGGTGGCCGACAAGCACGCCAATGTGTACATCGATACCAGCGCCTACACCGCCCGCCGTTACCCGCGCGAGCTGGTCGGCTACCTGCGCGGCCGGGGTCGCAGGAAGGTACTGTTCGGCACCAATTACCCCATGATCACTCCCGGCCAGGCGCTGGAGCACCTCGGTGAACTGGGCCTGGACGAGGAGGTCACCGAGCTGTTCCTGTCCGGCAACGCCCGACGGGTCTTCAGCCTCTGACCGCACCGGGTCACCACCGGACCCATATGAGGATCGCCGCGAGGCGGAGGGCGGCCTCATAGGCGAGAGCAAGTTTTTCGGTTCGCATGGCCAGGCCACGCCACTGCTTGAACCAGTTGATTCACCTTTCAACGGTTTTGCGCTTCTTGTGTGCCTCGGCGTCGAATCCAAGCGGGCGGCCTCCGGCACCGGCCCCGCCTGAGGCGGTGTGCGATCTGGTCAGAGGGCTGCGGGATGTGACCGCCCGGATTCTGCCTCGGCGGAGATGCCCGCGGATAGCGCGGGAGGAGTACGCACGGTCCGCGAGGACGGCTTCCGGTCGGGTTCTGGGTCTTCCGAGTCCGCTTCGCGCAACTCGGATCTGGCCATGACCGCCTCGAATGCGGGCGCATCCCCTGCCTCGCCTGCGGTGACGTGGAGGGTATGAGGCCGTGCCCCGCTGTCACTGGCCAAGTGGACCTTCGCGATCCCGACAGCCGGGAGGCGCGCGATCTCGAATCGGTCGGAATCGTCACCTCGAAGCAACGGGCGGAGGCGACAATGGCGTTCGTGGTTGATCCCGAGATCGATGCATCACTGGGACGAGATCGGCTTGGCGTCGCCATCTGTCCACACCACGTCCGGGTACCGCCGCTACACCGACGCGGACCTGCAGCGACTGCACCGGGGAGACTCCCCGCAGCGGGCGCAGTTCGCCGAACGCTCCGCTTCCCGCACGAGTGAACAGTGGCGGTCCCTCTCCGAGGCGATGTGCACGCTCCAGCGTGATCTGGGCGATGCACCGGACCAGGGCGTCGCTCCGGGCAGCCCGGAGTCGAACGCGCTCGTCGAGCGCCACCGCCAGGTCTTCTCGAACTCTTTCCCGCTCACGCGGCAGATGCAGGTGTGTCTGGGGCGAATCTACGAGTCCGACCGGGGCTTCGCGGCCCACTACGACGGCGTTCGCGCCGGGCTGGCCGCCTGGTTCCGGCAGATCATCGACGAGGCTGCTCGCGCTCACGGGATCGACCCCGACACGGCGACCTGGCAGTGGCCCCGCACCCACGTCAGCTCTCTCCGCTCGATCGCACTCGCCTGGATCGAGCACTACAACGCCACGCGCCGCCACACCGTTGAGCCTGGTTGTGGGCTTAACCATGGGGCGGGTCCGCCTGATAGCCGCCAGATTCGAGGGGCGTCGCGGACTGTCAGGGGTGGCCGTAGGCCATCGCGGGGCGACGCTCGAAGAGTGCCTGGACCGGCCGTGGCGCTCCCGCACCCTCCGGAAGCCGGGCGGACCCGCTTCTGTGACTGAGCGCTCTGCTTGGCCCGACTGGTCAACCAGGGCGCCCAAAGGAAGTGCTGGCCGGCGCAGTCGCCCGAGGCGGGGCACCACCCCGGCGTCCGGTCAGCGGGTGGCGAGGAACTCGAGCGTGTCGATCACGCGGTTCGAGAAGCCCCATTCGTTGTCGTACCACGCGACCACCTTGACGTGGCGCCCGTCGACGCGGGTGAGGGCCGAGTCAAAGATCGACGAGGCGGGATTGCCCGTGATGTCGGACGACACGAGCGGGTCGTCCGAGTACTCGAGGATGCCCGCGAGCGGCCCCTCCGCTGCGGTGCGGTACGCCGCCAGCACGTCGTCGCGCGTCACGTCGCGGGCGACGGTCGTGTTGAGTTCGACGATCGAGCCCACCGGCACCGGTACGCGGATCGAGTCGCCCGATAGCCTGCCGTCGAGGTTCGGCAGTACCAGGCCGATCGCCTTGGCGGCGCCGGTCGTGGTCGGCACGATGTTGACGCCGGCGGCTCGGGCGCGTCGGGCGTCGCGGTGCGGACCGTCCTGCAGGTTCTGCTCCTGCGTGTAGGCGTGCACGGTCGTCATGAACCCGTGTTCGATACCGGCGAGTTCGTCGAGGACCGCGGCCAGCGGCGCGAGCGCGTTGGTGGTGCAGGAGGCGCTCGAGACGATCGTGTGCACGGCCGGGTCGTAGGCGTTGGTGTTGACCCCGAACGCGAGCGTGACGTCGGCGCCGTCCGACGGCGCGCTGACGAGTACCTTCTTTGTGCCCGCGTCGAGGTGGGCGCGGGCGGCCTTGGCCGAGGTGAAACGGCCGGTGGCTTCCAGGACGACGTCGACGCCGAGTTCGGCCCACGGCAGCTGCGCCGGTTCGCGCTCGGCCAGCACCGTGATCCGACGGCCGTCGACGACGAGGGCGTCCCCGTCGACGGTTACCGGGCGCCCGAGTCGGCCGGCCGTGCTGTCGTAGGCGAGCAGCCGGGCGAGAGTGGCGGGCTCCGTCAGGTCGTTGACGGCGACGATCTCGAGTGCGCTGTCGCGCTCCAGCAGTGCGCGCAGCACATTGCGTCCGATGCGGCCGAATCCGTTGATGGCGATGCGAGTCATGAGTGATGTCCCTTCCCTTCGCCACCAGGTTCGCCCGTGGCTAGCGCCGCTGACAGTGGCGGGATCGCCACGGTTCAAAAGGATCCCGCCACATGGTGCCGGGCGGACTACTCGCCCCGGGTGAAGGTGCGCCGGTACTCGCTCGGTGTGGTGCCGAGGATGCGCTGGAAGTACAGGCGCAGGTTCGCGCCGGTGCCGAGCCCGATGTCGGCTGCAATCTGTTCGACGCTGCGCTGCGAGCGCTCGAGCAGTTCGCGGGCCAGGTCGACGCGGGCGCGCATCACCCACTGCATCGGCGTGTAGCCGGTCTCCTCGACGAAGCGCCGGGAGAACGTGCGCGGCGAGACTCCCGCCTGCCGCGCCAGTATGTCGAGGGTGAGGGGCTCGCCGAGCCGGTGCAGCGCCCACTCGCGGGTGGCGGCAAACCGCTCGCCGAGTGGCTCGGGGACGCTGCGCGGCACGTACTGGGCCTGGCCGCCGCTACGGTAGGGGGCCGCAACCAGACGCCGGGCCGCGTGGTTGGACGCGGCCACTCCGAGGTCGCCGCGCAGGATGTGCAGGCACAGGTCGATGCCGGAGGCGGCGCCGGCCGAGGTGAGCACGCTGCCCTCGTCGACGAACAGCACGTTCTCGTCGACCTGGACGAGCGGATGCCTGGCCACGAGTGCCCGCGTGTAGTGCCAGTGCGTCGTGGCGCGCCTGCCGTCGAGCAGGCCCGTGGCGGCGAGCGCGAAGGCGCCCGTCGAGATGGCGGCGAGCCGCGCGCCCCGGTCGTGGGCGGCGATCAGTGCCTCGACGACGGCCTGCGGCGGGTCGTCGCGGTCCGGGAACCGGTAGCCGGGGACGAAGACGATGTCGGCCCACGCAAGCGTGTCGAGGCCGTGGGCGACGCAGTATGCGAGGCCATCGCCGCCGGTCACGAGACCGGGTGCCGCCCCGCACACCCGCACCTCGTACGGCATGCTCGCGCGAGTCGTGAAAACCTGCGCAGGAATTCCGACATCGAGCGGCTTCGCACCCTCGAGCACAAGGACGGCGACGCGATGCAGGCGGGATGCAGGCACAGGAAGAGGTTACGTGGGGCGTGACTTCGATACGCCCACTGCGCGGACCGGGCAGACGACACACCGGCCGGGCTGTCTTCCACGTTGCAGTCCACCGCCCGTCCCACCCGTCGCCCGTCTCCAGCCGATCTGACACCAAACACGCGCTCAAGAGGACCCTCTATCCTCCACACTCTCCGGACCCCATCAGCCCCGTCGACCCAAGTCGGCCGCTCCTCGGGTGAAGCCGGTCAAGCCCCTCATCAGCGGTCCGTCGATGCCTCCGGGACCGGTGACACCTCCTCATGTTGTTGTCAAGCCGTAGCAGGTGCGGGAGTTGGGAATTGGTAGCACTGTCTGTCACGGACCATGGCGAACAGGACG
>NZ_JBIRST010000034.1:0-67880 GCF_044334385.1 Streptomyces sp. NPDC020801
CCTGCTGGAGGTAGGTGCCGCCGACACTGGCGACCTGAGCGGTAGCGACGCGTTCGTCCTGGAACTGGATGTCGGGGGCCTGAGCCAGGAAGTTCTTGACGTCGTCGTCACTGCCGACCAGAGCGGCCTCGGCGGCGGCGCGCACGCCGGTCCCGCCGGTCTCCCACAGCCGCACCACCTTGGCGCGGTCGGTGTCCGGAAGCGCACCGCCGGTTGCGGTTGGCGGTGGGGTTGCGTCGGCTCTGGCCGGGGAGGGTGCGGGTCCCAGCAGGCCCAGTACCAGCGCGCTGGGCAGCAGGCCCAGACACAGCGCGCGGACCGCGTGCTGTGCCCCTGCCGCCACGCGCCGCGGGCGTCGTGGATGTCTCACTGCAGACTCTATTCGTCTCATGTTTTTATGGGGGGTTGTGTGCACCGGCTCGCACACGGACCTGACTGATCACAGGCCCGTGCACGGCCGGGCCCGAGGGGCGGCCCATCGGTGTTCCGCGGATCCGCCCCTCGAACGCTGTGGAACGTCAGTTGGCCGGTACGAGTGGTACTTCGTTGTGCAGGCCCTTGGCGTCCACGCCGGTGAAGAGGCTGACGTGCCCGTCGCGCCAGCGGACGAGGATGTCGTTCGCGGCCGTGTTGGCGGTGAACGCGCCCGCGGCGACCACGGCGGCGTCCTTCCACTCCGAATTCCTCGGGCGGACCCTGATCTCACCGGGCAGGGCCTTGCCGGTCAGGCCCGGGTAGAGGGTGGTCTCCCCGTCGACCCAACGCACCAGCAGGTCATCGGTGGTATTACCGGTGAAGGACCCCGTGGTGAGGTTCTCGGCGTAGGGCCAGGTGGTGTTCTTGGCGATGATCTGCGTCTGCTTGCTCAGCCCGTTGGCCGCCAGATCAGGGAAGACGGAGACATGGCCGTCCTTCCAGACGGCCAGCAGGTCGTCGCGGTGGCCGCCCGGGGTGAAGCGGCCGCCGGTCAGCAGCCGTGCGTCGCCCTTCCAGGCGGGAGTATTCCGCGGGGCGAGTTGCTTCTCACCGTGGAAACCCTTGGCGTCCACGGTCGTGTACTGGGTCATCTCGCCGTCGTTCCAGCGCACGACGAGCCCGTCCGTGCCGCCACTGGTGGCATTGACACCGGTGATCGAGACGGCATGAGTCCAGATGCTCTTACGGGGCGCCAGCTGGTACTCGGCGGCGAACGGATGCGCGGCATCCTGGCTGTCGCCGCCCTGGTAGAGGGTGACCTCACCGTCGTCCCATAGGACGATCAGATCCATACGGTGGCTACCGCCCGCGGATCCGCCGGTGTAGTAGCCGGCGGTCATCTGCACGGCATCCTTCCACGGCGCGTTCGCGAAGGTGGTGCTGTAGGCGACCTGCTGGACCCAGCCCGCCAGGTCGTCGACCCGGGCCGCCACCGCCCCGGTACGGGTCTCGGACGCATCGGTGCCCAGACAACCGCCCTGCCAGGACCGGCTGCTGACACCGACGACGGCCGTATGACCGGCGGCGGTGCTCAGCACCGGACCGCCGGTGTCACCCTTGCAGACCGCCGCGCCATCCGACTTCCCTGCCAGATCGACCGTGGTGGCCCCGACGTTCTGGGCGGTGAAGGCGGCCGCGTGCACCTGGTCGGGCACCCACTCCTCGTGCGTGCGGCCGTAGCCCGCGGCCTGCACCTCGTCGCCCACACCGGGTGCCGTGTCCGCCACCGGGATCGGGGTGATACCGCTGACGGGTTTGGCCAACTGGGCCATCACCACGTCCCGGTCCGTACGGGGCGCGAGGTTCACCACCTGCTGGGCGGTGCCGCCGATGGTCGCCGTCGTCTTCACCTTCGGATCGCCGGGGGCAAGGGGGCTGCCCGGGGTGTCGGTGAAGCAGGTCGCTGCCGTCAGCAGCCACTGCGGAGCCACCAGGGTGGCCGAACAGCCGCGCTGGCCGCCGATATCAAGCCGTGCGGTGGCGATGGACACCGCGTCAGAAGCCTGCGGGCCCGATACGGCGGCCGCGGGCGTGCCCGACAAGGCGGTCACAGCCAGCGACGTAGCGGCGATCAGACCGGAAGTCCGCGCCATGCGCGGACGAAAGCCAGACATGAACGTTCCCCGTTCCAGTACAAGGTCGGTGAGAAGGCAAAGGCAGATCGGCCGGTCAGCCCGTGACGCGCAGTTCCACCAGAACAGTGGACGCACCCCCGGCGGTCCCCTCACCGACGCTCTGATAGCCGTTCTTCGCCACGCTCACCGTCTTGACCGGCGCCGACGGGTCACCCTGCGGCTTCAGATCCGCGCTGATCGGATGATCAGCGGTCTCCAACGCAATGACGTGCGGGAGCTCCAACGTGAGATAACCAGTCTTGGCGACGGCCCTGAAGCAGTAGGCGCCCTGCGGGTTCCCGCCCTGGCCCTGCACGGTGAGGACCCTGATCTGCCGGGCCGATTCATCACACGCGGCAAGGGTGATGTGCCCGTCCCCCTTGATCAGCCTGATGCCCTTGTCATGCTGAATCTGATCCGCATTCGGGTAGGCGAAGTCCTCCACCGCGGACGGCGGCGTGTCGTTTCCCGACGGCGGCTGCGGATCCGCAGAAGCGAGCATCGGCGTGCCCGCCAGTGCCAGAACGGCAGCAAACCCCGCGAGCGGGAGCATCCTGCGGATGCAAGGAGTCACCCGGATTCCTTTCCAGGTACGGGTGACGGCATGACGGAATAACATCTGCAGCCCCCGGTGCACACAGACGTAAAGCAAAAATAAGTGGTCGACCATGATCCTAAAACGACGTCAGAAGTAAACCAACGTAATAAGACTCACACACAACCCACGGAACCTACACCACAGATTCACAGTCAGGGCATGGCCCCTAGTGCCACCGAAATGACACATCACCCACCAAAGATCGCGCGTCGGGCTGATACCCAGAACTGGCGTCATAGTTGCCCACTAAATTTCTTTGGGTGCGTATCTTGCTCGGGTGACTCGTTGGGGTGGTTCGGTGGGGTTTGCTGTGCCGCGGGCCACCTGAGGTTCCTACTTTCGGCGGTGAGTCGTTCGCTGCCGGAGCGGACACCGGTTGGGGGTGGGTGGGATCGTGCCGTCGTGGTTGGCTGCGTTGGAGTCCAAAGAGAGTGCGGCCCGGTCGCGGGCCGAGGAACTGCGTGAGCAGATCGCCAAGTTGTCCGGGGCGTTGACGCTGGTGGAGACCGGGCTGTCCCGGTTGCAGATCACGCGGGAGACGATGACCGAGGTGCTGGCGGACAGTCCGGGCCGAGCGGCGCCGGTTCCGGTCGCGGATGTGGAGTTGGCGGTGGTGCCGTTGGCGGAGCTGGCTCCGGTGCTGCTGGCAGCCGAGGCGTCCGGGGATGCGACGGTGACCTCGGAGGCGTATCGGCGGGTCCTGGTGGTCTTCGCCCAGGCGCCGGGCCCGCTGCGCTGCAAGGACGTGTGTGTCGGGGTGGGGGCTGGGGACGGCGGCGAACCACATCGAGGGGATGCGGTCGAAGCTGAAGCGGCTGGTCGAGCGCGGGATTCTGGTGGAGGCCGAATCCGGGTTGTTCGGCCTGGCCTCCCGCGACGGTGCGCGGTGAGTGGCGTGGCGGGGGCCGGATCCGTCGGTGTCCCAGCGTGCGGGCCCGGGTAGCGCTCCGGCAGGAATCGGCATGGAGGGGGAAGAGCGTGGGGAAGGCGAGCCGCGGCAAGAAGCAACGCAGCCGGGACACCACCACGACATGGAGCGCTACCCGAGCCGCGCGCGCAGCACACCAGGCCCGGACGGACACCCAAAGGCTCCTGCGAGACAACGCGTGGGTCCGATCCATGATGGCGTCGAACGTGAACACGCGGATGGCAGAGCTGCGCACGGTACTCCAGCACAGCGACGTGCCCGAGGAGCACCACAAGGACATGGCGTTCGCGCTGATGCTCGGCAAGCAGGGCATGCGGCCACCCTGGCCAACCGGTCCAGTCGAAACGGCGCGGTGGCAAATCCAGCAGGTACTCAACGTCCTGGCCGACGCCGAGGTGCTCGTCATCTCGCCGGCGGCCCACGCGGCGGTGATGGCTGCAACCGCCACCCTGGAGCCTGCCGACGTGGCCACCCTGGACCGTGACAGGGACCTCGCCATTCCGACGGGCCTGCTGGTGCTTCCCGAACCGGTCGTCGTGGCCAACCGGGGCGGATCGCTCTCCGACATCCGAGCCTTCGGCTGGCAGATGGTCACCCAGTCCCAAGTGCTGCCCGAAGCCCAGTACCCGGGAATCCAGCTCACCTGCTTCATGGACCGCGACGGCCCCGTCCAGCCCGAATCATGGCGCCTCGCCGTCGCCCAGGCGCGTGCCACGGGCGCACCGCTGCCCCCACTCGTACCGGACGGCGTCTACGGGATGCGGGCCGACGGCGCTCTTACAGCCGAGAGCAGCGAGCGTCACGCCGCGCTCACCGAGGAACACCGCCGACTGCACACCGCCCTGAACGAGGTCGCCCAGTACAACGTCATGCCGCCCGAGGAGGGCCAGTGGGACGGCGGGCGCATCGAAGACGTCTACGACGACTTTGCCGTCCGCTACGCCTTCGCCTTCTGGCGGCTCTCAACCCAGGGCATCACCACGATCACGTCCCCGCCAGACCAAGACGGTCCCGCGCGCCAGCTGCGCTCCGCCGCCAGGCCGACCGACCCGGACGTCCGAGTCATCCGCCTCGCCCACCAGGTGCCCGAACAGCGCTCGGAGAAGAGCGACACCAGCCGGGTCTATCACCACCGGTGGACCGTGCGGATGCACAAGGTGCGCCAGTGGTACCCCAGCACCCAGGAACACCGGGTGATCTGGCGCGGCCCCTACATCAAGGGCCCCGCCGACGCCCCCTTCATGGTCGGCGAGAAGACGTACGCGGTGGACTGAGACTCCCCAGGTCACAGCATGCGCATACGCGCAGACGCTCAAGGCCCGGAGCGCCGTGAGCGTCCGTCGCGCGCGCCATTGGCTCTGCCCATGCCGGGGGTGTACACGTGGCACGGCACGCCCTCGGCCAGAAGATCACGGCTTGTTCTCCGCGCTTCCTGGAGAACACCGCCCAGACGTTCCGAACGGCGGGTTGCCGAGGATGTGGTGGGCCCCAGGATGGGACCCACCACAGGACTCAGTGCCGGGTCTCCCACCAGATGATGATCAGGGACACGGCACCGCTGCCGAGCTTGTACGCGGCGCCTTGAAGGAACTCACCCGGGATGTTCCCTCCCAGCTGACCGATCCATTTCCGCAGATGACGGATGGTTTCGGCGTGCCGCCTGACCCAGCGGAACGGGTGCTTTGGCGGGCGTTTTTCGTTACTCTCGTCTTCCATACGGAGTTCCTCTCGTTGACAGGCGTGCTGGAACACCGCGCAAGGAGCCCTCCCAACTCAGAGGCCTAGGAAACCCGTTGGGGATGCAGGGCTCCTTTTGCGTGGAAAGCAGTCTAGTGATGGGTGACTGACACACGGTCCAACGAAGAGCCAGACCCTGTGGACTTGGTGGACGTCCTGGACTCGGCGGGACTGTGCGGGACACAGTGGACGTTGGCGAAACTCGGAGTAGGAAAAGCCCAGGTCAGGGAACTGCCCTGCAGGGGCTGTGAGCTTGGCCATACATGACCGTGATGCGTCCGCACTCCTCTTTCTGCCCGGGCGGTGAACGTCCGTGTTGTCGAACACCGGCAGTCACCGGCGGTAGGGCATCGTGAAGCCGTTGAGCACCAGGTGCCGGATGTAGATGAGGGCGGGCGTGCAGGTCCTCGCTGCTCATCGGCGGGTGAAGTCGTGCAGCAGGTCGGCGAGGCGCTGGTCGGGGCGCTGGACGATAATGCAGGAGTCGGTCTTCTCGGTGGCCAGGCGGTCGACCTCCATCTCAAGCCCTCCAGTGGGGGCGCTGGCGAGGCTGGAGCCGGTCCTGCGGACGTACAGTGCGACGGCCTCCAAGGTGGAGAGGAAGGTGTCATCGGGGGCTTCGGAGTCGAGGACATCGTCGGTGACCACGTGCAGCCAGTGCCGCGTCTCTCGCGTCTCGCCGAGAGCGAGATGGTGCAGGTGCAGGCAGTAGGCGGCGGCGCGGTGGCCGGCCCCGGCGGCGAGCTGCCACCAGAACTGGGCGCTCTCGCGGTGGTCGGTCAGGTAGAGCAGGCAGGCGAAGACGAGGGCGCCATCGACGTCCAGGTGGCTGTCGTCCGCGCGGGTTCCGGGTTCCTGGGCGAGGCGGTCGACGTGGTCGGCGGCGTCGGGCTTGTTGAGGATCCAGCGGCACACCACGGACAGCCGCTGCCCGGCTTCGGTGGCGCGGACGGTGTCCGGGTGCGGCTTGGCTGTGGCGGCGGCCGCGTCGGCGGCGAGGCGGCGCAGGGCGGTGCCGACGTCGAAGCCGTCCCGCGGTCCGGTGGGGATACGGGCGTCGGCGAGAAGTTCATCGATGGCGGTCACTGTCCTGCCCCCTTCTTGTGCTTGCCGGGTGCCGCGGGCAGGCCCAGCCGGCTGCGCAGGCGTTCCTTGCCCTTACGTCCGTGGTAGTCGACGGTGCGAGTGTCCAGGCCCATGTAGCGGGCGATCCGCTTGGTGGGGTAGCCCAGCAGGTGACGCAGGACGATCACGGTGAACTGCCGGGTGGGCAGCTCCAGGATCGCCTCGTACAGGCCGTCGGCGCTGCTGTTGAGCTCCAGCTGGCTGCGGACCGCCTCGAGGTTCATCGCTATCGGACCGTTGATGAGGAAGGCCGGCGGGCGACCGTCCCCTTCGAGGCGGCGGGTGACGCCGCGGTGCAGCACGGCGAGCGTCTGCTGCTCGAGATCGCCCTGCTGCAGCAGCTCGTCCCAGCCTCCGAGGATCTCCAGGAACACCTGGTGGACCACCTCTTCGGCGGTGCGCCGGCTGCCGAGGTGGATCTCCGCGAAGTCGTGGAAGAACTCTTGGTGCCCCAGGTAGAAGCCCTCGAAGTCCAGCGGCAGTTCGGGCGGGGCCTGGACGGGCTGGCCGTGGCCGCCGTCCTGAGGCGATACGTCAGTGGTGACGTCGCCGTTGCCCATGCGGTCCTCCAGGCGGTGAGCACCGGTCCTCTCCGTTGAGGCCGGCGGGTTCGGACGCAGGCCACCAACTGGTCTGCGTGAGCGCCTCGTTGGGTCGGGCTCTCACGCACCACCCTGTCGTTTTTCGGGTCCTGAAACTCATGGGGCCCACGAAAACCGTGACTGTGCGATCTTCTCCATAAACGGAACGTGATTGCGATGTTGGCTCACACATTCGGAAATGAGGTGTGACCTGCAGCGGTGCAGGCAGGCCCGGAAGTTCTCATTTCAAGAATCGTCGGACTCGTGGCACAGCTCACAGGTCTTCCGGTAGTGCGTGGAAATCTCGTGAAGCGCAAGCCGTCACAGGTGGCCGTGTACGCGCAGAACCGTTCGCCGTCACCCGATCGAGGAAGTCCGGGAGTTGCGGGCGAACGCGGCGGTGCGGTCCGGAGGCGGGCCCTTCTACTCCGGGTGGAACAGGCGCTCTGGCGTGTGCGGGCCTGCGGTCAGTACGTTCCCCGTGGCCAGGCGACTGAGGGGGGACGATGAGCGAGCGGGGCACAGTGCGGGCGCTGCGGATCGCGATGTGGGTGCTGATCGTGGTCGGCGTTGCCGCTGTACCTGGTGTGGCTGGTGCAGGTCTCCTACCGGATCGGGCAGAGGCTTCCCGAGGACGACACCAGCCGGTGGGCGCCGGTGGTGCTGCTGCCGCCGGCCGCCGTGGTGTTCTGCGTGATGGCGGGCTGGACCTGGTGGACGAGCGTGGTGGCGCGCTCCGGCTCGCCGCTGCGGGAGCGGTGGGTGCTGGCGACCCTGGCGTTCACGTTGGTGACGTCCATGTTCTGCGGCGTGGCCGGGGCGGACGAACCGTCGGTGTCGGTCGGCCTGCTGAGCCTGGTGGTCACCGGGCTGGGGATGGCCGGCCTCTTCTTCATTCCGGCCGCCTGCTCCCGCCAGCTGCCGGACGTCGTCCGTCGGCGCTCTGCCCCCGCGCCAGGCGACTCGGGCGCGTAACCGGCACCGGGGGCGGGCGTTGGGCACGTCGACGCGTGCATGCGACTGTGCGCCCGAGTTGACCAGTTGAGCACCTCACCTAGCCACCGTGAGTTCCCGGTCGGCTCCGAGATCGTGGCGCATAGTGTCACGAAGTCGAGTGAGCGCAGTCTCGTACTCGGCTCGGCCACCCGAGTACGCCTCGTCCCCAGCGAGGGTGCCGGCCGCGGCGAGATCCCGCATGTCACGTAGTCGGCGGAAAGCGTCCTCGGAGGCGACGAATACGTTCGATGCGGCCGTGATCGACATCTGGTAGCGCACGCCGTAGCACGGAGCGAAGCTGTCGCGGGCGGAGCGCTCTCGTTCGACCAAGTCCGCGGTCTGGTTGCGCGCCAGGCTACGGAAGTCGTTGCGGGCCTGAGAGAGGCACGCGAGGTACTCGCTGTATAGGACACGTCGTGCGCTTACTGAGGACGACGGTTTGATGTCATCTCCTGACTGGTGCGCCAGCCGCAGAGAGACCTGTCATCTCAAGGCCGCACCAGGGTTCGTGTGACCCCCGCGAACAGCGTCGTGGCCAGCGTCCAGCCACTGATGATCAGCACATAGGCCAGCACCTGACCGGACCCGCTCGGATTCCACGCGCCTGATTGACCGAGGCTCACCACCGGCACCAATAGGTCGAGCGTGTAGGCGACCGCGTTGAAATGCGGGCCGCCCGCGCTCATCGGTGCGGGGCGGTGGGACGCGAAGTAGACCGATCCGGCGGCGAGCAGGCCCAACAACCACAGCCCCGCCAGCCACGGCCGATACCCGTACCCGACCGTTGCGTCCTGGAGAAGGCCCCACACTTTCGCTGGCACGCCCGCCGCCTCACGTCGCTGCCGCTGCTGAGCCAGCAGCACCCGCCGCGACTCGCCGTCACGCCCCACCGCGCGGTAGCGCGCGGCCAGCTGCTCATAAGGCTGGGGCTGATACGCGTCACGAGCCAGCCACTTCAGTCGCGTTCCGGCCGTCGGCAACGGCATCAATTCGTCATACACGAAGCCGTCCAGGCGCAGCTGGGCGGGCCAGGACGCGGCGGCGTCCTCGAACGTCGCAGTCCGTGCCCGCCGCAGGTCCAAGCTGTGCGCGGTGAATCCCGCGTTGCAGACCATCGCCCCCTCGACGCGCGCGCCGGAGACGTCGAGCGTGCTCAGTTGCGCACCGCTCAGCGTCAGCGGCCCGACGACGCGGGCCGAGTCGAGCCGGACCGCGCCCGAAGCCGTGAGGCCCGACAGGTTGACTCCGCCTTCGACCGAGATGTGGTCTGCGCGCAGCGCCGTTGCGCCGCGGTCGTCTACCAGGTCGGCGTCGGGCAGCATGAGCCCGCCCTTGATCGTGGCGCCGCTGAGGTCGACGCCGCCGGTGACGGTGAACCGGTTCTTTGCTCGGGTGTTGCCACGACGGGCGAAGATGCCGGTGTCGACGCGCAGGCCCTGCGCCAGTAGTGCGGGCGTGGGCGGGCGGTTGGGCTCCTCATGGGTGATCCGGGCGCCGTCCAGGTGCAGGTAGCCGCCGATGCGCGCGCCGGGGAGCCGGAACTGTCCGTCGACGACGACGTCGTGGCAGTACATCGCGGTGTCGACGACGAGCAGGTCGCCGTTGACGGCAGTGCGCGGCGGTGTCCAGTCGGCGTGGGGGTCCGGTGGTTCGGGCGGGGGCGCGGTGATCGTGGTCCCACTGATTTCGATCTCGTAGACGCGTGCCGCGTAGAGGTTGAGCCGGTCGAGGCGGCATCCCTCCATCTGCAACTCGCCGCGGATCTCGGCGCGGTTGGCCTCCAGCACGGTGAGATAGCAGCCGCGCAGGCGCACGCTGCGAGTCTCGGCTTCGGCGAGGTCCAGGCCGTCATCGAAGCAGCACCGCTCGAAGTCGAGTGCGTAGGGAACTGTCATGTGGGCGAGCGCGAGTCGCCCTATGACACGGACGCCGGCCAGCTTGACGCCCGCGCCGCCGTTCGCATGAGGCCCGTTGCCAGTCAGCAGCGCGGTGATCACCTCGGCGCGAATGTCGCGGGTGCGCGGCCAGGACTCCGCTTGGTCGGGTCCGTCGTCGGGTCCGGAGCGCAGGTCGACCAGGGCACCGGTGGGGAAAGCGTGCCAGAGCCGCTCCTCGGTGGTCGTCAGCGTGCTGATATCCAGGCTACTCACGGCATTTGAGCATCGCCGCGCTTGATCGATGACGCAAGGGGATTGCCCGCTGTGGCCGGACGGTCGCGGCGGGCAAGTCTCCGACGACGGTGTTCCGCGAGGTCATGGCGGTGGCGGGTTGAAGGTCAGGCCGGTCTCCGCGACGATGCCGTTGAGGACGGCGGACCGGTACTGAAGGCGCTTGAGACGGTTGCGGATCAGCGTCTCCAGCGCATCGACGCTGAGCGCGGCCAGGTTGGCCAGGCTGCGTTTGACGTGAGACCACACGCCCTCGACCGGGTTCAGGTCCGGGGCGTAGGCCGGGAGGAGCACGACGGTCAGCCAGGCCCGTCCGGCGATCATCCGTTTCATGGTCGCCGAGATGTGGGTATTCAGCCGGTCCCAGACCAGGACGATTGGGGCTCTCAGCTGCTGGTGGGCGGCGTCGATCAGCCCGATGTAGTCGCGTTCGGATAAGGAGCGTCGCTCGTTCTTGCGGCGGCGGTGGATGCGCAGCCGGTAGAACAGTCTCGTGCGCGCCCCGGGACGGACGGCGATCAGTCCGGCGATTGACACACGCCCGGAGCTGCGCCCGGCCACCCTCACGATCGGTGTCTGGCCCCGCCGTCCCCAGGTTCGGCCGCGCGGCGGCGTCAGATGCTGGCCTGCCTCGTCCTCGAAGCAAACGAAGGCGCCGAGCGCGGCCTGTGTCCTTATCGCAGGCCACGTTGTTTCCTTCCAGGCGGCAATCGCGATCTCGTCGCGCTGGGCGGCCCGTCGCGCCGGCATCTGCGGGGTGAAGCCGAGCCGACGGATCAACCGGACTGCAGCGTCGGCGCTGTAGGAGACATGGAACTTGCGGCCGATCAGCTTGGCGACCCGAGCCCCGGTCCACACCTGGTCCTCGTCCCAGCCGAACGCCGCTGGGCCCTCATCCAGCATCCGGGCCAGCTTGGCCTGCGACTTCGTAGTGAGCTTGCACCGCTGCCCCAGCGGGCCCCTGCTTGCCAGCGCCGCCGTCCCGCCGCGCTCAAAATCAGCCCTCCACCGGTACACCGACCGCACCGTCACCCGCAGCCGCTCGGCGATCTCCGAAGACGTGACGTTCTCGGCAAACATCGCGGCCGCCCGCATCCGCAAAGCCTCGCGGCGCCCCCGCCCCGCGGCGTCCAGCCCGCCGCCTTGCGCGTATCTCACACCAACGACATAGCGCCGTCAGGGCCGTCCGTCAGCGAACCTCGGCGAGATGACATCAAAGCGCCGTCGTCAGTATGAGGCGGTCATCCTGCTCCCGTCGCCAGCGACTGCGGTCGAGTAACGCGGCGGAAGCGGTCGCGATTAAGGCGCCGACTACGGCACTGGCCAGTGTTGTCCAAGGCATGGCCAGAGGGTAGGACGCGTGCCAGCATGCCAAAAGCGTGCTGAACGTCGAACGCTCAGCCAGCCAACTGGCCGCGTGAAGTGCTCAGTCACAGTGCATGAACATCCAACCCGGGCGGATACGCGTGAGGCCCCGCACGGCGCTTCTGCGCTGGTGCGGGGCCTCGTTGGTGCCTGGCCTGCTACAGCTCGATGCCGATCTGCTCGATGTCGGTGAACTCCACGCCCAGGCCGTGCGCGCGGGTGTTGTTGGCGCGGAAGTACATCTGCGCCAGGCCCTCGGCCGCGATCTGCTGGAGTTGCTGCTCGGTGGCGCCCTGCTCCCGCGCGGTGAACAGCCGGTCGGCGTAGACGGGCGGCAGGGCCTGGGTGATGTCGCGGATCCGGGCGTCGTCGGTGGTGCCCGGCGCGGCGGTGAACCCGAACCGGGCGCGGGTGGAGACGACCAGGCCGCCGGTGGAGGCCGCCTTCTGCCTCGCCTTTGCCCGCACCTGCGGCTGCCAGCGCTTCTTGACCTCGCGCTCTATGCGCTCGCGCAGCTCCCGGCGGGGCCGCTTGAGCTTGCCCACGACGTACCGCTCCACGGTGCGCTGGGAGATCCCGAGCGCCTGGGCCGCGGCCTTGGTGCCCTTGAGCTGCTTGACCAGGTACTTCATCTGTGCCTGGGCGCTTTGCGGGATGCGGCGGGTGAACGCCCCCTCCAGTGCGCGGTCCAGGCTGTCCCCGAGCGAGTCGACCATGACCTGCTACTCCCCTTCTCCGGCGCTCTGGTCGGTCTTGATGAGGTTGGCAATGTTGAAGACGCCGCCGCGTTCCTCGAACTGGGCTTCCGCCCACAGAACCGTCTGGGTGCCTTGGTGCTTCACCATCCCGGGCGAGACCCCGAGCCGGAAGCCGCCGGGCACCGGCTTGCCCTCGGGCGTGTGCGGCAGGACGTCCAGCGGGGACGGGCCGGGCGAGGGGTAGACGATCGCGTCGGTGCCGATGGCGACCGGGTACAGGTCGGCGGCGGCCGCCGTCTTCATCAGCTTGCGGTGCAGGCCGACGCGCTGGTTGGCCAGCACGGCGGCCCGGATGTCGGGGCGCCACGTCTCCCGCTTCAGCGCCGGGTAGGGCTCGTAGTAGGGCACCTGGCCCCGGCTGCGCTGCCGGAGCTTGCCGATAGCGCCCTTCGCCGTCGCCTTGATCGCGGTCTCCAGCAGCGCCATCGTCGGGTCGACCTGCTTGCGCCGCGCCATCGCGTCCAGGAACTCCTGGCCGGCGAGGTCGGTGGTGACGCCCATGTCGGCCATCGTCTCCACGTACGCGTCGCGCAGCCGGTTGTACCAGGGGTCCAGGTAACGGCCGGACTCAAGACGTACGTGCGCTTCGATCGGCGCGACGTCGAACCCGAGCTCCTGCGCGTACGCGACGGTGGGGGTGGCGTACCAGGCCGGGCCCGTGGGGCGGTCGCCCTTCGGCGTGAACGGCGAGGGCAGCAGGTCGGCGTCCAGGGTGCGCCCATCGATCTGCACGCGGGACAGGTCGACGTGGCTCAGGTCGACCAGCCACGAGCCGGGGACCTTGGGGTCGAACGCCGGGTTGCCGGTCAGGTGGGTGGGGGCGCCCAGGCCGACGGTGAGGCCGTTGGTGGCGGCGGCGAACGCCATGTTGACGTCGATCGCGACCAGGTACGGCAGCATGCACTCGTCATCGGTCAGCGGCCGGCACCAGTCGTACGGCTCCTCCATCAGCATCTCTGCCGGGGTGCGCAGGTGGTGGCGCTCGAACTTGTCCTTCAGCTTCGGGTGCTCGTCCGGGACCTCACACGCCACGGGCTCGTACACCGCTGTCAGGGCGTCGGCGTTGAACGCCCGCTCGAACTCGCCGGTGGCCTCGTTCTTCTCCGCGCGGGTCGGCGGGCGCAGCGCGGTCATCAGCTCGAGGCCGGTCGTCGATGTGGTGCCGCGCGGCGTCATCACCCGCTGCGCGTACGTGCCCAGGTATCGGGCGAGGTCGGCCGGGTGCATGGACGGCAGCTGCGGGTCGTCCTTCTTGTCCCACTCCCGCGCGTCCAGGGCGTTCCAGGACGGGATGCACAGCTGCACGCAGCGCCGCCTCGAGCCCTCCGGGTCGCGGAAGACGCGCGCCCACGGCCCGAACCCGCGCTGGGTGAGCTGCAGTTCGGCGCGCTGGATCTGCTTGACGACCTTGTGGCTGTCCTTGAGCCGGCCCGCGCGCCGTTCCTCGTCCGACAGCGTGGCGGGCAGGCCGTAGCGCTCCAGCGCGGCCGGGGTGAGGACCAGGATCGGGTCGGCGTCGCGGCCGTTGCGGTGCAGGCGGGCCTGACCGAGGTGAGCTTCGGCGATCGTCCAGTCGACCAGGGTCGGGAGGGACTTTGCGGGCACGTCCAGGACCAGGCCTCCGACGCAGTATGCCGACACCTGCCCGTCCTCGCAGTCGACGACGGCGAGGGGGCCGTTCTCGAAGCGTGGGTCTACGGCGGCCGCCGTGGTCTTCTTCGCCGCCGCCTTCTTCGCGCCCGGGCGCCGCGACGTCGACGTCGGCCTGGTGGTGCTCGCCGCCGGTCGGGCGGGCGGCTTCGCGGCGGCCGACGCCGACGGAGCGGGGGCCGCCGGGGCGGGTTCGGCAGCGAACGTCTCCGGGACAGCGG
The DNA here is from genome assembly GCF_044334385.1 of Streptomyces sp. NPDC020801. Taxonomy (NCBI): domain Bacteria; kingdom Bacillati; phylum Actinomycetota; class Actinomycetes; order Kitasatosporales; family Streptomycetaceae; genus Streptomyces; species Streptomyces sp. NPDC020801. The sequence goes on from NZ_JBIRST010000034.1 coordinate 14,218, forward strand.
GCTCGCCGGGTGCCTCGTTCTTGGGGGCGGGGAAGCGTGCGGCCAGCTTCTCCAGGAGCTTGGCGTAGGCGGCGCGCTGCGGCGGCCGCGGTTCGGTCCGGCCGGCCTCCCAGTTCCCGACCGCCTCACGGCGCGTGTCGAGAGCCTTCGCGATCTGGGCCTGGCTCAGCCCGGCAGCCTCGCGTAGACGCCTGCGCTCGGCAGGCGGCGGCAGGTCGTCTTGGGCGACCTGTTCCAGCAACGCGTCCACGTTGCTGAGCAGTTCGTTCTCAGTGGGCACAGAGCTCACCTCCACTAGACACCCTACACCAATCGCGTATTGGATCGCTCATTGATTCGCGCATAGATCGCTCATGGTGTTACGTTGATCGCGCAGGACAGGAGACAGGAGGCGTGGTGCCAGGACGAGATGGGGACTCGGTGGTGCTCTCCGAGCAGGAAAGCTTCGACGTGCTGCACCGCGTGATCCTCCCGGCTGCGACTCAAGACGCCGTCGCCCAGCCCCGGCCGGTCGTGGTCGTCGTCGCCGGGCAGCCAGGCGCCGGTAAGACGTGGATCGCCGACCTCGTCCAGGCGGTGTTGGACCGGCGTGGTGGCGCGGTGCGGGTCGGCCGGGACCTGTACAAGCCGGTCCACCGTCACTACGCCCACGCCCTGGCGGCCGACGTCCGTACGGCCGGAGCCCTGGTGCGCCCCGACACCGCGCGGTGGCAGGCCGCCGTCGAAGCCCACGTCCGCGAGAAGGGCTTCGACGCCGTGGTGGAGTCGGCGCTCGCCGACCCGGACGACTTCCGCGACTCCTCCACCGCCTACCGCGCGGCCGGCCACCGGATCGAGGTCGTCGCCGTGGCCACCTCGGAGGCCTTGAGCCAGCTGGGCATCGTGGACCGCTTCCTCACCGAGGCCGCCACCGGCGACGGCCGGTACGTGTCCTGGGAGAACCACGACAGCTGCGCGAAGAACCTGCTGAACACCCTGGCCGTCATCGAGGCCGAACAGCTCGCCGACCGCGTCACCGTCGTACGACGCGACGGCACTCTGCTGTACGCCAACGAGCTCATGCCCGACGGCGACTGGCGTCGCCGCCCCGCGGCGGACCGGGCGGTGCGGGTGGAACGGGCGCGGCCCTGGACGGCGCCCGAGACTGCCGTCTTCCGCCGTGAACTGGCCCGCACCGACCGGCGCGTGCACACCGAGCTGACCGAAGAGGACAGGCGCCTGGCTGTACAGCGCGACAGCGAACGCGCGGCCGCCTGGTCCGAGCCGGTCCGCCGCACCGCACAGCCCACCCCGGTGCCGCCCGGGGTCGCCTACCACCGGCTGTCCGCCGACGAACACCGCTGGATCTTCGACGAACTGATCACGCCGACCGTTCTGGCGAACGTCACGCCCCGGGACGATCCGCGCGCCGTGTACGTGATCGGCCAGCCCGGGGCGGGCAAGCTCGCGGCCGCCAGGATGGTCCGGCGCGCGATGCGGCCCGGCACGACCAAGCTGGTCGGCGATGACTTCAAGGCCGCACATCCGGACTACCGGCAGATGCTCCGTCAGGATCCCCGCGGTGCCGGCGCGGCCATCCGCACCGACTACAAAGCGTGGTTCGCCCAGGCGGAAGAGTACGTGCGCACGCGGCGCGGCGACCTGCTCATTGAGTCCGCTCCGGGCGGCGCGGACGATGTCCTCAACAGCGCCCTCGCCTGCTCCCGGGCCGGCTACCCGGTGGAGTTGGTGGTGCTGGCCGTGCGGGAAGCGGACAGCGGCCTGGCCACTGCCCTGCGCTACGCCCGGGCCCTGCAAGCCGGAATCACCGGACGGTTCACCACACGCGCCGGGCACGACCGCTGTTACCGGGCCGTCGCCGACCTCACGGCCGCCGCCGAAACCCACCCGGCCATCACCGCGGTGACGGTGATCCGCCGCGACGGCCACGCCCTGCTGCGCCAGGAGCAGCCCGCCGCACCCGGCCGGGCCTCATGGGCGCTGACCGCCGAACGGCGGCGCCCCTACACCGAGCAGGAGGCCGCCCACTTCATCCAGCTCTACCAAGGACTGCGCAAGGCCCTGCCCCAGCACCGCGACGAACTGGACGGCATTGCCGCCCTGGCCCGCCCCCTGATGCCCGCCGGGTTCCAACGTCTGCGGATCGCCGCGCACCGCCCGGACATACGGCTGCTGCCCCTGCCGCGGACGGCCTACGACTCCAGCTCCCTCAGCCGCGCCGCGTAGAGCGCAGCAAGGCGGTCCTCCTCCTGCGCGTCGGCGTCCTCCAGACGCTGCAGATCCTCGTAAGCGGCCGTACGGCCCGCTGTCAGCTGCGCGAGGCGCTCCTCATCGGGCAGCGGGGACCGCCGCTCGGCAGCGATCTGCTCGGTGTACCAGTGCACTACCTCCTGCACGATGTCGGCCGCATGCTGGTCCTCGCCCCCGCCCAGGCCGGAGAAGTCGGGCTCGTCTGGTGTACCGGGCATGGCAACCCCCTCATTGTTCTGATCTTGATCGGATGGGTCATTGTCCTCCCGGCCCACCTGCCCGGTCCGGTGCCGCCACGGCGCCCCGAGGTCCGGGCAGGTCTGAATCCGTCGCCTGGCCGGGCCGTGGCAGCGGGGCGGACTCCCCAAATCCCGCAGGGCGGGCATAGGTTGACCTGCGAGTGATCATTTTTCGGGGGTGGATGTGACAGGCGGCCGGGATCTCAGGGCACTGTTCAGCACGAACGACCGCAGCGTGCAGGCCGCGGAGGCGTTCACGAACCGGCAGACGCAGTGGGAGACGGTCGCGGCCGCGCTCACCCAGCACCTTCAGCACGTCGGTTCCCCCGGCTTCGACCCCGAGGACCTCGAGGCGCCCCGCAGTCACGTGCTCGTCTTCCACGGCGTCGGCGGCATCGGCAAAACGACCCTGTCCAGGACGCTGGAGGCGGCGCTCGCTGACGCCGGACGCCGCCCCGCCCAGTGGGGCGCGCCGGGCTGGCCGGCCGACCGGATCCTGCCCGTACGGATCGACCTCGCCCGCTCCGCCGGCACCGACTTCGAGCAGATCGTGCTGACCATCCGGGCCGCCCTCACCAAGGTCGGGCGCCCACTGCCCGCCTTCGACCTGGCACTGCGCCGCTACTGGGAGGCCAACCACCCGGGCGAGCCGCTGGAGGAGTACCTGCGCCGCGCCGGCCTCGGCTCCCGGTTCGGGCAGGCGCTGCCGCAGCAGATGCAGTCCGCGCTCGCCGATGTCGCCCAGGCGCTCATGCTGCCCGGCACCATCGGCTCGGTCGTCGGCCAGGTCACCGGCGCCCTCATCGGCGCGCTGCGCGAACGCCGCCAGACCGTACGCGCGCTCGCGGGCTGCGCCCGGCTGGCGGACCTGCTGGAAGCCGAACCCGACCTGGACGCCCTGTCCTTCTACCCGCACCTGCTGGCGTGGGAGCTCGCCCGCCTCCCCGACGGCAAGAAGGTCATGCCGGTCGTCCTGCTCGACACGTTCGAGGACATCGGTGACCGCACCCGCCGCGACCTCGAGCGGCTGATCCAGCGGACGGTGTGGCTGCTGCCGAACGCCTTCTGGGTGATCACTGGACGCTCCCGCCTGCAGTGGGCCGACCCAGCGCTGCAGGGCCAGCTCGACTACACCGGCCCCGCAGCCTGGCCCGGCCTCGCCCACACCGCCGTGCCTGCAGCCCGCACGCCCACCAACGCCGGCGCTACGCGGCAGGTGCTGATCGGCGACTTCTCCCCCGAGGACTGCGACGACTACCTCGCCCGCCGCCTCACCCGCGACGGCCAGCCCCTGATCGGCGAGACCATCCGGCAGGTCATCACCGCCCGCTCCCACGGCCTACCCCTGTACCTCGATCTGTCCGTCGCCCGGTTCCTCGAGTTGCGCCGCAGCGGCCGCGCCCCGCAGCCGGCCGACTTCGACCACGACTTCCCCGCCCTGGTCTCCCGCACCCTGTCCGACCTCACCGCCGACGAACGGCACGTCCTGCGCTCGGTGAGCCTGCTGGACGCCTTCGACGTCCCCCTCGCCACCCGGGCCGCTGGCCTCGCCCAGGAAGGCCCCGCCCAGCGGCTGACCGAGCGGCCCTTCGTCCGCGCGGCCCCCTTCAGCCTGTGGCCCTTCCACCTCCACGGCCTGATCCGCTCCGCCGTACGCAACGCCGAAGACACCACCGACGACCGCTGGACCGAGACCGACTGGCAGCAGGCCGCCCAGCGCGCCTTCACCGCCCTGGGCGAACAGCACCAGGCCGCGCCCGGCCCGGACCGGCTCCTGCTGATCGCCTTCCTGCGCCAGGGCCTGCGCCTCGCCCGGGACCACCGACTGGACCTCGGCTGGCTCACGCCCGCCGCCTGGACCTACGTCAGCGACTCCGTGTGGGAACCCCTCGCCCCGCCCGACACCGACAGCACGGGACTGGACACGGCCGCCGACGCCCTGGTCGAACTCCTCAGCGCGCTCGCCCGCCGCCAGCACCAGCACCGCTCGCACACCGTCGCCCGCCTCACCACGGTCATCGACAGCCGCCTGCTCCCCGACGACCTGCACCACATGGCGTTGTACTACCGGGCCAAGGCCCACCGCGACCTCGGGGACAGCCCGGCCTCCCGCGCCGGCATGCAGGCCGTCGCCGACGGCCAAGGCCGCCTCGCCCCCGCCGCCCGCCGCGGACTCGCCCATCTCGCCCGCATGGCCGGCGACTTCCCCACCGCCCTGGCCACTGCCCACACCCTGGGCTGGGAAGGCCGCCACCACCGCGTCGAAGGCGACATCTGGTGGCCCCACGGCGACATGGACCGCGCCGCCGCCGCATACGCCGCCGCACGCGACGAAGCCGAACACCACGGTGTCACCGGTGAGCGCGGCAACAGCCAGGCCCACCGCGCCTTCGCCCTGGCCTTCACCGACCCGGCCGCCGCCGACAATGAACTTGCCCTCGCCGAGCAGCTCCTGGCCGGAGTGGATCTGCGCGCCACCACCCTGATCACCCATATCGCGGCGCTCGCCCGCGACGCCGGCCGCACCGACGCCGACATCGACGACCGCGCCCAAGTGCTGCGCATCGAGATCCGTACAGCGGGCGTGACGTACACCGAACTCGCCCTGGACCTCGCCCTCGCCTTCCACCACGCTGTTCGCGACGACCAGGACCAGGTGGCCATGACGATCGCCCGGCTGCGCGAGAACACCCGCGGCGGCGACTTCGCCTACTACAGCGACATCGCCGCCTTCATGGCCGGCCTCGCTCCCCATCAGACGTCCGGCGCCCGATGGATCGACAGCGAGCTGGCCACTCGCGAGCGCTGGCACGCCCTGGTCATCGCCCGCCGCCACCACCTCGGCACCCACCTGTGACCAGGCGCGACGGGGCGCCCCCCTGGCGCGCGGCGAGCGTGCGGCGGCCGGTGCATGTCACCGCTCCTGCACTACGACGCGGCGCGCGCAGGCAGCGGCCACGGGGCACCCGATGAGATGACCTGGATCCGCTTGCCGAACTTGTCGCGGATGTCGAGCTGCCCCGCATCGGCCTTCCGCAGCAGCTCGCCCGCGTTCTTCAGCGCCATGACCACCCGGGTGCGCAGCCGCATGTGGTGCGGGAGGGCCAGGGGCACGAGAGCCTCGATGGCTGCCGGGTTGGGCACCGAGTTGTTACTCAGCTGGCGGACCACCTGGTCGAACGCGATGCCGAGTTTGGCCGGCAGCGGCACATCCGACCGGTGGAAGGACGTCATCAACAGCGACAGCATGTCCTCGAACGCGCTCCGCAGGGCGTTGACGCTGCTGTAGGACACCGCACCCGCCACCAGCAGGCCGCGGCCGCGCTCCAGCCGCTCAAGGACGGCCCTGAGCATCTTCAGGTCGAGGTCGCCGGCGTAGCGATGGCGCTGGTCCACGCGACTGAGCAGCTTGCCGCCCTGCACACCCTCGTTCGGATAGAAGCGGCTCAGCGTCTCGAACCACGCCTCCTGGCTGCTCAGCGAGTGGACGCCGCAGCCGATGAGGATCTGATAGAGGACTTTCGCGCGCAGCGGGCGGGCACCGCGCAGGACGGCCCCGTAGGTGACGTGCGAGTAGCCGAGCGCCTGCTGGGCGAGGGTGCGGTGGCTGAGGCCATTGAAGTCCAGCAGGGCCTGCAGCAGAGCGCGCAGCTCGCCCTCGTCGGCGACCGGGGACGGTGTGAGCGTCCCGCTGCGCTCCCAGCGGCTCAGTGCCTGACGGCACAGGTCGCCGGAGAGCCCGACGGCCGCCAGGCGCAGACGCTCCCAGCGCTGGCTGAAGTCCTCCGGGTCGCCTTTGCAGGCCAGGACGTAGCCGTTGACGGCCGCCCAGCTGGGCAGTTTCTTGCCCGCGTGGGCGTTGGACAGGGTGGCTTGAGAGAGTCCGCTGTGCTCGGCCATCAAGGCAAGCGGCGGGTTGCCGGCCTTCTTGCGCAGCGCCTGCAGATCGCGGGCGAAGGCCACAAGCGGGTCGTTGCTGTGGGGCAGGCGGTTCATGGGGCGGGCCACGGCGTCATCTCCTTCCCGAGCCCGGAAGCGGAGCCGGGGCCCGTCACGGGACGGGCCCCGGCAGGGGCATCGGTCAGAGCAGACGCTGGCGCAGTTCGGCGGCCAGCACACCGCCGGCCCCCAGAACGGCGAGGGCCTCCTCCAGCTTCATGCCCCGGGCGAGCAGGGCGATCAGCGCGGCCAAAAGGACGACCAGCAGGAGTAAGGACACCAGCGGCGAGGCCTTCGCCGGGGTATGCGCGCAGGGCCCGTTCTGCTCGGCAGGAACAGGCTCAGGAAGCAGCTGGGACAACGAAGTTGACTCCCTCGATGAGACGTCAGGTACCGAATCGCTCCGTGCAACGTGCTCAAGTGCCTTGCAGGGCACAGGTGTTCACTGCCAGTGGTTGCAGCCACAGACGGCAGCGTCACCCACGTTACCCATGCCTACGCGCGAGAAAGCTGCTTTAGTTCCGGTTGGAGGCAGACACTAAATAAAGGTCGGCACTGTTATTTAGGGCCTGGAACAGAATTGTTTAAAGAATGACTCGCCTCCGGATTGAAGAACCCGGAGATCGTCGGCTGGCGTGTGAAAACTCCCAGGTCAGGCGCAGCGGCTGACGTTCTGGAGAAGTTCCCTGCCTACATCTCCTTGCGAGGTTAATTATCCCCGGCCATTCTTGAGTCCGTTCCCTCGTGCGCGTGCACACGCGTAGGTGCGCGCACATAGAGGAGACGCAGGTCCAACGCTCCGGACATGCATCGCTGAACGCAGGAGGCCCCGTTGCAGCGGGGCACCTCCGCACGGTGGCACGGCCCCCGGGTCAGCCACTGGACTTCCCTCCCCGACGATGACGACTCTCGCGGGCCGAAGGACGTACGGCAAGGGGCAGGGCCCGGCGGATTCCCGCTGGGCCCTGTCGCCGTCCCCCCGAACATCAGCAGGCTGGTGATGGTCCGGGATGCGGCCTGGTGCCTGACAGTCACTCAGCGGACAATCTGTGTCACATTCTGTTGTCTGAGGGGGTCGGGATGGGCGTTCTGTGGCCGCTGGAACCGGCGACGGCAGCCAAGCACCGTTTGTACAAGAGCTACTTCGATGCCTGGTGGCCGATCCTTCTCCAGCCCAGCCCTCAGTCGGGCCGCAGCTGGTCGAAGGTGACGTTCCTCGACGCGTTCGCCGGGCCGGGCCGCTACGAGGCCGGCGAAGAGGGCTCCCCGGTGTTCAACCTGCGGGGACTGCTGAACCACAAATTCGTGCACCGGATGGGCCTGTCCCGAGAGCGGGTACAGCTGATCTTCATCGAGAAGGACCGCGCCGCCTACGAGCACCTGGTGAAGGAGTTGCATGAGAACTTCGGGCCCCTGGACCAGCTGCCGGTGCGGGTGGAGGCGCGGCGCGGTGAGGCGGGCCGGGACAGCGAGCGGCTCCTTACAGAGTTGAACGCCTGGGGCCAGCCGATCCTCGGTGTCTTCGACAGCTGGGGCAACGTCAACACCCCTCTGTCCGTGATGGGCCGCATCGCGGCGAACCACGCCAGCGAGGTCATCGTCACTTTCGGGCCGAACTGGTTCAGCCGGCGCAAGGAGCTCAACGAGGACATCGTCGACGGCGTGTTCGGCGGCCGCCAGCATTGGACCCACGTGGCCGCAGCACGCGACAGCGAGGAAATGTGGCGGGCCTGGCTGGACAGCTACCGCAAAGCCCTGCACCGCGTCGGCTTCGACTACCGCCTGCAGTTCGAGGTCGTGCCCAAGACGGGGCATCCGCTGTACCTGGTCTTCGGCACCAAGCACCGCCGCGGCGTGGAAGTGATGAAGGACGCCATGTGGCGCGTCGACAAGAGCGACGGCATGCGCTTTCGGGACCCCCGCGTCCGCAACGCCGTCGCCCTCGGGCAGGTCTCGCTGTTCGACGAAGGGGAGGTGACCGACCCCGAGCTGCTGGCACTGGTCCAGCAGCGGCTGCGTCAGGGACCCGTCAGCCTCGAACAGCTCGAGCAGTGGCTCCTGCTGGAGACGTCGCAGTGGCGTGCCCGGGACGCGAAGAAAGCTCTCCAGGCCCTGGATGGAGACGGCCGTGTGGTCATGCCCGCCGGCCGTCTCACCAAGGCCAGCGTGGTCAGCCTGCGGTGACAGTCTCCCGAGCCGGCATCTGATCCCAGGTGCGCCCCTCGAGCTCGCGCCCAAGGGACTTCGGCGTGCGGCCGCCCCACTGCTTGAAGAAGAACGCCACACCGGCGTCCGTGCATACGTCGCGGATGCCGGTCACCCATTCCTGCTGCATCGGCCGGAAACGCGGCCCGGACTCGCCACCAGCGATGACCCAGTCGATGTCCGTGACGTCCAGGCCGTCCAGAGGCCCGAGCAAGGGCTCGCACGACAAGAACCGTACGGCGGCCGGAACGCGGCGCAGGTCGTCCACCCGGGCGAGCTCCTTGCTGCTCTCCACCGACACCCCCATCCACACGTTCGCAGGCCACTCCAGCCTGTCGGCGACCTGACGCAGACGGCGGGCCCGCTTGGTCAGCACCTGATAGGTGTGCTGCGGGGTGTCGGCCATCACCTGGAAGACCTGCCGCACGAAGTCCAACGGCACCCGAGCATGGAACAGGTCGGACATCGAGTTGACGAAGACCGTCCGGGGGCTGCGCCACCCGTACGGGATCTGCAGGGCATCCGGATGTACCGTCAGACCGAAACCTGGACCGGACGTCCGCGGATCCCCGTCATTCTGGTACTTGGCCTGCCCCATGGCCTTCAGACGCTTGGCCAGCGTCATGGCATAGCAGTTGTCACATCCAGGCGAAACCCGATCACATCCAGTCGTTGGGTTCCAGGTGGCCTCGGTCCACTCAATCGCGCTGCGGTCACTCACCGGACACCCCTCCGTATGCCGCGGCCGCTCATCTTCAAAGCCGCGGTCTGCTGCGTATCCAACGAGGTGTAATCCCGCCGGACACCGACATCCAAGCATCGGCCACGGGCTATGGAGGCCGAACACCTTAAATAGAACACCTGTACGCCCTTCTTGTCGTGGTGGCAACAGGGCCGGGCTAGTTCAACGCCGGGCAGCTGCTCGCTCACGCCGTCTTGGCGACCGGCTGAGGCGCAGCCTCCCGCGGCGGCGTGCCCGCGCGCTCGGCTCGGGCACGCCGCACGGCGGCCGCGTGTGTGGCAGCGGCTTCACGGCGACGCTGAACGCGGGCGATTTCAATCGGGGCTGGCTGATCACCCAAGGACGCCTCTGGCTCCGGGAACGCGCGGCGGCTCAGCTCCCGCATCGCCCTGGTCTGCCGCTCCACTGCTTCTGCGATCCCCAGGTCCACCTGCCGCGCGGGCGCGACGGCCTGGTGCGCGGCGAGCGCCTGGCGGTAGCCCTCGGACGCCAACTGGCGGGTCTTCACTGGCGCTTCGGGCCCGGCCGCGGCCGCCGGGGAGGGCTCCGTCGTACGGGGCGCGGGTGCGGCACCGACCGGCAGGACCCGGACGGTGTGTACGGCGTCGGTGCCGACCGTGCTGTTCGCCGTGGCGACGATCCGGGCACTGTTCAGCCGGAGCTGTGTGGCGTAGGCAGGTGAGTCGGGGCGCAGATCCAGTTGCCTGGTCTCCGGGTGGAACGCGACGGCCGTGACGTGGCTCGCCAGCTGTGGGGAGATGGCGGCCGCGATGTCGGGCCAGCGGTCCAGGACGCTGCCGCCAGCGGCCGGGAGTTCCCAGGCTCGGTCGGCCATCAGGCCCTGGAGCACGGCGGCGAAGCCGGTCGGCTCGCGCCCGTCACGCCGTACGACCTTCTGCTGACGGCGGCGCGGGGCGCGGGCCTCGCTGTCGCCGCGCTGCTTGGCTGCCTCCCTGGCCTGGCGTAGGGCGACCCGGGCGAGGTCGACGCCGGACAGCTCCGAGGTGCCGCCGCCGGTCTGCTCGGTGGAATTGATCTCGGGCACGTCGGCCTCCTACCGGTATCGGATGGTCGTCAGCGAGCTGTGGGCGAGGCGGTCGATCTGGCGGGCGCGGCGTACCAGTTCCTCGCCGAAGGTCCGCACCGCCGTCTCCGGGACGAAGGACATGATCAGCGTCGTCTCACCCCCCATCAGCTCGCCCTCGGCTGCGGCGATCAGCGCGGCGATCTCTTCGTCGCCCGGCTCCAGACCCGCGTCCTGGCCGTCGCCGACGTGGCCCTGGTCCTGGTGGCGGCCGCCGTGCTCCAGCTCCCTGACCTGGTCGAACGCAGCCTCCACCTCGCGCAGGACGGCGCGGCTGACCGGGGGCTGCCAGTCGCCCTCGTACCGCTCCGTGCGGGCGCGGACCTGCCGAATGCGGTCACGCCGCGCGGCCTCGAGGGCGCCGCGCCACTGCTCGATCGCGTCTGCACGCTTGGCGGGGGTGTCGAGGATGTTCTCCGCGCCTGCAAGCAGCACGGCGAGCAGGCCGGAGCCCCGACGGACGTGGGCCGCCTCGCCGCGGAAGTGCAGCCAGGCCTTCACGTCGGTCACGGTCCATCCGGCATCAGCGACGTTCCTGGCCACCCAGGCGATCCGGGGCACCGAGCAGCCGCGCAGCCAGTCCAGCTCCTGGGTGAGCTCCCTCGCCAGCTGGAAGCGGCGGCCGACCGCGTTCAGCTTCCGGCGACCGCCGGCCTTGGCCTTGGACTTCTTCGGGGTGGGGGACTTGCTGACCCCGCTTGCGAGCTTGCTCTCAGGGGGGAGGGAAGTAGTACCCGCAGTGGAAAGACCTGAGGTACCGACCTGCATTGGGGTGCAACGGGCCTCATCCGAAACAGCCGTCACACCCCCCTGCTTAGCACCCTTCCGGGCACCCCTCGCCGGGCCCTTCGAGGACGTCTTCGAGCGCGGCTTGCGGACCTTCCGGGCGGCCTTCTTCGCCAGCTTCGCCATCAGCTCCCGGCCGGCCTCAGCGATCCCGGTCATCGCCCGCGTGTACGCGGGCGCGTCCTCGTCCCGCAGCGTCGTACGGATCCCCAGCGCGACGTCGAACTCCACCGGGATCATCCGCGCGAACTCGCTCGCCTGCGCGCTCTCGCCGGACACGCGGGTCCCACGCACGATGTACGCGAGCAGCCCGGCCTCCCGCAGCATCCCCAGGTGGTACTCCACCGAGCGCTCGGACAGGCCGGTGCGGCGCACCAGGTACCCGATGCCCGGACGGCACGGGAAAAGCTGCGCGAGCTCCTGGGCGACCCGCACCGTCGTCGGCCCGAACGAGCGCGGCCCGTGCGACCGGTGCCGCCGCGGGGCGTACAGACCGGACCCGGCGACCCAGTGGACCGCCTGCATCCACGAGTAGCCCTCGGGCGCAATGCGGCCGGTCGACGTCGACAGCCACTGGCTCGCCTCTGGCACATACAGCTCGGGCAGCACGTAAACCGCGTCGTTGACTGCGGGACGTGGGGCGGGAATCGGCGCGGCGTCCCGAGCCGCCACGGCGCTCACCGGCTCACCCGGGGAAAGGTCGAAACGCGAACCATCCGGCGACCCTGGACCAGGTCACCTGTGGACACGGTCCGCGCCCCGGCAGAGAACCTGTGGACGGCGTCGCTACCGGAAGGAGACAGGGAGGGGCGCACCGCGGTAACCGTCCGGGAGAGGACACCGGATCGTGTGATGTCGGCCACGCTGGGCTGACTTTGTGGCCGCTCCGGCGGGTGGAACGGTGCTACACGGAGTCGCCAAAGCTGGCGACCCCGAACGAGGTCATGCACAATGACTCCAGTCACGGGACTTCGGTCGTGTGGCATGACGAAGCCCCGACTCGGGTGCTTCTGGTTTCTCGCTGAAACCTGATTTCGAACTGTTCGACCGGCTCCCAACCGGGCGGACAATCCCTTCGGAGGGGCCTCCCAAAGCCCTTCCGGTGGCAGATGGGCGCTGAGCCGAGGTGACTCCCAATCACCTGGCGGCTGAGCGACCCGGGGCGGCATGAAGACCCAGACGGGCGCCGCCCCCGAAGACCTACGTCATCCCGGCCCCCTCACTAGAGGGGCGAACCGGGGTACGTGCGGACAACACGAACGCCCCGTCGAAGGACCAGCAACCGGCATGGCTGCTGCCTCCACGGCGGGGTGCGGTGTGTCGGGTGACGGGTACGGGTACCCTGATCACGTCGGCACCTTCCTTCTCGCGAAAAGGGTGCTCGGCAGGCTTTCGGACCCCCACTACAAGGTCCGTCGGCCACGTGGCCCCTCCCGGCTTGTCCAAGGCCGGTCGACGGGGCCACTTTTCTTTTTGATCAACGCTGGGGGTCACTGTACCGTTCCCGTCGAACTCTGCGCCGTCCCGGGGCGCACGTGTCGCAAAGCCCGGCCACTACTGACCACTCGTCACGACCCGATACCTCCCTGCTGAATTCGCGTCCTACGGGGACCAACTGCACTCATCACACGGCACGTGCCCATGATCCGAACAGGAATCGGTCCGGAATCCAAGAGGATTTGCACAAACACCCCCGCGAATCCCGCCGGGCGGGAAACGACCTGCTCGCGGCGCCCGCCACACGGGCGCCACCAGCGACCACCGACCGGAGAACGGGCGTCCAACCGGACCGTGCGAGACCGCCGACGCCCTCAGCCTCATTGCACGACACCGATGGCACTCGGCTGCTCCAGCCAACCAGTAGCTCGGTGACCACGGCGCATCGCTGCCGCTGATGGCGTACACGAACGTGGGCATCATGATCCTTTATCAGATGGGGCTGGCACCTACACGACGGCCGCGAGCTCCGGAAAGCTTCGGAGCCCCCAGACGTCTACCTCACGCTTCAAAGGACAGAAGTGGTACGTCGTACAGATCTGGATTCTTCGGTCGTGTCATCACGGGTGCGGTTACCTCGACTACGAGCATCTCGACCAGGAACTGGACGCGGGCGCTGAGTAGATGACTCGTATGGCCGGTGGCCGACCGTGCCTTCTCGCCCAGCGAAGTGTGGATGTGTGGCAGGACCGAGTCCGCCTCGGCGTCGTACGCGAGGGTTCCACACCCCATAGCCTCCACGCCCGTCAGGTAGACCTTGCTCCACACCGGCGCATCAGGGTCTTCCAGCTTTTCGCAGGCCCCGACGATCTCCGCCTCAGCGAAGCCGGCGATGAACATGGGGATGTAGCCGTGCCGGACACCGTTCTGACGGCAGAAGTCGGCGAGGGTGGGAAAGAAGTCGTCGCCATGGTCGAAATTCACGGCGAAGGTTCGGCCCGTGGTCAGCTCGTAGCTGCGCAAGTGATTCTCCGAGTGCTCTTGGGGTGGTTAAGAGACGGCGCTGAGGGACTGGGCGACCTGGTCTTTGTCGGCACTGGTCATCAGGAGCAGCTGCAGCAGGATGCGCGCCTTGATCGGGTCTAGCGGTCCAGCCGAGATCAGCCCGCGCGAGAGCAGGTCGGACTCCGAGCCGGGGAAGCCGTAGGTGTGCCTGAGCACGGGGCCCGCTCCAGTGCGCGTAGCCAGGATGACGGGCATGCCCTTGGCGAGATCGGTGAGCACGTCCACGCACGCCATAGGGACGTGGCCCGCCCCGAACGCGGCGACCACTAGGCCGTCGACGTGGTCACCGATGGCCCGGAGGACCGTCCCGTCGTCTCCGAGCCCGACCGTAACGACCGCTGTGCGTGCCGTGCCAGTGGCCTGACGAAGATCGATCTTCGGCGAATCCCCAGGGCGCGTCATGATCCGGACTCGTTCTTCTGCGACGTAGCCGATCGGTCCGGGGTACGAGGTGAAGGCCGTGGGACTAGTGGCGTGGGTCTTGCGTACCCAGCGTGCAGCGTGAATCTCCTCCCCGAACACCACCATGCAGTCCTGGCCTCGCGCTTCGGTGCTCGCCGCCACGCGGATGGCGGCGAGCACGTTCGCTGGTCCGTCTGCCCCGGCCATGCTCGCGTTGCGCATGGCGCCGGTGATCACGATGGGCTTGGTGCCGGTGGTGACGAGGCCCAGGAGGTACGAGGTCTCCTCGATCGTGTCCGTGCCTTGGGTGATGACCACGCCGTCGACGGGGAGCTGCTCGATCGCCGCGGCGAGCTCGAGGAGGTCGGAGAAGCCCAGTGAGGCCCCGGGAAGTTGGCGGAAGTTGTTGACCTCCACGGAGATACCGGTGTCGGCGAGGCCCGGTACGGCTGCGATGAGGTCGTCGGCCGAGAGCGTGGGCGTCGCTCCCCCGCTCGTCTTAGCTGTCATCGCGATGGTGCCGCCGAGCGAGAACACCGCGACGCGACGGTTGCTGTCGGCCATGTACTTCCCCTTCGTGGACTGCCGGTTTGATGTGCTGGTCAATGATCGGCTGGGAGGGATCCCACGTACGCGCACGCGGCATCGATGCCTGCCGCTGAGACGAGCCGACTGCGGGACTGGATCAGCCCGGACGATCCGTACCGGGCAAGCTGGCCACACCGCTGGATCAGCCAGGACCACGGCAGGTCGAGATACTGCGCGAGAGCACGAAGCCGTCCGGCGGCCGTCGGTGCTGCGGTGAGCGAGTCCGCGTCGACGTCGCGTGCCGCGATCGTGAACTCACGGACGACCGAGGACCGGGCTGTCACATCGACGTGCCACATTCCGTCCCCCCGGACCCAGTTGGCAATCACTGCCTCCTTGTCGGGAGCGACCACGAAGCCTTCGACGGCCTCGTACGCGGGATCGGCCGTGAACTGGGCGTGGATCCCCAGCGACTCCATCAGGGCCACGGCTAGGAACAGCAGGATTCGCTCATGCCGCGGGGAGGAACGGACGACGTTCTCCGGGACGCAGAAGGCCCGAGTGCTCGTATTGCCGAGCGCTTGGGTGGTCTCCCGCAGGTAGGGGTACTTGTGATCGAAGATCAGCCATGCGCTGGCTTCCTCCCCCCTCTGCTCCCGGGTCCAGAAGGCCGGCAGCACCGGGAGGTCCGGCAGCGCACGGAGGATGTGGCGAGCGCAGAAGTCGGAGCCGAGCCACATGTGGGCGACGGTGTTCAGCCCGGGGGCGGCTTCCCGGCTGACGGCAGAGGCGGACAGCCGCTCGTAGGCCTTGAGATCGCTGCGTGTCTCGGCAAGAGGCTGGTCATCGGCCTGCAGCGCGTCGTCGTAGTTGCTGACCGCCCACAGAATGCCGTAGGTGAGATCGTCCAGCTCGTATGTGGTGGGGGCGGCGACTTCATACACGCCGCCATTCCTCGAGAGCTTGCTGCGGGCCGCACGGCCGTCAAGAGCGAAGAACCTCGAGACCCCGTCGCTGCTGACAGCCCCGACCAGCAGACTGCGATGCGGCCGGGCCAGGAACTCCTCAGCGCGCCGTTGATCGGGGATTGACACGATCACCCGGCTGCCCTCGATCCGCGCGGGGTGGACCTGGAGCGCTAGTTGGGAGCCGAGCATGGAACGGCCTCCCGGGATCAGCGCCTGCCAGTCGACACCGAAATCAGGGACAGGACGGGACAGCCGAAGACCGGACCAATTCTCGGTGGCACTTCTCGCGAAACCGAAGGGATCCTCTGCCGAACTGATCACTGCGGCCGCCGGCGCGGGAAAGCCAGCCACCGCCGCTGCACCGATCCCCACCCCGGCACGCAACAGCGCGCGTCGATCGAGTGCCACGAGCACCACCGTTCCATCGTCTAGACGTCGAGGGACGAAGATCCCCTCACCGTCTGACGTTGCCGCCTGGGACAGAGCTGTGGCCAGGTCAAACGATGTATCGGATACATGTAAGGCCGTATCGGATACATGGCTGGGCTTGGAGGTGCCCCGGTCGGTCTCATGCCAGAGCTCGATCAGGAACCCGCCAGCACCGAGTGCTTGGTCGATGAGCTCCACTTCGCCCAGGTCCTTCGGCGGGCGGTCACCGTTCTCCCATCGCTGCACCTTGGAGTGCGAAACGAACGTCTTAGCGGCCAGCTCCCTCATGGACAGACCGCGCGCTTCGCGCAGCTCGCGGATCGCGTAACCAAGGCGATGCTGGGGCGACCTCTCCGGCGTCAGCGCATTCGGCCGCTGCCCCATTTCGAGTCCTCTCCATGTATCCAAGTCGGTGTATCCAGCGGACGGATACAGGGCGGATCTAGAACCAACTCCCCGGCCAGTCCTACAAATTGCGTGACGAAGTCGAAGCGGACCAGGGAGTGCCGGACATGCGCAGTGAGACATGCAGGAAGGCGTCAGCCACCGTGCGCCTTCTCGATCTTCTCCAGGCGTGCAGCCAAGTCCGCGACTTGATCCTGAAGTGCCTTGATGGCGCTGGTAGTTGGGTCTTCGTCGGCCTTGCCTGCTGCCTCACTGACAAACGAGCCACGACCTTGATGGGAGTAGATCAACTTCTTGGCGCGAAGCTCGGCAAGAGCTCGCTGAACGGTGCCTGGCGCGACGCCGTACTCGTCGGCCAGCTCCCGGGTGCTCGGAAGCTTGGTCCCCGCCGTGAGCCGTCCCGAACGGATCTTGTCGCCGATCTCCAGAACGATCCGTTGGTACGGCTGCACGTCCTCGTTGCTCATGAGCGTCATCGTAGGGCGACTCCCTCAACCTAGCTAGCTTCCATAGCTTCACCAACCAGCCCGCTTGACACCCCCCGAACTGTATCAGCTAAGTTAGCTATGCCGACAAGGTGAGCCGGTCGGCAGAGCCCCCACCTGCCCTGTCAGGGGATCACCGCACCCGCCTTCGAAGAGGAGCACCACCTCATGAACACGATCTCCACCTCCGCCGCCGACCTCTCCGAGCACTTCGACAGCGAGACCCTCGCCCTCCTGGACGCCATCGAGGTGGACCTTCCGGAGTTCGGCGACGCCGACCTGGACATCGCGTTCGGTACGCCGCTTGAGATGTACGAGTTCGTGACCCCGGGTGAGCTGGCCCGCTTCGACGCAGCGGCTGGCCCGCGGGGCGGCCGCACCAAGGCGCAGGACGAGGTCGGATTCGAGTTCGCGGCCCGCAGGGACGCGGCCCGGGACATCGTCGCGGCCGACCCGTCGATCACCGTGCTGGTCCGCGAGCGCCTGGTCGACGCGCTCATCCCCCACGCCGCGCAGCTGCGCATCGCGCCGCCGGCCGCCGCGTCCCTGCCGATCGCGGCCTGACTTCCCCCTGCACTTCCCCGCCGGGTCTTCGGACCCGGCTCCCCCACCCGGAACCGCCCCGCGGGCGGCGCCGGATGAGGGAGCCGGACACGGTCCCCGACAGCACCAACGCCCAAGGCGAAGCCTGCCCTCGAGGTGGGTGGACCTGCGGAGTGGCCGTTCTTTCTCAACTCCATATGGAACATCCGGAGCCATGACTCGCTGGCGCCTCCGAGCAAGAGATCTGCGGAGGGGCGTCGTCAGGTGAGTCCTCTGGTCAACCCGGCCCGGTCCGCAGGGGATGCGGACCGCCCGCCCGCCCGCAGGCGAGATGCGGGACAGGCAACAGCGACAAGCCAGCCCTGCCGCGTGAACAGCTTCCGCAGCACCTTCTCCTCCTCCGCTCTCGGGCGGACGAGTGACCCGACGCGCGGTGAGACAAGGGCGAAGATCGCGGGCCCCGTTGGAAGTACGACGACCGGTTCGAGTCCGGTCCGGGGCACTGCGGCCACGCGCCGCTCGGAGCAGGCATCCCGCCCGCCCGAAACGACGACAACCCCCAGGGATGAGGCCCCACGGGGGTTGTCCAGGACCTTGCTGGAGGCCCTGATGCTGATCAGCATCGCACGCCCGCTCGGCAACACCGACTCCGACCCGGACATGAACGAGGCCCTGCGCCGCGCCCGAGGCGGGAAGTGATCGCCGTGGACTGCCGCCACCAGACCCTGTGCCCGCCGGCAGACAGCCCGGACCGCGAGGCCGCGCACATCGTCTCCCACCACCCCGAGCAGGGCTGGTCGCTGCTGTGCAACGGCGTTCTGCTCTTCGACGACACCGGCGAGCTGCTGCCGGACGGCAGCGTCATCGCCCCTCACCGGCCGATCGGCAACGTCCGTATCGCCGCTGCCGCCTGAACCCGATGTTGCCTGTCGCCTCCGGGGCCGTCGACGGCCCCGGGGACGGCAGGGAGCACCAGGGATATCCCACCCCTGAACCGCTCCGCGGCCGGCCTCTGTCCCAGGAGGCCGGCCTTCATTCGGCCCTCCCCGCGAAGGCTGAGGAGCACATCCCCAACTCCCCTGTCCCCAGGAGGACTCAATGATCACCATCCCCGTCGCGCTGCTCTCCGGCGGCGCGGTCTGGCTGCTGTGGAAGGCGGACCTGGCGATGGGCGCCGTGATCGCGGCGCTGATCTGCGGCTACGCCCTGGCCACGTCCCCGATCGCCGGGGCGATCAACGGTCTCGGCTCCGGTATCGCCACGGCGGTGCAGGAGGCCGGCGACAACAGCCAGGCCAACAGCAGCCGGTGAACCTGCCGTCTGCCCGTGGCTCCGGGCCCCGGTCCGGAACCGCGGGGAGGTGACAGAGCCCCCGCCCGCACAACCCCCACGATCCCTCTCCGGAAGGACTCTCACCCACATGAGCGACGGCACCGGTAGCCCCGAGGTCAAGGTCGGCTCGGACCTCCACAAGCTGATCCAGCAGCTCGAGAAGATCGAGTTCAAGACCGACCGCGACCTCTACAACTACGCCAAGATCCTCCGCGCGATCGGCTTCGAGCTGTACACGCGGGTGGCGTTCGACGCCGACATGATCACGGCGATCCTCAGCCAGTACAAGGGCAAGTGGTACACCTTCGGCCTCCAGTCCAAGATCCGCGCGAAGCTGGTCGGCGCCCACCTCAAGGCGGGTGCGTCGGCGGCGAAGGTGCTCGGGCTGGCGGGCGTGAAGATGTACGCCTCCTTCGTCAAGCACTTCATCCGGCCCGAGCAGGAAGCCGAGGCCGAGGCCCGCAAGGGCAAGGGCAGCAAGAAGCCCGGGTTCTCCATCGGCGACAAGCCGTCCACCGGATCCGCCGGGAAGCCCGGCGAAGCAGGAAAGGCCGCCTAAATGGCACGCCGCGCATCCCGTTCGAAGAAGTTCGACCCCCGCAGCGAGGAAGAGATCCAGGAGAGCCGGGGAGCCCGGCTGACCTACGGCGGGCCCTGGGCGGTCACCCTGCTCGGGCCGCTCCCCGTGGAGCTCGGACACCTCGCCCTCACCGGCAACCCCACCGCCCTGGCGCTCGCCGCGCTGGGGCTGGCCGGCACCGGCACCGCAGTGTGCCGCCTGATGTCCCACATCGACGCCAAGGCCAAGCGGCCCAAGGACCAGCGGATCTGGCACCAGGTCAACACCGGTGTCGTCACCGCCGCTGCCACCCTGGGCACGGTCGTCGGCGTCGACACCCCGGCGACGGCTGCGGCCTGGTTCCTCGGGGGCGTCGGGATGGCGGCCGCGAACAACCTCTGGAGCAAGTTCTACAAGGCGGGCTCCGAGAAGAGCGCCAGCCGGTGGGAGAAGCTCGAGAGCGAGATCGGCCTGGCCAAGCACGAGCTGAAGGAGGCCAACTCCAACGGCAAGGGCACCGTGATCGCCACGGTGGAGGCCAAGGACGGCGCGACCGCCGACGACCTCGCGCGCAGGATCCCCGCGATGGCTTCGGCCCTGAAGCTGGGCAAGGGACGCATCACCCACACCGTGGACGATGACGACTCCTCCCAGGTCACCCTGCGCGTCCAGGTCGCCGACCTCCTCAAGGAGGGCTTCCCCTGGCGCGGCCCGTCCGCGTTCGGCGCGTCCATCGGCGACGTGCCGATCCGCACCGGCCGCTACGAGGACGGCGAGGACGTCCTGCTCAACCTCACCGGCATGCTGCGCGACCCGGGCCCGCTGTCCAACGGCAACGTTGAGCACTGCATCGCCATGGGCGTGAACGGTGCCGGTAAGACGCAGGGCAACCAGCTCATCATCGTGGAGTGCGGCACCCGCACCGAGGTCAGCGTGATCGTGATCGACTGCTCGAAGTTCCAGCAGGACTTCGGGCACGTCCGGCACGGCATCGAGTGGCCGATCGACAAGAAGGACGCCGCCCGGCGGTTCTTCAAGATCCTGCCCAACGCGATCGAGAAGCGCACCGACTTCCTCGCCGCCAAGGGCCTGTCGAAGTGGGAGCCCGGCTGCGGCCTCAACTTCCTCGTGATCATCGGCGAGGAAGCCGCGGACTTCGCCGCCGACAACGAGCACTACCAGAAGATCCTGCGCACGGCGCGCGCCGCCGGCATCTGGATCCTGACGTCCATTCAGCGCGCGACGCACAACAACATGGACACCGACTCCCGCGCCAACAGCCCGGCCGGGCTGTGCTTCGGCCTGCGGGACGGTGCCGACTCCCAGTACTGCCTGCCGGACGAGGCCGTTGAGGCCGGCGCCTGGCCGCAGTGGGGCAACCGCAAGCCGGGCTACCACTACGCGGCGGGCCTGGGCATCCCGGAGGAGCGGTGGCACGTCACCGCCCGCACCGAGCTGGCCAGCAAGCGCGATCAGGCCGACGCCGTCACCGCGGGCGCGGCGATCCGCACTCCGCTGGACGCGATCACCGCTGAGGCGTTCGGCGACCTGTACGTCAACCGCACCACGTACGACGCCCCCCTGCTGCCCAAGGAGGAGGGAGAGGAGAACAACCCCCAGCAGCAGGCGGCTCCGGCCCCGGCCCCCACCGCCCCCGCGGCCTCCCCGGCCCCGGCGGCGCCGGCCTACTCCGGACCGCCCGAAGAGGAGATGGACGACGTGGACGAGGACACCATCGCGCGCGAAGTCGAGGAGCTCAACGAGATGCTGCAGAACGTGCTGGACGAGGACCCCGAGCCCGGCGAGTACGACCACCTGCGCATTGAGGACGAGATCGAGCCCCCGGCCGACGACGCCCCCGTCCTGTCGCTGGGCGGCGACGACGACGCCGACAAGCTCACCAGCGAGCAGGGCCGCCAGGAGCTCTACAAGCGGCTCGATCAGTGGGTGCGCGAAGGCAAACTCTCGTTTGCTCCCCGCGAGGTCACCGACATCCTTCTGCGGGTCGGCCTGGCCGACACCAAGCGCTGGTTCTACCGCGAGCGCGACCGCCTCATCGACCGCAAGGTGATCTCCGAGGACGAGTCCGACGAGGGCTTCGGCCACTACGACATCCTCCGCTCCCCCCTCTTCAGCGACAACGGAGAGTAGTCAAAATCGGGTGCGCACGGTGCGTAGCGTCGCGCACCGTGCGCACCTGTCCCCGCTTCAGGTAGGGACCCCGCACCCTTGCAGCGCACCACCCGATGCGTACCGGTTTGTCCCGCGCGCAAGGTGCGCGCCTGAGCCGTGCGCACCTTACGGAAGGTAATCGATATGGCAGACCGCCCCGAGGCGCCGCCGCCCTTCACCAAGGCCCAGAAGTGGGCCATCGCCATCGCCGGAATCTTCTTCGCAGGCCTCGCCGGCCTCGGTGGATACGGTTCCTTCGCCGCCGTCGAAGACGTCGCCCGCACCTACGGCTTCGGAGCCCACTCCTGGATCGTCCCCATCGGCGTTGACCTGGGCATTCTCGCCCTCCTGGTGGTCGACCTGGTCCTGGAGCAGCTCGACATGCCCCTCGCCCCCCTGCGGTGGCTCGCATGGGCGTTCACGACCGCAACAATCTGGTTCAACATGGCGGCAGTTGATACCGATTTGCCCTGGCCCGAGCGCGTCACCGGCCAGGGCATGCACGCCGCCATGCCGGTCCTGTTCGTGGCGTTCATGGAGGGCGTCCGGCACGCCGTACGGCGCCGCACCGGAATGACCTCCGAGCGCCGCATGGACGGCATCCGGCTCAGCCGCTGGTTCCTGGACCCCATCGGCACGTTCGGCATCTGGCGCCGGATGGTCCTGTGGGAGGTCCGCTCCTACCGGATCGGCCTGATCCTGGAGAGGCACCGCCGCGAGGCGATCGGGGGCCTCCGCTCCGAGTACGGGCGCGGCTGGCGCCGAAAGGCCCCCGCAGAGAAGCTGTGGCCCCTTCGCGGCGGCATGCTGGACCTCGCCCTGGAGCTCACGGGGACCACGACGGGGACCACCACCACCACTGTCAGCGGGGACCAGCCCGCCCTTCCGGCCCCCGCCACGGGCACGATGGCCCCCGCCCTGGCCCCCGCCACGGGGACCACGGTCCCCGCCCCGGCTGGGACCACCGCCCCGGCAGGGACCGCCACCAGCGAAGAGACCGGCCCCCGCCCGAACGGGACCGCCGCCGCACGCACCCACACGCCGGGGACCATCACCGTGAAGGTCCCCGCCGACAGCGGTTCTGACGGGGGCCACACCGCCCCGGCGGGGACCACCGGCGGGGACCACGAGCCCACCGAGGGGACCACCCCGCAGGATGCGGCCCCCACCAACGGCCCCGGCCCCCAGCGCGCCGACTCCTTCGGCCCCGCCGACGGGGGCCGCTACCCGGAGATGGACCTCGCTCAGGGGACCAACTCCCGCGCCCGTGAGTACCAGGCCCCGCCCGCGCGCCCGGACATCGACGCCGCCAAGCTCGCCGAAGCCCGGGATCTCGCACGCGGCATCATCCGCGCCGGGGCCAGCAAGGTGTCGCGTCGCTCGCTGAAGGCCGCCGGCCTCTCCGGCAAGACGGAGACGGTCCAGGAGATCGCCGACCTCCTCAACGAGGAAATCGCCACCGGTGAGCTCGTCCTGGACGAGACCGCGTAACGCGGCATGACACACGAAGAGGAGGACACCGCCGTGGAGTTCACGTTCGACTTCACCGAACAGCGTGACGAGCCGATCGTGCTCGCGCCCGAGCCCAGCCCGGGCCACCCGCCCACGATCCTCGCCCGCAGCGAGCCGCTCCTGACGAGCCGCTTCCGGCGGCTCACCACCGACTGAGCCCAGCTTCGACGGCTCCACTGACCCCCGAGATGAGTCAAGCACCTCGGGGGCCGGTGAAGAGGCCGAAGCCTCCCCGGGCGAACTTCACGCCAATGCAGCCGCCCGAGCTCCCCAGCAAGAGGAGGACACCATCATGCCGTCCTACGGCGAGCAGCCACAGACCACGTACTACCCGACCCCGCTGCCGCCGCAGCACGGGCAGGCACCCGCCCCCGCGTACGGCCAGCACGTCGTCCCGCTCCCCCAGGGCACGGTCGTCTACCCGTCGACCGCCGGCCTGGACGGCGTGGTCGTCGTCCCCGGCCCGGCCGGACACAACGTCGCCTACTACACGCCGCCGCCCGCCCCGGCCCCGCAGCCGCTCGTCTCCCCGCTCCTGATCAAGGCCGCCCTGGTGGCTTTCATCGTCGGCATCGGCGGCGTCGGCGTCTTCTTCCTGATCCACGCGATCGTGGAGCTGGTCAACGCGCTCGTCACCCTCGGGCTCATCGGCCTCGCAGGCCTGGGCGGCTGGATCCTGCTGAAGATGTTCACCACCACGGGCACCGGACGCGGCGACACCATCAACGTCAGCGCCAAGGGCCGCTCGCGTGTCCAGGTCCACACCGGCCGCGGACACAACCGTGGCCGTCGCCGCTGACCCCAAGTCCCCGGCCGACGCGCCGGTCGTCCGGGACATCGACCTGTACGGCGACGCCGATGCCTTCCCCACCTACGGCTACCTCAAGGTGCCCGGCGCGGCAGAGATCCGCAAAGCCGCCCGGGGCGAGGGCCCCGTCCCCGCGACCGGGTTAGCCACCCGCCGCCAGTTACGCGCGATGGGCCTGTGCCCCGGCGGCCACGAGCCCGTCGCCCAGATGGTCTGGCGCACCGGCAAGCGCATGGCGTGGCTGTACAGCCTCGAGCTCGCCAAGCCGAAACGCGTGCCGACGCTCGCTCAGGAAGCCGCGCTCGACAAGGCCATGGCCCGTCGCCAGACCTGCCCGAAGTGCCGCCGAAGGTACTTCCGGTGCCTCCCGCTCAAGACGCTCGGCATGTGCCTGGAGTGCCACGACGGCACCCCCGCAGACCCGGCCGACTACGTCTCCGCTGCGACGCAGTGGCTGACGGCTGCCTGATCCCCCGGCCCGCCGCGCGGCGGGCCGGGGGTGAAGGGGAGCCGCACAGCCTGGCCCACCCCCGCCACAGCACCACCCGCCGTGTCGCCGTCGACCACCACGAAGGAGAAGACCCGGTGACTGACCCCACCGAGCCCCGCGAGCCCGAACCCACCGTCCCGCCGATGGAGACGATCGCCGACAGCGACCGCCAGCCGCCCCGGCGCAGCCCCGCCCACACCACCACCGTGCCGCGGCCGGCGCCGATACGGACCCGCGACGACATCCCGCCCGGCGCACTCGCCGTCGGCGCAATCCTCGGCACCGCCACCCTGATCCTCATCCTCAAGTGGGGCATCCCGAAGGCGATCGACTGGTACCACCACCAGGACTGGGCGTGGTTCACCCAGTGGACCGCCACCCTCGCCGACCCCGTCCACGCCTACCTGAGCGCGCACACCGCTGGCCTTCCGCTGACGGCCTCCAGCGCGTTCGTCATCTGGCAGGGCGTCGGCGCCGTCTCCCTCGTACTGGCCTGGTTCACCGGCGCCTTCGGCGCACGCCTGACGTACACCGCGCACGGCGCGGCCACCGTGTACATGGTGTGGGCGTCCTCGCCCGCCGCAGGCCGCACCGTCGCCGCCGCGCTCGCCGTCCTGGCCTGGACGATCGGCTCGCTCTTCGCGCTGCGCGGCCTGTCCCTGCGCCCCGTGATCGTCCTCCCCGGCTGCGACCGCCGGTCCTGACGGCTGCCTGAGCCACCCGTACCGCCCCGCGGCGGACCGGGTGGTGACGGGGAGCCGGACAGCCCGGCCGGAAGGGACTCGCCCCATGACCGCCGCCCCCGACATCGCGATCCCGGCCGCACACGGCCTGAGCAAGAACCTGGACGACGCGTGCCACGACGTCGAAGCGAAGATCACGCGCACAGACTCGAAGGCCTCGTTACTGCTGGCCTTCGACGGCGCGGTCCTCGCCGGACTCGCCAGCGTCGCCGACAAGGACCTGCCGCTGTCCGCCCAGGTCGTCGGCGGACTCGCCGTCCTCGCGCTCGCGGCCGCCGCCGTGCTGCTCCTCCTGGTCGTGCGCCCCAACCTCGGAGGCCGGGGCCGCGTCGTCCGCGAAGGCTTCCCCTGCTGGGCGCAGTTGAGCGAAAACGACCTGCTCAACGCGATGCGCACGGACACCCGCCTCACCCGGGTCAAGTCGCTGTCCCTCATCGCCGTCGCCAAGTTCGAACGCCTCACCCGCGCGGTCGACACGATCCTCGCCGCGCTCGCCCTGCTCCTGGCCGCCGCTGCCCTCGCGGCCGCCGGGTGGTGAGCAGCCTCCCGTACGCGCTCGTCCTGGTCCTCATCGCCGTGGCGGCCACCGCCGCCGCCCGGCGCACCCACCAAGCCGACACCGACAAGGAGTAGCCCCGTGGCACTCACCCTGTTCGCCCGCCGCCCCGCCCCCGTCGAACCGCCGGCGCCCGAGCCCACGCCGTGGCCGGAGATCGGCGAGACGTGGAAGCCCGACGGCGTCACCATCGCCCAGCGGTACTACAACCAGGCCCACGCGGTCGTCCTCGTCTACACGGCCTCGCAGGACTACCGGCACAACGTGGCCTGCCTGGGCTGCCACTTCGTCAAGACCAACAACAAGTTCAAAAGCCACGGGTGGCTCGAACTCCACGACGCGGCCGCAGTTGCCAACGACCACGCCACAACCTGCCGCGCGCTGTCCCGCGACATCGCGGCTCGCCCGGACGACGACACCGTGCGCGAGCGGCTGCGTACGTGGGTGAGCGGCTGCCGCAACCGCGTGGAGGACGAGCAGATCTGGATCGAGTCGCTGGACCTGCTCCGGCTCAGCCTCCAGCGCACCGACGACTGGATCGCGGCCGCGCTGCAGCAGCTGGCCGTCGACGAGCCGGAGCTCCTGCGCACCGAGCGCAGCGAGTACAGCGACCACACCCACATCCGGTACTTCGCGCGCCGCCGTCCCGAGAGCTGACCGGCGCTCTCCGTACGGTCCCGCCCGCCGCACGTCGGCGGCCGGGGCCGTGCGGTGTCCGCCCGGTCAGCAGAGACCAGGCGACTGGCCCTCCCCGGAGGTCACCGTGTCCCTCGCCCGCCGCTCCCTGATGGAGATCGCCGCCGAACGCTTCGGCTGGCGCCGCGCCTACAGCGAGACCGACAAGGTCGACATGCTGCTCACCGAGCAGACCGAGACCGCCTACCGCGAGGCCGCCGGCCATGTGGCCCTGGCCACCGCGAAGAACACCGACGTCCTCGCCGTGCAGCCCGGCGTCGTCGACGCCCGCGGCCGCGTCCTGGCCGACGTCCTCTTCCTCGAGGGACTGCTGGCCGGGGCCCGCAACAACGGCCTGGCCCCGGAGCTCATCGAGCGCCTGGAGGACGTCGTCGACCACGGCCACGAGCTGACCGTGCTGCTCGCCGACACGATCCGCACCACCGCCGCCGCCCACACCGGCGGCCGCTGAGACGCCCGGGGCGGCCGCAGGCTTCCAGACCCGGCCGCCCCGGAGCAACACCCCTCCTCCCACCAGAGCGCAATCCGACAGAAGAAGGAGCACCCCAATCATGAACCGAGCCGTACGCCGCGCCGCCATCACCGTCGCCGACGCCGTGACCGAGGGACTGGACATGACGACGGTTCTGATCGGCGGCGCCATCGGCGCCTGGGCGGGCTACACCTACTACCCCGACACCTGGTCCGGCGACTGGCGCCTCGCGGCCACCGGAGCGGTCGCGGTCGTCGCCGCCGTCGCCGTCAACGGCATGGCGGACCTGTTCCTCACCCCGCTGCGCCGCCTGGTCACCAAGGCCCGCCACAACCGGCCGCAGAGCAGCAGCCACACCGCGCCCAACGCCCCGGCAACCCTGGACGAGGGCCTCGCGCAGGTGACCGCCGCCACCGAGGACGACGCCGCCGCCCGCGCCGCGTCGGCCGCGTGGCGGATCGACCAGGGCGAGAACTTCCTGCGGGACGAGGACCGGTGGCGCGGCTACGAGGACGGCGAGGCGTCCTTCTTCCTCGCCCCGGGCGTCTGGCTCCACTACCGCAGCGACAAGAACAAGTACGGCAACAGCGAGCCCTGCTTCACGCTGCTGACCGGCGACGGTGACGAGCCGGTGGCCATCACCAGCATCGACCAGATCCGTCACCACCTCACGGCCCGCGCCGCCGGCCTCCCGGTCGCACCGGCCACGGCGGATGACGTCAGCGAGGACCGCGACGAGCGTGACCTCCTGATCGAGGACCTCACCGGCCTGCACGCGAACTGACGGACTGCCCGTGCCGCCCCGACCCGCAGCCGCGCGGGCCGGGGCGGTGCGGTAGCCCCTCAGCCCGCCCGACCACTCCGAAAGGACACCCACGTGCAGTTCCACAGGAAGAAGCAGCCGGACCAGATGACCATCCGGCGCAGCGGCCTGTTCGTCTCCAAGAAGATCACCGCCGACATCGAGGCCGCCGCACCCATCGCCCAGCGCCTGGTCCGCGAGCACTACGGCCGCCGCCCGGTCGTCCCCGTCGAACTCGTGGTCACCAAGACCAACAAGCTGTCCGGCCTGGTCGCCCAGTCCCTGGGCGTCGCCGCCGGCATCAAGTACGAGGTGTGGCGCGACAAGGTGCTGTCCCTGACCGCCCGCCCTGGCGACATCTACGCCGTCACCGTGGCCGGCCCCAACAACTCCATCCGGATCTTCCTCAACGCCCAGCGCCTGCGCCGCCGCAAGGGGCAGGAGATCGGCTCCACCCTCGTCTACGCGATGGTCGAAGTCGACCAGCTGTGCCGCAAGGGCGGACCCGACGCGCAACTCGCTCTCGCCCGCCACGAGATGGGCACGCACACGTTGAACAAGGCCGCCCTCAAGAAGCTCTTCAAGGAGCTCGTGGCCCGCGAGGACGAAGCGGAGAAGGTCACCCAGAAGATCATGGGCAAGGTCGTGCGCAACCACCGCCGCCAAGAGGCCGAAGCCCAGCGGCAGGTGCCCGCCGCAGCCGCCGGACGCGTCTGACCCGCCACCGTGCCGCCCCGGCCCCGACACCGGCCGGGGCAGTGCGGTGCCCGGTCAGCCCCGTCCCGCAGGAGGATCCGTTGGCCCGCCCCATCACCGCCGCCCCGGCCGAACGCCTCACCGCGGTCGTCGCCGACATCCTCGGCACCGACTGGACGCCGCCGGTCAGCCCCGACTGGCCCGCGGTCTCCACCAACGAGGCCGCCACCCTCGAACTCACCCTCTACCCCGACCGGCTGAACAATCGGCTCGTCTTCATCCTGGCGCCGGCCGACGAACCCGACGCCTTCGGCCGCCGCCGCTACGCGAAGTACACCCCCGACCTCACCGGCCACGACACCATCGACGGCTGGCTCGCCCACGGCGACCTGACCGCCGTCGCCGACGCCCTCGCCCTCATCCTGGAGCGCTTGGTCCAACAGCCCCTCCCTGAGCGGACGGTGAACACCAACCCGCTCGAGCGGGAACGGGAGCAGCTCGCCAAGCAGGCACAGGAACTCGCCGCGCACGCCACCCAGTTCGCCGCCGGCCTCGTCTGGTCCCAGCCCGTCGCCGACGACGCCCGCCGCCTGGTCAGCCTCGCCGAACAGACCGCGCACACCGCCACCCGCGTGGACGAACTGCGCGGCTCCAAGAGCACCCGCCGCTGACCCGACCTGATCCGTCCGACACCACACCCCGAAGGGGACTCGCATGAAGGACTGGAACACCGACGATCACCGCATCGCCGACACCGAGCACGGCACCCTCGTCTTCGCCGGGCACACGCCGCTGGTGATCGCCGACTGGGAGGTCACCGAGAACGCCCCCGACAGCGACGGCCGCATCTACAAGTCGGTCGGCGGCTGGCTCGCCAACTGCGAGGGCAGCGGCCGGATGGGCGACCCGTACGTGAAGCCCGTCCCGGCCGGCCGCGCCAAGCTCCTCCGCAGCAAGCTGCGCGGCCAGCAGCCCATCGCTCACCGCGACGTCCACATCGACTACGAGAGCGTCAGCCAGCCCTACCCGAACACCTGGGACCACCCGGGCTACCTGGTCACCGTCTCCTGGATGGACCGGCGCATCGACGCCAGCGGCCAGGAGATCGAGGAGGACGAGATCGGCCGCACCGAGTGGACCCACCCGGACACCGGCGTGGTCTTCGACCTGACCGAGGCGTACGTGCCCGAGGGCGAGTGCTACTACGACGACCCGGACCACCCGTACTTCGTCTGGAGGCACTACGACCGCTGGAGCGGCGGCGTCCCGATCCTCCACCCGTTCTGGGGGATCAACGGCAAGGTGCCCAGCGACGGCGGGAAGCGCATCACCGACGGCGAGTGGGTGAAGGTCGCCGACGCCCCGACGTTCTCCGAGCGGCGGGCCGCGCTCAACGCAGCCCGTTCCTGACCGTCCCGTAGGACGCGGCGTTGCTCCGTGCCGCCCCGGCCTCACCTGGCCGGGGCGGTCGCGGTGTTCCGCCACGACCAGCACACGCCGGAGCGGAACTGTCGGGCGGCCGGACGCCGACAAAAGGCCGGCCAACCCGCCTCCTCACTTGAGACCAGGAGAAACCTCGTGATCGCTGACTCCACCGATGAGACGATCCGCTACACCGCCGACGTCGTCCTGCTCGCCGCCGGGCACGTCCTGCTGATCGAGCGGGGCTGGGACCCGTTCAAGGGCCGGTGGGCTCTGCCCGGCGGCCATGTGGACACGGGGGAAACCAGCCTGGCCGCCTCCGTGCGCGAGCTGCAGGAGGAGACCGGCATCACCGTCCCGGCCGATGGCCTCCGGCAGGTGGGCGCCTTCGACACCCCCGGCCGTGACCCGCGCGGCCGATACGTCAGCGTCGCCTACACGGCCACCCTGCAGACACCGGTCAGGCCGACGGCCGGGGACGACGCCACCGCCGCCCGCTGGTGGCCCCTGGCCGCGCTCCCGGATCTCGCGTTCGACCACGCCGACATCCTGGCGAAGGCCACGGCCGGCTGAACCTTCCTCGAGGGACGCGGCGTTCCTCCGTGCGGCCCCGGCCATCCCGGCCGGGGCGGTCGCGGTGTTCCGCCACGACCACGACCAGGACCGGAAGGAGGGGAGGGGCATGCCTCAGTCGTACTGGGAGGTTGACGTCCCGACCAAGAACAACGACCAGGGGCGGCGTCTCCACGTTTTCGTCGGCCTGGCCGACAGCCCCATCACCGCCCGCAAGGCAGCACATGACGCGTACGACAAGGCGCTGTTGCTGCACCAGGCAGGGCAGGAGATCCCGTTCGAGTTCGTCAGTGGTTGGGGTGCCCGGGGGCTGCGGCCCGACTGGGACCTCGACTGGAACAAGGCGACGGCCGCTCCGTGGGTGAACCCCCACGGTCTGCTCGGCACACGCCGCACGTTTTGAATCCGCCCCGGGACAGGCGTCAAAGGCGTCCAAACCAGCCGCCTGCCCCGGGCCACCCATCCCGTACGAAACGAGAGGGAGACACCAGTATGGCCCCCACCGTGCGCGTACACGCCCCGTCCGGACAACGCGCCCTGATCATCACCTCTCTCGCGGTGCCGCTGACCGGCTGGACCGTCCACGCCGTCAGCCTGCACCGCAAGCTCAACAAGGCCCGCCGTGACCCGCTCACCGGACTGCTCGGACGCGACGGCTACACCGCCAAAGCCCAGCAGATCACCGGCCGCTACGGCGACAGCTCCTTGGTGGTCATCGTGGACCTGGACCACTTCAAGGAGATCAACGACGGCCCCGGCGGGCACGCCGCCGGCGACCGCGTCCTGGCCGTCACCGCGCAGCGCCTCACCGCCTGGGCGGGCAGCCGCGGGGCGGTCGGCAGGCTCGGAGGGGACGAGTTCGCCGTCACGGTGCGGATCGGAGCCGCCCGCCGCGAGCTCCGTCTCGCGCAGCTCGCCACCCTGCTCTCGCAGCCCGTGGACGTCGACGGCGGCGACCTGGTCGACGTCGCTGCGTCGATCGGAGCCGCCTCCCCCGACGTCCTCGGCACGACGGACCTGGCGCAGTTGCAGCGGGCCGCCGACGCTGCGATGTACGCGGGTAAGCACACCGGTCGCGCCGTGCTCGCCGATCGCTCCCACGCCACCGTGCCGTCCATCAACGGCCGGCGCGACGGGCGGCCGGGCACCGCCAGCCTCGGAGCGGCGGCATGAAGGCCCCCACCCTGTACGCCCCGGACTTCATCCGCGGCATCACCATCAAGCAGCCCTGGACCGCGTGCATCGTCCACGGCGACAAGCGCGTGGAGAACCGGCCGAAGCCGTGGGCGCCGGGCTGGCGCCTGCTGCACGCCGGTGCGCACAAGACCATGGACCGGGCCGCCCTGCGCGACCCGCTCGTGGCCCGCACGATCCGCGGCCACGAGCTGCACTACAGCGCGGTCCTCGGTGTCGCCCGGATCACCGGCTCCCACACCGACGACGGCGACCCGTGCAGCCCGTGGGCACAGACCGGCTGCTCCCACCTCGAGCTGGACGACGTCCACGCCCTCCCGCTGCCCGTGCCCTGCACCGGGGCGCTTGGGCCCTGGCGCGTCCCGCTGCCCGTGTTCGAGCAGGTCCTCCTCCAACTCCCCCACCTGAACGAGCTGTTCCCGGAGGCCACCTCATGAGCCGTCCCGGCGTCGCCCATCCGACCTCGCACACTGACCCCGACCCGCGCTTCCCCTTCCCCCACAGCCCCACCCCGACCCGCTGCCAGCTGGAGCCGACGCTGTTCGACTTCACCAACGGCGACCGCACCACCGACCGGGCGGCGACGGAGAAGCGCCTGGAGCAGGCTCGCAAGGCCTGTTCCGGCTGCCCCATCGTCAACTCCTGCCTGCGGTGGGCCCTGGTCAACAAGCCGGTCACGCGGTTCGGCATCTGGGCGGCCACCACCCCCGGCCAGCGCACCGCCCTGCGCAAGCGCATGGTCGACCGGCTCGGGCCGGACTGGATCGACGTCCTCGCCCGCCAGGACCAGGCCCGCCGTGAGCGGGCCGCCGCCGCCCGGCACAACCCGTTGACCGTGGACCAGGCGCGCATCGTCCGGCTGGACCGCCAGGTGAACGGGCCGATGCCGATGCACCGGCTGGTCACCCCCGAGCTCCAGCAGCGCAACTGCACCCGGCTCATGGCCGGCCTCAAGGCCGCTTCGTAGGGGGCCGCGATGTTCACCGACTGGACGGAGGCCCTCGAAGCCGAGGGCCTGCCCATCGACCCGACCACGACCGAGCAGGAAGCCGCCGCGGCCCGGGTCGTCGCCCGCAACGCCGGCAGCAAGGAGGACCTGGTCCTCCTCCTGGACGTCCTTGGCCTGCCCGGCGACGACGACACCCTCACCACCCTGCTCCCCCTCCTCCCCGGCTCCGAAGGAGATCCCGACATGCCGCAGACGCAGACCTCGAAGACCCCCAACGCGTTCGAGGCAACCGCGCTGTCCATGTACTACGCCGACGCCACCACCGCTGAGATCACCGAGGCCACCGGCTTGACCGAGGACGAGATCACCGCCCTCGTCAGCGCCCAGGAGGAGAAGACCGAGGCGATGCTCGACGCTGAGGAGAAGGGGGCGGCGGCCACCGCCGAACCGGCGGCCACGGACACCGCGTCCGGCGACTCCGTGGAGCAGCTGCTCGCGTGGGCCGAAGCGCACCCGGTGGCCAGCATCCGCAACAAGGCCGCCCGGGTCCGCAGCGACCTCGCCGAACTGACTGCCCGGCACACCATCGACGACGCGCAGCGCAAGGCCGAAGAGCGTGTCGCCACGCTCAAGGCCGAACTGGACAAGGCACAGGACGAGCTCCGGGCCATCAAGACCGGCACCCTGCCCAGCCCCACCGCCACGGCGGTGCCCGCGCCCACCCCGATCCGGTCGGGCCTGGGCAGCGGCCGCACCAAGGAGGAGCTCGCCGACATCCGCGCCTGGGCGCGCGCCAACGGCTACAAGGTCGCGGACGCGGGCATCGTCGCGAAGAAGATCTTGGACGCGTACGACGCCGCCCACCAGGCCCCGGCCGCGAAGGCGAGCTGAACCATGGGAGCCGACGCCATAGCCCTGGACGGCTTCCTGGACGAAGAGAGGGTGCCTGGCCTGCACGGGTCGACAGCCCGCTTCAGGATCATCGTCAGCCCGACGGACGAGCGCGCGGACGAGATGGTCATGCCCTGCACGGTGACCGACCCGGCCATGGCGGCCGCCGTGCTGCACGACCTGGTCCCCGGCGACCTGCTACGCGTCACCGGCCACGTCCGGGCGCCCCGCACCCCGGACGAGCCGCTGTGGCTGGACGTCACCACGCTCGAATTCCTGCGGGAGGCACCCACCCCGTCACCGGAAAGCGTCGACAACGGGAAACTCGACTTCCTCACCGCCGACGCTGGCGACATCTATCAACGGACCGGAATCAGCGTCCACGTCGCCGACTGCGGGCTGTTCGAACGCCACGGCACGTATCTCCTCTGGCACGACGGCGACGTGGCGGTCACGAGCGTGTGGGCCCACACCGGCGCCTGGGTCGGCGAGACCGACGACGCGGACCGGATCGGCGACCTGATCGCCGACTACGAGCGTCGCCCGGCCGACGGCTGACCGCAGACGCCGTGCCGATCCGGCCCGAGAACGTCCTCCGCTACCCGCCCGACTGGCCAGAGATCAGCCTGGCCATCAAGGAACGGGCCGGGTGGCGGTGCGAGTGCGAGGGCGAATGCGGCCGGGGCACCCACCCCGGCCGCTGCCCCAACGTCCACGAAGGCGAGGCATACGGCACCGGCAGCCTCGTCATCCTCACCACCGCCCACCTTGATCACACCCCCGAGAACTGCGACCCCGCGAACCTGCGCGCGATGTGCCAGGGCTGCCACCTGCATTACGACGCCGGGCACCATGCCGTCACCCGCGCCCAGACCCGCGCCCGGGCCCTCGCGGACGCCGGCCAGCTCGCCGTCGATATCGGCGCGGCCGCCACCCCGGTCATGCCGCCCATCCGGCCGCAGACCCTGCCCGCCGTCCAGGCCCCCGCCACCGAACAGCTCCTCCTGGACCTCCCCGAACCCCTCGAAGGGACCCGCCCGTGAAGCTCACCGTCGAACAGTCCCATCTCGCGGCCGCCGTCGGCTACGCCGCCCGCAGCCTCCCCGCCCGCCCTCCGATCCCCGTCCTCGCCGGCCTCCTCCTGGACGCCACCGACGACCGGCTGCGCGTCAGCGCCTTCGACTACGAGGTCAGCGCGGACACCAGCTGCCCTGCCACCGTCACCGAGAACGGCCGCGCCCTGATCTCCGGGCGGCTGCTGTCCGACATCATCGGCACGGTCCGCGGCGACGTGCACCTCGAACTCACCGGCGCCCGCATGCTCCTGAGGGCGGGGGCTGCCCGCTTCACCCTGCCGACCCTGCCCCTGGAGGAGTACCCGGCCCTGCCCGACCCGGGCGCCACCGCTGGCACCCTCGCCGGGCCCGCCCTCGCCGAAGCCGTCGCCCAGGTCGCGTGCGCGGTCAGCAAGGACGAGGCCCTGCCCGTCCTCACCGGCATCGGCCTGCGCCACGACAGCGAGGCCGGCACCCTCACCCTCTACTCCACCGACCGCTACCGGTTCGCCGTCCGTGTCCTCCCGTGGAAGGACGCCGACCTGCCCGACTGCACCGCCGTGATCCCCGCCAAGGCCCTCACCGACGCCACCAAAGCCACCGCCGACGACACCACTGTCGACCTCGCCCTGCCCACCGGCAGCTCGGGCCTGTTCGTCGTGCGGAGCGAGAACCACACCACCACCATCCGCGCCCTCGAGGGCGAGCTCCCCAAGTACGAGTCGCTGTTCCCTACCGAGTTCGCGGCCACCGCCACCGTGGAGATCGCCGCCCTCAAGGCCGCCGCCCAGCGCGTCGCCCTGGTCTCCACCAAGAAGGAATCCCCGATCAAGCTCACGTTCTCCGCTGACGGCACCCTCGTCCTGGAGGGCGGCACCAGCGACGACGCCCAGGCCGTCGACAACGTCGACGTCGACCTCGACGGCGACGAACTGGGCATCGCCTTCAACCCCACGTACCTCATCGACGGCCTCAATGCCCTGAACGCTGAGTCCGTCCAGTTCCAGTTCGTCTCTGCCACCAAGCCCGCCGTCATGCGCGGCGCCGGCACCGACGACCAGGCGCTGCGCTACCTCCTCATGCCGATCCGGCTCACCGGCTGACCCGTCCCGTCCACGCGCCGCGCCCGCCAGCAGCGGGCGCGGCGCCCTTCCGTCCCAACCACCCGAGCAGGAAGGCTCACCATGGCCCGCATTCGTATCTGGATCGACCCTCAGCACCGTGACGGCACCGTCTGCGAGCACAAGATCAAGACGTCCGGAAAGCCCCGCGACCCGGAATCCGGCTGCACC
This sequence comes from Streptomyces sp. NPDC020801, assembly GCF_044334385.1. Lineage (NCBI taxonomy): Bacteria > Bacillati > Actinomycetota > Actinomycetes > Kitasatosporales > Streptomycetaceae > Streptomyces > Streptomyces sp. NPDC020801. The sequence goes on from NZ_JBIRST010000034.1 coordinate 49,939, forward strand.
GGACGCGCGCACTACCAGGTGATGTGCAGCGAGCACGGCAAGGTCGGCGAGCCGCACGGACTGCGCGTCCTCGCTGAGCCCGCCCAGTCCGCGCACCGCGACAGCCACAAGGCCGTCCCGGCCTCCAACGCCGCGTGACTGCCCGGTTCCGACGCTGCGGCCACGGCACCGGACCACTCCACCCCGGCGACCAGAAGGCCGTCGCGGAGTTCACCGCGATGCTCACCGCCCGGAAGAGACCGGCCCCCTGGACCGGGCACGGCGACGTCGCCGTACGGATCGCCGCCGACGGCCGCGGCCTCGAGCGCGGCCGCCCCGCCGACGGACAGCCGGCCGATGCCGACCCCGTAGCCCTGGTCCTCATCCACCCCGACACCGAAGACGCCCTCACCGGCACACTCCACTGCGCCAGGAGCCGCATTCACGGAGCCTGGACCACGCCGTACCGCCTCCTCACCCACGCCCTCGCCGGGCGTGACCTTCCACTTGAGATCGACCTCAGCATCTGAGCGCACACAGAGGCCCCCGCTGCCCGGACTCAAGGTCCGGGCAGCGGGGGCCTTTCTGCGTTTCGGCCCATCCTCGATGCCCTTGAGGCAGGACCAGGGTTCCTAACCGGGATAAAGCAGCAGCGCCAGCCGTTCAGGAACACGATGATGAGCTGATGTCCACTGCTGCTGAAGACCGACCAGCCCCAGGACGCCGAATCACGCTGGTCACACGCCGAGACCTCTTCGACTACATCAGGACCGATGGCGCACCTTGGTACGGGCGCTTGGATGACATCGCCTTTCTCTCCCGGTTGTACGACCTGGACGCCTTGCCGTCGGATGACTACCGCTTCGCCACCGCGCGGGAAGACATCCACCAGCACTGCATCAGAAACCCCGGCGACTGGCCGCAGGACTGGGTCCTTACCGACGCTCGGTTTGGCCTGGACAACGGCTCTGACGAGCAACTGCTGGGCTTCTTGGCACAGATGGTGCATCCCGTCGTGTGCCCCGACCCAGAGCGCGCGGAAGCGATGCTGTCCGAGTTCAACAAGATGCTCAGCCGCGACGGGTGGGGTCTTGCACAGCAAGGTGAAATGTCCGGACGACCCGTCTACGCGCCGACTTTGCTGGGTGGACTCCCGAACACTGCGGTCAGCAGCGCACACGCGGTCGCCGTGCGCGTCGACGCGGAGTACATCGCACAACAGGTCACGCGCATGGAGGGCGCGATCGCAGCGGAACCTGAACTCGCGATCGGAACGGCGAAAGAGTTCATCGAGAGCATCTGCAAGACAGTCCTCGACGAACGACAAGAGCCCCACGACAAGCATGACGACGTCCTGGCGCTTGTCCGCAAGACCACCAGATGCCTGCAACTCATGCCAGACCAGCTCGACACTTCCGCTCCGGCGGCATCCACGGTCAAGCGGATGATGATGAACCTGGCCCAACTCGTACAGGGCGCAGCCGAACTACGAAACACCTACGGCACGGGACATGGCCGTTCGAAGGCCCAGGCTGAGCAACGCCTCACCTCGCGCCACGCACGTCTGGCAGTTGGAGCCGCATCGACTCTGGGCGTCTTCCTGTACGAGACGCACGAGGAGAGCGGTGGTGCATCCGACGCGACCGGACCAGGGCTGTGACGACGTCGGGGTGCTTACCCGGTACGCACGAGGAGAGCGGTGGTGCATCCGACGCGACCGGACCAGGGCTGTGACGACGTCGGGGTGCTTACCCGGTAAGCACCCCGACATGTAGGAGCTAACGTCAGACCGGGTGAAATTCGCGCCCCGTCACGTGCCAGGCAATCACTGGCGGCAGTATGCTGCCGCGCATGGCATCTTCTACTTCAGGAGGTGAGCGGGAGAAGCTCGTATCCAAGCTGCCCGCCTCCCTCCGGCAAGCCCTCAAAGTCCGGGCAGCACAGCTCAGTACCGACGTTCAAGACGCTGTCACCGACGGCATCCACGCCTGGCGCGCCCACCCCGAAGCGCTCCCCGCGATCGACACGGCGGGAGCCGAGTCCTTCGGAACCTGGCTGCCTGAAGGCCTGTACGACGAATTCAAGCAGGACTGCGTCGCCCGCGGCGTCTCCTACATCCAAGGCCTGGCCCAGTCCGTAGCGCTGTGGCTCGAGCAGAACCCCGCAGACGACGAGACCGCACCCACGCGCCGCATCATCGTCTGCAACCAGAAAGGCGGCGTAGGCAAGACCGCTGTCACCGCCGGCCTTGCCCAGGCCCTGGCCGAAGCCCCCCACGAACCGCCGGGGAAAACCGACAAGGCCACGAAACTCGCCACAACCGCGGCAGGCCTCGGACTCCGAGTCCTCATGGTCGACTACGACCCCCAAGGGCACCTCTCCCACCAGCTTGGGCTCAAAGCCATCCCAGCAGGCGCCGAAAGCCTCATCACCCACATGCTCAACAGGGAGCAAGCCCGTACTCCCCTGATCGACCTCACCGTCGACATAAACGAAGCTCGCTTCGGCGACCGGCTGCGGATCCTGCCCGCAGCATTCGACGCCTTCCTGCTGGACTCCGGCCTGACCATGTTCCGCGGACCCCGGCATGCCGCACTTGAGCGGGCCCTGGCCCCACTGGAAGAGCACTTCGACGTCATCGTCATCGACTCACCTCCCAGCCTGGGGCTGGCAATGGACGCCGCCATCTTCTACGGACGTCGGCGCGAGGGAGAGAGGCCCGGCTCGTCAGGCCTGGTGATCCCCGTTGAGGCTGAAGACACCTCCGCGCAGGCCTACGGGATGCTCATCAACCAAGTCGACTCTCTCGCCGCCGACTACGAAATCGATGTCGACCAACTCGGTCTCGTGGTCAACAAATACGACTCACGCCGCGGCTACATCGCCACCTCATCACTCGACAAGTGGAAGAGCCTCGGCTCTCCCCCTGTCCTCGCAGTAATCGGCGACCTGAAGGAACAACGCGAAGCCGTACGGCTCCAGCGGGCACTGCTGGCCTACGCCCCTGAATCAGACCAGGCCCACCACATGCGCGAGATCGCCCGGAGGCTGTCATGAAGAAATCCGACGCTCTTGGCGGATCCGCCACCTTCGACGCCGTCGCCCAGCCGATGAGCAGCCGCGCCGCCAGTTTCGCCGCCTTCTCCGGACAGACCACGACTGCCCCGGCCGTCACCCAAGGCTCACTCCGGGTCCCCGTCGCCCAGCTGGCACCAAACCCCTATAACCCCCGCGCCACCCTTGCCGCCATAGAGGAGATGGCCGACAGCCTCACCAGCAAGGGCATCATCCAGCCCCTCACCATCGTCACCCGCGAGGCATTCCTTGCAGCGCACCCCGATCACACACAGGACCTCGCATCAGCTGTATACGTCGTCGTCGACGGCAACCGCCGCCTCGCCGGCGCCAAGCTCGCCGGCCTCGACGACGTCCCCGTCCACGTCGACGACACCCTGGCCCACGATGCCGACACCCTGCTGGAGACCGCTCTCATCGCAGCTGTCCAGCACGAAGACCTGGAACCCCTCGACGAGGCCAAAGCCCTTGAACGCCTTGTCCAGGTCCACGGCTCACAGCGCGCCGTGGCCCGGGCACTGGGCAAATCCAGCGGCTGGGTCACCCAGCGCCTTGCCCTGCTCAAGCTCACTCCCGAACTCAAGCAGGCACTGGAAGACAAGACACTCCCGGTCAAGGTTGCCCGCACCGTAGGGCAGCTGCCCGAACAGCAGCAGCAGAGTGCCGCAGAGGAGGCACTCGCGCAGCGGGCCAAGCAGAAAGCGGAGTCCAGCCGGAAGCCGAAGGGTGCTTACCCGGTAAGCACCCCTCCGGCGGCCGCCCCCAAGCCCCAGAGCGAGCCTGCGGTCGCCTCGAGCGCGAAGCGACCGGATGAGGATCTGGCGACCCTCGCCGCAGACCTGAAGCGACGCCTCACGGCACAGCAGATCGAGGAACTAGTCGAGCTGCTCATCGCCTGACGGCTGGGTGCTTACCCGGTAAGCACCCAGCCGCATCGCAGGGGCTGTAACCGGCACTTCCGGCTGCAGCCCCTCAGGCGTTGTCCGACGGCATCTCGCCGTCTCGCTGGACGCCGCACTCGGCAATCTGCCTGCCGATGAAGTGCCATGTAGGTTCTCGCTGGCCATCCCCAATGGTCCTTCCCATCAGCCCTCCCACCAGATCCAGGGCCTCCTGGTTGATGTAGCGATCGGGATCCGGGGACTGGAGATGGCGTCGCAGAAGTTCTGAGTCCAGTCCCTGCTCCTGGAGATACGCAGCAAGAGAACCGACGAGCAGGAAGTTGTACGCCAGAGCATCGGTGAGGGCGTACAGCACCAGTCGGTGCCAGTCTCCCGGTCGATCGACATGCTGGTGAGCCGCTCGGACGGCATCGTCCAGATGACTTCGTCCCCAGCGGACGAAGTCCTGCACAAGCGCGATCAGTTCAGCTGGCACCACCGCTGCATGCGCGTCGTTGCTCGACATACTGATCGCCCTTCGGGGCCGCGGAGTGGGCGGGATTGAGTTGCGAATGTCCTGCAGCGCTGCCCGACGGTTCGCCCCCGTGAGGAGCTGCTGTTGACGAGCTGCGTTCTTACGCGCGTGAGATGTCATCGTTCGTCCTTGTGCGCGGCCCCATGACTTCGCGCGGGCTGTGGCAAGCCACTGAGCCTCTGCAGCGATGACGCGGCGCGTCTAGGGCCTACCCATCCTCCGGGTCATGGACCGGAAGCACTCGGCCGGGCACCGTCGCGGCAGCTCCATGCGGCGCCACCTTCTCAACGATCTCGCTTCGCAGGAGGTCACGTGTGGGCTGCGGATTGGGTGGGTGGGGGAGCCGCGGTGCTGGGTGGTTGTCGGCGTGGGTGCGGGGTGGTGGTGGAGCCCGACCGGAGAGCGTTGACACTCGTGCGCCGGCCGGAGCTGCTTCCCGCGTGACGGGCACCTGAGAAGAAAGTTCGGCCGCTGCTCCCGCCTGGCGGGACGCAACGCTGATCGGCCTTTTCTTGCAGGTCAGGGGCGTGTGGCGTGTCTGCATGACGATGGATATCACGCTGATCACCGCCGGGCAGATGTACCGCTACTACTTGCGCCAGGTTGTCTTCGGCGACAGTCGGCGCCCGGCGCGCACGCCGCTCGCCAAGGCTCAGCAGGAGGCCGGTGTCCCGGTCGGCCGATGGATGGGCCGCGGACTCGCCGCCCTCGGGCTGGCCGCGGGGGACATCGTGACCGAGGCGCAGCTGCGCAACCTGTTCGGGGAGAGAGGCCGGCACCCGCACGCGGATCTGATCGAGGCCGACCTGCTGGCCGCGGGCAAGTCGCCGAAGGCCGCGTGGAAGGCCGGTGCCCTCGGTCGCCGGGTGAAGGTCACGGGCTTCGACCTCGTCTTCCGTCCGCAGCCGACGGTCTACCTGCTGTGGGCGCTGGGTGATGACGAGACCCGGCGGGTGATCGAGGCCGCGCACGAGCGGGCGATCGAGAAGGTGCTGGAGTGGATCGAGGACCAGGTGGCGGTGATCCGCTTCGGCAAGAACGGCGTCTACCAGGTCCGGCCGCCCGGCGGTCTGGTCGCCGCCCGCTTCCGCCACTACGAGGCACGGTCGGGAATGCCGTTGCTCCATGACCACCTGATGCTGTCGGTGAAGGGGCAGCGTCTGGACGGGACGTGGGGATCGGTCCACTCGGAGGTCATGTTCGAGAACACCGTCGCCGCGTCCGCGCTCTACAACGAGATCGTGATGGCTGAGGTGTGTGAGGCGCTGGGGCTGGCGTCCGAGCCGCGCACCGTCACCGCCGGGCGCCGCCCGGTGATGGAGATTGCCGGGGTGCCGCACGAGCTGATCCGCTGGACCTCACGGCGCAGCGACCAGATAGCCGCCTGCCGGGCCGACCTGGAGCACGAGTACGTCACCGCCGTCGACGACGACGGCAACCTGAAGTTCGCGCCCGAGGTCTCCGAGAAGGCCCGCGCCAAGCTGAACGCGATCGCGGCGAAGATGACCCGCCCGCCCAAACAGCAGACCCGGCCGCTCGCGCAGCTGCGCGAGGACTGGCAGGCAAGTGCCCGCGCGTTCCTCGCCGACGCCGCCCACCTCATCGACTCCCTCCTCGAGCGCGCCCGCGCCGCAGCCCGGGCGATCCGGGCCCGGGTCGCCGCCGTGGTCGACGTCGCCCTGGCGGCCGTCGACGTCACCGCGATGGTGTTCGTGATGAACAAGGACGGCTACTTCCACCGCCGGCACCTGCTCGCCGAAGCCCGCCGTCACCTCGCCCTCGTCCTGCGCGGCCGCCGCCGCGCACCGGGCCTGGACGAGAAGATCGTGGACGCCGCCATCGCCACGCACTGCCTGGACATCAGCGAGCCGAAGACGCTGCGCGGCCGCATGCCGGCCTACCGCTTCTACACCGCCCGCTGGTCCCTGGCCGACCCGCCCACCCGCCGCCCACCGGATGCCGAACCTGAGAGCGACCACCGGCCCCCGGCCGGCCCCGGCGACCCGGACATGCCGCGCCTGCCCCTGGAGCCGGGGGAGTGGGACATCCCGCGCGTCCCGCTGCTCTACCAGCGCGCGGTCATCGCCTCCACCGTTCTCAACGCCCGGCTGCGCGACGCGCGCCGCACCGGCCGCGCCCTGTACGACGACGTCGTGGTGCATCAGCAGGCCGCGATGCCTGAGCAGCTCGTCATCCCGTTCCCGGACGCTGACTCCGACGCCGACCTCGAGCCCCGGTCGGCGCTCGACATGACAGCGCTGCGAGCCCTGAAGAAGTCCCGCACCGACGTGGAAGCCCTCGATCTCACTGCCGAGCGGCTGCGCCACCTCCAAGATGCCTTCACCACGGCGGCCGACCGGGCCCGCGCCACCATGGACCGCTACGCCGACCGCGAGGACACCAGCGGACCGCACCCGGCGCGCGAGGACACCAGCGGACCGCACCCGGCGCGCGAGGACGACCAGCGTGCGCACCAACCGCACCAGCCCGGCCCCGGCCGGAATCCTGGTGCGCACCGGTAACCGCACCGATGCGCACCAGCCGCGCGCCGGCCACCGCGCGATGCGCACCGGCTGCGCACCGAGGCGCGGTTACCGGCGCGTTCGATGCGCACCGGCTCAGGTGGCGGTGCGCACTACACGGTGGTGGTGCGCAGCCGATGCGCACCGGCCGCCGCGCGATGCGCACCAGCTGCGCACCGAGGCGCGCTACCCGTGCGCACCGCCCGAGGCGTACGCCGCGCGGGCCCGCTCCACGTGCTCGGTGCGCATCGTCTTCAAGGTGTCGACGATGTCCTCGCCCTCCTGCCGCAGGACGTTCTCGGTGAACCGGATGATGGTGTTGGCGACGCCCCAGATCGCACTGGGGACGCACTCTTGCGTCCACTCCTGCAGCGCGGCCAGCAGGACGCCCCCGACCTCGTCCAGAGCGAAGGAGTCCGCGCACGGATCGGCATCGGCCGCCAGGTCCGTGACGGGCAGGATGATGTCCGCAGCCAGCCGCAACAAAAGGTAGGACGGCGCCGGAACGGCCCTCGTCCGATCGACGACGGCGGCAAGGCCGTGCTCGCTCTGGTCCTGGATCGCCAGCACGTACTCGAAGGCGAGCTCCACCTCTTCGGGCGTCAGCGGAGTGCGGGACTGCTCCAGGTGCGGCATGCGGATCTCCTCAACAGGCTGCCGCCGTGCCGATCACGGCGACTGACCCGATGCTCACGCCGGGCCCCTTTGGATAAAGGCCGGAGATCTCCCCCTCTCCAAACCGGGGTGAACTGGTGCGTCAAGGGTCGAAGCGGGCCCCCTTGTCGAGCATGGTCGGGCCGACCATGACCCCTTGTCGAGTCGTGGTCGGCCCGACCACGGACCTCTTGTCCGATGAGGCGCGGGCCGCCAGGAGCGCACGTTTCTCCTTGACCGACTTCGCTACCGGCCGCCGTCAGGTCGCGGACAAGGGGTGGGATTTCACGATGGCCGCCACGCGCCCGCAGGAGGGGCATGCAGCGGCCACCGAGCCATCGGGGCGGCTCACCCCTCACGCGGGCGCGCCACCGGCCCTCACAGGGCCGGTGGAGGACGCCACAACGCAAGGAAGAGACCCGGGATGATGACCCAACACAGGCGCCCGCCGTACCCTGACCACGCCGCCGACCGGCGAGCCGCGCGTCTCGCGCCGACAGGGCTGGTCGGCCGGACAGGCCGCCGCAGTCTCCTGCCGCCGGCGCTTGCGATCCCACTGCCGTACCCACTTCCGTGCCCGGCACGAGCGCTGACCGCATTTCCCCTTGCCACCACGGCTTTCCGGGGCTGTGGCGCGTCGTCACAACCCTCTTCTCTCCTCCTCTCACTGACCAAGCCCTGGGAAATAGGTGGGGGTGGGGTGTCAGTGGTGGAGGCGATCATCGGGTTCAGGGCGCGCCTGGTGCCCTCTGCGGCCGGGCGGGGCCGGCGCCCGGCCGGTGGCCGGACGCGGACGACGGGAGGGCGGGGCTGATGGCGGGCAAGCGCAAGACGAACGAGGCGGGATCGTCGACCGGGCTGCGCGCCGATGTGCTGCGCGTGCTCGGGGTGCTCAAGGCCGCGACGGCGGACCAGATCCAGCGCCTGTCCTCACCGCACCTGACGTACCGGCACACCCTCAAGGAGACGGCAGCCGAGCGGAAGGAGGCGCGCACCGCCTCCCATCGCGGCGCGCTCAACGATCTGCGACGGCACGGCCTGTCTGTCGACGGCGGCCGCACCCGAGGCGGGGAGGAGGTGCGCCTGCTCACCAAGGACGGGCTGGCCGCCGCCGGCCTCGAGTTGGACCGGGGGCCGGAGGAGATGGGCGGCATGCCCAAGAGCGCGGGCCGCTCCGGTGCCTCGCACGCGATGACGGTCAACGAGACGGTCATCGCGATGATCCGCCCGAAGCCCGACCTCGCCCTGGTGGCCGGTGAGCCGGCAGAAGCCATCGCCGCCGCCCAGGCCTGGGTCGACGCCCCCGACGGAATCGGCACCATCACCTCCTACGCCACCGAGGTCGCCCTCCCGGCGACCGGCACCTGGAGGAACCCCGGCGTCGGGTCCGCGTGGGCCGACATCGTCCTCACCGCCCCGGATGTGGGGCTGCCGCTGTTGTTCATCGAGGCCGACAACTGCACCGAGGAAGCCCCAATCATCGCGGCGAAGTTCGACAAGTACATGCGCCACTTCCACCGGAAGGTGAAGGACACCGACGGCAAGGACAAACCGATGTGGCGCACCCGCTGGTCCGCTCCCGATCCCCAGTGGGGCGACGCGACGCACCCGCCGCTCCTGCTCGTCTTCCACCAGGTCGGCAAGCGGCCCGCGCTTCAGCAGATGAAGAACGTCGCCGAACTCACCCGCGACCACTGGCAGGGCCAGTGGGCCGAAGGCGGCTTCCGCATCTACCACCAGAAGATGCCGATCGTGGCGACCACGCTGGAGTTGCTGCGCGAGCACGGCCTGGCCGGGCCCGCGTTCTGGCGTTTCGGCCGCGAGGGCCGACAGAACCTGTGGGAGGCGATCGGCAACCCCCGCCGGGACGCCGCCCTCGCCCGCCGCGCCGAAGAGGGGCGGCGCCGTCTCGCGCAGGAAGCAGCCGAACGCGAGGCGCAGCGACCCGCGTGCGCGGACTGCGGGACCAAGTTCACCGACGACCGGTGGAAGGCCAGCGTCGCGGTCGACTGGGGCCGCGGGGACAGCCACCCGCACCTGTGCGACGACTGCAAGGCCCGGGCAGTCGACGCGGAGCGGCAGGCGGAACAGGCCGAACACGAGCGCCAGGAGCAGGAGCGCCAGGAGGTGGAGGAGGCGCAGGCCCCGAAGGCCGGCGGCTGGCTCGGACGCTGGCGCAGCTGATTCGGGCACGCCACCCCCGGCAGCGCGAGGGCTTGCCCAGGGCCGCCTGGGCAAGCCCTCGTTGTCGGTGGCGGCTGCGAGGCTGGACCGTATGGACAGCGACGATGAGCAGCTGCTGCGCGGCAGGATTTACGGAGCCGACCACGACCACCCGGGCCCGAAGCCGGGACGCAGCTACGCCGAACTGGTGGGCGGACCGTTGGACGGATTGCTGCTCGACATCACCGGCTGGAGGCCGGAGGAGATCGACGACGGTGTCTCCCTCGCCACGGAGCTCGGGCAGTTCGGCCCCGGCGGGCGGGCGCTGTACGACCCGCGACCCGGTGACCCGGCCCGCTGGGACTGGGGCGGCGACAGCCCCTGATCACCCGCCACCGGGCGGTCATCACGGCACGAGAAGTGGCCACCGTGCTGCACTGATGCGGCCACTGTTCGGTGAAACGGCTCATGGGGTCCCGAGCCTCTGCCAGTTTCGAATGCGTGGATCAAGGATGGGCAGCGGTTATCGCAGGTGGCGTCGGTCTTGTTGGCGCGGTCGTTGGTGCTCTCGTCGGCGGGCTTGCCGCAGTCCGGGGCGCTCGGATCGGTGCGGAGATGAACGCGGCCGCCGTACGGGAACAGGTTCGAGACCAGGCTGCTCTGGAGCTGCAGCATTGGGTCCGCCAAGAACGGCAGAAGGCCTGTCTGCAGGTGATGGACATGTACGCCGTCTTCAACAGCGAATCCGTCCGACGGCGCGAAGAAATGGAAGTGGGCACGGTGCTGGACGAGGCCTCGCTCCAGTCCTATGCGGATCACTCCATCAATCTCATCGGCGCGTGCAGCCACTTGGCGCTCCTGGGACCTGACTCCGTCCAGATCGCAGGTGGCACCCTGCGGCGCATGGCGGAGCGGTTCGTAAGCACGCTCAGGTTCGTGAACGAGGAACTGGGCGAACAGCCAACTGAGCAGCGGGCAGATGGACTGCGCCCGGACTGGCTGGAGATGCTGGCTGAGGACGGGCAGGAGATGAAGCTCGCCTACCTGGACCTGCGTCAGCCCACCGACCTGGCCACGGCGTCGGCCGACGCCGCGCCGGTCAGCGCAACCGCATCACAGTGACGACCGCGTGCCGGGTCGTGCCCGCCACGACCTCCACCACGGCATCGCCCCCGGCGGGCGTGTAGGAGTCGCCGGCCTTCGTGAACGCCCGCCCGGCCTGTGGGACCAGGCGCGGGGCCACGACCGAGGACAGGGCCGTGGTCAGCCGTTGGGACAGTGCCACCCGTCCGTCGGGCAGCCGTACGGCGAGCGCCTTCGGGTGCAGGGCGCTGCCGGTGAACCCGACCACGGCCGCGTCGACGGTGTCCGCGTGCCTGATCTTGGCCCAGACCCGGCCCGCTTTGTAGGCCCCTCGCAGCGGCTTCGCCACGATCCCCTCGACGCCGGTTCCTTCGAGCGCCGCGTACCAGAGCAGGGCCTCGTCCAGGTCGGTGGTCGACCACACCGGCACGATCGACGGACCGGCGTCGGCGAGCACGTCCAGGAGGACCTGGCGGCGTTCCACGTACGGGCGCGGGCGCAGGTCAGGAAAGCCCGCCGCAGGATGGGCCAGGACGTCGAACGCCACGTACGTCGCGGGGTGCCGGTCGGCGAGTTCTCGTGCCCGGCGCGGCCTGGAGAGTGCGCGGGACTGTGCTGCCTCGAAGCTGATCCGCGCGTTGCCGTCGGCGTCGGAGAGGTACACCACTGCCTCGCCGTCCAGGATCACGCCGGGCGGCAGGCGCATGGGGCGGCCACGGCCAGATCCATCCAGAGCGCGGTGACGTCGCGGCCGGAACGCGACTGCAGCCGGACACTGTCCTCGGTCCGCCACAGCACGGTCCGGTGGCCGTCGACCTTGATCTCATAAGCCCACGGTCCCGTCGGAAGCTGCGTCACCGGGCGGGCCAGGGCGACGTCTACGGGCCACTCCACCCCCTCAGCCTGCGCCCCTGGGACACCGGCCGCCTGCTGGCGACTCCCGCGCTGCCAGCAGGCGGCCCGGGCGGCGAGGCCGCTGCGGCACGGCCCCGCCGCCGCACGGCGCGAGCCCGGCCGCGCAGCGCGACCGGGCCCTGAAGTGGTCTGTGGTTTTCGAGCTTTCTGCTGAGCGTCTCGCCGAACCGCCCGGCTGTCATCACCCACACGAGTGGCCCGGCGAACGGAGGGGAAATCCGAGGCATGGCTCTCACTGCTTCGCTAGCTTGACCTGGTGACACCTTCGACGTACACACGTCCAACGGATGGGCGGCTCGCATGACATCCGCGGCTTCGCTGTTCGCCTGCCGTCCTGCGGACGTGACCCTTGAGCGCGTTCGCGAGCTGGTTGCCATCGGCCAGCCCGAGAGCCTGACCTTGGAGTACAAGGAGAAATACACCCCCAGGATCCCTACCTCGGTTGCGGCGATGGCCAACAGCTACGGCGGCGTCATCCTGGTCGGCGTGACTGAGAGCAACGTCGACGACCGGGTCATCGGTGTTCCGGAGGGCACGATCGTCCAGATCGTCAACGGCTGCCATCAGACGCTGGAGCCGCCTTGGGTGCCGGAGATCATCCCGGTGCCCCTGCCGGAGACCGAGGGCCGGATGATCCTGGTCGTCCGAGTCGACCCGGCGAAGGCATCGCGCCCGCTTCTGATCCAGGGGGCCGCTCCGATCCGGCTGCACGGACGCAACTCGGTAGCGGACCGCGCGGGGCTCGCACGGCTGATCAATGAGGCCGCGCCCCAGGCTGTGGCGGCCGGACTGCGGTTGCCACCGGCTGACCTGCCCATGGACGACCAGGGGAAGCCGAGCGCCGACTTCCTCGTGCGTACTGGGATGTTCGTGCCGGTCGACGCGGCGGCCACCTGGCGCCCGCTGTCGGAACGGAGCGTGCGGGCATTCGCCGACGCGCTGAACAACTCGCCTCTGCACCATGCCCTGTTCCGCTGGTGCGCATCGATCGGCGAGGGTGGCATGAACCCCTTCCACCGGTCGGGCTTCAACAGGGCCCGCAAGGTCCGGCTTGTGTGGCAGGGCGGCCCGGATGGGGCGCCGGCCTACCCGTTGGAGGCTGTTGCCAGGATCGACCTGCCGGATGCCTACGGAGCTCCCGTCTCGCACCTACAGGTTTCCCTCGAAGTCCTCGCGCGCTTCCAACACGCCTTTGGCCGTTCAGCGCCCCTGTCCGTCGCCCGCCTGCACGAGCTGGTCGACGCTCTGACAGCCTCGCTGGTCGATGACAAGGTCACCGGAGCACTCGCCGCTCTGGCGGGCGTCGATCCTCTCGTGATGCCCCAGCCACTTGGCCTGGACTTCCTCAGCAGCACGGACATGCCGGATCTGCTCGCCGGGAACGGACTGACCTCGGTGCCGGACGCTGGCACCTCCCGAGGAGCCAACCTGCTCGCTGACCCGGGCGTCGACCAGCGAGACGTTGCGGAGCGCCGTGCGCTCATCGACAGCTGGCTCCAGCAGATCAGCCTGGACGCCGGCCTGCTCGGAATGGAGAAGGTCCTGGAACAACTTCACGGCACCTCCCTTGAGCAGGAACTGCGACGTCCTCACCGTGCAGAAGCCCTGTAAGGAACCGGGCGACGCCACACCCAGCCCGACTTCCACGGCGGCGGGACGCGGCGTGCGGGGGAGCCGGCCACCACTGATCCAGCTCGAGGATCGCCTGTAGCAGGCCGACGACCGTAAAGGCTGCCGTCGGCCATGCTTCGGGTCCCTCTGTCGGCTGTCAGCGCGACTGGATCCAGAGGCTGCCGTACGCTACGACGGCGCCGCCGACCGCGGTTGCGGCCCCTCGGATCAGATGCAGGCCGGCCTCGTTGCGGATCCGCCGGGCGCGCTTGGCCCACCGGGTCCTCGATGGGAGGGGTTCCGGGTCCGGGCTGTTGCCCGTACGCTCGGGCTTGGACATGAGCTTCTCCTTCGTCGGGGACGTTCGGTCTTCTGTAGACGGCTCCCTGCCCACCAGGGGGCCGTCGCCGTTTCCAGCGACAGCCGTGCCGTCTGTCCGCCTGTTGAGACACCAACGCGTCCCGTGGGGCGGCTGACAGCAACAAAAGCACCCGGAATAGCGCCCTGACCAGCGGAAACAGTGCTTTGGTCAACAAAGTTCTTCTGTGTTTTTGTGTGGCGAACCAGGCAGAAGACGTGTCTTCCAAGGTCTTCTCGGGTCCTTGTGGGGTAAGGCTTGTTCTCAATGGGTGTCATGCCGGGGCTAAGCTAGGCTCTTTGAGTTCAAATGGGCTTTGATGAGCTGGAGTTGGACGTGCCGCAGGTGTTGCGAATGCCGAGCTTGGATGAGCTCCCGCATGGCTCCAAAAGGAACTTCGTGGGCGAGCTGCACACCTACTTCCGCGCGGCAGGGCGTCCCTCGCCAGCCAGCATCGCGGCAGCTGTTGCTCAATTGCGTGGTTCCGCCCCTGTGACTGTGAGCCGTGAGACGGTCCGGAGGCTGCTCAAAGGCGAGACCACCAGCACCTGGCCCAAGGTCAAAGCGGTACACGAGGTTCTCTGCCGCATGGCCGACCAGGACCCGACGTGGAGAAGATTCTCCGACTCCAACGACTACGACGAGGAAGACGACACCCGCACGCTTCGCGAATACCTACGCGATCTGTGGAACGACGCCGTTGAGGGCGTTGAACCTGATGACGAGGCGGGCCACCCTCAGCTGGCGCCGGTTCCGCAGGCGTCACCGCCGTCCGCCCCGGCCGGGGGATGGGGGCCGGCTCCGCAGCTGTCACCGCCGCCCGCCACAACTGGGGGGTGGGGTTCAGGGGGAGCCAACGGCGGGTACAGCGATGAGCCTCCTTTCTGAGCTGGGGTGGCACCGGCACGCCCGACATCGCCCCAACTGAGCTGTCCCTGTTATGCCCACCGCATCCCGATCGCGGACAGCTGCTCGCGCCGGTCCTCCGACAACGTCGCTGCACGCGAGCGCTGGTTGCCGACCCATGCCCCCAGACGGAACTGCAGTTCCCACCCCTCGTCCGAGAGCACTGTCTCCACGTGCTTGCGAGGGACGTTCAGATGGCCCTCACGCTCGTAGAACTGCCTCGCGGCTGCCAGGTTGGCGGCCCACTTGTCGGCCTGCGTACGGCGCGGCTTCGGCTTCTCGTCCTCGGTGGCGGGCTCGATCCCGAGGACCTGCTCCAGCATCCACTGCTGCACTCCGGTGAGCTTGTCCCAGCCCAGCCGCTGGGCACGCACCCACCGCCCGAGGTCCTCGCCCTGGCGCAGGACGTCACCCGGCTCGGTCGGCAGCGCCCCGCCTTCGTCCAGGTGCAGCCGGGTGAGGTGAAACGCCCGCTGCCACTCCACCGGCCAGGTGGGGCACCACGAGGCGTCGATCTCCTCCAGCTGCTCGCGCCGGTCCTCTGACAGCGCACCGGCCACCGATCCCACCGGCAGGCCCTCGGCACGCCGCTGCTCGATGTCCATCGCCTTGCGGGCGGCGGCCCGGGCGTTCTTGAGCCAGATGCCCACCTTCGCGCCCTGGTAGGTGGCGTCCAGCGGGGCCAGGAGGTGCCCGTTCTCAGCAGCCCAGCCGCGGGCTGCGGCCAGGCCTTCCTCCCACGCGACGTCGAAGTGCGACCACACCATGCCCAGCTTCTCCAGCTGCTGGACGCGGTCCTCGTCCATGTCCCCGCGGGCGTAGAAGCGGCGGGCATCCGCGATCCACTGCCCCAGCGGGAAGTTGGCCAGCGAGGCCGGCCACCCCGCCTCCACCGCCTCGGGCCCCTTCGGCACCCGGTACGTGAACGGCACCTTCAGGTCGCCGACCTCGCGCGCATACAGCACGGAGGCCTCGATGCCGCGCCGCCAGTGCTCGTGCTCGGGGTTGAGGACCCGCAGGTTGATGAACGCAGCCAGCTGCGCCGGGTCACGCGGCGTGGAGAACTTCAGCAACGCCTTCGCCGACGCCGACGGCCCACCATCCCCGCCCCCGCTCTTCTCCTTGCCCTTGGCATCCTTCTGGACCGGCTTGTAGCGGCTCGGGGCCTGCTGCTGCGCCAACTGCTCCACGATGCGGGTGTCGTGCGCCCTGAGCGCCTCCAGCAGCTTCGCCAGCCCGCCGAACGCCCGGCTGGTGAGCATGTTGTCCGCCGTCTCCCCAGGCGCCAGCAGCACCGGCACCACGAGAGAGGCCATCTTGCCCTCGCCGGGCTGCATCCGCAGCGCCCGACCCACCGCCTGGACCAGGTCCGGCATCGAGCCGCGCACGTCCGCGAAGTACACGGAGTCGCAGTTGCGGGTGTCGACGCCCTCGCCCAACACCTTCACCGAACTCAGGAACGCCTTCTCCACCACCGTGCCGTCCGTGGCGATCAGAGAGGAGAACTCCCCAAGCACGCGCCGGCGGTGCAGCGCCTTATGATCGCCGCACAGCCAGTCCGCCCACACCGTCGCCGGGTACAGCTCCGGATCGGCGGCGTGCAGCTGCGCCGCGACATCCGGGACCCCAGCCGAGAAAGCCTCAGCCTCCTTCACCACGTGGTGAAAAACCAGCGTGCGCTTGAAGGCCTCTTCGGCTGACGCCTTCACCAGGGCCGTCTGGAGCGCGGCGAGCCGGGCCCCGCGCATCTCGTCCGACCGACCCTCGGCACCCAGCAGCATGGCGGCCTGGAACTGCGTGTCGGTGATGTCCACACACACCACCTGGTACGGCGCACAGATCCCCCGGTCGATCGCCTCCGACAGCGTCAGCGTGTAGCACCGGCTGCCGAACGGCCCGTCCGGGTCGTCCTCCATGCTCGCCACCAGCTCACCCGGCGCACCCTGCTCCTGGTCCTCGTCCAGCTGCCACAGCCGGGGCGTGGCCGTCATGTACAGCCGCCGCAGCGACGGGATCCGCAGGTTGTCGTGAACGACCGCCCACGGCTTGCCGATCCGGCCCGAAGTCCTGTGCGCCTCATCGACCACGATCAGGTCCCACGCCGAAAGGCCAGCGGCATGCGCCCGCTCCAGCGTGCCCAGACCCAGGCTGGCGTACGTGGCGTACACGGTGACCTTCTCCAGGCCCCTCGTCCACTCCACCAGCTCGTCCACGTCCGTGGTGTTGGGGAAGGACACCTCCTCACTCCGCAGGGAGGAGACACCGATCATCGGACCCCTGCGGCCGCCCTCGCGCCACGCTGCCTCGGTCTGGGCAAGCAGATCGAGTGAGGGCACGAGGACCAGCACCCGGCCCGCATGGAGCTCGTCCGCGCTCCGGACCGCCACCCGGGTCTTCCCGGACCCGGTCGCCATGATCACCTGTGTCCGCAGACCCCGCTCCGGCACCAGCGATCTTGCAGGGAGTTCGAGGGCACGCAGTACCGCGTCAATGGCTTCTCGCTGGGCGGCCTCACGCTGATCAGCGCGGTTCGTGGTCGACATTCCTGTCTGCTTTCTCCTGGATGGTGCCCGGTCGGTTCGAGTGACGGAAAACGGGAAACCTGCACGTAGAAAGGCCACAAGGGCTACGGTGGGAGTGGCTCAGCTGACTGACTGCTCTGCCCTACCGAAGCACTCGCAAGGGTCCTGAGTGGATCTCCATAAACCTCCGGGCGTTCCAACGGTGGTGCGCTCTGAGTCCAGAGTCTATCCGGCGCTTCAAAATGAAGCAGCAACAATAGAGAAATCCCCCGAACGTGGCACGATCCTGTTAGTCTGCCCCTGTCGAGACCAGAAAGGAGCCTGACGGGAGGTCATGCGAGCGCGGTTTCAAGTCCACCCACAGCCCAGCGTTTCCACGCCATCCTGACTCTCCGTCACCCTCTCCAGATCCCCGATTCGGCCCGCGCCCACATTCCCGGGCCCTACCTCCCCCTCTCACTGCTGCTGCTTTTCTGACCGGTTCCCCTACGGGCGGGGAGGGTTGGGGCTGGAGCGGAGCGGAGGCCCCGTTCCGGGCTCAGGCTGGGCCGGCCGCAGCGCGGCCGGCCGCGCGTGGCGCGCAGCGGCTCGCGCGCAACTCGCGGGCGCAGCCCGTGAGTTGGCGCCGGGTCACGCAGTGACCCGGCTGGCGCACTCGCGGAGCGGGTGCGCAACGGTTGCGCGCAGCGCAACCGTTCGCTTGCTCCGGGCGAAGCCCGGAGGGACCCGCTCCGCGGG
>NZ_JBIRST010000035.1:0-58263 GCF_044334385.1 Streptomyces sp. NPDC020801
TAGATGCCCAGGTTCCCGATGATCCGGGTGATCGGATCCCAGGACATGTCCACGATCTGCGCCGGCTTGCGCTCCCCGGCACGGGACTCGGTTGCGGTCATCTGGCTTACTGCCCCTCGCTGTGCGTGTGCTGTGGGTCGGTGTGGTCTCGGAGCGGTTCGAGCTCTTCGGGCCGGAAATAGTGGAACCGGCCGTACCAGGTGTGCAGTTCGGACGCGGGGTCGTCGTCGAGGGCGACGGCGAGGTGCACGCTGCCGTCCACGTCGTGGAAGACACCCGCGACCTGGGCCGTCCGTCCGGCCAGGAACATGTCCTGGGCGTCCGCGCCCCGGCCCCGCGGGCGCAGCCGGACGCGGCTGCCGCCGCCCACGTGCACGCCGTCGACGAGCACCGTGTCGGTCGCCGGGGACAGCCCGTCGTCGCCGCCCTCCTGCCACCAGGCGGCCCGCTCGGCGGCGGGGCCGCCAGGGCCGGCCGGTGGCCCGGGGGCCGCCGGCACCGCGGGAGCGGCCGGGGACAGGGAGCGGATGACGCCGTGCAGCCGGGCGAAGACCTCGGGGGGCATGGTGTCGACCCGGTCCAGGATCTGGGCGGCGCGCGGATCGGTGGCGCGTGCCTCGCGCTTCTCCTCGTCGGTCAGGAGCATCGTCCGCAGCGTCAGGATCTCGTCGATCTCCGCGGCGTCGTGCAGATCGCCCGGGCTCTCGGGGGCGACCTGGGGATGGTCGGGAAGGATGATCGGCGACGAGAGCAGGACGTCCGCGGTGCCTGCGGTGGCCCCCGCGACCCCGCTGTCCCCGGTCCGCTCGCGGCCGGCGGGCGGATCGCCCCCGAGGACGGGGAAGGTGAACGCGTTGCGGCACTCGCGTACGTGCTCCACGAACTCCGCGGGCGGGTCGGTCAGCGAGACGAACTCGACTCCCGCGCCGCCCACGAGGGTGTGCGTGGCGATGAGCGCCTGGCGCAGCGCCTCGTCCCGCGGAGCCCCCGGATCCGCTGCCCGGCCCGTGTTCTCGGTGCGGACGCGGAGCCGGACGAGGCCGTCCGTGAGCCGTTCGGCCCCGAGGGTGGTGCTCGCACGGATCTCCTCGCGCCGCCGTACCAAGCGCCCGGCGCCCGAGGGCAGCCGCTCGGTCCCGGTACCGGCCGCCGCCCCCACCGGGGCGGTGTGCTCCCGGCGGAGCAGGTCGTCGAGTGCGACGACGAGTCCGGCCTCGCGCGGCACCGCCTCGTCGAAGGTCAGATGCGTCGCGCCGTCGTCCGTACCGAGCGACTCGACCGCGCGGTACCGGCCGTCCGGGCCGGCCTCCTCCACCTGCTTGTGCTGCATTTGCAGGTAGCGCACCTTCACCCGTACGACGGCGTCGGGCCGCCGGACGCGGAGCAGGCACTCGGTCCGCTGGAACCAGGAGTCGGCCGAGCCGGACAGGCCCACGGCCACGGGGGCGTCGCGTTCCACCCAGTTCCGGGGCAGCAGCACCCCGAACTGCCACCGGACCCGGTTCTTCGCCGACGAACGGCGGTACGGGTAGAGCAGGTAGCCCTCGTAGAGCACCGCGTCGGCCACCGCGCCCAGCCGATCGAGGGCCTGCCGGGCACGACCGGCGGTCACGGCCCCGTCGTCCACGGCGGCAGCACGGAAAGGGCCACCCTCGACCACAGCATCGGGCATCCGGCCTCCTCGGACTCGCACGTGCGCCATTCCTTCCACCACCCACGCACCGCTCACGCGCCCTGCGCCCCTCCGGCCCAGTGCGTTGGGCCGTCCAGCGCAAAGGCGAACGCGGGCGGGCGGCAGGGCGCGCCAGGCGCGAGACTGTCCGGGAGGGGGGTCCACCCGTCACCTTCGACCTCGCCCCCCCCGGACGGCTCCATGCAGACCTTCCTGCCCTATCCCGACTTCACCGAGTCCGCGCGGGTGCTCGACCGCCGGCGACTGGGCAAACAGCGGGTCGAGGCACTGCAGGTGCTGCGGGGTCTGACGGTCCCCGGCTACGGCTGGCGCCGGCATCCGGCGGTGCGCATGTGGGCCGGCTACGAGGAAGCGCTGGTGCGCTACGGACTGGACGTGTGCCGCGTCTGGCGGGAGTACGGCCATCAGGACAGCTGTGCGGCCACGCTCGTCGCCGATCTCGCCGCCGTCCGCCCCGGCACCCGGGTGCGCTCCCAGCCGGATCTGGCCGCCGCCGGCGAGCTGCCGCCCTGGCTCGGCAGCGAGACCCTGCACCGCAGCCACCGGTCGGCACTGGTGCGCAAGGATCCGGACACCTACGCCCCGCTGTTCCCCGGGGTGCCGGACGACCTGCCGTACATATGGCCCTCGTCGGACCGCGCGTCGGGCACCTCCGAGCGGCGGTGACCGATGCGCAGGCGTCCGAGCGGCCGGGTCCGGGCGCCGGCCGGCCCAGCTCGTCGGGCAGGGAGCGGGCCGGGGGGCCGGTGAGGGACGGCCTCAGGAAGCCGTGTTCAGCAGGATCCAGGTGTCGTCCGGCAGACCCGCGGGGGCAGGAGGAGGTACCGGGCGGGTTTCTTCGTGCCAGGCGGAGCCCACGGCGGCCCCGGCGATGCCACGCCAGAATCGGGCGGCGCCCGTGTTGGCCTCCTGGAAGGCGATCGCCCAGGCGCCGGGCCGGGAAAACAGCAGCTGGAGCGCGGCCTGCCGGCCGACCCCGCGCCTGCGCAGCGCCCGTACGACGAAGAACGCGGAGATCGAGGTCGCACCCCCGGACATCGAACGGGTCAGGACGAAGCCGCCCGGCGCCCCGCCGTACTGGATCAACAGCGCCCCCCGCCCCGTCTCCTCGAAGAACCGTGGCAAGCTGCTGAACCCGAACTTCCCGTCGGCCGTAGGGAGATGGCCGAGAAACTCCGACATGTCGTGACGGTACAACTGGGCCAACCGCTCGATGACGGGCCGCAGATCGGCGGACGCGGGACGAAGAGTGACCGGCGCGGAATCGGTGATCGAGCCCATCCGCGCATTCTCGCACGACTTGCCGTCCGTGCGGGCCGGCCCGGGCATCCTGCACGAAGGGCTTCGAGGCGGTGCAGCCCGGCCGGCCGGGCCGCGGGCCGGCCCAGGCATGGAACCGCCTGGCCAGGGCACCGGGATGGGGTGGCGTCCGGCATGGGCGGACCCACGGCCGACGGGGTGGGAGAGCGCATGGGAGTGCTGGCCCGGCTTGATGGTTACCAACGGCGGCACCGCTGGGCGGGCCTGCCGCTGGCCGTGGTGTACAAGTTCTACGACGACCAGGCCGCCTACCTGGCCGCGCTGCTGACGTACTACGGCTTCCTGTCGCTGTTCCCGCTGATGCTCTTCCTGGTCGCGGTGCTCAGCGCAGTCCTGCACAGCAGCCCCCGTCTGCAGCACACGGTGCTGAACTCGGCCCTGAGCGAGTTCCCGGTGATCGGCGACCAGGTCGGCCACAACATCCACTCCTTCCACGGCAGCGGCATCGCGGTCGCGGTCGGTGTGGCCGGCAGCGTGTACGGCGCGCTCGGTGTGGCGCAGGCCGCGCAGTACGCCCTGAACAAGATCTTCGCGGTGCCGCGGCACGCCCGCCCCGACCCGCTGCGCTCACGGCTGAAGGGGCTGAAGTTCCTGTCGCTGCTCGGCGCCGGCCTGTGTGTCACCACGGCCCTGTCCGCCGCCGCGGAGTCGGCCGCGGGTCTCTTCGGCGCCCGCCCGGCCCTCGGCGTACGTGTCCTCGCCGCGGTCCTGGCCGTCCTGCTGAACGCGGGACTCCTCCTGGTCAGCTACCGCCTCCTGACCCGGCGCCGGCTGCCGCTGCGTCTGATGTACGGCACGGCGCTGGGCGGGGCGTGCGCCTGGCAGGTGCTGTTGTGGGGTGGCACGTACTACGTCGGACATGTGCTGCGGGGCACCACGGCGACGTACGGCCTGTTCGGCATCGTGCTCGGCCTGCTGGCCTGGATCTACCTCGGCGCGCTGGTGTACCTCCTCACGGCGGAGATCAGCGCGGTGCGGTGCATGCGGCTCTGGCCGCGAAGCCTGCTGAGCCCGTTCACCGACCGCGTCCACCTCAGCCCGGGTGACCGGCGGGCCTACCGGTCCTACGCGGCCACGGAGTCCTTCAAGGGCTTCGAGAAGATCACCGTGCACTTCGACCCGCCCCCGCACGCGGACAGGGGCGAGAAGCCGGAGGCGTGAGCCCCGTGGCACTCAGCGCCGTCTCCCCGCATCGTCCTCCTCCGCCGCCAGGCGTTCGGCGCGCGCCGCGGCGGTCTCCGCGCGGCGCCCGGCCTCGCGCACGGCGCGCTCGGCGGTGCGCATCCGGTCCCGCGCCTGCTTCTCGGCGGTGTGCGCCTCGCGGTGCTCGCCCTCGACACGCTCCAGCTCCCGCGTCAGCTCCCCGACGCGTTCCCGCAACCGGCCCGCCCGCTTTCCGGCCGCGTCCGCCGCGCTCCGGGCCGTTCGTGCCTCGCGCTCGCGGGCGGCGAGCTCCCGCCCGGCGTCCCGCGCCTCCTCACGGGCCCGGGTGAGCCGTCCGCGGCGCTCCGCATCGGCCCTGCCGCCGCGGCGGGCAGCGGACGCAGGCGGCTTCGCGGCGGATGCGGACGGCTTCCCGGTGGGCGCCGGGCGCTTCCCGGCGGGCGGGGCGGAAGGCCGGTTCCCCGCGGCGCCCTCGGCGGTGCCGGGGAACCCGGTGGCCGGCTCGAAGGGTCTGACCAGCCGCCCGGCCGCCCACTCCCGCGCGGCCGCGGGGTCGGCGAGGACGGCGTGCAGGGTGTTCGCCACCTCACGCCGGGCGGCCTCGCCGATCGGGTGGCCGGCCTCCGCCGTCAGCTGCCCGGCCTGCCGGGACAGCGCGCTGACCAGCACGCGCTGTCGGCGGCCGAGCTCGCGCAGTTGCGCCCCGTCCAAGTCGCGGTGCGCCCGGCGCAGTCCCTCGCCGAGCCGGAGCAGCGGCTCGATCTCCTCCGGCCGTTCGCGCACGAGCAGGTTCGCGGCCCAGGCCGCGAGGCTGGGGCGGCGCAGCGCACCGATCCGCCGCGCGAGAGCCCGGTCCCCGGCCCCGCGGGCCGCGGCCGCGCGGGCGTCCCGTACGGCGGTGAACTCCTCCGGCCGCAGCCCGT
The DNA here is from genome assembly GCF_044334385.1 of Streptomyces sp. NPDC020801. NCBI lineage: Bacteria > Bacillati > Actinomycetota > Actinomycetes > Kitasatosporales > Streptomycetaceae > Streptomyces > Streptomyces sp. NPDC020801. The sequence goes on from NZ_JBIRST010000035.1 coordinate 5,101, forward strand.
ACAGCTCGTCGGCGACAGCGTCCAGGTCCACGAGCACGAACATCTCACAGCACACCGGCCGCCGCCCGGCCGCCGAGGTGTCCGGCCGGGGAGGCGCCGGCGGCGGCCGCGCCGGCTACCGAGTGGGCGTGTGCGGCACGGTGAAGACCGGGCAGCGGGCCTGGTGCAGTACGCCCTGGGTGACGGAGCCCAGCAGCATGCTGGTGAAGCCGCCGTGCCCCCGTGTGCCCACGACCAGGCCGAGGGCGTGCTCGGCGGCCTCCGTGAGGACCTCCAGCGGGTGCCCCTGCACGACCTCGTGCTGCAGTTCCACCTCGGGATGCCGGTCACCGCGCCCCGCCACCGTCTCCGACAGCAGCCGCCGGCACTCCTCCATGGCCGAGTGCTCGTCGAAGATCCGCAGCATCGGCGGCGCCCAGACGTAGAGCGCCCGTACCATCGCGCCGCGCAGGGAGGCCTCCTCGACCGCGAGGTCGATGGCGGCGGCGGAGTGCGGACTGCCGTCGACGCCGACCACGAAGTACGGCGGCTGCTGGGTGACGTGCTCCGGCCCGGGGATCACCACCACCGGGCAGGAAGCGTGCGCGACCAGCGGCAGCGCGACAGCGGCGGAGGTGAACAGCTCCTGGGTCGCGCTCAGGTGCCAGGACCCCACCACGACCGCCGTGGCATGCTGGGACTGCTCGCGCAGCACCCACGCCGGGTTCCCCTCGGCCAGCAGTGCGGACGTCTCCACCCGCGGGTGCCGCGACTCGACGAAGGCGACCGCGTCCTTGAGGACCTGCTCACCGGCCAGGTGCAGCTCCGTCTTCCAGTGCTCCCAGGAGGGAAGCCCTCCGTGCGGCCGGTACCCGGGGGTCGGCACACCCTGCGCGTGGACGAGCAGCAGCGGCAGCCCGCGCCGGTCCGCCTCGTCGGCCGCCCAGGCAAGGGCCATACGCTTGGTCGGGTCGGGGTCGACACCGAGCACAATCGGTTTGCGGCCATCGGTCTGCGTCATCTGCATCTCCCGAACTGGAACGGGCCCGAAGGCTCCGGAACTTTCGGCCGCGCCGGATCAGCGTGCCGTACGGCCCCACTGCGGCCCCACCTTCTGCCACTCCGTGTCCCACGCGCGGGCGCGGCGCCGGTCGAGCGCGGCACGAACCGCGTAGTACCCGCCGGCCGCGGCTCCCGTGACGGCGCAGGACGCCACCACGCCGGTGGCGGCCGCCTGGGTCGTGGTCTGCGCGGGAGTCGGCGGCTGGACCGTGACCCGGTTGTGCGGGTCCACCCAGACGACGATCCGGTCGCCCGACTTCAGCGAGGGCTCGACCAGGGTGCGGTCCTCGTGCCGGGTGCCGTCCGGCGTCGTCCACCGGACCGTGCCCATGACCCGGTCGTCCGTGGTGCCCAGGCGGACGCTGCCGCCCGGCTGCTCCTCGCGGACGAGGACGGCGGTGGCCGGGTGCCGTTCCGCGCGTTGCCGGGTGAGGGAGTCGGCGGTCGCGTGCGCGCCGGCCACCCCGGCGACGGGGCCGCCCACCGCGATGACGACCCAGGTGGCCAGCAGCACCCAGCCTTCGACCAGGTCCTCGCGGCGGCGCATCGGGTTGTGCCGCAGACGCCACAGCGGATGCCGGGTGGGTTCCTTCGCGGTCATCGTCCTCACCTCCGGCTGTCAGTTCCACCCTCACTCGGGGGGCTTCCGGGCGGCAGGGCCGTTGGGGTACCGCTTGACGTCCTGCGCAGGCCATCCGGCCCAGGTGCCGCCGAGGTCTCCCGGTGGCTCGGGCACCTGCGTGGCTCCGGACGTCCCGGACGCCCAGGACGCTCCTCCGCGGCTCAGGCAGTGCTCAAGCCGACGTGAGGTGGTCGCGTACCTCCACCACGTCGTCCATGGCCCGGACCTCCGCCACCAGCCGGGCGGCGGCGGCACTGGGCATCCGGCCGCGCAGATCCACCACACCGCCGCGGACGTCGACCTCCACCCCGTCGGCCGTGGCCGGGCCGCCGACTTGTGCCGTCAGGCGGCGGACCTCCTTACGGATGCCGGCGTCGTCCCGGACGAGCGCGTGCAGCAGGGCGTTGCGGTGCACCGTCCCCACCAGGTGTCCCTCGTGGTCCGTGACCGGCACCCTCTTCAGCCGCGACAGCGCCAGCAGCCACGCCGCCTCGGCCACGGACGTCCCGGGCAGCACCGTGATCGCCGGGCTCGTCATGAGCGTTTCGGCCGAGTCACCGTGGGCCTTCTCCAGCAGCCTGCGCTCCCGGATGCGCCGCAGGGGACCGGGCCGTTCCTCCGTTGCCTCGACGGCCGCCTTCGCCAGCAGATCGGACTCCGACACCACCCCGACGACCCGGTCGTCGGCGTCCACCACCGCCACGGACCCCGCATGCTCACGCGCCAGGACCCGCGCGACGTCCTGGAACGGCAGCTCCCAGCCGACGGACGGTGCGGGCACCTGCATCACGTCACGAACCTCCAGGGGGCTGGACGTCCCGGTCGTCCCGGTCGCCCCGGCCTTCGCGGGAGCGGGTCCGGCGGCCGCCGGGACCGGCGGGCGGACCCCGGCCCCGGCCCCGGCCCCGGCCCCGGGCGCAGGCCCGGCCCCGGCCTCCGGTTCGGCCCCGGCCCGGGTTCCGCCCCCGGCCGCGGGCCTGGAACCGGTCCCGGCCGTCGCGCCGGAGTGGGTCCCTCCCGGCCGGCCGGGGGTTTCGGCCCGAGCCCGGTCCGCCGGGCCCCGGGCGGCGGCATGCCGGGTGGACACCGCCGACATCGCGCTCAGATAGCGCAGCAGCATCTCCTCGTGCATTGCCTCCGACGCCCTCGGCGGCCCCTTGGGGACGTCACGACGAGCCTCCGTTCCGGCGGAGTACGTCTCTCGTTCGTTCACGCCAGCCTCCAGTCGTAGCTGTGGCAGCCACCCCCACGCCCCACCGTCCGCCGCCCGCGGACCGTGGCCTAGGGCCGGACGGCCCACGGACTGAGGCGCCCCGGCCCCTCTGCGGAGGACAGGGCAGGGGCGGAGGCTGAGACTGGAGAACAAGTCCACGGGAGAAGACGGTGTTGCGATTCCGCGATTTCCTCGCACGCTTCCGTCCCGCCGGCACGGCTGGAGCCGCCGCCGCGGGAGTCCCCGCCGACCGCGGTGCCCAGCGGGCGGCGGAACTGCAGCCGCTCTTCGACCTCCTCGATCCCGCGCAGGACCGGGCCGCCGCCATCCGGCAGCAGGCCGAGCGCGAGGCCGGGCGGATACGGCAGGAGGCCGGGCGGCAGGCCGACGAGATCGTCGCCGGGGCCCTCGCCCGGCGCGCAGAGGTCCATGAGGCCGGCTTCGCCGCCGGGCGCGGCGCCGTCACGGAGCAGGCGGACGAGATCCGCCGCGCGGGCCGGTCGGCGGCACACCGCCTGCGCCGACGGGCCGAGAGCCGTATGCCCGCCCTGGTGGACCTCGTCGTCCAGGACGCCATGCGCGACCTGAACGGCACCGGGGGACCCGAGTGAGCACGGGCTGGGTGGCGGGTGCGATCCGAGCCCGCGCCCTGGCGTCCCGTTGCGTGGGGGCCGAGGGAGCCCGGGACCTGGCCCGCAGCGGGGATCTCGACGAGGCGCTGCGCCGCCTGGCGGCCACGCCGTACCACGCCCGGCTGCGCGGCACGGCCGGGCTGTCCCAGGCGCAGCGGGCCGTGTCGCAGACCCTCCTGTGGCATCTGCGGGTGCTCGCCGGGTGGCTGCCCCGCGACGGCGTACGAATGCTGCGGCCGCTCGCCGCGGGCTTCGAGACGGCCAACGTCGCCGGCAGGTTCCGTACGGAACGCGGGTCGGCGCCCCCGGCCGCCTACGAACTGGGGGCACTGGCAACCGCCTCGCGCGCCCTCGCCCGGGCGGCCGCTCCGGGCGAGCTCCGGGCGGCGCTCGCGGCCTCCTCCTGGGGCGACCCCGGGGACGAGACAGCCGGCTCCGTGCTGACCACCATGCGGCTGACGGCCGCTCAGCGCACCGCCACGGCCGTACCCGCGGCCCGCCGCTGGGCCGCGGGCCGCGCCGCTCTCGTCACCGCCCGGGAGCGTTACGTGCACCGACGCCGGCTGGGCGAGACCGCCCGGCGCGCCGCCGCCGCCGTGCTGGGCGCCCGCGCCCTGGAGGCGTCCGGCTACGAGGACTTCCGCCGCGCGCTGCCGTCCGCGGCCCGCTGGGCCGTCACGGACGTCGACACCCCCACGGACCTCTGGCGGGCCGAGACACACTGGTGGCACACGCTGGGGACGGACGGCCGCGGCATGATGCACACGGCCCGGCACGACGCCACCGCCGTGGTCGGCGCCGTCGCCGTGCTGTCCGCGGACTGCTGGGCGGTGCGCGCGGCCCTGGCGGTCGCCGAGCGCGGGGGCGCGCGAGAGGGGGTGCCCGGTGCCCTGGTCTGAGGCCCTGCTGCCGGTCAGGATGCGCCGGGTGGTCCTCGTGGCGCCGCGCACAGGGCTGCGGGCGGCCCTGGTGCGGGTGGCCGACGAGGGCTGCATGGAACCGGACCTCGCGGAGGGCGTCGAACCGGGGCCCGCCGCGCACCGCCTCCAGGCGGCGGGCGGCCACCCGGGCCCGCCCCTGCTGGCCTCGGATCCACCCCTTGCGGACGAGGACGGCCCGGGACCGGCCGCGGCGCTCCTCAAGGGGGAGGCGGAGCTGGAGGAGCGCGCACGCAGCGCCGTGACAACGGGCGGGATCGCGGCACTGGCCGGCTGGTGTCCGGCCGGCGCGGTCGCCCCTCTGGCCCGGCGCCTGCAGGGTGCCGGTGCAGCCCTGGTCCCCGTACGCCGCCCGCGCGGCGTCGATCCCCCCACACTCCTGCGCGAGGCCCGCGACCCCCGCCGTGCCTCGTTCACACCGCTCGTGTCCGCGTACGGCACCGTGCCGTACGCGGATGCCGACCCGTCCTGGCCGGCCGGGATCGCCTACGTCGTGATGTTCGGGATCATGTTCGGCGACGTCGGTCACGGCGCCCTGCTGGTACTGCTCGGACTGCTGCTGTGGCGCCGGACGCCGCGCCGCCTGGCCGCCGTCCGCCCGGCCTGGCCCTTCCTCATGGGCGCCGGGACCTGCGCCGTCCTGATGGGCTTCGCCTACGGGGAGTTCTTCGGAGGCACCGATGTGCTGCCGGCGCTGTGGCTGCGGCCGCTGCAGCAGCCGGAGCGGCTCCTGGTCGCCGCGGTGGGATTCGGCGCCCTGATGCTGGCGCTGGCGCGCGGCGCGGGCGCCGTGAACCGGTGGCGTGAGCACGGCCCCTCGGGAGCCCTGTACGCGGCGACGGGCTGCGCCGGCCTCGCCCTCTATCTCGGTCTTGCCCTCGCCGCGGCGGCCCTGGCCACGCACCGCGCCGCCCTCGCGGCGGCGGGCGGCTGCCTCGCCGCGCTCGGACTGGCACTGACGGCGACCGGCGTCTTCCGCACCACGGGCGGCGGCCCCGAAGGGGGCACCGAGACGGCGGTGCGCCTGTTCGACGTGGTCGTACGGGTCGGTACCAACACCGTCTCCTTCGCACGGCTGGCCGCCTTCGGCCTCACACACGCCGCTCTGGCCGACCTCGTGTGGCGCGGCACCGCGGGCCTCGCCGGGCACGGCGGCGCCGGACTCGCCGGCGCCTGCGTCCTGTTCGCCGTGGGCACGGCCGCGTCGTTCGCCCTGGAGGCGCTGGTGGCCGGTGTGCAGGCGCTGCGCCTGGAGTACTACGAGATCTTCTCCCAGCTCTTCGAGTCCCAGGGCCGGCCCTTCCGCCCTTGGCACGTCCCCCTGGCCGACCCCGTCCGGGGCGCCGCCGATCCGGAGGTGACCGCATGCTCGCGTGGCTGATCGTCCTGCCTCTCCTCGTCGCCGTCTTCGCGGCCGTACGACTCCTCGCGCGCCGACGGCCCGGGCACGCCCTGAGGTGGGTGCTGGCCGCGAACGCCGTACTGCTCGCGGGCGCCGTCCTCCTCGTGCTGACCGCGCTGTCCGCACCGGCCGGTGCCGCCGCCGTCAGCGGGTCCGCCGGACCCAACGGCGCCGCCCTCATCGGCGCCGCCATCGCCGTGGCCGGAGCGTCGATCGGCGCCGCCATCGCCGTGGCGTACACCGGCGCGGCGGCCCTGGCGGCGCTGAGCGAGCGGCCGGAGCTGTTCGGCCGGGCCATGGTCATCGTCGGCCTCGCCGAGGGCATCGCCGTCTACGGCCTGGTCGTCGCGATCCTGCTGCTGGCGAAGGCATAGGAGATGGCTACCGTGGCCGCCATCGGCGAACGGGTGAGGGTGCGCGGACTCGCCCTCGCCGGAGTGGACGTGCACGAGGCCGAGGATCCGCGGCAGGCGCGGGCCGCCTGGAGCGCGCTGCCCGCGGACGTCGAACTGGTCGTCGTCACACCACGGGCCGCGCGGGCGCTGGGCGAGCGCGGTGGCGAGGGCGGACCCCTGACGGTGGTGCTGCCGGTATGGCCGGACTGAGCGCCCGCGCGGGCGAGGCGCTGGAACCGGTCCGCGCGGCGCTGCTCACCGGGGCCCGTGAGGCAGAGGCCGCCGCGCTCGCCCAGGCCCGTGCGGACGCCGCGGCGACGCTGGCCGCGGCCCGCGGCCGGGCCGCCGAGGTGGAGGCGCGGGCGCACGAGGCGGGCCGCCGGGAGGGCATCGCGTCCGCGGCCCGGGAAGTCGTCCGCGCCCGGCGCGACGCCGCGCAGGACGAACTGCGGGCCCGCCAGGAGGTCTTCGAGGAGTTCTGCCACCGCGCCGCCGAGGGCGTCCGGGCCGCGGCCGCGCAACGGCGGGACGAGACACGGCAGGCACTGACGCGGCGGGCCCGCCAGGTGCTCGGCCCGCAGGCCACGGTCACCCCCGGGGACGACGGGGGGATCGTCGCCGAGGTACCGGGACGTCGGCTGGACCTGTCCCTCACCGCTCTCGCCGAGCGCGCCCTGGAGCGCTTCGGGGCCCGGGTGGAGGAGCTGTGGACGCCATGACGGCCGGCTCGGGCGGGACCTCCACGGTGATCCGGGTGTCCGGACCCCTGGTCCAGTTCGGATACGTGCCCGGAACCGCCATGCACGACCTGGTCCTGCTGGGGCAGTCCGGGCTGCCCGCCGAGGTCGTCGCCATCAAGGGCGGCCTGGTAACCGCCCAGGCCTACGCGTACACGGGGGGCCTGGCTCCCGGACAGCCCGCCCACCCCCAGGGCCGTCCGCTCACCGTGCGCCTGGGACCCGGGCTGCTCGGCGGCGTCTTCGACGGCCTGCTGCGGCCGCTCGCCGCCGCCGGCGACCGGCTCGTCGGCACCTCGTTCGTCCAGGACGCCGGCGACCCCCGCACCTGGCCCTACGTCCCCCGGGTCGCGGAGGGGGACCGGGTCGGGCAGGGCGACGTCCTCGGCGACGTGGCGGCCGGGCCCGGGCTGCGGGTCCTGGCCCCCTGTTCCGGCACCGTCGCACAGGTCGCGCCCGGCGGCCGGTACCGGGAGGAGGACGTGGTGGCCGTGGTGGCGGGCGAGGCCGTACGACTGGGCACCCGCTCCGGGGTGCGCAGACCGCGACCGGTGCGCGAACGGCTCGCGGCCCGCACCCCGCTGATCACCGGGCAGCGCACCATCGACCTGCTGTTCCCGGTGGCGCGCGGCAGCACCGTCGCCGTTCCCGGCGGATTCGGCACCGGCAAGACCATGCTGTTGCAGCAGATCGCCAAGTGGTGCCACGCCGATGTGATCGTGTACGTCGGCTGCGGGGAACGCGGCAACGAGATGGCCGAGGTCATCGCCGAACTGTCCCGGCTGGAGGACCCGCGTACGGGCGGTCTGCTGGCCGACCGCACCGTGATCATCGCCAACACCTCGGACATGCCGATGATGGCCCGCGAGGCCAGTGTGCACACCGCCGCCACGGTGGCGGAGTACCTGCGCGACATGGGGCTGGACGTGGTGGTGATCGCCGACTCCACGTCCCGCTGGGCCGAGGCGCTGCGCGAGTTCGCCGCACGGATGGGCGAACTGCCCGCCGAGGAGGGCTACCCGGCCGGGCTCGCCTCACGACTGGCGGCCTTCTACGAGCGGGCGGGAGCGGTACGGACCCTCGGCGGAGCGACCGGATCGGTCACGCTGCTCGGCGCCGTCTCGCCGCCCGGTGGCGACTTCACCGAGCCCGTCACGGCCCACACCGAGCGCTTCGTGCGATGCCTGTGGGCGCTGGACCGCGACCTGGCCTACGCCCGGCACTATCCGGCGGTGTCCTGGGCGGAATCCTTCTCGCGGGACGCCGCCGTCCTCGCCCGCGGCCCAGCCGGGCAGGCCGACCCGGATTGGGCCGGGCGGCGCGAACGCATCGCCCGGCTGCTGGCGGAGGCCGACCGGCTCGCCGACCTCGTCGAGCTCGTCGGCATCACGGCACTGCCCCCCGCGGAGCGGATGAGCGTGCTCGGCGGGCGGCTGGTCCGGGAAGGACTGCTCCAGCAGAGCGCGCTGTCACGGTCGGACGCCTACTGCTCCCCGGCCAAGGCGGCCGCACTCGCCGACGCCGTGCTGACGGTGGCCGAGCAGTGCACCCGGACAGCGGACACCGCGCCCCGCGCCGACGCGGTGGAGGAGGTCGACTTCACGCCGCTGCTGCGCGTGCGCGAGGAGGTCGGCCCGGGCGAGACGGCGGGAATCGACGCCGCGCGGGACACCGTGCTGGCCCGGCTGCGGGAGGTGGCGTGACCGGGGTCGAGTACACCGCCGTACGCGAACTGCGCGGGCCGCTGATGGTGATCGAAGGGGTCACGGGGGTCGGCTGGGACGAGTTCGCCGTCATCCGGATGGCGAGCGGCGAGCGGCGGCACGGGCTCGTGCTGGAGGTCGACCGGGACCTGGCGGTCGTGCAGGCCCTGGAGGGCACCGCCGGGATGGACCCGGGGTGCATCCGGGTCGCGTTCACCGGATCCCCGATGCGCATCCCCGTCGGACCCGGCTGGCTGGGCCGCACCTGCAACGGCCGCGGCGAACCGGTCGACGGAGGACCGCCCGTGTTCGGCGCGGGGACGGCCGAGGTGGCCGGCGCGCCGATCAACCCGGTCCGGCGCGAGCCACCGTCCGAACCCGTGCTCACGGGGGTCGGCGCGATCGACGTGCTCACCACACTGGTGCGGGGGCAGAAGCTGCCGGTGTTCTCGTCGGCCGGCCTGCCGCACCTGGAGCTGGCCGTGCAGATCGCCGCCCAGGCCTCCTGCGGCGGCGCACCCTTCAGCGTGGTGTTCGCGGGCATGGGACTCACCCACGCCGACGCCCTGTCGGTGCGCGACGGCCTCGGGGAGCGCGCCGCGGCGGGGGAACTGGTGCTGTTCCTCAACACCGCCGACGACCCGGTGATCGAACGGCTCCTCACGCCCCGCCTCGCGCTCACCGTGGCCGAGCACCTCGCCTTCGCCGGAGGCCGGCACGTCCTGGTCGTGATGTGCGACATGACCGCCTACGCGGAGGCACTGCGCGAGGTCTCCGCCGCGCGCGGCGAGATCCCCGCGCGGCGGGCCTACCCCGGTTACACCTACAGCGACTTCGCCTCGTTGTACGAGCGGTGCGGCAGGATCCGGGGCCTGCCCGGCTCCGTCACCGTGCTGCCGGTGCTGACCATGCCCGCCGGGGACATCACCCACCCCGTACCCGACCTGACCGGGTACATCACCGAGGGGCAGATCGTCCTGTCGCCGGCCGTCCACGCCGGTGGGGTGTTCCCGCCGGTGGACCCGTTGTCGTCGCTGTCCCGGCTGCTGCGGTCGGGCGCCGGAGCCGGCCGCACCCGGGAGGACCATCCCGCGGTCGCCGCCCAGCTCATCGCCTCACTGGCGCGTGCCCGGCAGGTGCGCGAACTGGCCGACCTGATCGGAGAGGCGGCGCTCAGCGGCACCGACCGCCGCCACCTGGAGATGGAGCAGGCCTTCCTGCGCGACTTCGTCGCCCAGCGGCCGGACGAGAACCGCCCGCTGACCGAGGCGCTCGACCGGGCCTGGCAGGTCCTGCTGCGCCTGCCCCCGGGCCAGCTCGGCATGCTCCCGGCGGACCTGCTGCGCGACCACCTGGAACCCGGGCCGCCGCCGACGCGGGACACCACCCCCCGCACCGGCGCGCCGGACGCCGGAGCCCCGGGACCGGCAGGGAAGGAGGCGGCCCGGTGACGGACCGGCGGACGCCGGATGCGGAAAGGGTGACTCACGGGGCAGCCCGGAGTCGTCCCGGGCTTCCGGCCGTTTGCCCTGGCGGCGGTCCGGTGACCGGCGGTGGCGAGCCCACTGGCCGAGGGGCGCAACGGTGAGCGCCCGGCAGCGGCTTTCTCCCGGACGGGCGGCCCGGCTGCGGCTGCGCCGGCGATTGGCCGCCGCGGAACGCGGCGCGGACCTGCTGGAGCGGAAGCTGCGCCTGCTGCTGGAGCGGCGCACCGCCCTGGAGGACGCGGCCCGGGTCGCCGGGAAGCGGTGGCGCGAGGAGATCGCCGCGGCGGAGGAGTGGCTGCTGAGAGGACTGGTGATCGGCGGCGAGCAGGCCCTGACCGAGGCGGTTCCCGCGCGGCCGGGAACGCTCGAGGTCCAGTGGTCCGCCCTGATGGGCCTGCGTCATCCCACAGGTGTCACCTGGTCCGCCCCGGTCCGGGAACCGGGCGAGGCACTGGCCCCCAACACCGCCCTGGCCCACGCCGAGACCGAGTACCGGACCGCCGTGCGGACCGGGGCCGAGTACGCCGCCGCGCGCACCGCCGCCGAACTGGTCGCCGCCGAGGCCCTGCGCACCCGGCAGCGCGTGCGGGCCCTGCGCCGCCACTGGATCCCCCGGCTGACCCAGGAACTGGCGGCCGCCGACCAGGCGCTGGAACAGGCCGAGCACGAGGAGGCGGTGCGCCGCCGCTGGGCTGCGCGGAACGCCACACACGGCGGCTGAGCACAACCGGCCGGGCTTCCCGGCCGTCCGGCCGCGCCCTGTCCGGCTTCCCGGTCGCCCGGCTCTGCGTACTCCGCGCGGCGACCGGCGGCGCGCCTGTACGGGCTCGGGCTCGTCCGGCTTCACGGCGGGCCTGGCCTCACTCGGCGCCCCGCTTCGCGGACGCCGGGCTGCGCGCCGAACGGCTTGCCTCCGCCCGGTTTCGTACCTGTCCGGCTTGCGTCGCCCGGTTGTGCGCCTCTGCGGTTGGCGTCCGGTCGGAGCATCCCGTACGGGTTGGCGTCCGGGAGGATGCATCCTGTCCGGTTTGCGCCTGTCCGGTTTGCGTCTGTCCGGCTTCGCGCGGCGCCGGCTTCGCGCGGCGCCGGCTTCGCGCGGCGCCGGCTTCGCGCGGCGCCGGCTACGCGCCCTTCCGGCCCCTGGCCCGCCCGCCGCGGCGAGGCCCCCCGGCGCAGCGAGGCCGTCCTGTGCGGCGAAGCCCCCCGCGTAGCCCTCCTGTGCGAGGCCCTGTGCGGCGAGGCCGTCGGCCACGACACGGCGATGGTCGGCCGCGGCCGTGTCGCTCTGCCGTCGGCTCAGGAGGACCGGACCGCTCGCTCCGGCTCAAAAGGGCCGCTCGGCCGGGGACGGGGCCAGGCCCTGCCGGTCCACGAGGTGCTGCCGGAGGGCTTGCGTCACCTCCCGCAGGCGCTCGGACGTCTCGGGCACGGGTGCGCGGGGCGCGCGGATGCGGCGCGCTTCCTCGGGCAGCGCGGCCAGATCGGCCGTCAGGCGGTCGCGCGCCGCGGCGAGGTTGTCGGGCGGCCCGGTGCGACGGCCGTCCCGCATCACGGTGCGCAGCAGCGGCTCCGCTCCATGCGGTGCCGGCTCGTCCCACACCGCGATCAGGTCGGGCCCACCGGGACGGCGGTGGACCTGTTTGCGCCCGGGGGCCGTCACCTTGCCCGGCGACAGCTTCATCACGGGACGCCCGTCGTACTCGACCAGCTTGTACGCCGAGTCGAGGTAGGGAGCGTCCGCCGACGTGCCGACCCGCGTGCCGACCGCGTACACGTCGATGGGCGCCCCGGCGCGGACCAGCTCGTGCACCTTGTACTCGTCGAGGCCGCCGCTGGCGATGACACGCACTTCGGGCAGGTCCGCGGCGTCCAGGATCCGCCGGGACCGGCGGGCCAGGTCTCCGAGGTCGCCGCTGTCCAGCCGGATGGCGCACCCCGGGCCGCGGCCGAGGTCCCGCAGCACCCGGGCCGCCACGTGCACGCCGTGCTCCGTGTCGTAGGTGTCGACGAGGAAGGTGACCGGCCCCGGATGGGCGCGGGCGAAGGCCCGGAAGGCGCTCTCCTCGTCCGGGAACGCCTCGATGTAGGAGTGCGCCATGGTGCCGGACGCGGGCAGGCCCCAGCGGACCGCGGCAGCGACGTTGCTGGTCCCGGCGAAACCGACCAGGGCGCCGAGCCGGGCGGCCTGCATCCCGGCGGACGGCCCGTGCGTGCGGCGCAGCGAGAAGTCGATCACCGGGTGCCCGGCCGCGGCCAGGACGCTGCGCACGGCCTTGGACGCCACACTCGTCTGGTGGCTGACCTGGTTCAGCAGAAAGGTCTCCACCAGCTGCGCCTCGGCGATCGGCGCGGTCACCTCCAGCAGGGGTTCGCCCGCGAACACCGCGCGGCCCTCGGGCACGGCCCGCACCTCTCCGGTGAAGCGCAGTCCGCGCAGGGCGGCGAGGTCGTCCGGTGGTCGGTGCAGGGCGACGGCGAAGTCCCGCTGGTCGTCGGCGGTGACCTGGAAGCCGCTGAGGAAGTCCAGGGCCGGTTCCAGGCCCGCGCTCACCAGAAACCCCCGCTCGGGCGGCAGGTCACGGGCGAACAGGCTGAAGGTGGCGGGCCGGTCCATCCCCTCGCGGAGGTAGGACAGGGCCATCGTCACCTCGTACAGGTCCGTTGTGGTCACGTTCGGCATGGCGCCTCACCTGCTCGTCCGGTCGCGGAACGGGCCGGGGCCGGCCCCTCCCGCCGGCCCCATCGGGCCGCCGGAGCCGGGGGAGGGCCGACCGGTGCCCGATGCGGCGGTCAGCCAGGTCAGCAGCCGGCCCACGTCGGTGAGGGAGACCATGCCGGTCAGGGACCCGTCCTCCAGCACCAGGGCCCGGTGCTCACGGCTGGTGTCCAGGCGGGGCAGCAGTTCGGCGATCGGCTCGTCGGGCGTGGTCGTCGTGACCTCGGACAGCGGGCGCATCAGCTGCCCGACCGTCGTGGTCGTACGCTCCCGTGCGGGGACCCGATCGGCCATGTGCACGGTGACCAGCCCGGCCACCGTGCCGTCCGCGGCCAGCACCGGGAAGGCGGAGTGCCGGTAACGGCCGAGGGGGCCGCCGGACAGGAACTCCTCGACGGTCGACGTGGCCCGGACGGTGATCGGGTCGCGCGCCATGATCCAGCCGACGGGAATGCCGTCCAGCACGGTGCTCACCTCCGCCTGGTGCGCCTCGGCGGTGGCGGTGGCGATCAGGAACCAGCCGATCAGGGCGGCCCACAGCCCGGACAGGTTGCCGGCGAACAGCACGGCGCCGAAACCGGTGATCACCATGAACCAGCCCAGCGCCCGGCCCGCGGCGGTGGCGCCCCGGGTGGCGCGCAGACGGTCACCGGTGCGGTGCCACAGGAACGCCCGGAGCAGGCGTCCGCCGTCGAGCGGTGCGGCCGGCAGGGCGTTGAAGACGGCGAGCACGATGTTGATGGCGGCCAGCCAGGCGACCGCCTCCACCACGAGCCCGGAGGTGTGCACAGCCTTCAGCCACCAGGTCAGGCCGACGAACACTCCGCCCAGGACCGCACTGGTCAGGGGGCCGACCGCGGCGATGCGCAGCTCGGCGCCGGGCGTGGGAGCCTCGCTGCGCAGCCGGGCCGCGCCCCCGAGCATCCACAGGGTGATGTCGTCGACCTGGACGCCGTTGCGGCGCGCCACGACCGCGTGGGCGAGCTCGTGCGCCAGCAGGGATGCCAGGAACACCACGGCGGTCAGGGCGGCCAGCGCCCAGTAGGCCACGACGGACTGGCCCGGGTGGGCGTACGGGAAGCGGCCGCGCGCCAGCATCAGGGTCACCAGGGCGATGATGACCAGCACGCTCCAGTGCAGCCCGACGCGGACACCCGCGATCCGCCCGAGAGACAGAGTTTTCTTCACCGCGTGCCTCGCTCTCGGAAAGTGCCTTCCGGTGCGTCCATCGTCCTGCGCCGGTGCCGTGCGCGAGAGGGGCCGGACAGCTCTTGGCCAGGGGCCACTCGGTCCTCTCGGAATCGGTCCTCTCCGAAGGTGCCCGGGCGAGCGGAACGGGGCGGAGCCGTCCGGCCGGGACCGGGGGCCGTTCGGCCCTGTGCCCTCGGCGCGGGTCAGTCGGACGATCGGAACAGGCCCGGAGGGAAGGGGGCTTAAATGCCCTGGGAGACGATCCGCAAGGACACTCCGCCTCGAGTTCCGCCCAACCTGGACGACTACGAGAAGGTCTGCGCGACCTTCTCCTGGCCGGGCGCCCGGGCCCGGCTCGACGGACTGCCCGGCGGCCGGGGACTGAACATCGCTCACGAGGCCGTGGACCGCCACGCGGCGGGAGCCCGCGCATCGGCGACCGCGCTGCGCTGCGTCGGCCGCGACGACTCCGTGACGACCGTGACATACGCGGAACTGGCCCGCGCCACGGCCCGGTTCGCAAACGTGCTGCGAACGCTCGGCATCGGCCGCGGCGACCGGGTGGTGACGCTGCTGGGGCGGTGCCCCGAGCTGTACACCGTCGTCCTCGGCACGCTGAAGAACACCGCGGTCCTGTGCCCGCTGTTCTCCGCCTTCGGACCGGACCCGGTGGCGCAGCGGCTGCGGCTGAGCGAGGCCCGGGTGCTGGTCACCACCGCGGAGCTGTACCGCAGGAAGGTCGCCGGGCAACGGGACGGGCTCCCCGGGCTGAGGCACGTGCTGATCGTCGGCGAGGGCGCGGACGAGCTGCCGGGAACGGTCTCCTTCGGTGCGCTGATGGCCGACGCGGCGGACCGTTTCACCATCCCGCCGACGTCCCCCGACGACATGGCACTGCTGCACTTCACCAGCGGCACCACCGGCACCCCCAAGGGCGCCGTGCACGTCCACGAGGCGGCCGTGGCCCACTACGCGACGGCGCTGTACGCCCTGGACCTCCACCCGGACGACGTGTTCTGGTGCACCGCCGATCCCGGCTGGGTCACCGGCATGTCGTACGGCGTCGTCGCACCGCTGATGCACGGTGTGACGGTCGTCGTGGACCAGGGCGACTACGACGCCCGTCGCTGGTACCGGATCCTGGCCGAACAGCGGGTCGGCGTCTGGTACACGGCGCCGACGGCGCTGCGCATGCTGATGCGGACGACACCCAGGACCGGGCCGTACGACCTGCCCGCCTCCTTCGACCTCGGCGCGCTGCGTTTCATCGCGTCGGTCGGCGAGCCGCTCAACCCGGAGGCCGTGGTCTGGGGACGGGACGTCCTGGGACTGCCGGTGCACGACAACTGGTGGCAGACGGAGACCGGCGCCATCATGATCGCGAACTTCGCCGGCTGCGACATCCGCCCCGGCTCGATGGGGCGCCCGCTGCCCGGAGTGGAGGCGGCGGTGCTGCGCCGCGGGGAGGACGGCCGCGCCGAGATCGTCGACGGGCGGGTCACCGTCGTCCGGGAGCCCGGCGAGGAGGGCGAACTGGCACTGAGGCCGGGCTGGCCGTCGATGTTCCGCGGGTACCTGAACGACGAGGAGCGCACCGCGGCCGCCTTCGCCGGCGGCTGGTACCACACCGGCGACCTGGTGCGGCGCGACGCGGACGGCTGGTACTGGTTCGTCGGGCGCGCCGACGACGTCATCAAGTCGGCCGGACACCTCATCGGCCCCTTCGAGGTCGAGAGCGCCCTCATGGAACACCCGGCGGTCGCCGAGGCAGGGGTGATCGGCCGGCCGGACCCCGTCGCCGGGAACATCGTCAAGGCGTTCGTCAGCCTCCGACCCGGCTTCGAGGAGAACGCGAAGACCCGGCAGGAACTGCTGGCCTTCGCCCGGCGCCGCCTCGGGCCCGCCGTCGCGCCCCGCGAACTCGCCTTCGACCGGCAACTGCCGCACACCCGCAGCGGAAAGGTCATGCGCCGTCTGCTGCGGGCACGCGAACTCGGCCTGCCCGAGGGCGATCTGTCCACCCTGGAGAGGACGGAGGGGTCCACATGAGCGGCACCCACAGCCCGCGCAGGACCAGGGCGAAGACGACGAAGACGCAGCCGGACGAGCAGGCCGCCCACCGGTCGGCCCTGCTCGAGTCGATGCTGCGCGTCCGCCGGTTCGAGGAGCGCTGCGTGGAGCTCTACAGCGCCGCGCGCATCCGAGGTTTCATGCACCTCTACATCGGTGAGGAAGCCGTTGCCGTCGGCGTCGCCCAGGCGCTCACGCCGGAGGACGCGGTGGTGTCGACGTACCGGGAACACGGGCACGCTCTCGTGCGCGGAGTCCCGGCCGACGCGATCATGGCGGAGATGTTCGGCAAGGCCACCGGCTGCAGCCGCGGCCGCGGCGGTTCGATGCACCTCTTCGACGCAGGCCGCCGCTTCTACGGCGGCAATGCCATCGTGGGCGGTGGTCTGCCACTGGCCGGCGGGCTCGCGCTCGCCGACCGGATGACCGGGCGCAATCGCGTCACCTGCTGCTTCTTCGGCGACGGTGCCTTCGCCGAGGGCGAGTTCCACGAGACGGCCAACCTGGCCGCGCTGTGGCGGCTGCCCCTGCTGTTCGTCTGCGAGAACAACCTCTACGCGATGGGCACCGCGCTGGCACGTCACCAGGCACAGACCGACCTGGCGATGCGTGCCGCCGGGTACGGCATGGTGTCCTGGGCCGTCGACGGCATGGACGTGCTCGCCGTCGAGGACGCGGCCCGCCGGGCGGCCGAGGGGCTCCGGGCCGGCACCGGACCGCACTTCCTGGAGATGCGCACCTACCGCTTCCGCGCGCACTCCATGTACGACTCCGACCGCTATCGGGACAAGGCCGAGATCGAGCGGTGGAAGGAACGCGACCCGATCGAGCTGCTGGCCCGGCGGCTCAGGGAGAGCGGGGACCTTCCGGACCGGGCACTCGGCGAACTGGAGGCACGCGTGGCCAGTGAGATCGAGGCCGCCGTCGAGGCCGCGGAGCAGGCGCCGGAGGAACCGGTGGAAGACCTGCTGAGCCATGTCACCAGCCCCGGACGGGAGGCGAACCGGTGATGTCCGCCCACCACACCCCCACCGTCGGGGCCGCCGAACGCAAGACCACCTACCGGGAGGCGATGCGCGAGGCCCTGCGGGAGGCACTGCGCGCCGACGAGCGGGTCTTCCTGATGGGCGAGGACGTCGGCAGATACGGCGGCTGCTTCGGCGTCAGCCTCGGCCTGCTGGAGGAGTTCGGCCCCGAGCGGATCCGGGACGCGCCGCTGTCCGAGTCCGCGTTCGTGGGGGCCGGCATCGGCGCGGCCCTGGCGGGCATGCGGCCCATCGTCGAGATCATGACGGTCAACTTCAGCCTGCTCGCCCTCGACCAGATCCTCAACAACGCCGCGACCCTGCTGCACATGTCGGGCGGCCAGCTGCCGGTGCCCATCGTCATCCGCATGACCACGGGCGCCGGACGGCAGCTCGCGGCCCAGCACTCGCACAGTCTGGAGGGCTGGTACGCGCACATCCCCGGACTGCGGGTCCTGGCCCCGGCGACCATCGCCGACGCCCGCCACATGCTCGCGCCCGCGCTGGCCGACCCCGACCCGGTGGTGATCTTCGAACACGTCGGCCTCTACAACGCCTCCGGTGACCTGCCGGCCGACCCGGCCGGGGCCGACCTGGACCACGCCGCGGTCCGCAGGCCCGGCACCGATGTCTCCCTGATCACCTACGGCGGCTGTCTGCCCAAGGCGCTCGCGGCCGCCGACGAACTGGCGAGCGGGGGTATCAGTGCCGAGGTCGTGGACCTGCGCACGCTGCGCCCGCTCGACGACGCCACTTTCGGCGGCTCCGTCGCGCGCACCCACCGTGCCGTCGTGATCGACGAGGGCTGGCGCAGCGGCAGCCTGGCCGCGGAGGTCGCCGCGCGCATCACCGAGCACCAGTTCTACGAACTCGACGCTCCCGTGCAGCGCGTGTGCAGCGCAGAGGTACCCGTGCCCTACGCCCGCAGACTGGAGGAGGCAGCCCTGCCGCAGGTCGGCGGCATCGTCGCCGCCGCACGCCGAACGGTCGGCGCAGCACCGCCCACCGGGGGCGAGGTGCGGCCGCCGGACGTGGAAGGGGCCCGCTGAGATGACTGAGTTCACCATGCCCTCGCTCGGCGCCGACATGGAGGAGGGGCTGCTGCTCGAATGGCTGGTGCGCCCGGGGGACCGGGTGGGCAGGGGCGATGTGGTGGCGGTCGTGGAGACCGACAAGGCGGCCATCGAGGTGGAGTGCTTCGAGTCCGGCACCGTGGGGCGGCTGCTGGTCGAGCCGGGGACGCGGGTCCCGGTGGGGACACCGCTCGCCGTGATCGAGACCGGGGCGGCCGCGCCCGGGCCGCGCACCGGCCCGGTCCCGGCCGTACGGGAGCGGCGGGCGGCCCCCACGGCCGTGACGGCCGCCCCGCCCGCCGCACCAACTCCGGGAAAGCCCGCCGAGCCGAAGTCTGTGGAGGTGCCGCCTGCCGGGTCGGAGCCTGCCGGGCCGGAGCCTGTGGGGGTGGCGGCTGCCGAGGGGCAGCCTGTCCATGCGGCGCCTGCCGGGCCGGTGCCCGCCGAGCCGGAGCCCGCAGTCGGTGCCGGGCCGCTGGTTCGCCACCTGGCGGAGGCACGAGGCGTCGATCTGATGTCCCTGCACGGCACCGGACGCGGTGGGCGGATCACCCGCTCCGACGTCGAGCACGCCGTCTCCACACCGGCACCGAGGGTCCGGGCGACCCCGTACGCCCGGCGCCTGGCCCGTGAGCTCGGGATCGACCCGACGGTGCTGCACGGCACGGGTGACGGCGGCGCGGTGCGCGCGGCGGACGTGCGCGCCGCGGTCCGGGCACGGGCCGGCTCCGCACTCCTCGCACCGGAAGGGCCGGCTGCGCCGGGCGGTAAGGACGGGGAGCTTCCCCGGGCCCGCGCGCCCGTGGCCGTACCGCGCGGAAGCGGCGAGGGGCGGCCCACGGCGGCGATGCGCGGTGCCATCGGCGACCTGATGAGCCGTTCCAAACGGGAGATCCCGCACTACTACCTGTCCACCACCGTCGACCTCGCGGCGGCCGAGGACTGGCTGCACCGGCGCAACCGGAACCGGGCTCCCTCCGGCCGTCTCGTCCCGGCGGCGCTGCTGCTGAAGGCCGCGGCCAGGGCCGCGCACGAGGTGCCACAGCTCAACGGCTTCTGGCAGGACGGCGGTTTCGTCCCCGGCCGCGGGGTCCACCTGGGGGTCGCCGTGTCACTGCGCGAGGGGGGACTGCTCGCCCCGGTGATCCACGACGCCGACACCCTGCCGCCGGAGGACCTCATGGCCGTCCTGAAGGACCTTGTGCGCAGGGCCCGTCTGGGACGGCTGCGGGGCAGTGAGGTGTCCGGCGCCACCCTCACCGTCACCAGCCTCGGTGACCAGGGCGTGGAGGCCGTTTTCGGCGTCATCCACCCACCGCAGGTGGCCCTGGCCGGCTTCGGCGCCGTCGTGCGGCGGCCCGTTGCCGTGGACGGTCTGCTCGGTGTGCGGCCGGTGGTGACGGCCACGCTGTCCGCCGACCACCGGGCCACCGACGGTGCCGTCGGTGCGCGTTATCTGACGGCGGTCGACCGACTGCTGCAAGAACCCGAGGAGTTGTGAGCGGATGAACACCATGACGGACACGGAGGCGCTGGCCCTGGTCAGGGAGGCCATCACCGAGATCGTCCCGGACGCCGACCTGTCCCGGCTGCGCCCGGACGACACGTTCCGCGACGTCCTGGAACTCGACTCGCTCGACTTCCTCGGGCTGGTGGAACTGCTGTCCGAGCGCGCCGGGGTGCGCATCGACGAGGACGACTATCCCGAACTGACCACTCTGGCCCGTGCCGTGAAGTTCCTCGTCGACAACTCGAGGTAGGGAAGGAGGCCGATGACCATGGTCTGGGCATCGTGGACGACGACAGGGGTCTTCGCCGGTCATGGCGGCGCCCACACCAAGGAGGCGGGGATCGTCTCCGGCGATCTGACCGTGCACACCACGTGGGACGGACGACAGGCCGACGTGACGGTCCAGTACAGCGGTACCTCCCAGTGGTTCACGCTGAGCGGGAGCCCGGTGCCGTGCGCCTCCGAGCGGGACAGCCGGCAGTTGCACCAGGGGGTGGTGGAGGCCGTGCGGGCCGGCGGCGCCACGGTCCCGGGATCGGGACAGCCGTGACCAGGCCTGTGCCGGCGGGGATGTGATTCGTGTGGCGGTGGGCGGGGCGCCCGGCCGAGGCCCCCCGGCCCACCGCCGGCCGTGGGGACGGCGCGCTCACCGCGCGGGGGAGGGGTGCCCCGCGCAGGGATGTCCCGCCCACCGGTCGGGCCGGGTGGGGCTTGCCGTCAGCAGGCGCCCTCGTCCTGCCAGGGTCCCCATTCGGAGGAGCCGGGGACCTCGTTCTGGGTCCACCACTTGGCCTTCCAGTTGTGCTTGCCGTACGACACCTCGTTGCCCTGGGTGTACACGGCGCCGGAACTCCACGCCGGCTTGCACCCGGTGCCGGGCGGCGTGGGGGTGGGGGTGGGGGTGGGACTCGGGGTGGTGCTGGGCGGGGTGGCCCCGGCGAACTTCACCGAGTACTTGGCGAAGTCCCAGGAGTTCTGCGGCACGCTGGAGCAGGTGCCGGAGGTGCGGCCGCCGTTGTCGGGCGGTGCGCACTGGCGGTCCCGGTTGAGGGACCAGAAGGTGAAGCGGTCCATGTTGTGGCTGGTGGCGTAGTCCAGCACGGTCTGGAAGTCGCTCTGGCCGAAGATCTCGCCGGTGTCGCTGCGGCCGTTCATCCCGGAGAAGCCCTCGTGGGCGTAGGCGGTCGCCTGGTCCCAGCCGAAGGTGGACTGCAGGATCTGGTTGAAGTTCGTCAGGGCGCTGGTCTGCGCGGCCGCGCCGCCGAAGCCGCCGTCGAAGGGCATGATGGAGAAGTTGTTCGGGGTGAACCCCTGGGACTTCGCCTCCAGCAGCATCTGCTTGCCGAACCAGCCGGTGCCGTCCGCCGTGCCCGCGGTGGTTACGGAGACGTAGAGGCCGGGGTTGTTCTGCTGCAGGATCTTGGCCGCGCCGATCTCGTTCCTGATGGCCGCCGTGTTCTCGTACTCCGGCTCCTCGAGGTCGAAGTCGATGGCGTGCAGGCCGTACTTGGTGACGACCTGCTGGTACGCCGCCGCGGTGGCCGCCGCGTCCGAGCAGGTCTGGCCGAGCTTGGTGCCGCCGTATCCGCCGATGGAGACGGAGACGTCGCCGCCCCTGGCGCGGATGGTGCTGATCACCGACTGGACGGCGGTGTCCGAGGAAACGGGGGCCGTGCCGCCCCAGGTCGGGGAGCAGCCGCCGCCGTCGGGGGCCAGGACGAAGGCGAGCTGGAACGCCTTCAGGCCGGTGGCGTCCATGATGGCGGCCGTGTCCGGCGGGTCGTTGTCGAGCGGCATCAGGTACGGGGCCGCGGCGTACCAGCGGTTGCTCAGTGCGCTCGTCGCGCCCGAGGCGTTGCCCGCGACCAGCGCGGTGGTGCCGGCGGCGGCGAGTCCGACGGCGGCCGCCGCGCCCAGACATGCGCGAAGACGTCTCACTGCGTGCCTCCAGTGGGGTGGGGAGTGGCCCCAGCTTCCTGAGACTGTTGCGAGCACGTCAATAGATTGGTCTGGACCATGCGGGTCTTTGGACTAGACCATGCAATTGCTTTACCCGGGACGCGGATCCACTCGGCGCCCTCGGGTACCCAGGCCGTGCGGGACGTGAGGAGACCGTCCGGGACGCGAGGAAACGAGGAGCGGACACAGCGGTGGGGGGGGCGGGGGGGGGGGGGGGCCCCCCCCCCCCGGGGGCGCCCCCCCCCCCCCCCCCCCCCCCCACCACACCCCCCCCCCCCCCCCCCCCCCGCCACACCCCCCCGCGCAAGCTGGTGGGGGCCAGGCGAAAGTTCGAGCGGGGGGCCCCGGCCCCCCTGCACCCGCGGCGGCCCGGAGAGCGGGCGCCCGGGGGCCCCCCGCCGGGGGGGGCGGTGTGGAGCCCGCGGGGGACGCGAGTAACCGTGGCGCGCACACCGGGGGGCGCCGGGGGTGAGCGCGGGGCCCACCGCCTGCACGTGCCGGACCGCCCCGGCGGCCGTCACCACCGATACCAGCGGCCCCTGCGCCCGCCGCTGCCCGCGGGCCGTACGACGAAGCCCAGGAGCCACAGCACGAGCACGATGACCGCGATCCACCACAGGGCCTTCAGAGCGAATCCGGCACCGAAGAGGATCAGGGCGAGCAGAAGAACCAGCAGCAAAGGAACCATGGTTATCAACCTCCGATCCGCCGTCTGCCCCGCATTCGCAGGAAGACTCGCTGGAATTTCCGGCGTTTCCACGCTGCGTGCCGGGGAACGCGGTGTAGTTCCCCGTCGCTCACGTGAGGGCGGCAGGGGCCGTGCGGTGGCGTGGCGTTCGGCCGGGGGCGTCGCACGGCAAGGATGGCAGCCGGCCTCCAGTTGGCTCGGAGAGGGATGTGACGGTGCGTCGTATCGGCCTGGTCGTCCACGGAGGACGTGCCGAGGCCGCACAAGCAGCCGGGGCCGTGCGCGCCTGGTGCGAAGAACACGCCGTGCAGTGCACGGACATCGACGTGTGGCACGACGGCGGGCGCCGCAGCGCCCGCGAGGAGGTCGAGGCCGCGGGCGACCCCGATGTCGTCGTCACCCTCGGAGGCGACGGCACCTTCCTGCGCGGCGCCCGGCTGGCCGCCGAGAACGACGCCCTGGTCCTCGGGGTCGACCTCGGCCGGGTGGGTTTCCTCACCGAGGTGCCCGCGGGCGGCGTGCGCCTGGCGCTGGACGCCGTCCTCGAGGAACGGCTGACCGTCGAGAGCCGGATGCTGCTCACGCTGCGCGCCTCCCGTCGCCTGGAGGTGCCCGCCGACATCGAGGAACTGATGCGGTACGGCCGCGGCCCGCTCCTGCCGCCACCGCGGGTGCGCACCGACTGCGAGTCCGGTGGTGACTGGGGCATCGCGCTGAACGTCACCGCGCTCAACGACATCGTCGTGGAGAAGCTGGCCCGGGACCGGCAGGTGTCGGTCGGCCTCTATCTCGCGGGCCGGCTCCTGGCGTCGTACTCCGCCGACGCCCTGCTGGTCGCCACGCCCACCGGTTCGACGGCCTACAGCTTCGCCGCCGGCGGCCCGGTCGTCTCGCCCCGCGCGGACGCCCTCGTCTTCACCCCCGTCGCCCCGCACATGACGTTCAACCGCTCGGTCGTCGCCGCGCCGGACGAGCCGGTCGCCATGCGCGTACTCGAACGGTCCGGCCAGGCCGCCGTCAGCATCGACGGCCAGCTGCGCGGAGTGCTCGACCCGGGCGACTGGATCGGCGTGTACGCGTCCCCGCGCCGCCTGCGGGTGGTCCGGCTGGGCCCGATGGACTTCTACGGCCGGCTGCGCGACCGCATGAACCTCACCGACGCCCCGGCCGCGGTCGCCGACGGCACCCCGGCTCCGCTCTGGCCGGTGACGAGCCCCCGCCCGGGCGACCTCGCGCACCTGGCGATGCCGCCCGGCCCCGAGGACACCCCGGCCCGAGGGCCTGCGTAGGGGCCGGGCGGCCGGGCGGACCGGTGGTCGTCGCCGGGCGTGGGTCCGGCTGAGCGGGCCGGCTGTCCGGTGTCCGCCCCGTCCGCCCCGTCCGCCCCGGGCGGGGCCGGGTCGTCGGCCGCCCGGCAGGACGGGGGTGGGCGCGCCTGCTGCCCCGGTGCGCCCACGAATTGCACCGGCTCGCGTCTCCGGGGAATCTTGTACACCCACGTCCCCCGGGAGATCTCGGGCGACGCGGCGGACGAAGGGCTGACCGGCGCCTGGGACGCCAACGAGCAGGAGATCATGGCCGACCGGGTCGAGCGGCAGGTCGAACGGTTCGCGCCGGGCTTCCGCTCGTTGATCCGGGCCCGCCGGATCCTGGCCCCGCCCACGCTCCAGTCGCTCGACCGCAATCTCGACACGGGCGCCATCAATGGCGGCACCACGGCCCTCCACCAGCAGCTCGTCTTCCGCCCGGTACCCGGCACCGCCCGCCCGGAGACGCCGGTGGCCGGGCTCTTCCTCGCCTCCGCCGGCGCCCACCCGGGCGGCGGGGTCCATGGCGCGCCGGGCGCCAACGCCGCCCGCGCGGCGCTCCGCCGCCATCTGCCCCCCGGAATGCACCTCGCCCAGCGTCTGCTCACGCGCCGGAACCGGGCGGGCGAGAAGACGCCGTCCGCCCGTTGATCCGCCCCCGAGCCGGGGGACGGGGACCGGGCCGTCTCAGGAGCGGGCCCCGTCGGGCAGGCGGTAGGCGGCAAGGGCGGCGATGTCGTCGTCGAGGTGCCCGTCGCTGTAGGCGAGCAGGTCTGTGTGCAGGCGTTCGAGGAGTTCGCGGGGCGGCAGGCCGGCCCAGGGCCGTACCCGCTCGGCGAGCGGGTAGAACGCCCCGGTGCCGTCCCGGGTCTCGGTGACGCCGTCGGTGTACAGCAGCAGCTGGTCACCGGGGTGGAAGGGCTCTACGTCGAGGTGGTAGCCGTTGCCGACCAGCGAGCCGAGGTTGATGGGCGGGGAGGGGTCGGTCGCGTGCAGCTCGGTGACCCGGCCGCGGCTGATGAGCAGGGGCGGCGGGTGGCCGCAGTTGACGATGCGGATCACGGTTCCGCGGTCGGGGATCTCCGCGAACACCGCGGTGACGAAACGCTCCGCCGACTCGCTGCCGGGCAGCTGCGCTGCATGCCGGCTCATGCTGCGCTCCATGCGCCGGGCCACACCGATCAGATCCGTCTCGTCGTGCGCGGCCTCGCGGAAGGCGCCGAGTATCGTCGCGGCCGTCTCGACGGCGACCAGGCCCTTGCCGCGGACGTCACCCACGAGCAGGCGCACCCCGTACGCCGTCGGCACCGCCTCGTACAGGTCGCCCCCGATGCGCGCCTCCGCGGCCGCCGACAGGTAGAGGGTCTCCACGGACACCTGGGCCAGACGACGGGGCACCGGCCGCAGCAGGACGCGCTGCGCCGTCTCGGCCACGGAACGCACCGTGGCGAGGGTGCGTTCCCGGCGCACCCGGTGCACCGCGAGGATCGTGCCGAGGACTCCGACCAGGCTGGTGCAGACGTAGTTGGCGACGTAGTGCCGGTCCCACAGATAGCCCACGGAACGGCCCGCGCAGCACGGGGTGCCGGCCAGAACTCCCTCGAAGACGATCGCGAAAGCCGCGACGCCGGCGACGACGAGGGGACCGTGGGAGTAGGCGGCGACCACCGGCAGGGCGATGAGCAGGAAGCTCACCGGCCAGTCCACCGGGGTGATCGGTTCCAGGGCCAGGACCGCCGCGACGTAGAGGACGGGCAGCCAGCGCAGCCACAGGGGCTGGGCGGGCATCTGCGGCTGCGTGCCGGTCGTCCGCGGGGCAGGGCGGTCCCCGCCCCGGCGGCGGCCGGGCCCTCTCACTGCTCGCTCCGCCGGCCCCCGTGAGGCCGCGGCGGCGGGGGAGAACCGGACGAGCGCACGAGGGTGCGGCCCGGCTCGGTGAGACGGTCCTCGGGGAAACACTCAGGCGGCCTGTCCACAGGAACTCCCGGCGGGCTTGATCAAGACCACCAGCGTGCTGCGGGACACCGCCCCGACACGGTCATTGCTCCAGGCAAGGGCATGTCAGTGCACTCCGGGGCCGGTGAAGCGGACGATCCCGGGCAGACGGCGGGAGTGATCTTCACAGCTACCGGGAAGGGCATCTCACCCTCGTGACCACACCTGCACGCCGCCTACGCCGGACCGACCACCGGCGCCCGTTCGACCTGCGCGCCACGGCTCTGTTCTTCGGCCTGCTCGCCCTGGCCGTGACCACCCTGGGCTTCACCGCCCGTGCGGCGGCGGCCGCCGCCGAGCGGCGCCCGGCCTGGACGGCCGTCCTGTGCCTGGTCGGCGCGGCGGCCTTTGTGACGCTACGGCGCCAACGGGGCGGATACGGCGCGAAGGGCGCCGCGCGACGGGCCGCCGCCGCACTGGAGGCGGCCACCGCCACGGCGCTCGACGCGCTCGAGACACCCCCCGCCGCCGTCGCCGAGACGCCGCTGGTGCCGGCGCAGGCCGGACCCGAGTGCCTTCCGGGGCCGTCCGAGGAGACCGTGGTGGACTACGACGCCCTGGGGCCCGACGAGTTCGAGCAGGCCGTGGCCGCGCTGTGCGAACGGGACGGGTGCACGCAGGTGGAGGTCGTCGGCGGAGCCGGGGACCTCGGCGCCGACGTGCTGGCCGTGGCTCCCGACGGACGGCGGCTGGTCGTCCAGTGCAAGCGCTACTGCGACACCAACCGGGTGGGTTCCGAGGATCTGCAGCGCTTCGGCGGCACCTGCTACACGGTGCACGAGGCCGAGGTCGCCGTCGTCGTCACCACCAGTGGCTTCACCGCCCCGGCGGCCGAGTACGCCGAGCAGTGCGGGATCGTCTGCGTGGACCGGCAGGCCCTGCAGGCGTGGAGCGACGGTACGGGCCCGGAGCCGTGGAACGAGGACACGGGCCAGGAGCCGTGGGCCTGCGCCGCCGGGCATCCGCTGGAGCAGCCGGCCGGGCAGTGAAGGAAAGAGCCCCGGCTGGACGGGGGGTTCCAGCCGGGGCCGTACCGCGGTGACGCGCGGAGGGCGGTCGCCTCGCGGCGATGTGCTCCATGGGGCTCCAGCCGAACGATCGTCCCCGTGGGCGGGAGGTGAGGCCCGGGGACACCGTCCCCTCCGCGGCCACGTACGGATGAACGGTCAACCACCGGCGGAAGTTCCGCCGCCTTACCCCTGAGCGCTGTGATCCGGCACACTCCAAGCGCATCGGCGGTCTCACAGCGGGTTCTCGACGGCTCAGGCGGCTCCGGAGGGTGCCGGCGCCGTCACCTGGAGGGCGTGGTCGATGAAGCGCCGGGGCGCCGGCGGCAGCGTGCGGCCCGAAAGCCAGGCGATGCCGATGTCGCGGGCACCGTGCACATCGGTGATCTCCAGATAGCGGATCGGGAAGTCCGGGGTCGCCGCCGTGTCCGGGGACGAGGGGATCAGGGACACGCCGAGGCCGGCCGCCACCAGGCCGCGCAACGTGTGGACCTCCTCGCCCTCGAAGCCGACGAGCGGGGTGAAACCGGCCTGACGGCACAGCGTCTCGGTGACGCTGCGCAGCCCGTAGCCGGGTTTGAGCAGGATGAAGGGCTCCCCTGCGACCTCGGAGAGCCGGACCCGGCGGTGCTCCGCCAGACGGTGCTGGGTGGGGACGGCGAGCCAGAGGGGTTCGACCAGGAGCCGGCGCCAGGTGATCAGCGGGTGGCCGGGGTCCCCGCTGGTGATCGTCAGGTCCGCGGTGGCGTCCAGGAGATGCTGGACCAGGCCGTTCTCCTCGTGCTGGTGCAGCTCGAACCGCACCTGCGCATACGCCTGCCGGAACCCGGTGACGAGTTTCGGCACCAGCCAGGTGCCCAGGGTGTGCAGAAAGGCCAGGGACACCAGCCCCGCGTCCGGGTCGACGACCTCGGCCACGGCCCGCCGTCCCCGGTCGTAGCTGTCGAGGGCGGTGTCGACGTACTCCTTGAACACCCGTCCGGCCGGAGTGAGACGCAGGACGCGGCCCACTCGCTGCAGGAGCTGCGCGCCCACCTCCTCCTCCAGCCGGTGCAGTGCCCGGGACAGGGCGGGCTGGGTGATCCGGGCCTCGGCGGCGGCCTCCGTGACTGTCAGGCCGTCGGCCACCATCTGGAAGGAGCGCAGTACCTGAAGATCCATCGCGCTCATTCTCCCACCGCATCGGACCCGCCGCAGCCAGGCACCGGACGCATGGACGGCGCTCCGGCGACGGCCAGGTTCCGCGCGCTGACGGCGTCGCAGAGCCGCTCACCCGCGGTGATCGCCGCCTCCCAGTCGGGCAGCGTCCGGCCGGGCCGGCTCGGTTCGCCGTGCGCGTGGGCGGCCGCCCGCCGTGCCTCGGCCAGCCGGTGGTAGGCGGTCCGGCGCAGTGCGTGCCGCTGGGCCGGGGCGGCCTCGGGGGCCAGGTCGCGGTACCGGTGGGCGGCGGCCAGGGCGGTCTCGGTCTGCGCCGCGGCCCGGCCGGCCGCGGAGCTGGGCCAGAGGGCGAAGTGCGCGGCAAGGACGATCACGGCGGCGAGCGCGGTGTCGAGGATGCGAGCCGCGTACAGCGCCCGGTGGTCGCCCAGCAGATCGACCATGACGAAGACGATCGCCGTCAGCGCCGTCGTGGCGAGCCCGTAGTGGTGGCGCACGCCGACGGCCATCAGCGCGCCGAAGGCCGCCACCACGCCGATCAGGGCGTAGGTGTCGGTCGTCAGCAGGACCACCGCCCCGATGGCGGCCACCCCCACGACCGTACCCGCGCAGCGGTGCAGGGCCCGGCGCAGGACGGGCCCGAAGTCGGGCTTGTAGACGAAGGCCACGGTCATCGGCAGCCAGTAGCCGCGTGGGCCGTGCAGCAGCTCGGCGCAGAGCTGGGCCACGAGCACGCAGGCCGCGAGCAGGACGGCGTAGCGCAGATGGGCCGCCCGCCCCTGCCACGGCTGGTCCGGCAGCCGCGGCGCCGGCTCGCCGTCCGGAGCGCGGCCGATTCGCGCGTACAACGCGGTGAGCGCGCCGAGGCCCGGCGAGTCGGCACCCGTGTGCGGCGCGACCAGGTGAGCCGCGGCGGTCCCGCGGCCGGCGGCGGCAGGGGCCACGCCCGTCCCCGGCAGCAGCCGCGCCGCCATCATCAGCGGAACCTCCGTCACGGACCGGGGGAGCGGGCGCCCCTCCCACACCAGCGCGGACGTCACCTCGCCCAGCCGCACCGCCAGGTGGAAGGCATCGAGCAGCGTGCTCAGCCGCGACTGCGGCCGCACCCGCCGGCCCACCTGCCGGTCCAGGTGACGGCCCATCACCTGGTGGGCGTGGTCGAGGGCGGCGGTCAGCCGTCGCCGCGCGGCCTCCGCCCCGGGCCGGCCCGCCGCCGACAGGGCCTCGGACGCTGCCCGGTACACGGCCCGCACGGCGGCCCGCTCGATGTGGTACCGCCGCCACAGCCACGGCGTCGCGGACAGGACGACGACGAGGCCCACCCCGGCGAGCAGCGCGAGGGGAGGCTGCCACCACGGACCCGGCACCGGGATGCCGCTGCCGATGGTGACGCCCAGCAGCAGGTGCATCCCGGACACCGAGGCGACCCGGCCGCGCAGGCTCACCGAGCCGGCCAGCAGGGCGGCGACGACCAGGCACACCGTCACCGCTCCCGCCCGGGTGCTGCGCAGCGCGAGCTCACCCGCGAGCAGCCCCAGGGCGGCGGCCAGGCCCATGCAGGCCAGCCGCCGCACCCGCATCCGGTAGGGATCGGAACCGTCCTGGCTCACCCCCCACAGGGCACCGATTCCCGCGATCACGGCGGGGATCACTGCCCCGGTCCACACGCCGGCCAGGAGCGGCAGGGCCAGTGCGACGGCACCCCGCGCCGCCGCAGCGAGGGGCACCGGGGTGAACGCGAGACCGCGCGCTGCCTTCACGGGCTGATCGACTCCTTCTGGGCGGGGGGAACGACGACTCCCCTCCAAGGGTCGATCAGATCGATGCATGCGTCCAATGCCTGTAGAGACAGAAAATCATGCCTCACAGGCATGAGTTCCGGGGGCCGTGCGGATCGCCGCCGCTCCGGTGCGGCGCTCCGGACGCCAGGTGGCCACCAGCGCGGCGGCCAGCAGCAGTTCGGCGAGGTCCCCGCCGTAGTACATGATCTCCGCGCCCTGCTGGACCTGGCCGACCGGAGCGCGGACGTCGACGAAGAACCCGCCGTACATGGCCTGGGCGATCAGCGCGTGGACGGCGACGGCCACGCCCAGGCACACCAGCCGGGCCCGCACGCCCGGTCGGCCCGGCGCGGGGTCGGGCCCGGCGATGACGTGGGCGAACAGGCAGCCCGAGGCGAAGAAGTGCACGTGCAGCAGCCAGTGACCCGCCGGGTGCCGCATGGCGGTGCTGAACAGGGGGGTGAAGTAGAGCAGTGCGAGGCTGCCCGTGCTCAGCGCGAGTGCGACGACAGGGTGCACCAGCGAGCGCGCGTACCGGCTGCGCACCACCATGACCACCCTGCGGGCGCTCGGCGGCGGCAGGGCGCGCAGCAGCAGGGTGACCGGCGCGGACAGCACCAGTGCGAGGGGCGCGTACATGCCGACGAGCAGGTGCTGGGTCATGTGCGCGCGGAAGTCGGTGTGCGCCGCGGGAGCCAGGGGCGGCAGCAGCGCGAGGGCCAGCAGTGCCAGTCCGCCCAGGAAGGACGCCGACCGCAGAACGCTTCGGCCCGGAGCGGGGTTGCGGTTCAGGGCACGCCGCGTGAGCAGTACGTGTCCGACACCGGCCGCGGCGAGCACGACCACGGTCAGCCCCACCCCCAGCAGCCCGACGGCGGACCCGGAGTGGTCGTGCATCGGGTGGCCGCCGCCCATCACACGTCGTCCCCGGCGCCGACGGGCCCGGCCGTGCCCTCGGGGCGAGCGGGGCCGCCGCTGCGCTGCCACAGCCCGCCGCCGCCCAGCAGCAGCGCTCCGAGGAGCAGGAACCCGGCGTCCCACCACGCCTGGTACGGGCCGCCGTGCACATGATGGATGCCGAGGATCTGGTGGTCCAGGACTCCCTCGACGAGGTTGAACAGCCCCCAGCCGGCCAGGATCCACCCCCACAGCACTCGCGAGGCCCACACCGCCCGGCGGTGGTGCGTGACACGCCCGTGCAGGATGCCCAGACCCGCGATCACCGCGACCCAGCACACCGTGTGGAAGATGCCGTCCCACACGGTGTTCATCTCCAGCCCGGACACGGTGTGGGGGTTGTAGTACTTCACTCCGATGCGGTCGTGGTTGGTGCTGGAGAGCATGTGGTGCCACTGGAGCAGCTGGTGCAGCAGGATGCCGTCGGCGAAACCGCCGAGGCCCACCCCGAGCACGATCCCCGGCAGCC
Source organism: Streptomyces sp. NPDC020801 (assembly GCF_044334385.1). Taxonomy (NCBI): domain Bacteria; kingdom Bacillati; phylum Actinomycetota; class Actinomycetes; order Kitasatosporales; family Streptomycetaceae; genus Streptomyces; species Streptomyces sp. NPDC020801. Next base: position 36,177 of record NZ_JBIRST010000035.1, read on the forward strand.
GAATGCTCTGCGGCGCCGGTACGCGAGGCGCCGCATCCATGGACGTCATCTGCACTCCTCCTGTCGGCGGTGACCGAAGCACGGGCTCCCCGGGGCGCCCCGGGTTCTCCGGAGCCGCCCCCGGGTCACCCAACCACCGCCCGGCTCGTGCCCGCCCCGGCAGAAACAGCCAATTCCCCGCGCGTGCTGTGGCACGGCCGCCGCCGCGTCTGTCGGCGTGCGGTCATTGCCCGTACGCGCACACATCCGCCGACATACGGGCATTGGTGACGGGGGGAGCCCAGATGTCCGCTGATGCGTGTGCGCACGGCCCACGGATCCAGCGTCCCCCCGATGCCCCCGATGCCCCCGATGCCGCCGCCCGCCGCGCCGGACGGGCTGTGGGCGGCCGCGGTGGCGCTGCTCAACCTCGGTGGTCCCGGCCTCGGTTACGCGCTCATGCGCCGCCGGGGCCCGACGGCGGTGTGCTGGGCCGCAACGGCCGTCCTGGCGCCGGGTTTCCACCCGTGCGGCGACAGCGGCAACCACTACCCGCAGCGGACGATCACGCTGCCGGCCCGGCACCACGTGCTTCCTGCACAAGCCGCAGGGCGACGGCGTCTCGTCCCCGGCCTCCGACACCGCCAAGCTGCGGTCCGGGTACCTCTGAACCGAGTGCGCCCACACGACCCGGGGGCTCGGCCCGGGCAACTGACGGGCCGTCCGGACGGCGCGGAGGGCGCGGAGGGCGCGGGATGCGTCACCCGAACGGCCGAGCATCCCTCGTCCGTGGGACCCGGCCCTGACACGCCGCGCGCCGGGCCTCGTGTCTGCCAGCCTTCCCGTGCCGGGCGCATCGGCTCGGCGAGCACAGGGAGGTGGGCGTTTGTCCGGTCACTTGGGACGCATCGGGGGTCGGCAAGTGGTGGCGGTTCTGGCCTTGGGGGGCGGGCTGCTCCTCGGCCCCGTCCTGCCGGCTCAGGCGAACGAGGAAAGCGCCACGGGGCCGGCCGACACCGGACCCGTGGCGACCGCGCTGGACGCGGCCCACGACCTCGTGTCACCGGCCCCGGCGCCCAAGGACGGCGAAGACGGCAGGGGCCGGGCCAAGGGCGGGGCCGGGGGGCACGCAGGAGGACACGGAAAGGCCCGCGGCAAGGCCCACGGCGAGCATCACGGGAAGGGCCGCGGGAAGGGCAAGGGGCGGCAGCCGGGCGCCGGCCTCTGACCCTGGCGGAGGGGGGCGGTCGGGGCGGTCAGGGGCGCAGGATGAGGCGGACGGGATTGCCCTCCTTCTTCTCCAGCCGCTCCACCGCCTCGGCGGCCTCGGCCAGCGGCAGCACACCGCCGATGGAGGCGGAGAAGTCCACCCGGCCGCCCTGGATCAGCCGGAGGAGCTGGGGGAGGGCCACCGGCATGTCGGACCACCCACTGCCCCGGCGTCCACGCGGTGACGCCCGCCCCGAGCTCCGCGATCGTGCCGGACGGTCCTGCCGCTCCGGACGGGCCCGCGCCGCCGCCGGTGCCGCCCCTGCGCCGCCGCGGAGAGCGCGCATGCGGCAGGCCGTGCTCACCGCCGCGGTGGACCTGCTGTCGGCCGAAGGGCTCGCGGGCGCGACCGTCGCCGCCGTCGCCCGCTCCGCGGGGGTCCACGAGACCTCGATCTACCGGCGGTGGCGGACCCGCGAGAACCTGATGCTCGACGCCCTGACCACGCAACTGGACACCGCGCTGCCGGTCCCCGACACCGGCAGCGTGCACGCCGACCTGGTGCGGTTCTTCACCTCACTGGCGGAACTGCTGAGCACCGCGCAGGGCCAGGCCCTGCTGCGTCTGAGCGTCGAGCGCGACGACACGCTCGACGACCGCCGTGGCCCCTACTGGAGCGAGCGCCTCCAACGCGCCTCCGTCATGGTCAGGCGGGGCGTGGCACGTGAGGAACCCGCCGCGGACACCGATCCGGGCCTGCTGGTCGAGGCCGTCAGCGGCGCGCTCTTCGCCCGTGTGCTGCTGAGCGGAGCACCGCTCGACGAGGCCTTCGTGCGCCGGCTGGTCCGGCTCGCTCTCGACGGCGCGCGGCCCGGTCCGGATCACGACACCGTGCAACGGCAGCGACGCGCCCCGGCCGCCCCGATGGGCCGGGGCGGCCGGGGCGCGTCGTCGATGTCAGAGAGCGGGTCCGGTGTCTCCGGGGCGGACGCGCCCGCGCCAGGCCCCGGACTCACCGCCGCGCTCCTCGATGTACTGCTTGAACCGCTTCATGTCCCCTTTGACCCTCCGGTCGACCATGCCCAGCATGTCCCCGGTCCTCTCCGCCACTCCGCTGGGCTCGACCTCCATGACGAGCTCCACCCGGGTGTGGGTGTCGTCCACGCGCTCGAAGCGGACGCTGCCCCTCTGCCTGGTGTCGCCGGTGGTGCTGCGCCAGGTGATGCGCTCGTCGGGAAGCTGGTCGACGATCTCGGTGTCGAACTCCCGCCGCACGCCGCCGATCTTGGTCGTCCAGTGGTTGTGGCGGTCGTCCAGCTGCCTGACCTCCTCGACCCCCTCCATGAAGTTCGGGAACTCCTGGAACTGCGTCCACTGGTTGTAGGCGGTGTGGACGGGGACGTCGACCTCCACCATTTCCTTGACCGTGCTCATCTGTACGCCTCCAAGACTCGCTGATCGGCTGCGACGGTGCGTTCGCGCGCCGCGTGCACATGGGCAGGTGCTGTCGAGTACCCGGCAAACGGCGGATTACGACGTCCTCTTCCGCGCGCGACGGCGACGGGCGCGGCGCGGGAGGCGGTGTCGGAAGACGTCGGTTATGCTCGATCTCGAGCAGGACGCCGGAACTCCCGGCCCCCGTCCATGCGTTGGTGGTCCAAGGAAAGACACCCCGCTTCCCGCGGGGAGATGCAGGTGCAAGGCCTGCCCAACGCTCGAAGTCGTCGACCCCCACCCGGCACCGGGCGGGGGTCGAGGCGTCTGCCGCCGGTGCGGGTCAGCCGAGGTCTCCGGTGCGGGCCTGGCGCCACAGGTCGACGCCGCCGTCGGTGGCGTACTTGTCGATCTCGGCCAGCTCCTCGCCGCTGAAGTCGAGGTTCTCCAGCGCGGCGACGTTCTGCTCCAGCTGCGCCACGCGGGAGGCGCCGATGACGAGCGAGGTGACGCGCTCGTCGCGCAGGGCCCAGGCGAGAGCCATCTGCGCCAGAGTTTGCCCGCGGCGGGCCGCGATGTCGTTGAGGGCGCGCAGCCGGTGCAGCATGTCCTCCGACAGCCAGCCGGTGTCGAACGAGGTGCCCCGCGCGGCCCGTGAGTCCTCCGGGACGCCGTCCAGGTAGCGGCCGGTCAGCAGCCCCTGGGCCAGGGCGGTGAAGCCGATGATCCCGAAGCCCTCCTCCTCGGCCACCTCCAGCAGGCCCTCCGTCTCGATCCAGCGGTTGACCATGCTGTACGACGGCTGGTGGATCAGCAGCGGGGTGCCCAGCTCACGGAGGATCGCGGCGGCCTGCCGGGTGCGCTCGGCGTCGTAGGAGGAGATCCCGACGTACAGGGCCTTGCCCTGGCGGACGGCGGTGTCCAGCGCGCCCATCGTCTCCTCCAGCGGGGTGCCGGCATCCAGCCGGTGGGAGTAGAAGATGTCGACGTACTCCAGCCCCATGCGCTGCAGCGACTGGTCGAGCGAGGCGAGCAGGTACTTGCGGGAGCCGCCGCCCTGGCCGTAGGGGCCGGGCCACATGTCCCAGCCGGCCTTGGTGGAGATCACCAGCTCGTCCCGGTACGGCGCGAGGTCCTGCTTCATCAGCCGCCCGAAGTTGATCTCCGCCGAACCGTAGGGCGGGCCGTAGTTGTTCGCCAGGTCGTGATGGGTGATGCCGAGGTCGAAGGCGCGCAGGGCGATCTCGCGCTGCGTCTCGAAGGGCCGGTCGTCGCCGAAGTTGTGCCAGTAGCCAAGGGACAGGACGGGCAGGTCGAGCCCGGAACGGCCGGTGCGGCGGTAGCGCATGGTGCCGTCGTAGCGCTCGGGGTCCGCGACGTGGGTCATCGGGTGTTCTCCGGGTGGTGCGGTGCGGGGGCGTCCCGCCGGTCCCGGCGGGACGCCCCCCACCTTGCTCCTGCGTGATCCTGAAGTCCAACCGCTCCGTTCCATCGGATTCAGCGGTGTCGCTTCTGAATTACGTGACCACGGGTGATGCCGAAGCCGCCCGCGGCCGGGCCGTGGGCCTGCTCGTCGCGCCCGATCGCGCCAAGCCGGACTCGCGGGAACGCGCGTCGCAGTGCGCCGGCGGCACCTGCGGGTCGAGGTCGAGAGCCTCAACTGCCGCTCACCATAAGAGTTTTGGTGATCATATTGGAAAGGCTTCGGTTGTGTTTCCGGACGATGCCGATCACTTGGGGGCACCCGCGGGGCGGCTCCGGCGACCGGCCCGACCTGGGCCGGGAGTGCGCCGGGAGTGCGCCACCCTCCCACGGTACGCGACGGGACGGTGAACGGGAGGGGAACTTACGGCCACCGGTTTCCTCGGACGCCTGTTCGTGCGGTCGTCGTTGCCTAGCATGAGGTGATCGCGTACGGCACGAACTGGGAGGCCCGGAAAATGCAGTGGTCCGGCGCCGGCGTGCGCTCGCTCCGTCTGTGGAGTGCCGCCGCACTGGTGCTGGCGCTCGTCCTGGGCGTAGTGCTGGCCCTCGCCCGCACCTCCCACCGGGCGGACGCCGCGCCCCGCGGGCTGACGCACACCACGGTGGAGGTGTCGCCGGGCCGCTGCGGCCGTGGCTGGGACGCACCGGTGCCCGGCGTGCAGGTCTTCGATCTGCGCAACACCTCCGGCGCCGCCGCCGAGGTGTACCTGGAGGACCCGGGCAGCCGGGCGGTGTACGGAGAGGTCGAGGGCATCGGTCCGGGCACGACACGGTCGATGACCGTCCGCCTGGGCAAGGGCGCGTACGCCTTCCGGTGCGTGCCCGAGGACGCCGACGCGGTCACCGGGCCCACGGTCCGCCTCGGCCGGGGGCACAGCGGCCCGGCCGCCGCCCCTGTCACCCAGCACGACCTGATTCCCCCGGCGATCGCCTACCAGAAGTGGGTCGCCGGCGGCCTGGACGAGGTGGTGCGGCTGACCGGTGAGCTGCGTGCCGCCATCGAACGCGGCGACCTCGCCGGGGCCCGTACGGCCTGGCTGCCGGCGCATCTGCAGTACGAGCGGCTCGGCGCCGCCTATGACGCCTTCGGCGACGCGGACGGACGGATCAACGCCACCGACGCCGGCCTGCCCGGCGGGGTCCACGACCCGTCCTTCACCGGCTTCCACCGCATCGAGTACGGACTGTGGCACGGCGAGGCCGCCCGCACGCTGCGCGCCCCCGCGGCCGGCCTGGTCAAGGCCGTCACCGCGCTGCGCGACGGCTGGGCGCAGGCCCGCATGGACCCGGCCCAACTCGGGCTGCGGGCCCACGAGATCCTGGAGAACACCGTGCAGTTCGAGCTGACCGCACGCACCGACTACGGCAGCGGCAGCAACCTCGCCACCGCCCGCGCCAACCTGGACGGCACCCGCGCCGTGCTGTCCAGGCTGCACCCGCTGCTCACCACCCGGTACACCGGTCTGGCCGCCCTGGACCGCACGATGGACCGCGCCCGGGCGCTCCTGGACGGTTTCCGCCACGGGGACGACTGGACGCCGCTGGACCGCCTCGGCCGTACCCAGCGTGAGCGGACCGACGCGGTCCTGGGCGATCTGGTCGAACGGCTGGCCTCGGTGGCCACCCTGTGCGATCCGCGGAGGACGGCGTGAGCACGACGGAGCGGGCGGGCGGAACCGAACGGGCCCAGGGAGTGGGCCGGCGCCGTTTCCTGCGCGGCGCGGCCCTCGCCGGAGCCGGACTGGCCACCGGCGGCGCGGCCGCCCCCACTTCGGGCACCGCCACCGACTGCGGACCGACGGCGGCCGAGGCCGCACCCTTCCACGGCCCGCACCAGCAGTCGGTCCTGGCGCCCGTGCGCCGGACGAGCGCCTTCGTCGCCTTCGACGTCACCGCCGGCAACCGGCCGGAACTTGCCGACCTGCTGCGCACCCTCACCGACCGCGCCCGTTTCCTCACCTCGGGCGGCACCCCGGAGCCGGTGGGCGTCACCGGCCCGCCCGCCGACTCGGGCATCCTCGGCGACCGGCTGCCCTCCGGCGCGCTCGCCGTGACAGCCGGCGTGGGCGCCACCCTCTTCGACGACCGGTTCGGGCTGAGCGCGCTGCGCCCGCGCCGGCTGAAGGCCATGCCCTCCTTCCCCGACGACGACCTCAGGCCCGAGTGGTGCCACGGCGACCTGAGCCTGCACCTGCACGCCGACGACCCGGACACCGTCCTGCACGCCCTGCGCGACATCGCCCGGCACACCCGCGGCGGCCTCCAGATCCGCTGGCGCCTGGACGGTTTCAGCAGTCCGCCCCGCCCCTCCGGCACCCCGCGCAACCTGCTGGGCTTCAAGGACGGCACGGCCAACCCGGACGCCACCGACGACCGCGAGATGAACCGCCTGGTGTGGGTGAACCGGGGGAGCGGCGAGCCGGACTGGGCGGTCGGCGGCAGCTACCAGGTCGTCAGGCTGATCCGCATGCTGGTGGAGTTCTGGGACCGGGTCTCGCTCGGTGAGCAGGAGCGCATGTTCGGCCGGGCCCGGCAGTCCGGCGCGCCCCTCGACGGCAACGCAGAGCACGACGTCCCCAACTATGCCGAGGACCCCAAGGGCGACGTCATTCCGCTGGACGCCCACATCCGCCGCGCCGATCCGCGCACCGCGGACACGGCGGGCCGGCGCATCCTGCGCCGCGCCTACAACTACGACCGGGGCATGGACGGCAACGGCAACCTCGACATGGGCCTGTTGTTCTGCTGCTACCAGCAGGACCTCGCCCGGCAGTTCGAGACGATCCAGCACCGTCTCGCGGGCGAGCCGCTCACCGACTACATCAAGCCGTTCGGCGGCGGCTACTTCTTCGCCCTGCCCGGCGTGCGCGACGCTTCCGACTGGTACGGGCGAAGTCTCCTCGCCTGAACCGGTACGACCAACTCGTTCACCCATTTGGTCAATACACGGTCAAGAATTGGCTCGGCTTCCCTGACCCGGTGTTCACCCCGGGGTCATCATGGCTCCGCCGCCGCGCTGCCTGCCCGGCGGAGCATCCAGGCCGTACCACGCAAGAACGATCCTGCCCAGAGGGGAAACAGCATGGCCAGCAGGGGAAGACGAGCAACGATACGGAGCCTGGGGGCGCTTGCGGGTGCCGCCGCCCTCACGGTCCTGGGCGGCAACGCCCCCAGCTGGGCCGCCGTTTCCGCCGGCCAGCACGGCCACCCGCCGACGGCCACGCCCATCAAGCACGTGGTCGTCCTGTTCGACGAGAACATCTCCTTCGACCACTACTTCGCCACGTACCCGAAGGCCGCCAACACCGACGGCACCAGGTTCACGGCGTCGAAGAGGACCCCGAAGAACATCGACACCCTGGCGCACGCCGGGCTGCTGACGAACAATCCGAACCAGTACGCCCCCAAGCGGCTCACCCCCGCCCAGGCCATGACGTGCGACCAGAACCACTCCTACGGCCCCGAGCAGTACGCCGCCAACGGCGGCAGGGCCGACAAGTACGTGGAGAACACCGAGGTCGACAAGTGCAGCGGCGGCCTGTTCGGCGAGCCGGGCCTGGTCATGGACTACTACGACGGCAACACCGTCACCGGACTGTGGAACTACGCCCAGCACTACGCCCTCAGTGACCGCTCCTTCAGCTCGACCTACGGCCCGTCCAGCCCCGGCGCCATCAACCTGATCTCCGGTCAGACGCACGGCGTCATCTCCGTCGACCCTGCCTCGGGCACCGAGAACCCCAAGCAGACCCCCACTCCGGACGCCTACACCGTCAAGTCGCCCGACGCGAGCGGCGTCGGCACGATGATCAACGACCCGGACCCCGGCTTCGACGACTGCTCCGGCAAGGACCACACCAGCTCCAACGCCCTCGCCGTGATGAAGGGCCGCAACATCGGCGACCTGCTCAACACCGGGAAGGTCAGCTGGGGTTGGTTCCAGGGCGGCTTCCGGCCGTCCACCGCGTGGACCGGCAAGCACGGCGAGTACGCCAAGTGCGACACCGCGCACACCAACGTCGGTGGCGCGTCGGTGGTCGACTACAGCCCGCACCACAACCCGTTCGCGTACTACAAGTCGACGTCCAACCCGCACCACCTGCCCCCCAAGGACGTCGCGGAGATCGGCCACGACGGCCGGGCCAACCACAACTACGACCTGACCGACTTCTCCGCCGCGCTGAAGGCGGGCAGGCTTCCGGCCGTCAGCTTCGTCAAGGCCGGCGCCTACCAGGACGGACACGCCGCGTACTCCGACCCGATCGACGAACAGCACTTCCTGGTCAGCCAGATCAACGCGATCCAGAGCTCGCCGCAGTGGAAGTCGACCGCGGTCGTCATCGCCTACGACGACTCCGACGGCTGGTACGACCACGCCTACGCCAAGGTGCGCAACGGTTCCACCGACACCGCGCCCGGCTCCAACGGCAAGGCCACCGACAGCCCCGCCTGCCAGGCCGGCCCCAAGGCGTCCGGTGGCTACCAGGACCGCTGCGGCCCCGGTGCCCGGCAGCCGCTGCTGGTCGTCTCCCCGTACAGCAAGGTCAACAAGGTCGACCACACCCCGACCGACCAGACGTCGATCATCCGCTTCGTCGAGGACAACTGGCACATCGGGCGCATCGGCGACCACTCCTTCGACGCCGGCGCGGGCCCGCTCACGGGCCTGTTCGACTTCCGCCACCCCAACGGCAGGCAGGTGCTGCTGAACAGCGACGGCTCGGTGGAGTCCGTGGGCCCGATCCACCACGTGGCGCCGGTCGCCACGAGCATCACCCCGGGTCCGGCCCTGCAGAACACCGCCGCGGCCGTCGACACGTCCGCCTTCCCGACGTTCCCGGCCGGCATCGCCGCGGGCGCGCTGCTGGCCGCGGGGGCGACGGGCACGTACCTCACGCTGCGCCGCAGGGCGCGCGGCGCCGCCTGACGTCCGGGACACGAGGGGCCGCCCCGCCGGTGACGGGGCGGCCCTCCTGTGCTCGGTGCGGGTGCGGGTGCGGGTGCGGGTGCGCGGGGCGCGGTCAGGGCTGCACGGGCATCGTCGCGCAGTTGGAGGCGGCCGGACGGCCCGTGAGGCGGTCGGTCAGCCAGGAGATGGCACTGCCCTGGTCGGCGAGGAGCGGGCCGGCGTGGTTGAGCAGGGCGCTGCCGAGGCCGGGCAGGGCGACGGCCTTGTAGGTGACGTCGGCGCCCTTGCGGCACCAGTCGACGGCGAGTTGCCGCGCCTGGGCGTGCGGGACCAGGTTGTCGCTGATTCCGGTGGCCACCCGGACCGGAGTGGCCGGCCTGATCGTGCCGATGTGCTGGCTGTCCAGGAAGGCCTGGAACGCGGGTGTGGAGCGGATGATGTCACTGACCGTCTGCCCGTCGGTCGTCCAACTGGAGCTCTTGGTGAAGCCGTAGGAGAACAGCGCGTCGCCCACGCACATGGTGGACAGGTCGGCCAGGGCGGTCCTGCCCGCGGCGTTGAGGTGCGCGTCGGCGAGCGGCTTGAGCTCCGGGTCGCTCTGCAGGAATCCGTTGAGGGACCAGCCCAGGGCGCCGGCCAGTTCGCTGCCGTCGATGGCCCTGGTGACCTCGGTCAGGTCGGCGGGCGGTGCGCCGGCGTAGGTGCCGACGAGAGGGACGTCGGGGGCGTAACCGGGCTGGAGTTCGGCGGCGGCCGCGGTGGCACCGCCGCCCTGGCTGTAGCCGTACAGTGCGACGCGCGAGGCGGAGGTGACCGACGCTCCCTCGACGTCGCGGGCGGCGCGGGCCGCGTCGAGGACGGCGTGGGCCTCGTCGACGCGGTTGACGTAGGTGTGCAGCCGGTCCGTCGCGCCCAGCCCGGCGTAGTCGGTGACCACCACCGCGGCGCCCTTGGCGAGCAGCCGGTAGATGGCCAGGTCCTCGTAACCGACCGACATGGTCCGGCCGTTGAACGACACCGGGTGCTCCAGGCCCATGGAGGCCGCGCACTGGTCGCCCTGCCCGAGGGTGCCCGGGGCGACGACGACCAGCGGGCGCGGTCCGCCGCCGTTCCAGCGCGCCGTGGGTTCGATGTAGGCGCCGGTGACGGCCACGGGCCGGTCGGCCGAGTCCGTCGACTTGTACATCAGGCGGGTGGCGCGGCCCGGCAGCGGTCCGTCGACGCCGGGCAGGCTGAGGGCGAGCGGGAGCGGCTCGCTGCGGATCAGGGCGCCGTCGGCCGCCGGAAGTTCGGCGGGCGGGTTGTAGAACCCGGGAATGGTGATGCCCCGGGAGACCACGGGGCCGGAGTCCGTGGCCGCGATGGCCGGGAAAGCCTGGGTGCACAGGGACGCGGCGGCGACGGCGGAGGCGAGCAGATATCTGCGCGCGGGCATGGGGAACCTCCTGAAGATGCGGCCGAACAGGAGTGGCGGCCTGGTTCCGGGACACCGGCCGGGGCCGGTCCGGGTGCCGAGGCACGACGGCGCGAGGGGGCCCGGTCGTCCACCGGACTCCTCACGTACATGGGGAGTGAACTGACGAGAACGTACCCACCTGCGGTTACCGCCGGTAGCGGCCGGGAGGTTACGGTTGAGTAATTTGACTCAGCGTCTAATAGGGGGCTTCTCACGGTCACGGCGCGCAGCCGCGCAGGGGTACGGTTCTCTCCTCCCGTTTCCCCTCCCGTGGATCGCGGACGGGTTCGCCGAGCGGATCACCGGTCCCGGCAACCTTGCGCTCACCAGGCCATCTCGTCGAGCAGCACGGTCGGGTCCGGCTCCTGGGGGCCGTCCAGGGACTGTTCCGCCCAGATCACCTTTCCCCTCGCCACGTAGCGGGTGCCCCACCGGTCGGCGAACTGCGAGACCAGGAACAGGCCCCGGCCGCCCTCGTCGGTGATGGCCGCGCGCCGCAGCCGGGGGGAGGTGTTGCTGCCGTCCGACACCTCGCAGATCAGCGTCCGGCCCAGCAGGACCCTGACCCGGACGGGCGGAGCGCCGTAGCGGATGGCATTGGTCAACAGCTCGCTGAGGATCAGCTCCATGCCGAACGAGGACTCCTCCAGCCCCCAGTCGTGCAGTCGCCGGCTCATGTCCGTCCGCACCCGGGAGACCGCCATGACGTCGAAGGGCACGTCCCAGACCGCGACCCGTGACGGGTCCAGCACCTTGGTCCGGGCGACGAGCAGCGCGACGTCGTCGCTCGGGTGCTCCGGCAGCATCGTCTCCATCAGCGCCCGGCAGGTCTCCTCCGGCGTCTGGTCCGGATGCGCGACGGCCGAGCCGAGCAGGTGCAGCCCCTCGTCGATGTCCCGCCCGCGGTCCTCGATCAGACCGTCGGTGAACAGCACCAGCCGACTGCCCTCCGGCAGGTCCAGCTCGCCCGCCTCGAAGGGATGCCCGCCCACCCCCAGCGGCGGCGACAGGGGCAGGTCCGGGAAGGTCACCCGCCCAAGGGGGTCCACCACGGCCGGTACGACGTGCCCGGCACGGGAGAAGGCGCAGTGCCCGCCCACCGGGTCGTAGATGGCGTACAGGCAGGTGGCCCCGGTGACCGGTGACGCCTCGCCGTCGGCGCTCGCCGTCTGGGTGTCCAGCCGCGTCACCATCTCGTCGAGATGGCCGAGCAGTTCGTCCGGGGGCAGGTCCAGGGAGGAGAAGTTCAGCACCGCCGTCCGCAGCCGGCCCATGGTCACCGCCGCGTGCAGCCCGTGTCCCACCACGTCGCCGACCACCAGCGCCACGCGGAAGCCGGGCAGCGGTATGACGTCGAACCAGTCCCCGCCCACGCCCGACTGCGCCGGCAGATAGCGCCAGGCCACCTCCAGCGCGTCCTGCTCGGGCAGGTCCCGGGGCAGCAGACTGCGCTGCAGCGTCACCGCCATCGCATGCTCACGGGAGTACCGCCGGGCGTTGTCGATCGCGACGGCCGCGCGGGCGACCAGTTCCTCGGCGACCGCGACGTCCTCCTCCTCGAACCGCGGCGAGCCGGCGCCCCGCCAGAAGTTGACCATGCCGAGCACCACGCCCCGTGCCCTGAGCGGCACCGTGATCAGTGAGGTGATGCCGTGCTCCAGCACCCGCCGCGCACCCTCCGGATCCTGGGCCCGCCAGTCCTCGGCGGCGTGCAGGTCCGGCACCAGAACGGCCTTGCCGCGCCGCAGCGCCGCCACCATCGGGGTGTCGGCCACCACGAACTGGATCAGGTCACCCACCGGCTGCAGCGGATCTCCGGTGTCCGAGCCGCGCAGCGCGGTGCGGCGCATCCGGTTCACCGCACCCGTGGGTTCCTCGCCGTGCAGCACGGTGTCGAGGAGCTCCACGGTGACGACGTCCGCCATCCGGGGCACGGCCACCTCGGCCAGTTCCTCGGCGGTCCGCCGCACATCGAGCGTCCTGCCGATGCGTACGCCCGCCTCGTACAGCAGGGTCAGACGCCCGCGAGCCACCTCGGCGCGGCCGGACAGGGCCTGCAGTTCCGTGGTGTCGCGGAAGCTGGCCACCAGTCCCGGCGCGCCGCCGTACGGAGCGGTGCTGCGGGTGTTGACAGCCAGCAGCCGGCTCCCGGCGGGGAACACCTCGTCGGAGGCGTCCTCGCCCGACATCAGCAGTCGCGTCATCTCCGGCGCGAGCCCGAGCTCCGTGACGTACCGCCGGTCGGCGTCCTGCGGGAGGTCCAGCAGCCGGTGCGCCTCGTCGTTGGCGAGCAGCACACACCCGTCGGCGCCGACGATCAGCACGCCCTCGCGCACCGCGTGGAGCACCGCGTCGTGGTGTTCGTACATCCGGGTCATCTCGGCCGGGCCCAGACCGTGGGTCTGGCGGCGCAGCCGCCGGCTGACGAGCGCGGCGCCCGCGGTCGCGAGCGCGAGGGCCAGCGCCGCGGAACCCAGCACCAAGGGCACCTGCTGGTTCAGCAGATGGCCCAGGGTCTCGACCTGGATTCCGGTGGTGACCATGCCGACCACGCGCCGGCTCGGGTCCATGACGGGCACCACCGCGCGCACGGCGTCGCCCGGCCTGCCGTGGTAGGTGTCGGTGAAGGTCTCGCCCGTGGCGGCCCGGCCCACGCCGCTCGCCTTGGTGCCGATCAGCCTCGGATCCGTGTCGGCCACCCGCACCCCGTCCTTGTTCAGCACGGAGACGAAGTCCAGGCCCGCCCCCACCTGCGTCTGCGTCGCCGGCTGCTGCAGCAGCATCGTGGGGTTCGGGGACTCCAGCGCCAGCGCCGTGCCGGGTGCGTGGGAGAACGCCTCCGCGGCCGCCAGGGAACGCTTCTTGGCGCTGTCCTCGCCGTCGTATCGCCCCTGCAGCACCAGGGCGGCGGCCGCCGCCAGCACGAGCACCAGGACCACGATGACCTGCAGCAGGAAGACCTGCGCGGCGAGCGTGCCAAGGGCCCGGGACGGCGAGAGGCGACGCCCCGCCGTCGGCCGGGGCCCCGGGCGACGGGACGGATCAGGAGACCGCCGGCCGTCGGGCGGCGATGCCGCTTTGGTCCGGGACCGGCGGGAACGTCCGATCATGTCCCAGTTCTAGCACTGCGCTTCGCCTGCGGGCGACCGGTGGGGCGGCCGGTGCCGGCGGCCGGTGACGTCCGGCGGGACCCGGCGCCCGCACACCGCGTGGGAGGCCGTGGCTAGTGCTGTGGCCGGCGAACCTTTCCGGTCGCCGCACCAGTCTAGGTGTGGGCGGGCAGCTGCTGCTCCGCCCAGATCGTCTTGCCCGTGCTGGTGTAACGGGTGCCCCAGCGCTGGGCGACCTGGGCCACCAGGAACAGGCCCCGGCCGCCCTCGTCCGTGCTGCGCGCGCGCCTGAGGTGCGGGGAGGTGTTGCTGGCGTCCGAGACCTCGCAGATCAGGGCGCGCTCGTGGATGAGGCGCAGGTGGATCGGGCCGTAGGCGTGCCGGATGGCGTTGGTGAGCAGTTCGCTGACGATCAGCTCGGTGGTGAAGGCCGTCTCCTCCAGGCCCCACAGCGACAGTTGCCGGCTCACGTCCTCGCGTGCCACGTGCACGGCCGACGGGTCGGCGGGCACCTCCCAGGACGCCACACGGTCGGAGCTCAGCACATGGGTGCGGGCGATGAGGAAGGCGACGTCGTCCCGCGGCCGGTCCGGCAGCAGAGTGCGGACCATGATGTCGCAGATCTCCTCCAGCGGCCGGTCCGGGTGGGCCAGGGTGAAGCACAGGCGCTCCATGCCGACGTCGACGTCCCGGTCCGACGCCTCGATCAGCCCGTCGGTGTAGAGCGCGATGATGCTTCCCTCCTCCACCGTTATCTCCGCCGACTCGAACGGCAGGCCGCCCAGCCCCAGCGGCGGGCCGGCCGGGATGTCGGGGAACTCGACGGGCTCGCTCAGGTGTGCGATGGCGGGGCTCGGGTGGCCGGCGCGGGCCACGACGATCTTGCGGGCGATGGGGTCGTAGATGGCGTACACGCAGGTGGCACCCACCACCGTCGGGCCCTCGGCAGCGGCCTCGGCCTCGTCCGACAGGCGTACGACCAGGTCGTCGACGTGCGCCAGCAGCTCGTCCGGGGGCAGATCCAGGTCGGCCAGCGTCTGTACGGCCGCCCGCAGCCGCCCCATGCTGGCCGCGGCGTGCAGCCCGTGGCCGACCACGTCGCCGACCACCAGCGCGACCCTGGCACCGGAGAGCGGGATGACGTCGTACCAGTCCCCGCCCACCCCCGACTCGGCGTCGGCCGGCAGATAGCGGTGGGCGACCTCGACGGCGCTGTGCTCGGGCAGATTGGGTGGCAGCAGGCTCGTCTGGAGGGTGAGCGCCGCCTGGTGCTCCCGGGCGAAGCGGCGGGCGTTGTCCACGCACACGGCGGCCCGCGCCACCAGCTCCTCCACCAGCAGCAGGTCGTCCTCGTCGAAGGCGTCGAGGTTCTTCCAGCGCAGCAGGGTCACCACGCCCATGGTGATGCCGCGGGCCAGCAGCGGCACCACCAGGTGCGTGTGCACACCCAGCTCGATCATCTTCCGCCAGCGCTCGGGGTCCTCGCCGAGCCAGGGCGTCGACGGGCCGACGACTTCACGCAGGGGCTTTCCGGTCGCCAGGCAACGCTTCTGGGGAGAGCGCGGGGGGTACCGGGTGGGTTCGCCGATGCCGACGATCACCTCGGGCTGGCTCTCCTGGATGGACAGATGGGCCGCCCGGCGCAGTGTGGCCGCGCCGTGTCCCGAGCCGGTGGGCCGGTCCCCCGCCGTCTGGACGACGTCCAGCAGATCGATGGCCGCGAAGTCCGCGACCTGGGGGACCATGACCTCTGCCAGCTCCTGGACAGTCCGGTCGAGGTCCAGCGTGGTCCCGATGTGCTCGCCGGCCGCGTTCAGCAGCGCCAGCCGTTCGCGCGCCGGGTCCTGGCCGGTCACGTCGAGGACGGCGTAGCAGATCCCCAGCGCCCGGCCCGTGGGGTCCCGCAGCGGGAAGAAGGAGCGCAGCCTGGAGTGTCCCTGACCGCCCCGGCCCCGTACACCGTGCCGCGGCGGCACGTGTTCGAGGGTGACCTGGGACTGTCCCGAGATGAGCACCTGCCGGGCGTGCCGGGTCACGACGGCGGAGGACTTGCCCTCGCCTGCCGGAGCCGGGCCGGGGCCGTCCTCCTGCGCGGGGCCGGCCGGCCCCGCGCCGTCCGCCGCGGCCTCCTCCATGCCGGCCAGCTCACGGTTCACCCACCGGTAGCGCAGCTGTGTGTCCAGCACCGCGACCCCGATGGGGGACTGCTCCAGCAGACCCCGTGCCACGCTCTCGTACAGCTCGTGTCTGCGCCGGTCCGCGATGTCGCACGCCAGGACCAGCCAGTCGTGGGACCCGTCCGCGCCCAGCAGGGGAGACACCCGGATGGCGAGCCGTACCGTGTGGCCGGCGCCGTGGCGGAGGCTGACCACTCCGTCCCAGCCGCGGTCCACGCGGCGCAGCCGTGAGGTGAGGGACATCGGATCGCCGCCCGCCAGCAGGACTCCCGCGGGACGCCGCAGCACGTCACCGGCCCGGTGGCCGAGCAGATGCTCGGCGCCCCGGCTCCAGTGGGCGATCAGCCCGTCGGCATCGACGACCGCCACGGCCGTGGTCTTGATGTCGAACGGATCGCCCGGATTCGCACTGCTCGCCACACCGCTGACGCCCATGCCCACATCCTCATCCACGGGCAGGTTCCCCCATGGGGACATTTTCCCATCGGGGGCCGTGTACCGCCGCCCGGGCTCCGTGCCGTGGGCCTGACCGCGCCCGGCCCGCCGGGCGGGTACACCGCTGTGTCGAGCGTGGCGCTCCTTGGCCGCGCAGACAACCTCACTCACGCCGGCCCGGATGCGCCGCCAGGGCGCCGAGGGCCTCGTCCGTGAGCCGGTACACCGTCCACTCGTCCTGCGGGCGGGCGCCCAGGACCTCGTAGAAGCCGATGGCCGGGCGGTTCCAGTTCAGCACCGACCACTCCAGCCGTTCGTAGCCGCGACGGACGCAGATGCGGGCCAGTTCCGTCAGCAGCGCCCTGCCGTGGCCGCCGCCGCGGGCCTCCGGGCGGACGTAAAGGTCCTCGAGGTGGATGCCGTGCACGCCGCGCCAGGTGGAGAAGTTGAGGAACCACAGCGCGAAGCCCACGACCTGGCCGTCCGCGCCCTGCGCGACATGCGCGTACGCGGCCGGACGCTCGCCGAACAGTGCCTCGGTGAGCTGCTCCCGCGTCGCCCGCGCCTCGTCGCTCGCCTTCTCGTACTCGGCCAGCTCACGTATCAGGGAGTGGATGACGGGGACGTCGGCGGGGGTCGCGGTGCGGATCATGGGCGCAGTCTCACACACGCCGGTTCGGCGGATCGACGGGGGCGGGCGGCCGGCCGGGAGCGGGGCGGGCGCCTCGCACGCGGGCCGGGCCGACGGCCTGCCCTTACGGCCGCCGCCCCGCCCGGTGGGCCACCGGGCGGGGCGGGGCGGTCCGGATCAGACCGCGGGAGCGGGGTAGGTCGGGTACTCCACTCCGGAGACGTACTGCACGACGCGGATGACCTGGCAGGAGTAGCCGAACTCGTTGTCGTACCACAGGTAGAGGATCGCGTTGTCGCCCTCGACCTTGGTGGCGCCGGCGTCGACGATCGAGGCGTGACGCGAGCCGATGAAGTCGCTGGAAACCGCGTCGGGCGCGCTGATGAAGTCGATCTGGCGCTTGAGCGGCGAGGTCAGCGAGACGTTGCGGAGGTAGTCGAGGACCTCCTCGCGGGTGGTCTCGCGGGCGAGCTGGAGATTGAGGATGGCGATCGAGACGTCCGGTACGGGCACGCGGATCGAGCTGCCGGTGATCCGCGCCTTGAGGTCGGGCAGCGCCTTGGCGACGGCGGAGGCGGCACCGGTCTCGGTGATGACCATGTTGAGCGGCGCGGAGCGGCCGCGGCGCTCGGACTTGTGGTAATTGTCCAGCAGGTTCTGGTCGTTGGTGAACGAGTGGACGGTCTCCACGTGGCCGCGCAGCACGCCGTACTCGTCCTCCATCGCCTTCAGCGGCGGGACGATGGCGTTGGTGGTGCAGGAGGCGCAGGACAGGATCTGCTCGTCGGGCTTGATCATGTCGTGGTTGACGCCGTGCACGATGTTGGGCACGTCGCCCTTGCCGGGCGCGGTCAGCACGACCTTGGCGATGCCGGGCCGCAGGTGCTTCGACAGCCCCTCGCGGTCACGCCACTTGCCGGTGTTGTCGATGAGGATGGCGTCCTTGATGCCGTACGCCGTGTAGTCCACCGACGTCGGGTCGTCGGCGTAGATCACCTTGATCTCGTTGCCGTTGGCGAGGATCGCGCTGTTCTCCTCGTCCACGGTGATCGTGCCCTGGAACTGGCCGTGGATGGAGTCCCGGCGCAGCAGCGAGGCGCGCTTGACGATGTCCTGATCACCGCCCCCGCGGACGACGATGGCGCGGAGCCTGAGGCCGTTGCCCGAGCCGGCCTTCTCGATGAGCAGCCGGGCGACGAGGCGGCCGATGCGGCCGAATCCGTACAGGACGACGTCGCGGCCCTCGCGGCGCTCGATCTTGTTCGCGCCGGTCGCCCCGGCGACCGCCCCGGCGGTGAACTCCGCCACCGAAAGACCCCGGTCGTCGCGCCGGTACGTCGCGGCGAGCATGCCGATGTCGATCTGGGACGGACCGAGGTCGAGCTCGGTGAGCGCCCGCAGGAACGGCAGCGTCTCGGTGACCGAGAGCTCCTCGCCGGCGATCTGACGGGCGAACCGGTGGGTCTTGAGGATGCTCACCACCGACTTGTTCACCAGGGAGCGGCTGTGCAGCAGGACGGTGACGTCCCGTTCCCTGTGCAGCTTCCCGATCATCGGGATCATCGACTCCGCGATCTCCTCGCGGTTCTTCCAGTTGGTGAACGAGTCGTCGTTGACAGTCACAGATCTATCTTTCGAGCTAGGCGGCGCTCATATGCTAACCCCATGGCATGTTGATCACCCAAACGGGTGGGGCCCGGCCCTGCCCGGGACTCCGGGGGCGCGGGGAGCGGTGGTCCGAGGGGCGCGGGGAGCGGTGGTCCGGGAGGCGCGCCGGGAGCGGTGGGAGGTGGGTTCGCGGTCGGCCGTGCTCGGGCCGGGGTGAGCGCCGGCGTGTGACTCGGCGGGGAGCGGCGCGGGGACCCGGTGCCGGGATTTCCGTAGCACGGCACCGGGTTGTTCCCCGTTGTTCCCCCGTTTCTGCCGGGAGACATCCTGGCAGGGAGCGCCGGCGCCGCGCATTGCCGGCACCCGGCAACGTCGGCAGGCCGTTCATGCCGGACATGCACACCCGTCACACGTTTGTCATGCTCGTGCTCGGTGCGTTAAGAAAACGCCAGTAACGCATCAAGACCCGGGGAGGGCGTGTGACACGGCCAGAGGTACCCGACGAGTATCTGGCCGGGTACACCCGGATCCTGGCCGACGTCTGCGTCACCGGCCGCCGCCTGACCCGGGACGAACTGGAGTCGCTGCGCGCCCAGGGCGAACGGGCGGCGGAGGCCGGCCACGGACTGCGCACCCTGGTCCGGCGGCACCTCTTTGAGACCCGGTCGTTGTCGCCCGCGCTGACGGCCGCCGGGGTCGATCGTTTCCTCGCCGCCGTCGAGCAGGCCATCGACGCCTTCGCCGAGGGGCACGAGCGGGCGCAGAAGCTCGCCATGCGCCAGGAGGAGGCCGACCGCCGCGAGTTCATCGACGACCTGCTCTACGGGCGCAGCGACCTGGGGCGTCTGGCCGAACGCGCGGAACGCTACGGGCTGCTCTTCTCCCGAGCCCATGCGGTGGCGGTCGCCCAGGGCGGGCAGCCCGTGGACGCCACCCACCCGGCCACCCGGCATGTGGAGAACGCGCTGGTCGGCCGGTTCGGGGAGCGCCGCATCCTGCTCACCACCAAGGACGGACGGCTCGTCTGCGTCGCGCCCGGCGACCAGGACGAGGTCCTGGCGTTCTTCGCCAAGCAGGCGTACGCGGCCACCGGCGGCGGCCGGGTCGCCGTCGGACGTTCCCACCCGGGCGCCGGGGGAGTGGTCCACTCGTACGAGGAGGCGCTCAACGCCCTCGATCTCGCCGACCGTCTCGACCTGCCGGAGCCCGTGCTGCGGGCCGCGGACCTGCTCGTGTATCCGGTGCTGGCCCGGGACCGGCAGGCCATGGCCGACCTGGTCCGCAACACACTGGGCCCGCTCGGGGCCGCCCGCGGCGGCGCCCAGCCGCTGGTGGACACGCTGACCGCCTACTTCGACGCCGGCTGCACGGCCGCTGAGGCGGCGCGCCGCCTCAGCCTCAGCGTGCGCGCCTTCACCTACCGCCTGGAGCGGATCCACAAACTGACCGGCGCCGACCCGGCCGACCCCGTGCACCGGTACACGCTGCAGACCGCGGTGATCGGCGCGCGTCTCCTGGGCTGGCCGGAGAACGAGGTGTGACCCGCACTCCGCCGTGTTCCCGAGCGCGTCGGCGGCCACGTCGTCGGCGGCCTTCACACGCTCGCGGACGCGGGAGCGTCTCGCAGCCCGGGTGCCGGCCGGCGCGGAGCGGAAGCACACGCGGGCGCCGCGTCGGGCCGGCCCGGCCGAACCGCCGCCGTTCACCCCACTGACCCCGCAAAAGAGGCGGTCCGCGGTGAATGGAGCGAGCCTGGTGGACGGACGGATTGCCTTCCCCGCACCGGGCGGCGTCCGTGCCCGGCGTGGAGCGCGTGAGCGGGTCCGGCCGGTTCCGTTACGTCCGCCCCGATGTGCCGCGGCCGCGAGGCCACCGGCCCCGGACGAGGAAAGGTGCGATGGACGCCATCGAGTTGTTGACACACGATCACCGCATGGTGGAGCAGCTGTTCCGCGACTACCACGCAGCGGCCTCCGAGACCCAGCGGCGCGGGGTGGTCGAGCTGGCGGTCCGCGAGCTTTCCAGGCATGCGGCGCTCGAGGAAATGATGGTCTACCCCATGGCCAGGAAGGTCCTTCCGGACGGCGCGGAGAAGATCGACGAGCACCTGAGTGAGCACATGGCGGTCAAGAAGCTGCTGCTGGCCCTCGACAAGCTGCCCCCCGGCGACGAACGCGAGGGTGAGCTCATGGCCGAGCTCAGGGACGAGGTCGAGGAGCACGTGCGCGAGGAGGAGGGCGAGACGCTGCCCCTGCTGCGCGAACACGTCTCCCAGCAGGAACTGGACGAACTCGGCCGGCTCCTGGAACAGGCCAAGCAGAGCGCCCCGACCCGGCCGCATCCGAACGCGCCCGACCATCCCCCGGCGCTCACGGTGCTCGGACCGGTGGCCGCCGCCTACGACCGATTCCGCGACCGTCTCCAGGGGAGGCCGAGGACATGACCACCGAAAGCGGTACCACCCGGGTCAGCCAGGAGCCCGAACGGGCCAACGAGCGGGCCGGCTTCGACGAGATGCACATTCTCTGGATCTCCGAGGGCATGAGCTGCGACGGCGACACCGTCTCCATGACGGCGGCGGATCAGCCGTCGATCGAGGACATCGTGCTCGGGCACATCCCCGGGCTGCCGAAGGTGCACCTGTACAACAAGGTGCTGTCACCGAGCCTGGGCGGCGAGGACTACCTCGCGCCCTTCCGCGCGGCGGCCCGCGGTGAACTCACCCCGTTCATCCTCGTGATCGAGGGCTCGATCCCGAACCAGAACATCATCGAGGGCGACGGCTACTGGACCTCCTTCGGCAACGATCTGGAGACCGGCGAACCGCTCACCCTCAACTGGTGGATCGACCAGCTCGCGCCCAGGGCGTGGGCGGTCGTCGCGGCCGGCACCTGCGCCACGTACGGCGGCATCCACGCGATGGCCGGCAACCCCACCGGCTCCATGGGCCTCGCCGACTACCTGGGCTGGGACTTCAAGTCGCAGGGCGCCCTGCCGGTCGTCAACGTGCCCGGCTGCCCCATCCAGCCGGAGAACTTCATGGAGACCCTGACGTGGGTGCTCTACCACGCCGCCGGGTCGGCACCGCCCCCGCCGCTGGACCACATGCTGCGCCCGCAGTGGCTGTTCGGGAAGACCGTCCACGAGGGCTGCGACCGGGCCGCGTACTACGAGCAGGGCGACTTCTCCAGGGACTACAACTCGCCCAAGTGCCAGGTGCGGGTGGGCTGCTGGGGTCCGGTCGTCAACTGCAACGTGCCCAAGCGCGGCTGGATGGCCGGCATCGGCGGCTGCCCGAACGTGGGCGGCATCTGCATCGGCTGCACCATGCCGGGCTTCCCCGACGCCTTCATGCCCTTCATGGACGAGCCCACGGGCGGCAGCCTGTCGTCGGTCCTCGTCAAGCCGTACGGCGCGTTCATCCGGCGCATGCGCGGCATCACCAGCATGGCCGTCAACAAGGAACCGAAGTGGCGTCACAAACGACCCGAGCTGACCAGCGGCTACGACCCGTACTGGCGCGCCTGACTGAGGAAACGAGGTTCAGACGGACATGACGGCAACCGAGTCCCGTGCCGGGGAGCGCAAGCCGGCGCAGATCGTGGACATGTCCTGGGATCCGATCACCCGGATCATCGGGAACCTGGGCATCTA
>NZ_JBIRST010000036.1:0-57867 GCF_044334385.1 Streptomyces sp. NPDC020801
TGTACCTGTACTACGAGGCGTCCGAGGAGCGCGGCACCCTCCCGGGCAGCCAGGCGGGTCAGGGTGACCTGTTCTCCAGCGTCGGCGATTTCGACCACTGGGACGCGTCGGCGAACTGGCACGAAAACCTGCGGGCGATGGCGGCGGCGAACATGACCTCCGGCGCGTATTCGCTGAACGCCCCGTACTTCAACCTGTACTCCAGCAACCTGACGAACATCCAGACCTGGACGGCGGCGCAGTTCCCCCAGGTTCCGGGCATCTGCGTTCCCGAAACCATGCGCTACACCGGGCAGGGTTACGAGACGGAGAACTGGCAAGGCGCCGAGGACGACTGCGTGAACACCACGACGTCGGGCGCGACCTGGAACGCCCGGACGATGAGCACCGGCGCGGAGATCGCGCTCAACGTCTGGAACCAGTACCAGATGACCAAGGACGCGAACTTCCTCGCCACGAACTACCCGCTCATCTCCAACGCGGCCGAGTTCCTGCTGAACTACTACTTCACCGTGGACACGGCCGGCAACACCGCCACGCTGAAGAGCACCGCGCCGCTGTCGAACGCGCACGAAACGCAGTGGGATGTCCACGACCCGACCATCGACCTGGCCGCGATGAAGGCGCTGTTCCCAGTCGCGATCTCAGCAGCGCAAAACCAGCAGACGGACTCGGCACTCGTGAGCCAACTGACCTCGGCGGAGTCGCAGATTCCGGACTACCCGCGTGTCAACCTCTCCAACACCTCCACGGTGCTGACCAGCGCCCAGGCAGCGACCGCGGACGCCGCCGGCACTGACATCATCGCCCTTTCCTACGACCCGACCGCACAGATCCACAACGCGGAGAACATCAACCTGGAGCCGGTGTGGCCTTTTGGCCAGATCGGCGATGACCCTGCCGGCAGCAACACCATCACGAACCTGGCCAAGCGCACGTTCGATCACCGGCCCTTCGTCGATGCCGAAATCTGGTCGTTCGACGCGATGGACGCCGCCCGCCTGGGAAGGGCCGGCGACTTCGAGTCCAACACCAAGGCGCTGATCACACACTTCCAGTCGTTGATCAACGGCCTGAGCCAGTACAACCCGACGTACGAAGGCGACCTCGAACAGAGCGCCACCGTCGCGGCCAGCACCAACGAAGCGCTCGTGCAGAGCTACGACGGCACCGTCCGCATCGCTCCCGCATGGCCGTCAGACTGGAACGTCGACGGATCGGTCTACATCCTCGGCGGAGCGAAGGTCGACGTCCAGGTCCGCAGCGGCGTCCCGTCCACGGTCGGCATCGAAGCCAAGACCAGCACCACCTACACGGTGCGCAGCCCCTGGCCAGGCCAGCAGGTGCAGGTGATCAACGCCGGCACCGGCGCCGTGGTCGTCGCCCCGACCTCGGCGGCGACACTCACCGTTCCGGTGACCGCCGGCACCAACTACCTCATCGAGCAGACCGCGGCTCCCACCTCGAGCCTGACCTACCAGGCCGTCACCGGCACCCCCGCCACGACCGCCCGCGTCATGAGCAGCGCAGGCGTGAGCATCGGACTGCCCGCCGTCCTTCCCGGTAACATCGCTCTGACCGGAACGGCGTCCCAGTCGTCGACCCTCAGCAATGGCAACAACCCCATCGCGGCGAAGGCGATCGACGACGACACCGACGGCTGGTTCAACGATGGGTCGGTCTCCAGCACCAACGATGACCAGTATGCGTGGTGGCAGGACGACCTCGGATCCGCGAACTACATCTCCTCGATCAACATCTGGAACCGAACCGACTGCTGCCAGGACCGGTTGTCCGACTACTGGGTGTTCGTGTCCAATACCCCGTTCAACACCGCACTCACGCCCACACAGCAGGCGGCCGTCTCCGGTGTCTGGTCCAGTCACCAGACCACCCAAGCGGGCAGTCCCACGTCCGTCACCGTCGGGGCGACCGGCCGATATGTGATGATCCAACTCAGTGGTACCAACTACCTCAGCCTCGCCGAGGTCCAGGTGATGAGTGGGCCCGACCTGGCGAAGGGCAAAACGGCGACCCAGTCGTCCACCTCCAGCGGCGCCACCGCGGCGAGGGCGGTCGACGGCAGCACCGACGGCTACATCAACGACGGGTCGGTCTCCAGCACCAACAGCGACCCAAATGCCTGGTGGCAGGTCGACCTCGGATCCACGGCCTCCGTCTCCTCGATCGACATCTACAACCGAACGGACCCCGGCACCCCGGGCCTGTTGACCGACTACTGGGTGTTCGTATCCAATTCCCCGTTCACCACCACGCTCAGCCCCACGCAGCAGGCCGCCCAGGCCGGTGTCTGGTCCAGTCACCAAGTCAGCCAAGTGGGCAGCCCCACGACCCTCAACGTCGGCGCAACCGGCCGATACGTGATGGTCCAACTCAGCGGCACCGCGTCCCTCAGCCTCGCCGAAGTCGAAGTGTTCGGTCAAACCAACCTGGCGCAAGGCCAGGCAGCGACCCAGTCCTCCACCCTCAACAACGTCGCCAACCCCACCGCGGCGAAGGCCGTCGACGGCAACACCGACGGCAGCTTCGCCGACGGCTCGGTCTCCACCACCAACAGCGGCCAAAATGCCTGGTGGCAGGCCGACCTCGGATCCACGCACAACATCACCTCGATCAACATCTACAACCGAACCGACTGCTGCCAGGACCGGTTGTCCGACTACTGGGTGTTCGTGTCCAATACCCCGTTCAACACCGCACTCACGCCCACACAGCAGGCGGCCGTCTCCGGTGTCTGGTCCAGTCACCAAACCAACCAAGCGGGCAGCCCCACGTCCATCCCCGCCGGCACGACCGGCCGATACGTGATGATCCAACTCAGCGGCACCAACTACCTCAGCCTCGCCGAGGTCCAGGTGATGGGCACCTGAACCCCGATCCACCGAGGAAGCGGAAGTCCGGTTGCCGGACGTGAAACCGCGGGTGCTTTCCGATCCGGAACGATGGGGGCTTGTCGAGACCTCCAAGCGCCAGATCCGGAAAGCACCCGCCGGTGCGTTCCTCTCACCCTTCGTCCATCCCCCGTCGGCATCGAGGCGGCGGAATTCCCGGTAGTTCGTTCATTCCGGCGGTGGCGTGGGTTGACGGCAGATCGGAACTGGCCGCCGAGGTCGGCGTACTCCGCGTCGTGGACGGGCATGTGCCACATCGTCGCGATGGGGACGCAGTGCTCGAGGGCGGCCAGGCGTCGGCAGCGGGCGGCGAGGTAAGTGTTCTTGATCCTGGCGGCAACCACAGCCTCATACCCGTGGCTGAAGGCCGTCCTGGGCCAGACCGTTGATCGTGGGCACCTGGAGACCGGGACGGCCCGTCCCGGAGGGCGCAGTGCCAGCGGGCAGCAAGTACCCCCGCCCAGGCGGTCCTCCGGCTCGCCAGCGCATCGGCGTCGGGTTCGCCGGGCTCCGCGGACGGCGCCTTCCACGAGTCACGGCCCCCGAAGCAGCCGGCGCATGACCGGCCCGGCCTGACGAAGGACATGGAGGCCCCATGACCTCATTGTGATTCACCTCACCCGCGGGCGAGGAAGCGAAGCGCTTCCCCACCCCGTCTCCCCGAGTGTCCCGTCGCCGGGACGGACGCGGCCACCGCTCCGTACCCCAGATGCAGAAGAGGCGTTGCTTGCGCACGTTAACCACAACCACGCGGCTCCGGGCGCTCACCACGGCCGGACTTGTCAACAACGGCGCCTCCGCCGGCCGTTTCGACATCGTCTTCGTCGCCGACGGCTGCACGGCCTCGCAGATGAACCGATTCCGGGCCGCGGTGAAGGCCAAGTGGGCCGACAGGACCGCGGTCGAGTCGTTCAAGGGCTACGCGCCGCTGTCCGACGTCTGGGGCGTCGAGGCCGTCTCCCGGCAGTCCGGAACATCCGGGGGCCCGGCCGCCCACGTACGCAAGGACACCGCGGTCGCGTCCTGCTCCGGGTGCGAGGACACGGAGCACCTGCCGTGCACCGGCACCTGCACCGTATGAACGTTCACGAAGGTTCCGTGCGCTTCGCCCTGCTGGGGCCGGTCCGTGCATGGCGCGGGGAACGGGAGTTGAACCTCGGCTCGCCGCAGCAGCGAGCGGTGCTGGTGGCACTGCTGCTGCGCAGGGGGCGCCCCGTCGCCCTCGGTGAACTCCTGGACGCCGTGTGGGGCGAGGACCTGCCGGCGGCCGCCGTGTCCATGCTGCGGACCTACGTGTCGCGCCTGCGAAAGGTGCTGGAGTCCGGGCTGGACACGACCGGGGCGGAGCGGGTCGTCGTCTCGGTCGGAGACGGGTACCTGGCCCGGATCGCCGAGGACGCCCTGGATCTGGCCGTGTTCGAACAGCGCGTCGCGGAGGCGAAGAGGCTGCGAGCCGCCGACCGGGTGTCCGACGCCGCGGAGCTGCTGCACACCGCGCTCGACGGGTGGCAGGGAACGGCACTGGCCGGCGTCCCCGGCCCCCTGGCCGAGTCCGAGCGTGCCCGGCTGAGCGAGGAGCGGCTGATCGCTCTGGAGGCCCGGCTGGAGGCCGACGTCGAACGCGGGCACCACGGCGAGGTGATCGCCGAACTGCTCTCGCTGACCGGCACACACCCGCTGCGGGAGGGGTTGTGCCGACTGCTCATGCTGGCGCTGTACCGGTCCGGCAGGCAGGCCGAGGCGCTGGAGGCGTACCACAGGACACGGAGCACCCTGGTGGAGGAGCTGGGCATCGACCCCAGCGCCCCGCTTCAGGAGCTGCATGACCGCATACTCGCGGCCGACGTCTCCCTGGACTCCGGCCCGCCTGTGCGGACGGACCCGCCCGGGGAGGTCTTACCCCCGCATCCCGCGCACCCGGCCCGTCCGGCGCAGCTGCCCGCCGACCTGCCGACCTTCGTCGGCCGCCACGCCGAACTCGACCGCGCCCGGGCCTTGCTGCCCGGGAACGGCAGCCCTCCGGACACAGTGGTGATCAGCGCGATCGGCGGCATGGGCGGCATCGGCAAGACCACCCTGGCCGTGCACTGGGCGCACGAGATCGCCGACCGCTTCCCCGACGGGCAGCTCTACATCAACCTGCACGGCTTCGATCCGACCGGTTCGGTCGTGACGCCGGAGGAGGCCATCCGTGTCTTCCTCGACGCGCTCGGCGTTCCGCCGATGCGGATTCCCGCTGGTCTCAACGCCCAGGCGGCGTTGTACCGCAGCATGCTCGCCGAGCGCCGGGTGCTGGTCCTCCTCGACAACGCCCGTGACACCGACCAGGTCCGTCCGCTGCTGCCCGGCTCCCCCGGCTGCCTGGTCATCGTCACCAGCCGCAACCAGCTCACCGGCCTGGTCGTCGGCGAGGGTGCCCATCCGGTGGCACTGGACCAGCTGACGTCCGCGGAGGCACACGACCTTCTCGCGCGCCGCCTCGGCATCGAGCGGCTGGTGGCAGAGCCGCAGGCGACGGAAGAGATCATCAGGCAGTGCGCGCGGCTGCCGCTGGCGCTGGCCGTCGTCGCCGCCCATGCCACCGCCCACGCCGGCTTCCCGCTCAGCGCCATCGCCCAGGAACTGGCCGACAGCCACGGCAGTCTCGACGCCTTCGCCGGGGGCGACGACATCAACACCGACCTCCGGGCCGTCTTCTCCTGGTCGTACAAGGCGCTCTCCGCCCCGGCCGCGCGCCTGTTCCGGCTGCTGGGCCTGCACTCGGGACCCGACATCTCCGCGCCCGCCGCCGCCGGCCTCGCGGGGCTCACCCTGCGGGAGGCGGGCGGCCTGCTCGTCGAGCTCACCCGCGCCCATCTGCTCACCCAGCGCTTCCCCGGCCGCTACGCCCTGCACGACCTGCTGCGCGTCTACGCCGCCGAACGCGTCCTCGCCGAGGAGACACCTCAGGAGCGGGACCGGGCCGTCGAGCGGCTCCTCGCCTGGTATCTGCACACCGCCGACGCCGCCTACCGGCAGCTCACCCCGCACCGCCGCCGGATACCCCTCGAACCACTGCCCGCCGCCTGCCGGCCCCTGGAGTTCACCACGCACGAGGAGGTCCTGAACTGGTGCGAGACCGAACGGGCCAACCTGGTCTCCGCGGTGCACCAAGCCGCCGCGTCCGGGCAGCCGGGCATCGCATGGCGACTGCCGGCCGTCCTTTGGGGGTTCTTCTACCTCCGCAGCCATCTGCACGACTGGCTCGACATCGCCCAGACGGGCCTGTCCGCCGCCCGCGCCGCCGGCGACCGCCGGGGCGAGGCCCATGGCCTCGCGGACACGGCCACCGCGCTGCGCGCCTCCGGCCGGTTCGACGAGGCCATCGACCACTTTCACCAGGCCTTGGCCGCTTTCGAGGAAATCGGGGACACCGCGGTCACGGCGGTGACCGTGGGCAATCTGGGCGACGCCTACCTTCACGCCGGCCGGCTCTGCAAGGCCGTCGAGTACCTCCACCGGGCGCTGGTCCTCAACCGGGTCATCGACAGTGCCTGGGGAGAGGGAATCACCCTGACCAACCTGGGCGACGCCTACCAGCGGCTCGGCCGCTACGACGAAGCCCTCCACTGCCTGGGACAGGCGTTGACCGTCCTGCGCGCGAGCGACAATCACTGGGTCGCAGGCGTCGCGCTCGACATCCTCGGCACGGTCCACCACCGGCTCCACCGCCACGACGACGCCGTCGACCACTACCACCAAGCGCTCAAGACGCATCGGAAGGTCGGCAACCGGTGGGCGGAGGGCCACACCCTGAGCAACCTCGGCGACATCCAGCTGGCCGCGGACGAGCCGGAGGCCGCTCGCGCCAGCTGGCAGTGGGCACTGGCGATCTTCTCGGAGTCCAACCATCCGGACGCCGAGGAGATCCGCGAGAGGCTCGGCCGTCTGGAGGACGGCACGCTCGGCTCCGGCACCCGTGGTGCCACGTACGGACGGCCCGGTTGACATGACTCTCCCTCGAACCTCGCCGTGCCTCAGGGGGATCGGCACGGCGAGGCTGCACCCGGACAACGGCTGACGGAGGAGAAGGGTTCAACTACCGGCTCGATCCGCGTCGCGGTGAGCCTGGTCGCTCGCGTTCGTCCCGTTGCAGAAGCCCGTCGGAGCGGTCGGCGTCGACAGCGTGAACCAGGCGTGGAGTTCCCACGAAGTCCAGGTGCGGTGACCGCGTCGACGTAGCCGGCGTGGCACCAGGGCTCCGGGGCATCGGCAGCGTTGCAGTCGAAGTCGGCGAGCCCGGTGTCCTGTTCGTCCGCCTCCGGCACAGTGATCGCTTGGGGCGCGCACTCGCCGACGGCGGCAGTGGAATCACCGCCCCGCATGGAGCGCAAGGTGCGCAGGACCCATCTCGCTCCCGGATGCGCGCGGGACGGCGGTTCTGTTGTCGCCTTCCCACGCACGGGGAGCGGAGGGCGGTGGATGGCCCCTCAGCGGCAGAACGTCATCGCATTCGAGTCTGCCGGCCGTCTGCGCCCGAACGACCGGCCGCCGGGCCGGGCGGGCCGGAGTCGCCGGCATTTCGGTTCCCGCCGCGGCGACTGCGCGGGCGGAGGTGCTTCTCGCAGCAGTTCCCGTACGCGCGTTGCCGGCGTACTCGGCGACAGTCGGTACCCTCTCGGTGAGAGTGTCGAAGACCGCCTTCAACTTGGCGTTGGTCGTGACCGGGCGCAGGATCTCGTCCTCGAAGGCCATGCGCGCGGCCGGCGAAAGCTGGCCGATCCTCTCTTCGAGGCGTGCACGCGCCGACGGCTGGGGGACGGACGGCTGCCAGGGTCCGGCCGTCGTCGGCGGGGTCGGCGCGGACCCGTCCCCTCCCGGTGCGTCCCGGCCCGGGCCGGACGTGTCGGTATCCGGACGGTCGGCGAAGGACGCGTCCACGCCGGCCGGCACCGACTGTGACGCGCCGGTGGCGCGATCCCAGGGAAGACGAAACTCATCTGCCGGCCTCGCCAAGAGGCTCTCTCCAGCTGCGCCTCTTCATGGAGCGAGACGCTCGAGGCCGGCTCGGCTTCGGCCAACTCCCGAGCCAGCTGCCGGGCCAGCCCACCTCGCCGTGCTCCTCGGTCAGCCGGTTGCTGGCCGCGGAAGGCGCGTCGTCATCCGGCACGGTGCCCCCCATTCGCGTCGGAAGTGCTGACACAAGCGACAACGGGGCAGCGCGGGGAACGGTTCAACGACTTGCGAGGGTGACGGGGCTCGCACGGCGCGGGTCGCAGACCGACCGTGGACACCGGTGTCTGCAGGTCGTGACCCACGACCTGGAGCCGGGGATCAATGGTGACCGGGTCCGGTTGCGCGGTCCGCGCCGACCTCCGTGCAGGCGGCGGTCCGCCAGGCGTCCGCCGGGGCCGCGCCGGACACCGGGCCAGGCGGTGTCGCCCGGCCCTGGCCTCCCGGACCCCGGCGCCCTGCTCCCCTGCGCCGCCTGGCCGGGCACCAGCCGCTTCGACGCAGCCGAGGAATACGGCCCAAGCACACACGCGCCGCTCAGCCCGGATAAGGGTCCATCCCCGGTGCCTCCTTGGCCCGGTGCGCCCCGGCCTTGCAGCCCGCGAAGGGGCCCGACGGGTCCCGCAGTGAAGCCATGACGTGGGCGAGGTAGTCGCGATGCCAGGTGGAGGGCCCGGTCGCTCCGGAACCGGGGCCGGTCAGCTCCTTCCATGCCATCCACAGGCCGTACAGCTGCGCCACCGCCTCCGGATGTCTCCACCAGCTGGGGCACCAAGGGGCGGTGGAGCCGACCTCCCTGCCGTACACCGGCAGCAGCAGGTGGCGTACCCACAAAGTCAGCCGGTGCAGACCGTCGTCGTACTCGGAACCCTGCAAGTACAGGATGAAGGCGGGCCCCTCCTGCTGCTGTTGCGGCGGCTGCGACGCGAGGGTCATGGCGTTACTCCGGGTTCTCCGTCGAGGTCGTCGTCGCCGGTACTACGGTCCTTCGTGGCCCGGGGGTTCAGCCGGCTGCTGAACTACCTGACGTCCTCCGGGGGAGACCGGACGGCAGAGGGTGGAGCAGCTCCTGGAGGGGTACCGCAGCGAGGCGGAGCAGCACGGCGTCAAGGTGCTCCACATCCGCGACACCGTCTACGGAAACACCGAGACACCGGCCGGACCGGCCGAGCAGGGCGGCATGCCGATGCCCATGGGAAGTGAACCGTGCCCGGTCCGGGACCCGTTGTGTCTGCCACGGGGCGCAGGAGGGTGACCAGGGCGGGTGAAGGGGGCTCCATGCACGCGGAGTTCGTGCTGCGGGCAGTGTGCACGGGATCCGGCCTCGGCTTCCTGCTGCTGGCCCTCCGGGCGTCGGCCGCGGCGGCGCGCCTGTGGTTGCACGGAGTGCATGTGACGGGGGTGGTCGTCGCCCGCGCGGGGGACGACCCGCGG
The DNA here is from genome assembly GCF_044334385.1 of Streptomyces sp. NPDC020801. Lineage (NCBI taxonomy): Bacteria > Bacillati > Actinomycetota > Actinomycetes > Kitasatosporales > Streptomycetaceae > Streptomyces > Streptomyces sp. NPDC020801. Next base: position 9,339 of record NZ_JBIRST010000036.1, read on the forward strand.
CGCGGTGGGGTGGTGGTGTTCTGCGATCACCTCGGGCGGGACCTCATACTCGACTCGGGGCGGTACGGACCGCTGTGCGGACTGCCTCCGGTCGGCGGACAGGTCACCGTGGTCTATGCACGGGCGCGGCCGGCCGTGGCCCGGCTGTGGACACCGCGGCATCTGATGGCGCCGCCGTTCGGGTGGTTCCTGTGCTCGGCCCTGGCCTTCGGCGCCGGTGTGACGGCGTCGTCGTGAGGCCGGACGGGGAACGGCCCGAGCGTCCCCGCGCCCGAGTCGCCTCGATGCGCGGCTTCGCCCTGTCCTGCGTCCTGCCGGCAACAGCCCCGTGCTGCAGTCACCTCCGCCCGGCGGGCGGGTTCCGCGGCGGCACCGCCTCGTCTGCGGCGCACGGCAGGAGCGGCTCGCGCTGGGGCTTGCGCACGCCGTGCTGATGTGTCCCGGTGACACTCTGATGACGTCCACGCCGGGCCGGCACGCCCCTCAGGCCGCGGACACCGTCGCCGCCCACCGCGGCGGTGCCCTGCCGGCGCTGGATGCCCGTGTGCGCGACCTGCCGGCGGCGACCGCCGCCGGCCGGCTGTACGCGCCGACCTGCCGCCCGCGTCGCTCAGGGGGCTCGCGGCGGCCAAGGCCCGGCTATCGTACGGCGCCCGGCCCATCCTGGCAGGCCGGCCGATGAGGCGTGTGCCGTACGGGGCGGCCGAGTTGCCGCCGCGCACGGTCACCCCGGGCCGGCGCCCTGGGCGCCGACCGGCTTGGCCAGGGTCACGCCCGGCCGGCGACGTGCGGCCCGTTCGGTGATGGCGGCCGCCTCCGCCTTCGCCGCCGCCGAGATCGCGGCGGCGCCGGGCTCCTTGTACCAGGGGCGCAGCCGGATCAGTGCGGGCCGGACGCCGGTGGCCAGGAGGAGGGCGGTGCCTTTGGGCAGGGCGCGGATCCTGTCGGGCGGCAGGACGGCCTCCTGGCGGTAGGAGTACGAGCGTGACGTGCCGTCCTTGCTGCGGGAGACGCTCGGGGTGCGCACATCGTGCTGGCCGACGAGGGTGGAGACCTTCTGCACGAAGTCGGCGTCGTCCAGGCCCGCGCCGAGGAGCTTGACGGTCGCCGCGCTCCACAGGGCGTCCATGCCCACCTCCCCCCACACCCGGGCACCCTGCCGGTAACTCTGCAACAGCGTGACGACGTTGATGCCGCGGGAGCCGAAGTGCGAGTAGAGGTCCGGGAGATCGGAGATGCGGCACACGTTGGCGGCCTCGTCGAGGACCGCGGTCAGCGGTGGATCGAGCCTGCCGCCCATGCGTTCGGCGGCGACCACGCCCGCCCGCAGTGTCGCGTCGGCGATGCCCGCGACGACGCCCGCCGCCGAGCCGCCGCCGTCCTTGGACAGCAGGTAGAGGGTGTCCTTGTTGAGGACGTGCTGGTGGGGGTCGAACTCGGGCAGCTCGGGGTCGGGGGTGACCCAGGCGAGGATCTCCGGGTCGAGCAGGCAGGAGACGGTCTGGCGGGCGGTCTCGAAGATGCCGTCCCGCGTCTCCACGGCGCCGCGGACCGTGCCCTGCAGCTGCTCGGCCATCGCGATGAGCCCGGCGTTGCGGAGCAGGTCGATCGGGGTGCGGTCGGCGGGATCCGCGAGCCAGCCGAGCAGGTCTACGACCGAGGCCTTGCCGCGGGCCGCGGCGAGGAAGAGGGCGGTGAGGGTGTTCTGGGCGGCCGAGATCCAGAAGTCCTTGTTCGCGGTGTCGTCGTTGACGGACGCCACGAAGTGGCCGGCGAGACGGCGCGCGCCCTCGATCGTGTGGCACTCCCCGAGCAGGTTCCACCACATGGCGCGCGGACTGTGGGCGATGCCCTGCGGGTCGAACGTCCACACGGTGCCCGCCTTCTCGCGCTCGGCGAGGGTGACGGCGTACACGTCCGACTTGTTCGAGGTGAGCAGCACGGCGCCCTGGGCGCGCAGCACCCGGGGAACGGCGATGCCGGTGGACTTGCCGGCCCGGGGCGCCATCAGGTCGAGTTCCACGTCCTCGTAACTGCTGCGCAGCTCGGGTCCGTCGGGGTCCAGGTCGCCGAGGAGGTTGCCGGTCTCGTCCGGGTGCACCTGTTCGCGGCCCTTGAGGCTGGGACGCAGTTCGCGGGCGCGGGCCTCGATGCCCTTCGGGCACATGGCGGCGAGCTCACGGCGGCCGGCGAGGCCCTTGGGGCGGTCCGCGCGGTTCATCAGGAGGCGCACCGCGAAAGCGGTGGGGGCGGCGACGAGCGCCAGCAGGCCGAGCACGCCCGCGTAGACGGCGGCGGCGGGTGCCGTGGGCCACAGCGCGATCGGGCCGTCGGAGGTGAGGCGGACGATGCTGGACATGGCGAAGGGCGGGGCGTCGAAACCGTGGCCGGAGAGGCCGGAGCCGAGGGTGCCGCCGGACCAGACGACGGTGAACAGGGTGAGGCCGGTGCCGGCGAGCGCGACGACGGCCCACGGCAACTGCTCCTGGAAGTCGCCACCGACGCGCGGGCCGCTCACGCGGTCCACCTCGCGTCCGCCGCCATCGCACCGGGCCGGTCGTAGGCGCCCTCCCGGGCGGCCCGTGCGACCTGCGCGGCGGCCTCGGCCACGGCCTGTTCGACACCCCCCTCGTTGGGAGTCCAGCGGGTGTTCGTGTCGTGCAGACGGCGTTCGGCGTCGGTGATGACGACCTTGATGGGGATGCCGGGCCGGCCACCGACCTTGATCAGGAAGCGGCCACGGCCGGGCGGCTCCTCGTGCTCGCCGGAGACACCCCAGCCCGCGGGCGAGGACCAGGACGACACGAGGTCGATCTCGCGCCGGGACAGGCCCACCACCTTGCCGAGTTCCTCCATCTCGGCCCTCGGCAGTCCGGCGCACACGACCATCCCGGCCCGCTCCACGAAGCCGCGCGCCTTGGCCCGGTCGGAGTCGGTGCCCAGGGCCTCGGCGTCCTTGAGAGTGTGGGTGATCTTGGCGTCGCCCAGGCCGAGGGAGCGGTTGAGGCGAGTGAGCGCGTCGATGCGGTCGACGATGCCGGAGGCGGCGCGCATCGGGCGCCACAGCTCGTCGAGCACGGTGAAGAACCAGCGCCGGGGAGCGAGGCCGGCGTCCGCGAGGGCGTGCGAGGCGGCCACCGTGCCGAGCCCGTCGGACCAGGCGGCGAGCATCGCGGCGGCGGTCAGCTGGGTGTCGGCCTCGCCGATGCCGGAGATGTCGATGCACACGGCGGGCGCGTCGGGGTTGATGCGGGTGGACGTCTCGGCTGCGAAGGTGCCGCCGAGGGGACCGTCGAGGATGCCGAGCAAGGAGCGGTGCAGAGGGTCGACGGCGTCCCGGTAGCGCGCGTCGTCGCCGCGGTCCAGGGTGACCGCCCGGACCCGGTCGGGGCCCTCGGTGAGCACGTGGAGCAGGTCGGGCAGCAGGACCGTACCGCCTGCGGGGGTGCGTTCGCGCAGATGGTGCAGGCACGCGCTCAGCACCGACTGCTCGTGGTCGTCCATCGGGCGGCCCCGCACGATGGTGATGAGCGCGGCGACCATGTTCAGCACGCGCCCGTGCGTCTCGGCCTTCAGCACCTCGCCCGCCTCGCCGCCGATCTTCGCCGCCGCCTCGCCCATCGCGCCGGGGTCGAGGACGTTGATGCCGCCCCGGCCCCGGCCGATGGAGATCACCTGACCGCCCAGCGCCCGCACCGTGTCGGCGTAGTCGGGCTTGAGGTCGCCGAGCACCAGCGGGACGACGCCGGTCGCGGCCAGTCCGATCAGCATCCGGTTGACGAGGGTGGACTTGCCCAGGCCCGGCATCCCGAGCATGAACAGCGAGGGGTTGGAGATGTAGCGGGCCCGGGTGAACCAGTTCACTGGGTCGCCGCAGACCGTGGCGCCCGTGATCAGGTGCTGCCCGAGCGGTACACCGGTCATGGGTGAGCCGGAACCGGCGGCGAACGGCCACATGCCGCACGCCTGCACGGTGGTGGCCCGCCACATGGTGGGTGGGTCCATGTAGCCGACACGTCCACCGCCCGGCCCGTGCCATCCGCGGTGCGGGATGTACGGCTCCCTGGGGCGGGACGTGGTTTTCTCCCTGCCGTCCTTCTCCCTGCCCGCCTTCGTCTTCCTCCCCGGCTGCACGGGCTTGCTCCTCCAGGACGGGTCCTGCCCGGACGGGTCCGGGCCCAGCGCCCTGCGTGCCTGCCTCTCGGCCAGCCGATCGGCCTGCTCGGCCTTCTTCTCCTCGCCCCTGCGGCTCACAGTGCCTCCTGCAGTTCGTGCGGGATCAGGGTCTGTTCCCACGGGAGGATCCCGGTGGGGAGGGTGCAGGCGAACGCGGCCGCCTGCATCCGGTCGGCGGGCCGCATCAGCACCCGGGAGGCCGCGTTCAGATTGCGGATCGTGACGTCGGCGCCGGCCAGTTCCGCGGCGCTGTCGACGGTGACCGTCAGCATCAGTGAGAACTCCACGAGACCGGCGCCCGCCGCCTCCTCGGCCGCGGTCTGCTCCGCCGCCAGCATCTCGGAGGCCGCGCGGGCCCGCACCATGCCGCGGCCGGATGTCGCCATGAACTGGGCGCTGCGCCGGTCCGCCTCGACGATCCGCGCCGAGGTGCCCGGGTCGATGGGCCGGTAGACCAGCGCCACCCGCTTGCGGCGGGTGCCGGGAGCGGCCTCCAGCATGCCCCTGAGAACCGAGGACCGGACGGTGCCGCGCGGCGCCAGCGTGAGCAGCCAGGTCCGGGACACCCCCGAGTCGTGCTGGTAGCTGTTCACCGTCTCGACGGCGGCGGCCGGTCCTGCGTCGTCCCACTCCAGGCCGGTCCTGCCGTACCGGGCGCGGGCGTCGAGGACGTCGGCGGCGACGGCGGGGTCGTAGGCGACGCGGACGACCTCGGCGATCCGCTCGGCCGACAGGGGGTACGCCGTGCCACCTCCGGCCGCGACAAGTCCGCTGAGCAGGCCGGGGATACGGATGGCGAGGTCGGAGATCACGTCCTCCGGCTTGCGCTTCTGGCCAGGGGGGACGCCGTAGGTGAGGGTGACGTAGGTGTGCATCTCGGACGAGGCGGTCGGATAGCGTTCGACGACCTCCTCCATCACGGCGCGGGCGGCGGCCGGCGCGTCGGGATGGATGCGGGGCAGCACCTCGTGGGCGAGCCTGGTGCCCGGGTCGGGGGCGGTCTCCACGATCAGGGTGGCGCCGCGCAGCCCTGGCTCGTGGGCCAGCCGGGCGAGCCACTCGCCCCACAGCGCGACCCAGACGTCGATCTGACCCGGGTCGACCAGGGCACCGCCGTCCGGGTCGCAGCCCAGGACGATCGTGTACAGGTTGCGGGCCGGGTGATGCAGGACGCCGAAGGGCCGGTCATAGGCGTCCCGGCCCTCCGCCGCGGTGACCTTGTTGAGCAGGCCCGGCGGACGGAACCGGCCTCCCGGCCGGGCGGACAGGGGCCCGGAGGCGTAGAGGTGCGAGCCCTTGGCCCGGCGGCGCCACCAGCCGATGCGCAGGGCGATCAACTGGTAGACGTTGCGCCCGTCCTGGGTGCGGACGGCGAGCGGCACCAGGAGCACCACGACGGGGACGAGCACGGTCAGCGCGGCGTACAGCGAGATCAGTGAGGCGAGCAGGGTGACGACCAGTCCGCCGAAGACACCGAGGGTGCCGACGAGGCCCAGAGGGCCGAGTCCGGGCCGCCGTGGCCGGCGCCAGTTCCCGTAGGTCGGATGGGTAACGGCTTGCGTGGACATGAGGGTCCGGTTTCCCTTCGTGAAGTGACGTGTCAAGGCGCCGCAAGGGGCGGGGAAAGACCGCCGAACTCCCTTGAGAGGGGGGAATTCGGCGGTACTCGGGAAGCGGCCGACGGGACGTGCGGTGCGGGATCGCCCGGCGGCCCTTCGACGGGTTGACCTGCTAGGTGTTGTGACCCCGTTCCCCATCGGCGCCGTCCAGGGCGCCCGAGGCGGTCCGGCCGACGATCTTCGCGGCGGTCACCGCGGCGGCGGCGGCACCGGCCGGTCCCCCGGCCGCGGCTGCCGCCCGGCCCGCACCGCCGGCACCCGCACCCCCGGCACCCGCACCCCCGGCACCCGCACCGCCGGCACCCGCACCGCTGGGGCCCGCGCCCCCGGCGCCCGCACCCGCACCCGCACCCGCACCCGCACCCGTGGCACCGCCCCGGCCCGCGCCCTTCGAAACGGTCGCGCCCGCAGGTCCGCCCGGACCGGCGGAGCCCTGCGCGCCTGCCGAACTGCCGGCTCCGGAGGGCCCCTTCGAACCGGTGGTACCCGCCTGCCCACCGACACCGCCACTGCTGCCGCTGCCGCCGACCGAGCGGGCGCCGGTGGGCAGCGCGCCGCCCACCGCCGACAACGCGTCGGACACGGGGGCGCCTCCGCCGAGGGCGGCCGTGGCGGGCACCACGAGTTTCAGCAGCGCGGGCAGGGAGACCGCGGACAGCAGCATCAGGCCGATACCGGCGATGCGTTCGTTGACGTCGCCGCCCTGGCCGTTCGAGGTGGTCATCGCCGACCCCGCGTACAGCACGAGACCGGCCGCGGGTTTGTACAGCAGCCAGGCGATCATCCAGCCGATGTGCTTGCGCCACCAGCCGGCGCCCCAGTCGGTCATCGAGGCCGCGGCGGCCAGCGGGAGGGTGCCGAGGAGCAGGATCATGGCACCGAGCCGGATGTACATGAGGATCATGTGGATGACCCCGGCGATCAGCAGCAGGAAGGCGAGTATCAGCAGGAGGAAGGACTGGATTCCGGAGTCGCCCGAGCAGGGCCCGATCTGGCCCAGCTGCTTCTGCGCGCCCGCCTTGAAGAGGTGTGAGGCGTAACCGTCCGCGACGGTCGCCGCCGCCGCGAAGACGGTGGTGGCGGCGCCCGAGACCAGGATGACCCGCAGGACGCCCTTCAGCGCGGTCACACCCGCGGTGCCGCGCCGTTCCAGCGCCATACGGATCGCCGCGACGATCAGCGAGCCGACCGCGAGGTAGACCACCAGCCATTGCGTCTGGCCGTCGACGTCCTTGGCCGTGTCCGTCCCGGTCAGGGTCGGCACGCCGGTGATCAGCGCCCCGAACACCGCGACCGCACCCGCCAGGATGGCCCTCGCGATCACCTCGATGATGGTCCCGATGGGGTCGCCGAGAAAGTCGAAGAAGCCCTTCACCACGTCGAGGGTCGGATCACCGGTAGAGCAGTTCATTGTCAGACCCCCCACAGGGTGTAGCCATTGGTGTTGCCCTGGACGGCCGTCACCGGCGAGTGCAGGGAACCGTCGCTGTTGGGCAGGACCTTCCAGTCGCCGCCGCTCCAGCGCAGCACGATGGTGGTCGCCGCGTAGCCCTGGCCCGTCCTGAGGAGCAGCTTCACCGTGACGGCCGTGCTCTTGTACGAGGTCACCGAGAAACCGGCGTACGAGGCGACGGACGTACCGCCGGACCGCTCACCGCCGTCGATGTCCTGGACGGTGGAACGCTGGAAGACGAACAGGTCGCGCCCGTGCCCTGCCACGACCTGCTGCTGAGCGGCGGCCCGCCAACCCGGGCCGCTCATCTGCGACGGAATGACGTGGGCGGCGAGCACGGCGCCGAGGGGCGTGCGCGCGAAGCACCACCGCAGGGTCCCCGTCGTCCGGGTGGGCCCCGCCGAGACGGAGACGGGCACGCGGGTGATGCCGAGCGTGTGCCAGCTGACGTCCTTCGGCGGGGCCTTCGGCAGCGCGTCGCCGGTGCTGTCGTCGGTACTGCAGCCCTGGGGGCGGCCGTCTCGCGCAGCCGCGCCGCCGGACAGCGGGCCGGGCGCCGCCGTGCTGGTGCGGTCCGCGCCGGTGTCCTGACCGGACGTCAGCGCGACGATCCCGCCCAGCACCAGCACGACGGCGAGGAACCCCGCTGACAGCTGCCAGCTGCGCTGCTTCCAGTACGGCTCCGGCTCCTCGGCCGACCGCTGTTTGCGTGTGAACATCTTGACCGCCCGTCGGCTCACGCGAAGACGAAGCTGACCAGCGGGCCCGCGGTGGCCACCAGGACACAACCGCCGAGCACCATGCCGAGACGGCCCATGTGCTCCGAACTCTCGCCCCGCTTGAGGGAGATCGCCATCATCGCCCCGGTGATCAGCACTCCCGCGACGCCGGCGGCGGTGCCCGCCCAGGCCGCTATGCCGAGGACGGTGTCGACCTTCTTCGTGAGCGACTCGGGGGCGTTGCTCTTCGGCTGGGGAACAGCAGCCGCCAGCTCGTTGGACGGCAGATGGGCGATGACATTGGAGGATTCGTGCAGCAGTGAGAACATGCGGATCTCCGAGGAGAAGGCGCCCTGGCCGGGCGGCGGGCGAGTGGGAGACTGGTGGTGCGGAGGATGCGCTGAGGCCTGTGGCTAGGGACCGAGGAGCGACAGGTCACCGAGGAACGCGACGAGCGGACCCGCCGTCGAGGCGACCAGGCAGCCGAGGGTGACGAAGAAGACGCCGCGCAGGTGCGCGCCGCCCTCGCCGGGGTCGCCCCGGTTGAGCTGGATCGCCATGTTCAGGCCGACGATCAGCAGGCCGGCGACGCCGGCGGCCGTGGCGCACCAGGCGAGGATGCCGAGGATCGTGCCGGCGCCCGCGGGTGGGCTGTAGGTGGCGGCGGCCAGGAAACGGCTCACGACCCGGCTCCCTCATGCCGCGCCTGACCGCCCACCAGCTCCGCGAGCGTGGCCAGTTGCCGGGGCAGGGACTTCGGCCGGCGGTCCAGCCGCCAGGCCGGTATCCACGGCACCCGGTGCACGTGCGTGACGGAGCGCAGTACACGGATACGGTTCAGCAGACCGAGCGGCAGCCGCCCGGGGGTGTCGGCGACGAGGACCACGCCCAGCAGGTCGAGCCCCTGCGGGGCTCGGCCTTCCTTCAGCGCACCCAACGCCCGGGAGACGGAGCGCAGTCCGCGCGCGCTGGTCCGGCCGACCAGTACGATCCGCCGCGGCTCGCCCCGCGCCGGCTCGGGCCAGCGGGACCCCAGGTCCACTCCGCCGAGCACCTCGGCCAGGGACGTCGCACCGGCCCCACCGTGTGCCTGGACCCACCCGACCTCGTCCCGGGACTTCCCACGGCCCGCCCCGCCCCGCCCCGGCTCACCGCAGCCAGGTTCGGGGGCCGGGGCCGTACGGGGCGCGCCGCCGCCGGCGGCCGACTGCGGGTCCGAAGGCGCTCCCGGCCGGGGCGACTTCGGTCCCCGTACCCATCCTGACAGGCCCGCCGGCGTTGCCGAAGGTGTGCCCATGTGTGCTCCGTCCCCCTCTTCGCTCGTGCTCCTGCTGCGCTGCGTCAGCCGGATTTCACGGTTTTGAACCCAGGTGCTCCGAGGCCCGTTTGGATCTGCCGAGCCCGTCGGGCAGCACAACGGGCCATCCGGCCACAACGGTTCAAGGTGATGGGAAGCAGGCACGAGGCCCATGGGTTCCGCAACGGGAGAGAAGGCAGGGGACGGCTCGTCGGCAGCCGTCCGAAACGCCGTCGCCGCCGGCACGGGCTGCGGCTGCCTGCTGTCGCCGGTCGTCCTGACGGGCGCCGTGATCATCGTGGTCGTCATCGGCGGGCTCGGGGTTCTGCTGGCCCCGCTCGTCGCTTTGATCCTGTTCTTCGGCGGCGGGGGCGGCGACTCCGACGTCCCCGCCCTCACCGATCGGGTGATCACCACCCTGCAGGGCGACGGCTCGGGAAAGCTGGACACCTCGACCGTCCCCCACGACCTGGTGAAACCCATTCAGGACGCTGGTGGGCTGTGCGGCGCCATCGGCCCGATCGTCATCGCGTCCCAGATCGAGAAGGAGTCCGCCTTCAAGGCGTCCCTGGCCGGCCCGCACGGCGAGCGGGGACTCTCGCAGTTGCCGCCCGGGATCTTCACGCGGTACGGCAAGGACGACGACCACAACGGCAAGGTCTCCGCCCTGGACGCGGCGGACTCGATCATGGCGCAGGGCCGCTACATGTGCGATCTGGCGGACCGGGCCCAGCGGATGATCGACGACGGAGAGGTCGTTCCGACCGGCACCACCAACAGCGTTCTGGACCTCGCCCTGGCCGGCTACCACGTCGGGATGGACGCCGTCCGAACGGCCAAAGGGGTGCCGAACACCAATGAGGCGCAGGGCTACGTCCTCGCCGTCCGCGCCCAGTTCGCCAAGTACGCGGGCATCGCCGCCCCGCCCGGCGGCGCCACCCCCGGCAACACCCCCGACCCCGACTGATCGCCCCGCGTCACTTCCACTCCCACCGCATGAGGAGGACGGCCATGGGCCGCTTCGAGGTGCGCGTCACCGACGAAGAGCGCGCCGAGATCGGCGGACGACCGCTCGTTCCCGAGCCGGGCCAGTCCGTGCACGACGCCGTACTGGACCGGTTGCAGCAGTTCGCACGGGAACGCGCCGCCCCCGTGGAGGCGACGGTGAACGACGGCTCCGGCACCGCCGGCCTCCTCATCCAGGTGTCGCCGGACGGATCGAGCCGTGTTCTCGGCCCCGGGGAGGCGCGGGTTCCACCCAGCCCGAACCACCCTGATCCGTCCGAGCCCCCGAAGTCCCCGGACCCCGGCCCGGCCCCGGTGTCCGCCGTCGCCACCGGCCTGCCCGCCGAGCACGCCGAACGGATCGGCCGGATCAACGCGCTGGCGACCGGTGGGCGGCTCGACGAGGCGTATGCCGAGGCGAGCGCGCTGCGCGTGGACCTGACCGGCTCCCTGGGGCCCGAGCATCCGCACGCCCTGGAGGCCCGGGCGGTGGAGGCGTACCTGGCGCATCTGCGCGGCGACCACCGGGAGGCCACCGTGCTGGCTCTGGGCGTGGCCCGGATCCGGTGCGGGGCCCGGGACGGGCGGGCGGCGGCGGAGGTGGCGCGGGCGGCGGCAGCCTGGCAACGGATCGACGACGACCGGGCCGCCCTCGTCCATGGGCGCGAACTGCTGTGCATGTGGGATCAGTTGCACCTCCTGGGCCTGCTTCCGCCCGGCCACACCGCACTCGTCGGACAGGTCCGCAGGCAGGTCGACACACTGGCGGCGTGCGTCTGAGCCACCGCGGGCAGACCCCGCGCACACCGGCGCGCACCACCCCCTGACCTGCTCGTCCATCGACTCGTACAACCGGCGTCAAACGAACGTTGGAACGCTCCTCGCAACACTTCGTGCCCAGCAGACCCGGCTCTCCCCCTTTCCGGGGTCCGGGGTCGCTCATCCAGGGAGCAGGAGCACACCATGAACATGACCGTGATCGGGTCGGCGGGCGCGGCATCTCCGGAGGAACGGGCACTGCGCGATCTCTACCTGGTACACGGCCCGGCGCTCTATTCGTACGTGCTGCGCATGCTGAGCGGGGACACGCACCGTACGGAGGACGTCGTCCAGGAGACGCTGCTGCGGTGCTGGAACAAGCAGAATCTGGTCGACGACGAGAGGATGGCGGTGCGTCCCTGGATGTTCCGGGTCGCCCGCAACCTCGTCATCGACGCACACCGTGCGCGGGCGAAGCGGCCGCAGGAGGTCAGCGGCGCCACCTGGGTGAGCGAAATGGGCGTCGAGGTCGACCACGTCGACCGGATGCTGTCGTCCATGGTGGTGCAGGACGCCCTGCAAACGCTGACCCCCGCGCACCGCGAGGTGCTGCGGGCGACGTTCTTCGCGGGCCACAGCACCCAGCAGGCGGCCTCGGCCCTCGGCGTCCCGCAGGGCACCGTGAAGTCCCGCGTGTACTACGCCTTGCGCAGCCTCAGGACGGCCCTGGAGGGGCAAGGGGTGCGTTAGGCGCCGGGCGGAGCCGCCCGGTTACCGGCCGGCCGCTTCCCGTGGGTGACCACCGACGGCCCTTCCCCTTCCCGACCGAGCCCAATCATCAACCTGGGAGTCCCCTCGTGAACCCGCCCCCGCGGCGCACCGGCCACGCCGACAAGGACGCGGTCGCGCCCCTGTCGTTCGAGGACTGGCAAACGCAGCCTCGGTGCCGCTCGGAAATCCGGCTGCCGGCGGTCGGAGCCGTCGGCTCCAACGCCCGGCTGTGGGTGCGCCCCAGGCTGACGAAGGCCCGCTGGCCGGGCAGCACCGATATCGCCGCCCGGGTCGCCGACAAGCTCGTCGACAACGCCGTGCGGCACGGCCGGGCCTTCCCCGACGGCTGTGTCGTGCTGCGCCTGGCGGTGCTGCACAGCGAGCGCCGGCGGCCGGCTTCGGCGCGGATGCCGCCCGGGCGGGGGCGGACGGCTGGCGCACGGCATCAGGAGGAACCACGGGACGGCCGGACGGGGCGCCGCTCCCGTCCGGCCGTCCCAGTGGCGGTCAATGACCGCCAGTGGCCGTCAGCGGCTCACTTGCCGTAGTACGCGTTGTAGATCGAGATCGTCGACTTGTTGCCCTTCTTGTCGGCGATCTCGGCGTGGAAGGAGATGGCCTGCCCCTTCGCCGGGTTCTTCACCGTGATCCGGCCGTTCCTGACCTCGGCCTTCTGCCAGGTCCGGCCGTGGTCGTAGGACACCCAGACGGCGAGCGAACCGAGGTTGCCGCCCCTGGCGGCGCCCTCGACGGTGACCGGGATGGTGACCTGCCTGCCCGCGGGGACCCGGCTGTCCAGGCCGGTGGCCGCCTGGAAGCGGACCGTGGAGGCCGGCAACCGAACCGGGTCCGAGCCGGACGGCTTCTTGGAGCCGAAGGTCCAGCTCGCGTCGATGCGGGTGGAGACGTCCGCGACCCTGGGGCTGCGGCTGACCGAGGTGGTCAGCCTGTATGCGGCGTCGCCGGAAGGGACCCTGAACCACTCGCCGCCCAGCGGGTCGTCGTTCGAGCCGACCTTGGCGCCGTTGCGGTAGAGCGTCGTGGTGGCCTTGGTGAACTTCGAGTACCCGCTGTGCTGGTTGGCGTCGGCGAACAGCGCCAGGAGGCCGTAGATGTTGTTGCCGTCGCGGAAGAGGCCGTAGTCGGCGTTCAGGTGGGGGCCGAACACGGCCGTGTTGAAGGTCTTCTCATAGCTGCGGCCGGCCGCGAAGGTCTGCGGCGCGCCGAGCTCGTAGGAGGCCTCGACGATCGGGAGGCCGTCCTGGTCGACCCCTCCGTCCTGCTCGAAGTCGAGCCCCCACTTCACGCCGTCCTTCGCCGACAGGTGCAGGGTGCGGGTGCCGGGCAGGGACTGCGCGATGCCGATGGCGGTGCTCTGGCCCTCGGGCAGCCAGCCGCCCGCCCGGACCGAGCCCTTCTTGCCGCTCGCGGCGGCGCCCATGCCGACCTTCACCGTGGCCAGGTCGCCGCTTGCGTAGTGCCTGGTGTAGCCGGTGGCGAGCTGCTTGACGCGGGCCGCCAGGGTCGTGTCGTACTCCTCGTCGACGCCCTTGGACCAGTGGCCGTCCCACTGCTGGGACAGCGAGCCGTCGGTGATCTGGGGCCCGAGGTGAGCGGTGTGGAAGTTGGCGTAGCCGTCCAGCAAGCAGCCATAGGTCACCTCGTAGTCACGGTGCCTGACGGAGTAGGAGGCCGCGGCGGACCGGGACTTGGCGGCCTTGTCCGGGACGGTGATGTCCACCGGCCTGGCCCTGCGCGCGTCCAGGGTGATCGTGGTGTTCCCGGTGACGTCCAGCTTCGGCTGGGCGAGCCAGTCGGTGCCCTTGGCGGAGTCGTCCGGATCGACGACGAGCGTGGTGTTCAGGACGTAGGTGCCCTTGAGGACCCGTACCGTGACGGTGCCGGAGGGGTCATAGGGCGAGAGGTAGGTGTTCTTGCCGAGCCCGGCGATGCCGTCCAGGCTGGCGTCGTAGTTCTTCGTCGGCTTGCCGTCGCGGCCGATGACCTTCAGCGTGACGTCGTAGGACTCCGCCTCGCGCGTCACCGCGGCCGCCGTGCGGACGCTCTGCCCGGCGCCGGTGGCGGTGACGTACGCCGAGTAGGCGCCGTCCAGGGTGCCGCCCAGCCGGGTGTCGGCGGTGAGGTTCACCGAGGCCGTTCTGCCGGCCGGGACGGTGACCCTGCTCGCGCCCAGCTTGAAGAAGCCGGCCGGGGCCGCCTTGCCCTTGGGGTCGGTGGCCGTGGCGGTCAGGGCGAGGGTGACGGGCCTGGTCCCGAGGTTGCGGTAGGTGAGCTTTCTGGTGAGCGGCTTGTCGTCGGTGTGCGGCCAGGCCTGGGTGCCGTAGTTCACCGACACCGGATCGGCGATCACGGACTGCTTGATGGCCCTGTCGACGGCGATACGGCCCGTGCCCTGCTGGAAGACGGTGTACTTGCCGCCCTTGGCCGAGCCGGTGAGGGCGCCCTTCAGTTCCGTGTAACCCCACTTGGGGTGCTCCTGCTTGAGGAGGGCCGCGGCACCGGCGACGTGCGGCGACGCCATCGACGTACCGGAGATGGTCAGGTAGCCGGGCGGCTTCTCGCCGACCTCCTGGTCGATGACGCTGCCCTTGGCCGCGGCGGCGGTGATGTCCACGCCGGGCGCGGTGACGTCGGGCTTGATGGCGCCGTCGCCGACGCGCGGGCCGGTGGAGGAGAAGTCGGCCAGCCGGTCCTTCTTGTCGACGGCGCCGACGGTGATGGCGGCGTCCGCGCTGCCGGGCGAACCGATCGACTCGGGGCCGCTGTTGCCGGCGGATATCGCGAAGAGGATGCCCTTCTCGGCGGAGAGCTTGTTCACCTCGGCCTCGAGCGGGTCGACGCCGGGTGCGTCGCGGCCGCCCAGGCTGAGGTTGACGATGTCGGCGCCCTGCTGGGCCGCCCAGTCCATGCCGGCCAGGATGCCGGAGTCGTCGCCGGAGCCGTCGTCGTCGAGGACCTTGCCGCTGAGGATCTTCGCGCCTGGGGCCACGCCTGTGTACTTGCCCTTGGACTTGGCGCCGGTGCCGGCCGCGATGGAGGCGACGTGGGTGCCGTGCCCGTAATGGTCCTTGGCGTCGGCGGCGGCGGAGAAGTTCCTGGCCGCGACGACCTGGGTCTTGAGGTCCGGGTGGGTGGCGTCGACACCGGTGTCCAGGACGGCGATCTTCACGCCCTTGCCGGTGTAGCCGGCCTTCCACGCGGCCGGGGCGCCGATCTGCGGCACGGACTTGTCGAGACTGGCCCGGCGGACGCCGTCGAGCCAGACGTGCGCGATGCCCGCGGCGGCCTTGTCGCCGTTGGTGAGGGCGCTCCACAGCCCGGAGGTGCCCTTGACCGGGGCCTGGACCGCGTCCGCGTTCAGGGTCTTCAGGTTCCGGCGCAGCGTGCCGGCGTCGCGGACGCCGGCCTTGGCGGCGGGGGCACCTCCCTGGTAGCCGACGATGACCTTCAGGCCGTTCTTGAAGGACTTGCGGGTGGCGGGTTCGTTCAGTTCCGTGATGTCGAACAGCCGCTGGTCCAGCTTCCCGGAGGCGACCAGGCGGGCCGCGTCGGCCGGGACGACGAGCGTGTGCCCGTCCACCCTGCGGACCTGGACGGGTATGTGCTGACGTCCCTCGGCCCGCTCCAGGCCGGTCACTCGTCCCTTGGCGTCCACGGTGACCCGGTCACCGGTGATGAGGGCGATGCTGTGGTGGGACGCGAACTGGGCGGCGCCGGTCGCGCGCTGCCTGGATTGTGCCGGGGCCGCGTCCGCCGAGGCCGGGCTGGTCATGCCCGCCGCGAGGGCCACGGCCGCGGCTGTGGCGACCGTGGCCGCGCACGCTCTTTTCACTTGTCTGGGCAAAACTCCTCCTGGAGTTCGAGTACCGGGCAAATTCCCCGTTCCCCCCGACCAGGAGGCATCTCGTACATATGTACGTACGCCCCCCGGAAAAACGCAGTATGCCGGGGGGCGATCAGCCGCTCAATAGAGTAAGAGAGAGGTAGGAGCAACATCGGGGAACTGTTACGCGACCGCCCGAAGTCCGTTACGTAGCAACGGACTTGAGCTCCCGAGCGACTCGCTCCGGCGGCGTGGCCCGGCTACGCGTCCGCGTTCTCCCTGACGCTGATGCGACACCCCTGCCGCATGCGGCCGATCCGCCCCTGCGCGCGCGGCGAGGCCGTCGCGTTGCACCGGCGTGGGCCTGAGCCGTGGCTCCGGCGCCGGTGTGAGGGCGTTCCCTGAAGGCCGTTCGGGAACGCCGTCCCGTGGGGGCGGCCTCAGAAGTCGTCCGCTCCGTTGCGGAGTTCGGGCGTCCAGTAACCGGTGAGGGCCTTCGCCGGGTCGACGGCAACGCCCCCGCTGCCGGGCGCGGTGACGGCGATCACCGTGGAGTCGCCCTCCAGCATGACGGAGAACGCGGACACGGGTTCGTTGTCCTCGTCGACCCCGCCGTTCGACAGCTTCACCAGGGCATAGGCGGGGGCACCCGGGGCCAGCACGACCGGTGAGGCCGGCTTGCTCTTGGCGACGGCCGCGACGTCCTGCTTGTGGCTCTCCAGGAACTGGATGTGCGGGAAGCCCGTCAGCCGGCAGGAGTGCCGGGCGGTGTTCTTGGCGGTCAGGACGATGTGGGTGTAGGGCGGACCGTCCTGCCGGGCGGCGGTGACGCGGACGTTCCCCGCGGTGCACACCGGCGTGGAGGCGGTCCCCCGCCCGCCGGTCGAACCAGCGGAGGCTTCGGTGGAGCCCGCCGATGCCTTCGATCCCCCCGAGCGCGCCGAGCCGGTCGATCCCGTCACGTCGGACGTGCCGGTGGACTGCGGGGACACCTCTGTGGCCGAAGAGGCGGGCGCGGAGGAGGACTTGCTGCCGGAGCCGCTCTGGCAGGCGGTGAGCGACAGGGCGAGAGCCGTGCCCGCGACGGCGAGCAGCATGGAGCGGTGACGCGGAGTGTGCATGGAGGGTTCCCCCGTGAGTGGTGCGGGGCCGCGGTTCGGTGCCGTCGGCCGGTGTCGTTCTGTCTGCTTGCTTTTCCCGGTGGTCGGTTCCCTCGCCCGGCCGGTAGTCGGAGCCGGGGTGTGGGCCGGACTCGTGCGGAGGGGTGTGCGCGGCCGGCAGTGGTGCATGGACGCTG
Source organism: Streptomyces sp. NPDC020801 (assembly GCF_044334385.1). Classification (NCBI taxonomy): domain Bacteria; kingdom Bacillati; phylum Actinomycetota; class Actinomycetes; order Kitasatosporales; family Streptomycetaceae; genus Streptomyces; species Streptomyces sp. NPDC020801. Next base: position 26,279 of record NZ_JBIRST010000036.1, read on the forward strand.
CAATGGCCGAGCCCGCTCCCGCACCGCACCGGCTCCTTCCCCGGTGGCCGTCCGCCGCGGGTGTGTCGGCCGGGTACGAATGCCTGGAGGGATGTCCCGCATCCGTCTTCAGTCGATCACTTTCGGTACCCCTTGCCCAGGCGGTTCTCCCGGCAGAAGTACCCTCGGCCATACTTCTGCCGGGGCTCGCAGCCGGACGAGCCGAATGATCGGGGACATGGACGGTGCGCGGCGGCACGCCTTTCGCGGGAGACTTCGGGCAGCAGTTGCGGAACCTGCGGGTCCGCTCCGGTTTGAGCCAGGAGGCGCTGTCGCATGCGTCCGGGGTGAGCGTCAGGGCGCTGGCCGACATGGAACGCGGGCGCACCCGGGGGCCGCAGCGCCGTACGGTGCAGGCGCTGGCCGAAGCGCTGGGACTGGACGACGCCGGGGCGGCGAGACTGGAGAAGTCCGCCGCCGCCGGCCGCCCGCGCCTCGGGGCGGCCACCACCCCGGCGGGCTCCGGCCCCCTGGCCCTGCCGCGCGACGTCCAGGACTTCACCGCGCGCGGCCCGGCCCTGGCCCGGCTGCTGGAGCTGGCGCAGGACCCCGATCCGGGCCGGCCGGCGATCACCGTGGTCGCCGGGCAGCCCGGCCTCGGCAAGACCGCGTTCGCGGTGCACGCCGCGCACCACCTCGCCCCGCACTTCCCGGACGGGCAGTTCGCCCTGGACCTGCACGGCATGGATCCGGAGCCGACCACCCCGCGGGACGCGCTGGCCCGGCTGCTGGGCGCGATGGGTGTCGCCGACGCGGCGATCCCGTCCGGCACCGACGACCGTGCCGGCCTGTGGCGGTCCCTGGCCGGCGAGCGGCGCATGCTCCTGCTGCTGGACAACACGGCCGGCGAGTCCCAGGTCGGCCCGCTGCTGCCGAGCACCGGGCCGTCCCTGACGATCGTCACCAGCCGCCACGCCCTGGCGGGTCTGGAGTCCGTCCACCGCACCGATCTGGCGCTGCTGCGGCGCGAGGAGGCGGTGGAACTCCTGAGCCGCATCATCGGCCCGGACCGGGTGCAGGCGGAGGCGCAGGCCGCACGCGACCTCGCCGACCTGTGCGGGCACCTGCCGCTGGCCGTGCGGATCGCCGGCCAACGGCTCCTGAGCCGGCCGCACGAACGCCTCGGCAAGCTCGTCACCCGTCTCACCGCCGAGGCCCGCAGACTGGACGGCCTCCAGGCCGGAAGCCTGCAGGTGCGGGCCGCCTTCGCGCTCTCCTACCGGCAACTGCCGCCCGACTCGCGGACCTTGCTGCGCCGTGCGGCGCTGGCCGCCGGAGCGGACTTCAGCCCCGAGACCGGCGCCCTCCTGTCCGGCCTGACCTACGGCGAGGCGGTCTCCTGCGCGGAGGAACTGACCGACGCCGGACTGCTCCGGAGCGATCCCGCCGCCGAGCGGTACAGCTTCCACGACCTGCTCAGGCTCTACGCCGCCGAGCAGGTCGATGCCGAGGACGGTCCCGAGGTCCGCGACGCCGCCCTCGACCGGACCGCGCACTGGATGCTGCGCCGGGCCACCGCCGCCGCGCTGCACTTCGACGTCGACCACGAGCGGGCCACGTCGCGCAGCGACCCGGACCCGGACGGAGCGCCCACCGGCCGGGAAGAGGCACGGGCCTGGCTGGAGGCCGAGCGGGCCCAGTGGCTCGCCGCCCTGCGTCGCGCCCACGACGCCGGCTGGCACCGGCAGGTCCTGGACACGGCGCAGGCGATGCACTGGTTCTCCGACCTCAACCAGCACTGGGAGCAGTGGGTGGAGGTCTTCCGGCGGTCCGCCGACTCCGCGCACCGTCTGGGCAGCAGGCAGGAGGAGGCCGTTCACCTCAACTACCTCGCCTGGGCCCACAACCTCTGTCTGCACGACCCGCGCGCCGCCCTGACGGCCGCCGAGGGCGCGCTGGCGGCGGCCCGCGAGTGCGGGGACGGACTCCAGCAGGGCTGGGCACTCGGCTACGCCGCGGGCGCCCTGCACCGGCTGGGCCGTACGCAGCAGGCCCAGGAGCGCCTGCGCGAGGGGGCCCGCTGCCTCAGCTCGCAGGAGTCCCCGCAGGGCCGGCTGGCCGAGCTGACGATTCTCAACGCCCTCGGCACCCTGCTGCGCCAGACCGGCCGGGCGGCAGAGGCGCTGGACATCCACCGCCGCAGCGAGCGGATCTGCCGCGCGGGCGTCCCGGGCCGGACGGAGGAGGTGATCGCGCTGTACCACGCGGTCGCCCGGCAGCAGATCGGCAACGACCTGGCGGCCCTGGAACGCTGGCACGAGGCCGAAGCGCCGCTGCGGCAGGCCCTCGCCGCCTTCGACGCCGCGCAGATGCCGGTCTGGTCGGAGCAGGCCCGGCTCGACCTGGGGCAGGTGCTCGGCGCAACAGGGCATCCCGAGGCCCGCAAGACGCTTCTCGCCGCCCGCGACGCCCTCGCCGCGCTGCGAAGCCCGCGGCAGGCCGAGGCCGCCGAGGCGCTCGCCGCACTCGACGAAGCCGGGGCCCGCACCACGTAACGCAGGAGCAGGTGCGGACCGCCCACCACGGCGGCCGCGACGACCGGTTGCCCGAAGGACAGCGTCGGGGCGGGGCACTGTCCCGTCCAAGGCGGCGGCAACGGTCAGCTCAGCGGTGGGGTCCTCGGGGACGGACTCGATGGCCGACAGCTGCCGATACCCGGCCGACACACATCCGCGCGCTGCCGGATACGGGATCATGCTCGGCCGGATGCAGTGCTTTCCGAGGCTTGGTGGCGTGCGCGGTTCCCGCGTGCACCACGGGCTTGGGAGAGGCGGTTGTTCAGTGAGGGCTGATGAAGCGTGCGCTGCCGCGACGGGCCGGCCGCCGCGAAGCGGCTGGATCCGGGGCAGGGTGCTGTGCCGTTCGGCCGCGATGCTGGCCGTGGTCGCGGTGGGCGGCTGGCTGGTGCTGTCCGCCGGAGCCGACGGCGGTGACGGCTCGTCGGACGCCGTGCCGTGGCCGAAGGACGGGCAGACGAGCATCGAGGTGGACGGCGTCGGCAGTGTGGGCAGGACCGGCGGACACCACCCGGTGCCGATCGCCAGCGTCACCAAGGTGATGACCGCGTACGTGGTCCTGGAGGACCACCCGCTCAAGGACGGGGAGGGTGGGCCTTGGATCACCGTCGATGAGACTGCGGCGAACGAGTCCTCCTCGGGCAGCGAGTCGACCGCCCGGCTCACGGCTGGGCAGCGGCTGTCCCAGCGTGAGCTCCTGGAGCTGATGCTGCTTCCGTCTGCCAACAACGTCGCCCGGCTGCTGGCCCGTTGGGATGCGGGCAGCGAGCAGGCGTTCGTCGAGAAGATGAACCGCGCGGCCGCGGAACTCGGCATGGCCGACACCACGTACGCCGGGGCCAGCGGCATCGAGTCCTCCACCAGGAGCACGGCGGACGACCAGCTCAAACTGGCCCGCAAGGCCGTGGAGCTGCCCACGCTGCGCGCGGTGGTCCGCATGCGCACCGCGACGATCTCCGGTGTGCCCGGCCCGGTCACCAACACCAACCGGCTGCTGGACCGGCCCGGGGTCATCGGGCTCAAGACCGGGTCGAGCACCCCCGCGGGCGGCAACCTGATGTGGGCCGCCGAAGCGTGGGCCGGTACGAAGCGGTACCTCCTGCTCGGAGTCGTACTGGGCCAGCGTGCCCACACCACACCCGCGCAGGGCCTGACGGCCGCCCTGGAAAGGAGCGGTGACCTGATCGGTGTCCTGCAGAAGAACCTTCCCGCGGTCCTCGACTCCATTGGGGGACGGGTATGACCGTGCTGCTCGGCCATGCGGGGGACGATGCCGCGAGCCGGTCCGCGCCGGCTGTACGGGAAGGCACGCACCGCAACGGGATCCGGTCGGGCACCAGGCCCCCGACCGGCGGCACGGGCCGGTGGCGGCGTGGACGACTGATCGCCGTGGCCGCCGTACTGACAGCATGGCTCATGCTCGCTCACGCGTGGGTACCGAACACGTTCGGGCACCTCGGCAGCCTGCTGGAGACCTTCCTGCCGTGGCTGGGGGCAAGCGTGCCCGTCCTGCTGGCACTGGCGCTGGTGCGGCGGTCTGCGACCGCTGCCGTCGCCGTCCTGCTTCCGGCCATCGTGTGGTGCTCGATGTTCGGTGGCACGGTCGTCGACAAACGCTCTGACGGCGGGGACGTGACCGTGCTGACTCACAATGTCAGCGCCGAGAACCCCGACCCGGAAGGGAGCGCCCGCGAACTCGCAGCCTCGGGCGCCGGCCTGATCGCCCTGGAGGAGCTGACCGCGAAGGCGGCACCGGTGTACGAGCGTGTCCTGGCTGGGAGCCATCCGTACCACACGGTGCAGGACACCGTCGGGCTGTGGAGCAGGTACCCGCTTCATGACGCGGCACCGGTCGCGGTCATGCGGTGGAACCGCGCCCTGCGGGCCACCGTCGCCGCGCCGAAGGGACCGATCGCCGTGTACGCCGCCCATCTCGCGTCGGTACGGGCGCACCTGGGCACGGGATTCACCACGAGTGAGCGCGACAAGTCGGTCGGCAGGCTCGCCGACGCCGTACGGGCCGAGCCGCTGCCCCGCGTCCTGGTGGTGGGCGACTTCAACGGCGCCACCGACGACAGGGCGCTGCGGCCCCTGACCGCGCAGCTGCGATCCGCGCAGGAGGCGGCGGGCGACGGCTTCGGGTTCAGCTGGCCCGCCGCGTTTCCGGTGGCCCGGATCGACCAGATCCTGACCAAGGGCATCGCTGCCCTCTCGTCCTGGACCCTGCCGCGCACCGGCAGCGATCACCTGCCCGTCGCGGCCTCCTTGCGCCTGTGAGGGCTCGACGTGATCGGCAAGGCGGACGTCCGGCGCCCTGCGCGGGCACGCATGCCAGGCGACCTGCCCAGCGGCTCACGAGCCGGTACCTGACCAAGTGGTGCGATCACAACCAGCGGCCCGCACATGTATCCGCCGCGCCACCGGAACCCGCGCACGATGTCCAGCTCGCGACCGGTGCACCCGCTTCACCGCGACGGTCGGCCCTCACCCTCGCCCCGCGGACCGGCACGCCGTCCTCGAACGCGCCCCGGCGACCGGACCACCGCAGGACCGCCGGTGTGCGCCGAAGCGGAACAAGCCCGGGGCGGCAGCGGATACCGTCGTGCAGAACCGGACGACAGGCTTCAGGTGACGCCATGCCACAACACGACAGCAAGCCGGTGGGACGGGCCGACGGCGCCGCCCCCGCTCCCGTGCACGTTCTGCTGGTGGAGGACGACGAAGCGATCCGCAGGTCCCTCGCAATGGCCCTGGAACGCTACGGGTACCGGACTTCGGCGGCGCCCGACGGGCTGACCGGCCTGGAGATGTTCCGCGACGGGCACCCCGACCTGCTGCTGCTCGACGTCATGCTGCCGCACCTGGACGGCATCGGACTGTGCCACCGGGTCCGTGAAATGAGCCAGGCGCCCATCCTGATGATGTCCGCGCGCGGCGACTCGCTGGACGTGGTGGGCGGTCTGGAGGCGGGCGCCGACGACTACGTGGTCAAACCCGTCGACACTTCCGTCCTGCTGGCGCGCATCCGCACCCTGATGCGCCGGGCCACCTTCACCACACCCTCCGCCACGGCCGATCAGCCACTGGACGACAACGGCAGCGTGCTCACCTTCCGCAACCTCAGCGTCGACACCCGGTGTCTGGAAGTGCGGGCGGGCGGACGGATCCTCGCACTCACTCCCACGGAACTGCGCCTGCTCCTGGAGTTCGTGTCCGCACCCGGCATCGTCCTGGAGCGGCAGACGCTGCTGCGCAGGGTGTGGGACTACGGCTGGGACAGCGACAGCCGAGTCGTCGACCTGGCGGTGCAGCGCCTGCGCAGGAAGATCGGTACCGATCACATCGAGACCGTCCGTGGTTTCGGCTACAAGTTCCGGCGCTGAGATGAGGCACCCCACCGCCCCCGGAACCGGCACAGCCCCGTCCGCCCGCACCGCGGTCCACCGCGCTCCACCCGGCAGCGCGCTGCGGCGCCTGGTCGATCCGCGATCCCTGCGCTGGAAGATCACCGCCGCGGTCGCCGCCGCGGCCTGTGCGATGGCGTTCGGCATCGGAGTCCTGGTGCACCGCAGCACCGAGGGCCGTTCCATGAACATCGGCCGCGCCGGCGCCCTACGCGAACTGCAGGCAGCCGAGAAGGAGTTGCGCAGTCACCAGTCCGCGGGCCGCAACCCGCCGGAGTCCGGCTACGTGACCGGCGACCACATACCGGATCAGCTGCGCGACCTGCTCGGCTCCCAGTCCGGCCCTGTGACCTGGTACGACACCAGGAAGCCGGCGCAGGGAGCCTCCATGTGGGCGGCCGGCCGCATCGGCGGCACCGTCATGGCCGTCCAAACAGACATGACCACCGACCTGTTCAGCCGGCAGGCACTGGACCGTCACATGAAGTACGCGGCCATCGCCACGCTCGCCGTCGTCGTTCCCCTCACCCTCCTGGCCGCCGAACCGGTGCTGCGCCGTCTGCGCCGTGTCGCGGCCACCGCCCGCCGTATCCGGCACGGCGAACTCGACGCGCGCACCGGGAGCCGGCACCACGACGAGATCGGTGAGATCTCCTCGGCCGTCGACCACATGGCCGACGCCCTCAGGGAACGCCTGCGGGCCGAACAGCGCTTCACCGCGGATGTCGCCCACGAACTGCGCACCCCCCTCACCGCCCTCGTCACCTCCGCCTCCCTCCTGACCGAGGGCGAAGCCACCCACCTCGTACGCGACCGCGTACAGGCGCTGCGCACCCTGGTCGACGATCTCCTGGAGATCTCCCGCCTCGACGTGGGGGCCGAGCAGGCCGAAGCCCAACGGGTGCCTCTCGGTGAACTGGTGACGGAATCGATACGACGCACCGATCTCGAGACACGCATCCTCGTGACCGGACAACCGGTCGCCCGGACCGACCCCCGCCGACTCGCCCGCATCGTCACCAATCTGGTCCTCAACGCCCACCGCCACGGCAGGCCGCCGGTGGAGGTCACCGTTGACGCCACGAGCATCGTCGTACGCGACCACGGCTCCGGCTTCCCTGCGGACCTCCTCGCCTACGGCCCCCAGCGCTTCCGCACCGGCGCGGCCGAACGTGGCCGCGGCCACGGCCTCGGCCTCACCATCGCCCTCGGCCAGGCCCGGGTCATCGGCGCCCGCCTCACCCTGACCAACACCACCCCCAACGGAGCCATCGCCACCCTCAGCCTCCCCCCGGGAAAGGGGCCGGAGTTCAGCGTCCTTGAGTCGCTGCACGGTGCAGGCGGCGGATCCGGCCGCGTCCTGGGCGAGTCACCTCGCCGGTGACCGTGTTCAGTGCGGCCAGGAGCGCGGTGAGCGCGCGGCCGGGAGGAACGAGACCCGACTACACTCGGGCAGCGTGACCGCCCGATCTTCCTGGGAGGCGACGGGTGACGACCGACAACGAGGATGGTCCACCTCGCCGTCGGCCGCAGGCGCCGCCCGCCGGCCTTCGTGCCGGCTCGGCCGGGCCGCGGACGGCTCGCAGTTCACCCCGTGCTGAGGAGGATGCGCGTTCGCGCCCTGTCAGCCGCCCCGCACCCGGCCGGACGCGACCGCCGGCGCCAGGGCCTGCGCCTGCCACGGCGTCCGGCGGAGCGGCGCTCCCCGGTGCCGCTCCGGCGGGACGAGGTGTCAGGAGCAGGTGACGGTGCCCTTGCGGATGGCGTGGTCGTCATCGTTGGAGTCGTCGGCCCAGTAGACGGGCTTGGAGCCGTTGACGCATTCGTCGGCTCCGGCCAGGGTGAAGCCCTCGTTGTTGAAGTTGGGCATGCCCTTGGGCCGTTTGAAGACGGCGGTGACGGCGAAGTTCCCGGACGTGTTGACCTGCATGGTGCGGTGCTGGCCGTTGCAGTTGTCGTCGCACACGACCCACAGACGTGAGGCCTGCGGTTCCCACTGCAGTTCCATCACGCCGTCCATGCCGCTGCGGATGGAGGCGATGCGGGTGAAGGCCCCGGAGTCCTGGAGGACGTAGCCGTAGACCATGGCGGTGCCTTCGACGCCGAGGAAGAACACCCCGCCGGTGTGGGAGCCGTAGGCGCCGGGGTTGTAGGCGGCGCCGGTGGAGGAGTCCTTGAAGCCGGCCGCGGTCAGGGAGCTGTCGGGCACCCAGGTGATGCCTTCGAAGCCGAGGTTGGGTTCGACCGAGGGCAGGTCGGAGGTGAGGTTCCACTCCGTGGTGGCGGTCAGCGATTTGGCGGTTTTGGAGACGTCGTAGCGGAGCACGGAAAGTCGGCTGGTGTCGGAGTCGTCGCCGTTGCGTTCACTGGCCAGGTAGACGCCGGCTTTGGAGCCGGCGCCGGTGACGGTGACGCCCTCGTCATCGGGGGTGCCGGAGCCGTCCGGGTAGTGGACCTCTTTGCCCGAGGTCCAGCCGCCCTTGGTGTCGGGCTTCCAGCCACCGGAGCCGTCGCGGACCAGGCGCCACAGTTTTCCGCTGTTCTGCGCGCCCCACATCACACCGCCTTCCTGATACAGGCCGCTGAGGTCTTCGCCGAACACGTTGGAGGCGTCGGCCGTGGACACCTTGGCGCTGCCCGGCCAGGCAACAGACTTGGTCGGGTTGCCGGACGGTGTGGTGGTGCTGGCGTTGGCCACCAGGGGAGCGACGACGGCCACGACGCCGGCGAGCGTGGCACCTATCGCGACCTTGAGGCGGACGCGCGCGGACGCGCGCCGGTGGGACGAAGTTGTTCCACTCATGGGGCTGGGCTTCCTTTCGGCGCGGGGACGCGCGCGGCGTGCGTGCGGCCCGCACGGTGAGAGTTGCCAGGGATGGACACAAACGGCGCAACTGTGTCGAGGTCCGCGGGCTCGGGCGTGGGCCGCGCGCCCGCCAAGCAGCCGTTGACGGTCGCCGCGAGGTCGTCCATGGCGTCTTTGATGGCGTTCGGGTCGGCCGTGGAGCCGTTCTCGACGAAGGAGAACACCTTCCACTTGCCGTCATTGCCCCGTGTCAGACCGCTCAGCGCGTACTCCGAGCCGAGCGTGCGTGGTCGCCGCGGGCACGGCCTTGGCGACGGCGGAGCCCCGGCCCAGACCGGTTCCCATGCCATTCCGCCGGCGCTTGCAGTGCCGGTGCCGGCTGCCCGAAAAAGTGTCCTCGGACGTATCGGCAGTTATTTCGGTCATGGGAATCGGAGGCTTTCAGGAGTGGGGGCCCTGGGAGCAAAGAAAGCAAACGCAACCCTAGAAGGCGCGCCAGTGGAGCACCATCCGCAGAACTACCTACCTGTGAGCTGCCGCCGCATCGCTCATGCGGCAATCGGAACATTTCGCCGCTGGTGTCTTTCGTCCTGGGGCAAGCGGGTGGATGAGGCTCAACCTCGGGTGTGGACACGGGGTTTGAGGCGATGAAGGACAGCGCACGTGATGGGATCAGCTGTTGTTCGAACTCGACTGGCGTGCGGGAGCCGAGGGCGGAGTGGCAGCGGCGCCGGGTTGCAGCAGTCCGGCCAGGGGAACGGCTTCAGCCGTGTCTGCGCCTTTGAGTGAGGCGTCGCGGCCGTGGTACAGCACCAATACTCCGGCACCGCCGGCCGCACCGAGAACTGCCGGACAGGTGTCTTCGCCGCCTACGCCACGAGCACCGGCCGCGCGTTGGTGGACCGGGACAGGCCGGCCGCTTCGCGCGCACATGCTGAACTGGTCGTGCTCGAGCCGGTTGAAGCAGCGCTCGACGACATCACGGGGCCGGTGGGCCGCCCGGTCGAGCCGTACGGGCCGGGTGCTCGGCGATCTCGGCGGGGCCGAGCCGCCCGGGCAGCCGCTGCCCGGCCCGGGGCCCGCCCGACGATCCGGACGGGTGGCGGCACGTCGGGCAGGTACCCGCCGAACACATGCGGCCACGCAGCGTCAGTCACACCGGGGTGTATTCTGCGTTTAGCGCCGTAGCCGAATATTTCCCGGTCGGGAAGTGGTGCAGTTGCCAACCAACCATCGCAGCGAAGAATTCACCGCCCGTAGCCGCGAGCGGTTTTTCTCCGGTGAGCAGGTCGGTGTCGGCCTACGGAACGAAATCCTCTCCTCTTGGCGCCGCTGCCGGGCACTCGGACTCACCCCGGGAAATGTCCAGGCCGCCTACCAAGGAGAACCCGATCTCGACACCGAATTCGTTCACGCGGCACTGCCGGTGTACGACAGGCTGGTCGCCGAGATCTCCGGGGCGTGGGCAACCGTCACCCTCGTCGACAGCGAGGGAGTGGTGCTCAAATGCACCCCGGGCAGAGAGCAGGTGACCCGGTACCTGGAGGAGGTCGGCGGCAGCACGCCCGGCTTCAGCTTCCGCGAATCGCTTGCCGGGACCAACTCCATCGGGCTCGCCCTCATGGACAGGGGCATCGCCCGCGTCGTGGGCCACGAGCACTTCGCCGACTCCTGGATCGTGGAAGACTGCGTCGCCGCTCCGGTGCACGATCCGTTCAGCGGACGAATCGTCGGAGTCCTGGATCTTGCCCTCCGCAGGACCGAGGCCGCCGCGCTGCAAGAGGAAGTCATGGTCCGCAGGGCCGCCCTCGACATCGAACGCAGACTGCTGGAGGGGAAAACGGAGCGGGAACGTGCCCTGCTGCGGGCGTACACGGACGCGGCACACCGCGCCCGGGCCGGGGAGGGTAACCGCATCGACCTCGCATCACCGGCCATGGACAGTCTGAGCAGGGCCGACCGGCTCCTGCTCGACGAGAAGGCGCTGGAGCTGATCGCCTCAGGTCAAAGGGCGGCCGCCGAGGTCCCCTTGTCCAGCGGCCGCGTGGTCACACTCCTGGCCGAACCGGTGGCCGAAGGACTCGACGGCCTGGCGGTCGAAGCGATCCTCCCGGCCGAGTCGGCCTCCGCCCCGGTGCACTCGGCAGGACGTCAACCCCTGCAGCGGCCGACATCCCGGCCCTCCGGCCCCGAAAACCACGCTCTCGAGGCACGCGAATCCGGCCCCTCACCCTCCGCTCCCGCGCCCGACCGTGCCGCCTCGGCGCCGGCCGCCCGTACGGCCGACGAGGGCACCTCCCGATGGCTGCAGGCCGTCGGTGAGCCCAGCGCCGGCCGTTCCGCCGTCATCGCACGCAATCGCCTGCAGCTTCTGCACGAAGCCAGCCGCCGCGTCGGCACCACCCTGGACGTGATCCGCACCGCCGAAGAACTCACTCAGGTGGTGACCGACCATTTCGCCGACGCCGCCACCGTCGATCTCCACCCCGCCGTACTCAGCGGCGACGACCCCTCGCCGAGCGACCCGCGGGTGCACCGCGCCGCGGTGAGCGGACAACACGACATCCCCTTCTACGCCGCAGGCGACCAGGTCGTCTTCGAGCCCAACACTCCGCAGGCCAGATGCCTTGCATGCGTCTGCCCGGTCATCGAGCAGGACCTGACAGCCGCCGACAGCTGGGCGGCCCAGGACCCCGAACGCGCCGCAAGAATCCTCGACCAGGGAATCCACTCCCTCATCGTCGTCCCCCTCACCGCCCGCGACACCGTGCTCGGCGCCGCCAGCTTCTACCGCGCTCAGGGCTCCGCCCCGTTCGAGGACGACGACCTCTCCCTGGCATCGGAACTCGCCACCTCCGCCGCGGTCTGCATCGACAACGCACGCCGCTACACACGCGAGCGCACCGCGGTCCTCGCCCTTCAACGCCGCCTGCTGCCCGAGGTCCTCCCGGAGCACACCACCCTCGAAACCGCCCACCGCTACCTGCCCGCCCACGCCGCAGTCGGCGGGGACTGGTTCGACGTCATCCCCCTCTCCGGCACCCGCATCGCCATGGTCGTGGGCGACGTCGTCGGCCACGGCGTGCACGCCGCCGCTGCCATGGGCCGCCTTCGAACAGCCGTCCACAACTTCTCCGCCTTCGACCTCGCCCCCGACGAACTCCTCACCCACCTCGACAACCTCGTGGACCAGATGGTCACCACAGACCAGCGCGACGCCGACGTCCTCATAGGAACCACCTGCCTGTACGCCGTCTACGACCCCACCACGCGCCGGTGCAGCCTCGCCCGCGCGGGGCACTTTCCCGCCGCCCTCGTCCAACCCGACGGCACGGCCACCTTCCCCGAACTCCCCGCAAACCCCCCACTCGGCCTCGGCGGACTTCCCTTCGAAGCCGTCGACATCGACCTGCCCGACGACAGCCAACTCGTCCTCTACACCGACGGACTCTTCCAAGACCAGCAGCACGACGTCGACGTATCCATGGAAGACCTCCGCCGAACTCTCGCCCACCCCGGCCGCTCGCCGGAGCAGACCTGCCAGGCCGCCATCGAAAAACTGCCCGCCCCCCAGTCGCGTACCGACGACATCACCCTCCTCGTCGCACGCGCCCACGGCCTGCCTTCCCACCACATTGCCAGCTGGAACCACCTGCCCGCCGACCCCGCCATCGTGCCCCTCATCCGAGCCGCCGCCACCAAACGCCTCACCGACTGGCACCTGCAGGACGCCATCTTCACCACGGAACTCATCGTCACCGAACTCCTCAGTAACGCCATCCGCCACGCCACCGGCCCCATCCATCTGCGCCTCCTGCGTGACAAGGCCCTGGTCTGCGAAGTCTCCGACGCCAGCAACACCTCCCCCCACCTCCGCCAAGCCGCCACCACCGACGAAGGCGGCCGCGGCCTGTTCCTCGTCGCGCAACTCGCCCAACGCTGGGGCACCCGCTACATCCCCCGGGGGAAGGTCATCTGGGCCGAACAAGCAGTCCCACCACCCTGAACGAACACCAGCACCACCGTGGCCTGAACAGGGAGGACGGCGACCTCACCGCGGCCGACAAGCCCGCGCGTACTGCGTCACCCACCAAGAGCGACCGGAGGGGAGCGGTGGCACGGGGACGTCCGGCCCCTGACCACGCCCGCCCCTACGAGGGGTGACCTGCACAGATTCCGCGACGCCACTACCAGGACCGGCCGGGGAGCCACCAGAGGCGGATAGCGCTTGGTGCGGCGGTCGCGTGGAGTGCCTGTGGCTGACCGCGATGACGGGGTCCGCGGCCTGTGGATCCTTCTCGCTCGCCGGGTACGGCGATCGGGCCGGGACTCGCGTCGACGCGCCGGCCGTTCCGCTGTTCGTGCCAGGCCTGACGGGCGCATCACAACCGTGAGCGAGTCGGCCGACGCGCTGCACGCTCCGGGGCGCCTGAGCGGACCGGGGCTGCGGTCGCCACGCGGCTCAGGCCCGCCCAGGCTGGTAAGGAAACTTTCCTAACAGATAAATACCGTCGCTGTTGTGGTCCCGTCAAGACTGCGCGCGGAACCCGGCGGGACCGTTGACAGACCCGTGCGGGCGGGCGTACCAATTCGGTCGGCGGCCTGGCGCGGAAGTTCCGAACCGACGCGCTCACCGCATCCCATGGCCATACCTGCGGCCGGATGCCGGTGCCCCGGCCGTCGGCGGCCGTATGCCGCTTCCAGCCTGATTGCCGCACAGGCCGTTCCGCAGCGCCCGCCTCGGGGCGCCCGCCGGACCGCCGCCTGCCGCAAGTCGCCCAGGCGCTGCTCACCCCTGTTGCACGCGGGCGCCCCCACGCCCCTCATCAAGGAGTTCAGCATGACGCCCACCAGACGCCGGCTGCGACGGACCACTGTCGCGGCCGGCGCCAGCACCGCGCTGACCCTGCTCGGTCTCGCCACCGCCCCGGCGAGCCCGGCGGCGCCGACCTCGCAGGCCGCGAGCGCCGAGACCACGGCCACCGCCGACGCGAGCGGTGTACCGAAGCTCGACCACGTGGTGGTCGTGACGGAGGAGAACAAGTACTACGAGAACGTGATGGGCAGTTCCAATGCCCCGTACATCAACTCCCTTGCCAAGCAAGGGGTCTCGTTCACCGACTTCCACGGCATCACCCACCCGAGCCAGGGCAACTACGTGGCGCTGTTCTCGGGTTCCACGCACGGCATCGACGACGACGAGTGCCCGTACGACTTCAACGACGACAACCTCGGCAACCAGCTCCTCACGCACGGCGGTTCGTTCATCGGCTACTCCGAGGGGCTGCCGTCCGACGGCTCGAAGGACTGCGGGGACAACGACGACGGAGGCTACGCCCGCAAGCACAACGGCTGGGTGGACTTCAAGAACGTCCCCGCCTCCTCCAACCTGCGCTTCGACCGCTTCCCGACGGACTACAGCAAGCTGCCCGACGTCGCGTTCGTGACCCCCACCCTCAACAACGACATGCACGACGGCACCGTCCGGCAGGGCGACGACTGGCTGCGCAAGCACCTCGACGGCTATGTGCAGTGGGCGAAGACCCACAACAGCGCGCTGATCGTCACCTGGGACGAGGACGACGGCGACGACAACGTCAACCACATCCCCACGTTGATCGTCGGCGCCCACGTCAAGCAGGGGTACACCTCCACCGCCCGCGGCGACCTCTACTCGCTGCTGCGCACGCTGGAGGACATGCACGGGCTGCCCGCACTCGGTTCGGCCGCCTCGCGCAAGCCCCTCACCGACATCTGGGACACCGGCGGCACCACCCCGCCCGGCGGCTCGGCGAACATCGCGCTGAACCGGCCGGTGCGCACCTCGTCGACGGAGAGCAGCGCGTTCGCCGGGGCCAAGGCGGTGGACGGCGACCCGGCCACCCGCTGGGGCAGCAAGGAAGGCTCCGACCCGCAGTGGATCTCGGTGGACCTCGGCGCCGACACCGACATCAGCCGCGTGAGGCTGACCTGGGAGGCGGCCTACGGCAAGGCCTACAGCGTCCAGACCTCGCAGGACGGCTCCACCTGGCAGACGGTGTACTCCACCACCACAGGCAACGGCGGCACCGACGACCTGGCGGTGACCGGCCACGGACGGTACGTACGCGTGTACGGCACCAAGCGCGGCACGTCGTACGGCTATTCGCTCTACGAGTTCGAGGTGTACGGCAAGGGTTCGACCACCCCGCCGTCCGCCCGCACGGGCAAGAACCTCGACGACCCGGCCAAGAAGGAGATCGCGATGGAGCTGGTCTCCAGCGCGGAGAACTCCTCACTGGACTGGAAGGCCCAGTACACCTACATCGAGGACATCGACGACGGCCGCGGCTACACGGCGGGCATCATCGGCTTCTGCTCCGGAACGGGTGACATGCTCGACCTCGTCGAGCACTACACGGACCTCAAGCCCGGCAACGTGCTCGCCAAGTACCTGCCGGCGCTGCGCAAGGTCAACGGCACCGATTCGCACGCCGGGCTGGGCGACGCCTTCGTCCGCGACTGGCACAAGGCCGCCAAGGACGCCGTCTTCCGCCGGGCCCAGGACGACGAGCGGGACCGGGTGTACTTCAACCCGGCGCTCAAGCAGGCCAAGGCGGACGGGCTGCGCGCGCTCGGCCAGTTCGCGTACTACGACGCGATCGTGATGCACGGCCCCGGCAACGAGGCGACCAGCTTCGGCGGCATCCGCAAGCGGGCCCTGCGCAGCGCCAAGCCGCCGTCCCAGGGCGGCGACGAGGTGAAGTACCTCAACGCGTTCCTGGACGCGCGGGTGTGGGCCATGAAGCAGGAGGAGGCCCACAGCGACACCAGCAGGGTCGACACCGAGCAGCGGGTCTTCCTGCGCAACCACAACCTCGACCTGAATCCGCCGCTGCGCTGGAAGGTCTACGGCGACTCCTACGAGATCGACGGCTGAGGAAAGGCAGCGATGTACATCTCGTCGAGCCGGGCCACCACCCCGGCCGCCGATCAGCCGGGGCCCCTCGGGGCCCCGGCGCCCGGGCCGGGGCCGGGAGGACGGCGCCGGGCCCGCACGCCCGCGGGCGTGGCCCCCAACGTGCTGGCGCTCGGAACAGTCAGCCTGGTCACCGACGTGTCGTCGGAGATGATCACCGCGGTGCTGCCGATGTACGTCATCTTCACGCTGGGCCTGAGCCCGCTGCAGTTCGGGGCGCTCAACGGCATGTACGCCGGTGTGACCGCGCTGGTGCGGCTGGCCGGCGGGCACGCGGCGGACCGGTGGGAGCGGCGCAAGCTGGTCGCGGGCGGCGGCTACGCGCTGTCCGCGGCGTGCAAACTGGGTCTGCTCGCCGCGGGTTCGTCGGTCCCCCTGCTCGGCGCGGTGATCGCCGCCGACCGCACCGGCAAGGGGCTGCGCACCGGCCCCCGGGACGCGCTGATCTCGCTGAGCAGTGCACCGGCGGAGCTGGGCCGTGCCTTCGGGGTGCACCGGGCCATGGACACCGCCGGGGCGTTCCTCGGGCCGCTCCTGGCGTTCGCCCTGCTGCTGGCCACGCCCGGCCGCTACGACACGGTGTTCGTGGTGAGCTTCTGCGTCGCCGCCCTCGGGGTCGTGGCGCTCGGGGTGCTGGTGCGGGAGCCGCGCCGGGCCCGCCCGGGCGAAGGGACGGCCGGGGCCGGGGGGCGGGCCGGGCTGCGTGACGTGCTCGCCCTGCTCCGGCGGCGGGACTTCCTGCGGGTGGGCGGCGCGGCGGTGCTGCTCGGCGCGGTCGTGCTCGGCGACCCGTTCGTGTACCTGCTGCTCCAGCAACGCCTCGGCGTGTCCGAGGAGTTCTTCCCGCTGCTGCCGCTGGGCACGGCCGGCGCCTACCTGCTGCTGGCCGTGCCGCTCGGGCGTCTCGCCGACCGGTACGGGCGGCTGCGGACATTCGTCGCCGGGCACCTGAGCCTGCTCGCGGCCTGTGTGCTGCTGTTCGTCCCGCGGGCCGGCCTGCCGCTGGTGGTCGTCGTCCTCACGCTGCACGGTGTGTTCTACGCCGCCACGGACGGGGTGCTCATGGCGGCCGTGGGCCCGCTCGTCCCCGCGCGCCTGCGGGCGGGCGGCCTGTCGCTCATCCAGACCGCGCAGTCGGTGGCCGCGCTGGCCTCCTCGGTGCTCTTCGGGGCGTGCTGGTCCCGGTGGGGCCTGCACACCGCGCTGATCCTGGCCCTGTCCGCCCTGGGCACGGGAATCGCCCTGGCGGTGTGCGTCCTGCCCCGCCGGACCTGGAAGGAAGCCGCCGAGAGCAATCCCGCCGGGAGGGACAGCGCCGGGGCGGACCCCGCCGACGCACCCGAGCCCGGTCGCAACCCGGAGGAACGCCCCGTATGACCACCAGAAGACGCTTGTGGACCCTGTTGGCGGCCGCGCTGCTCGCGGCCACCGCCGCCACCGGGTACGTGTGGCACGCACGCGACACCGCCGACGCGGCCGCGACGGGCACGTTGCGGCTGGACACCACCGGCCGGATCCTCTTCCGGAACACCGCGCCCGGCGCCGGATTCGGCCGCATCGCCTCGGTGGCCACCGGCCGGCCCGGCCAGGCACGCACCGTCGGCGCCCTGGCCTGCGACCGGGTCTACGCCGCCCACGGCACCGGGGTGTGCCTGCAGCGCACCGGACCCGTTCCCGGCACGTCCGTCACGGTGCTCGACCGCGCGCTGCACGGGGTGCGCCGGCTGCGCACCGCGGGCTTTCCCAACCGGGCCCGGGTCTCGGGTGACGGCGCCATGCTGTCGTGGACGATGTTCGTGCGCGGCGACTCCTATCTGCGCGAGGACTTCTCCACGCGCACCGGCATCCTGGACACCCGCACCGGCCGGCTGACCGGTGACATCGAGCGCATCCCGCTCACGCTGGACGGCCGGCCGTACCGGGCGGCCGACGTGAACTACTGGGGCGTCACCTTCGCCGCCGACGACACCACCTTCTACGCGACCGTGCGCACCTCGGGCCGCACCTACCTGGTCAGGGGCGACTACCGGAAGTGGGCCGCGCGCACCCTGCGGAGCAACGCGGAGTGCCCCTCCCTGTCGCCGGACGGGACCCGGCTGGTGTTCAAGAAGCGGGTCAGCGCGAGCGCCAACCGGCCGTGGCGGCTGTACGTGCTGGACCTGGCGACGATGCGGGAGAGGCCGCTCGCGGAGGCGCGCAGCGTCGACGACCAGGCGGCCTGGCTGGACGGCCGCACGGTGATGTACGGGCTGCCGCGGCACGGCGGCGGCTGGGACGTGTGGGCGGTGCCCGCGGACGGCGGAGGAACTCCCCGCCTGCTCATCCACGACGCGAGCTCCCCGGCCGCACTGACCGGCTGACGACGACTCTCCGGCAGCACCGCCTGGCTGAACGGAACTCCCCCGCAGCGCCGGCCGGCGCACGCCAACTCCCCTGCGCGGCACCGGCCGATACGGCACAGGCTCTCCCCCGGCACCGGCCGGCTGACGCGAACTCCCCCGCGCGGCCGGCCGGCTGAGTGCTGCCGGCCCGCGCCCTGTGACGGGCCGGCGCGCCGCACGCCGCACTTCTCGCGCAGATCGGCCTTGCGCACATTGCCGGACACCGTCACCGCAAACGAGTCGAGGATCCGCAGCGGCTCCGGACCCGTTCGGCGCGGCGGACGAACCGGTGGGCCGCTCCTGGTGGCAATGGACGAAGAGGGCGGTTTCGGCGGGTTCTATGCTCAACCGGAGTCGAGCAGGAGGAACGCCGTGCCGAAGCCGGAGGAACTGGAGGAGATCGGTGCGTGGTTGCGGCACCGGTTGCCGGGGCTGCTCGCCGAGAGCCGGGTCCCCGGGGCGGCGGTGGCGGTCTGCGCCGGCGACGAGGTGGTCGAGGCGGCGGCCGGGGTGCTGAGCACGGCCACCGGTGTCGAGGCCACGGTCGACTCGCTCTTCCAGGTCGGCTCGGTCACCAAGGTGCTGACCGCGACGCTGGTCATGCAGCTCGTCGACGAGGGGAGGCTGGACCTCGACGCACCGGTGCGGGCCCACCTCCCCGGGTTCCGGATCGCCGACGAACGGGCGGCGGAGCGGATCACGGGGCGCGTGGCACGCGGAGCTCGTAGGACCAACAGGGCGTGCAGCGCGGGGGGCGCGACCTGCTGCCGGGACTGCGAGGCGGGACTGCGAGGCGGGGACGGGAACGGCGTGGGCGGCTCAGTCGTCCCGGGCCGACCTGAGGGACATCAGCCGGAGCTGAATCATGGCGGACAGGCGCGCCCCCGGGTCATTGAGGTCGATGCCGCCGACCTCGGCCGCGCGCCGCAGCCGGTAGCGGAACGTGTTGGGGTGCACGAACATCGCGGCCGACGCCACGGCCACATCACCGAAGGCGTCCAGCCAGCTGCGCAGTGTCTCGACCAGGCTGGTCTGGCACTTCCGGTCATAGGCGACGATCCGGGCGACGGCACCGCTCGGCAGGTCCCCGCGCGGGACCAGGTCGGCGAGTTCGAGGAGCAGTGCCTCGGCATGGACGTCGTCCAGCCGGGCCACCTGCTGCCCGGCGGCGGCTTTGGACCGCAGGACGCGCAGTGCCCGGTCGGCTCCGGCACGGGACCGGGCCAGGTCCGAGTTGTCGGCGGCGAGCGGGCCCACTCCGATCAGCGGGCGCAGGCGGGAGCCGACCCGGGCCAGGAACTCGGAGGCGATGCCGGCCGCGCGTTCCTCGGCGTCCTGTCCGTCCCGCCCAAGCCGTGCGTCCTGTCTTCCCTGCCGGCCCGGCGGGAGGGGCAGGATGCCGTAGGCGACGTCGCCGATCAGCGCGGTGACGGCACGCGGGTGCACGGCGGACAGGTGCATGGAAAACGCGTCGGTGAGCCGCTTGCGTTCGGCGGCGAGCCGGGCGGGCAGGGATGAGCCGGTGTCCGGGTCGACGACGGTGAGCGCGAGGACCGTTGCGGGTTCGTCCTCCAGGCCCAGGCGACGGATCGCCTCCAGTGCCGCCGGCCCGCTCTCCAGCGCGGTGGCCAGCAGTTCCGCGCGCAGCCGCCGCTCCATGTCCGCGTCGGCCCGCTGCGACACCATGTGCATCGCGACGAGCTTGGACGCTTCGTAGAGGGCCTGGCTGCGCACCTCGTCCAGGGGCTCGGGGGCGACCACCCAGATCGTGCCGAGGATCTCGTCCCCGGCGCGTACGGCTATGGCCGCGCGGGGCAGTTCAGACGGCTCGTGGGAGTCGTCGACCACGGGCAGGGAGTCCACGAAGACGGGCCGGTCACTGCGGTAGATCGCCTGGAAGACCCCGCGTTCCTCCAGGATGCGGGTGTAGTGCTCGGGGACCTGACGGCCCAGGATCGTCTGGATGCGCGAGGGGTCCACGTCCTCCTGGCGGCTTGAGAAGGCCAGCAGGCGGGAGTTGCGGTCCTCGATGGTGACGGGCGCATCGAGAAGCGCGGCGATGGCGTTGGCGACGGCGAAGAGGTCGCCGGACCCGGCGCGGCCGGATGCGGGGGCGCCCGCGTCGTGGAGGCCCCCGTTCTCGGCCGTGAGGGTGCGGAGCATCCCGGCCAGGTGCGTCCACGAGGCGCCGCGGGCGAAGGCGAGGACCACCACGCCCGAGGCGCGCGCCGCCGCGACCAGCCGTTCGTCGGCCACGACGGGCGCGCGGACCACCAGGGCGGCGGCACCGTGGCGCCCGAGCCGGGTCACGACCCGCGCGATGTCGGCGGGGTCGTGCAGGCCGACCCCCATCACCAGGGCGTTGCCGGGGAGTTCCGGTTCGTCGAGCGGGTCGTGGATGACGATGCCGCCGATGGCTTCGACGCGTTCGACGTCGCCGCAGACCACTTCGAGCAGGGTGCTGCCGAGTTCCTCCAGGACGCGTCCGAGGTTGGCCGGCGGGATGCTGGTCACGGGGATGAACACGGGGCCGAAAGTAGCGCGGCCCCGGTGTGTCGTTGTTCGTCGCACATGACGAAATAGCTCCACTTCTTTCGTCGAACGGGACATCCGCCTTGGTGATTGCCGTACTCGCGGTGGTCACACGCGCGGTCGGAGGGTCGGGGAGGTGGGGGCAGGGGCGGGGAATCAGGGCGGGTGTCACGCGGCGGGAACGGGCACCCAGGTCGTCGCGGTCGTGACGGCCTCCAGCACGTCCGGGATCGGGGTCACGCCGATCCCCGGCCCGGTCGGCACCGCGAGTCGCCCGTCCACCAGGCGGAACGGAGGAGTGATGTCGGTCCGGTAGTAGCGGTCGGATGCCGAGGTGTCGCCGGGCAACACGAACCCGGGCAGGGCGGCGAGCGCGAGGTTGGCGGCCCGGCCGACCCCCGTTTCGAGCATGCCTCCGCACCAGACGGGCACCCTGTGGGCCGCGCAGACGTCGTGGATCCGACGGGCCTCCAGGTAACCGCCCACCCGGCCGGGCTTGATGTTCACCACCCGGCAGGCGCCGAGCGCGATGGCGTCGGCGGCGGCTCGGGCGGAGACGATCGACTCGTCGAGGCAGATCGGTGTGGTCAGGCGCGCGGCGAGTTCCGCGTGCCCGATCAGGTCGTCCTCCGCCAGGGGCTGTTCCAGCAGGAGCAGGTCGAAGGGGTCCAGGCGGGCCAGGTGGCGGGCGTCGTCGCGCCGGTAGGCGGTGTTGGCGTCGACCTGGAGCAGGATGTCGCCGAACCGCTCGCGCACGGCGCGGACCGGCTCGACGTCCCAACCCGGCTCGATCTTCAGCTTGATGCGCAGGTAACCGGCGTCCAGATGGACGGCGACCGCGTCGAGCAGGGCGGCGATCGAATCGGTGATTCCCACGGACACCCCGCACGGGACGGTCTCGCGGACCGCGCCGAGGGCGTGCCCGAAGGAGACGCCGCGGGCCCGGAGGTCCGCGTCCAGGACCGCCGTCTCCAGTGCGGCCTTGGCCATGCGGTGGCCCTTGAAGGGGGCCAGGGCCGGGGCGACCCGGTGGGCGTCCAGGTCGGGCACCCCGGCCAGCGCGGGGACCAGGAAGCGGGTCAGGACGTCGGCCGCGGCGTGGGTGTACTCCGAGGAGTACAGCGGTGCGGCGCCCGCGCCGCACTCGCCCCAGCCCTCGGCCTCGTCGGTGACCACGCGCACGAGCAGCGCCTCGCGCACGGTCTCGGTGCCGAAGGAGGTCCGGAAGGGTGACACGAGCGGCACCTCGACGGTGCGCATCTCGACTCCGGTGAGCTTCACGACGCCGTCCCCGTCGCTCGTCCGGCCGCTGCTCGTCCTCTTCTGGCTTGCCCGGCTGTGGCCGTTCCCGCCGGGGCTCGCCCGGCCGCCGTTCCTCCGGTCGCCACCGGTCCGCTCGCCCGGCGGTCCACGACGTACCAGCCCGCACGGTCGAAGCCGCGGACCCGGGCCCCCTCCGTGAACAACCCGCCGAGGACCTCCCGGACCGCCGTACGCCACTCGGCGGCGCGCGCCGGGTCACTGACGCGCAAAGCCTCGACATCCTCGGGGACGGCGACGAGCACGGTCGACGCGTCGGTACGCCCGGCGACCGGCCCACCCACCGCCGAGGCGCCCAGCCCCACGACCGCGCCCGCCGCCCGGGCGACCCCCGCGTCGGTCAGCCGGGGACGGCCGGCACCGGCCAGTTCGGCGTCGGGCGACTTCAGCCGCCAGCTCACCAGGATCCGGTCGCTGTCGTCGCCGCGGTTGATGTCATCGGCGATCGGGCCGTAGAAGTCCGGCAGGTACTCGGACGGGTCGGCGGCCAGCTTGGCTATGTTGAAGTACGCGTTGCGGCGCACCAGCGGGTCGTACGTCCAGCAGATCTCGTCGGCGCCGCGCTTCATCGCCCAGGCGCGCTGGTGAAGCTTGAGCGCGAACCCGACGCTGCGCCCCCGCAGGTGCGGCAGCACCCCGGCGATGTGGCTGTGCAGGGACCCGCGCGCCGGTGGGGTGAAGAAGCCGAAGCAGGCACCCACCAGTCGGTCTCCCTCGAAGGCGCCGCTCACGTAACTGCCCGCCTTGGTCATCGCGCGCAGCAGGTCGGCCGCCACTGGGGGGGGTTGTTCCCGCCGGTGCGCCAGACACGCTCGTACAGGCGTTGGACGGCTCCGAGTTCGGCCATGCCGTCCAGGGTGCGGATGTCGACGCCCGCGGTGCGCGCGGCGGCCTCGGCCGCGGCGCAGGCCGCGTCGACGGGCGGGGACCCGTTGCGGTCGCGGAGGAGATCGGTCACGTCGGTCATGGTTCCATCCGGTGTCGTCCCGTAGCTGGTCCGGAAGCACAGGAGGAGGGGACCGGTTTCGTCGGGGCGGACCACCCGGCGCCGCCGGGTGCCAGCAGTTCGGCGACCAGCGCGGCCAGCAGGCGGGTCCGCTTCGGCAGCTCCGCCACCAGCAGGTGTTCATCGTCGGCGTGCGCGCCGCCGCCGACCGCGCCCAGGCCGTCGAGGGTGGGCGTGCCGACGCCGGCGGTGAAGTTTCCGTCGGAGGCGCCGCCGACGGCGACCGAGGTGAGCGGCCCGATACCGAGTCCGTCCACGAGCCGGTTCGCCCGTTCGAACAGATTCCGTGAGGCCGCGGCGGGCAGGGGCGGGCGGTTCGGGCCGCCCCGGATCTCCAGGGCGGCGCCCGGGAGGTGGGGTCGCAGAGCCCGCATGGCGGTGTCGACACGGTGCTGTTCGGCGGTGTCCCCGACTCGAACGTCGACCTCGAAACGGGCCGCCGCGGGAACGGTGTTGGCCGTGGTGCCCGCCTCCAGGCGGGTCGGGGTGACGGCGGTGCCCCGGACGGGATCGCCCAGTGCGGTCACAGCCAGGATCTGGTGGGCCGCCTCGAGGGTGGCGTTCACCCCACGCTCCGGATCCAGGCCGGAGTGTGCGGCCCGTCCGCGTACCAGCACCTCGTAGCGCGACACGCCCTTGCGCTCGGTCTTCAGGGCGCCGCCGGGCCCGGCGGCCTCCAGGACGAGGGCGGCGGCGCACGGGCGTGCCTCGTCCTCGATGAGCTCGCGCGAAGTGGGGGATCCCGGCTCCTCGTCACCGGTGATCAGAAGGGTGACGCCGGACAGGCCGTCCAGGTCGTTCGGGCCGTCCGCGCTGCGCAGGGCCGCCAGGGCGTGGAACGCCATCGCCAGGCCCGCCTTCATGTCGAAGCACCCCGGGCCGCGGAGCACCCCGTCGCGCGCCTCGAAGGGGTGGCCGGCCAGCGAGCCGATCGGCCACACCGTGTCGTGGTGGCCGAGCAGCAGTACGCGCGGGGTGTCGCCGAAGCGCCAACGCAGGTGGGTACGCCCGTCGATGACAAG
This sequence comes from Streptomyces sp. NPDC020801, assembly GCF_044334385.1. NCBI lineage: Bacteria > Bacillati > Actinomycetota > Actinomycetes > Kitasatosporales > Streptomycetaceae > Streptomyces > Streptomyces sp. NPDC020801. The sequence goes on from NZ_JBIRST010000036.1 coordinate 50,263, forward strand.
GCGTTCCGGTTGGGTGCCCAAGTGGCGGGCGCCGATCTCGGCGACCAGTTCGGCACTGCGGGCGACCGCGGCCAGGTCCTCGGACGGGGACTCACAGCGGACGAGCCGCCCGATGTCGGCGACCAGTTGGGCGGTCAGCTCGGTCTCGTACGTATGCTGGTCGTCCGCCGTGCCGGTCACGGCGTGCACCTCTGGTTGACGCATCGCCCCAGCATCGCGAGTCGCGCGGCGGACGACGCCGTCCGATCCGCCAAGATCGCTGCACGAGGTTGGGACACGGTGACGAAAGCGGGGCCGCCGCGCCCAACCGAGCCGGCCCCCTCCGACCTGCCGGCCCGGCCCGCCCGCGCTCCACTCGGCCGCCCCGCTCGAAGCCGACGGCATCGCCCAGGACATCCTCACCAGCGAGCACGCCCCCCGGGCGGCGCTCGCCGGCACAGTGCCGGGTGCTCTCACGACGCTGGCCGGCACATCATGGTCCCAGGACGCGCCCCGGACCTGATCCTGACGGGGTGCGGGCGATGCCCTGGACCGGGGTCATGATTCGGTGAGCCGACGCTCGTGCAGGACCGCCGTGTACACCTCCGCCGTCGCTGCTGCGGACGCGGCCCAGCCGAAGGACCGGGCGTGTCGGACCGCGGCCCGGCTCATCCGGACGGAGCGGGCCGGGTCGTCGGCGAATCCGCACAGCGCCCGTGCGTAGTCGACCGGATCGTGCCCCGGTATGAGGACGCCGCTCACCCCGTCTCGTACGGCGACGGGCAGGCCGCCGACCTCGGCGGCGATCACCGGGGTGCCGCAGGCCTGTGCCTCGACGGCCACCAGGCCAAAGGATTCGCTGTGGGACGGCATGACCAGGACGGACGCCGCCCGGTACCAGTCGGCGAGTTGGTCCTGGCAGACCGGCGGCCGGAACAGCACGACGTCGGAGATGCCGAGCCGGGCCGCCAGCTTCTGCAGTCCCTCCGGCTGGGTCAGGCCGCTTCCGCTGGGCCCGCCCACAACCGGCACCACGATCCGCTCACGCAGCCGCGGCCACTCGTCCAGAAGTCGGGCCACCGCGCGCAGCAGGACGTCCGGCGCCTTCAGCGGCTGTATGCGGCCCACGAACAAGGGGATGAGGGCGTCCTGCGGGAGGCCGAGACGGGACCGGGCCGCGGCCCGGCCGGCCTCGACACCGCGGGCGTCGGGTCGGAAGCGCTCCAGGTCGACACCGGGGTGGACGACGGCGACCCTGCCGGTGTCGGCGTCGTAGTGGCGGAGCAGTTCTTCCGCTTCCTTCTCGGTGTTGGCTATCAACCGGTCGGCGGCCCGGACGACTTGTCCCTCGCCGATCACGCGAGCCGTGGGCTCGGGGGCGTCGCCCTCGGCGAGGGAGGCGTTCTTGACCTTGGCCATGGTGTGCATGGCGTGGACGAGCGGAACATCCCAGCGCGCGGCGGCGAGGCGGCCGACGTGGCCGGAGAGCCAGTAGTGGGAATGGACCAGGTCGTAGTGGCCGGGGCGGTGGCCGGCCCAGGCCTGCGTCACACCGTGTGCGAAGGCGCACAGGTGTGCGGGCAGGTTCTCCTTGCCCAGGCCCTCGTAGGGTCCGGCGTCGACGTGCCGTACCAGGACGCCGGGCGCGAGTTCGACGCTGGGCGGGAGCGCGGCGGAGGTGGTGCGGGTGAAGATCTCCACCTCGATGTCGATGCCGGCGAGTCGCTTGGCGAGCTCGACGATGTAGACGTTCATACCGCCTGCGTCGCCGGTGCCGGGCTGGTGCAGCGGTGAGGTGTGCACGCTGAGCATCGCGACACGGCTCGGGCGGCGGTGGGCACCGGGTGGCCGCAACAGGGGCGGGCCGAGAAGGGCGCTGCCGCGGGCGGGGCCGTACCGGGGCCCTTCTGTCCGGGTCGTGTACCGGCTCACCTCGCCGCTCCTCCGGCCAGGGCCGAGGCGTGCAGGTCGAGGCGCTGCTCGCCCGCGTACACGTTCATGGAGCCGCCCCGCAGGAAGCCGACGAGCGTGAGTCCGGTCTCCGCCGCAAGGTCCACGGCGAGAGAGGACGGTGCCGAGACCGCCGCCAGCACCGGGATGCCCGCCATCACCGCCTTCTGCGCCAGCTCGAAGGAGGCCCGCCCCGACACCAGCAGAATGCTCCGGGACAGCGGCAGCCGGCCGGACTGCAGCGCGCGGCCGATCAGCTTGTCGACGGCGTTGTGCCGGCCGACGTCCTCCCGCAGGTCCAGCAGTTCGCCCTCGGGCGAGAACAGCCCGGCGGCGTGCAGGCCCCCGGTCCGGTCGAAGACCTGCTGCGCGGCCCGCAGTCGGTCGGGCAGCACCGCCAGCAGTTCGGGAGTGACCCGGACCGGGGGCGTGTCGGCGATCGGCCAGTGCGCCGTGGTCCGTACGGCGTCCAGGCCGGCCTTCCCGCACAGGCCGCACGACGACGTGGTGTACACGTTCCGCTCGAGCGTGATGTCGGGCAGCGGTACGCCGGGGGCGAGTTGCACGTCGACGACGTTGTACGTGTTCGAGCCGTCCTGTGTGGCCCCGGCGCAGTACACGATGTTCGCCACGTCCGTGGCCCGGCCCACGACGCCCTCGCTCACCAGGAACCCGGCGGCGAGCGCGAAGTCGTCGCCCGGCGTGCGCATGGTGATGGCCAGGGGCTTGCCGTTCAGGCGGATCTCCAACGGCTCTTCCGCGACCAGCGTGTCCGGGCGTGTGCTCGGCGCACCGTCCCGGATCCGCAACACGCGCCGTCGCTCGGTGACCCGTCCCATGGCCTCACTCCCAGTTCTGTCCGTGGCCGTCGCTCCGCTTTGCGCCCGGGATGTCAGCCCCGGTGGCCGGCATCGGCCGGCCGGGCTGCCGGAAGGACGGCTCGTCGAGGCCGGAGCCGCTGCTCAGCACTCGATGACGTTGACGGCGAGGCCGCCGCGGGCCGTCTCCTTGTACTTGATCTTCATGTCGGCGCCGGTCTCCTTCATGGTCTTGATGACCTTGTCCAGGGAGACGTGGTGGCGGCCGTCGCCGCGCAGGGCCATCCGGGCGGCGGTGACGGCCTTGACCGCGGCCATGCCGTTGCGCTCGATGCACGGGATCTGGACCAGGCCGCCGACCGGGTCGCAGGTGAGGCCGAGGTTGTGCTCCATGCCGATCTCGGCGGCGTTCTCCACCTGTTCGGGGCTGCCGCCCAGAACCTCGGCGAGGCCGCCGGCGGCCATCGAGCAGGCGGAGCCGACCTCGCCCTGGCAGCCGACCTCGGCGCCGGAGATGGAGGCGTTCTCCTTGAAGAGCATGCCGATGGCGCCCGCGGCGAGGAGGAAGCGGACGATGCCGTCCTCGTCGGCGCCGGGGATGAAGTTGATGTAGTAGTGCAGGACCGCCGGGATGATGCCGGCCGCGCCGTTCGTCGGGGCGGTCACGACCCGGCCGCCGGCGGCGTTCTCCTCGTTCACCGCCATCGCGTAGAGCGTGATCCACTCCATCGCGCGGCCCGCCGGGTCGCCCTCGCTGCGCAGCGCCCGGGCCGCCGCCGCGGCCCGGCGACGGACCTTCAGTCCGCCGGGGAGGATGCCCTCGCGGCCGAGACCCCGGGAGACACAGGCCTGCATGACCCGCCAGATCTCCAGCAGACCCGCGCGGATCTCCTCCTCGGTGCGCCAGGCCTTCTCGTTCTCCAGCATCAACGCGGAGATCGACAGACCGGTCTCCCGGGAAAGGCGCAGCAGTTCGTCGCCCGTGCGGAACGGGTGGGCCGGCACGGTGTCGTCGAGCTTGATCCGGTCCGCTCCGACGGCGTCCTCGTCCACGACGAAGCCGCCGCCCACCGAGTAGTACGTCTTCTCCAGCAGCGGCAGACCTTCGGCGTCGTACGCGAAGAGGATCATGCCGTTGGCGTGGTACGGCAACGAGCGCCGGCGGTGCAGGACCAGCTGGGTCGAGACGTCGAAATCGATCTCGTGGACCGGTCCGATCTCGGCACCGAGCAGGCGGATGCGCCCGGTGCTGCGGATGCGCTCCACGTCCACGTCGGCCTGGGTGACGTCGACGGTGTGCGGCTCGTTGCCCTCCAGGCCGAGCAGCACCGCCTTGGGGGTGCCGTGGCCGTGGCCGGTCGCGCCGAGGGAGCCGAACAGCTCCGCCCGTACCGCGGCGGTCTGCGCGAGTACGCCGTCCTGCTTCAGCCGGGCGACGAACATCCCGGCGGCGCGCATCGGCCCGACGGTGTGCGAGCTGGAAGGGCCGATGCCGATGGAGAAGAGGTCGAAGACACTGATTGCCACGCCATGCTCCGTGGGATGGGCGGGGTGTGCCGAGCGTGCCCCGGCACACCCCTGCGGGAGGTTGTCAACAGGCCCTAGAGACCGGGGTACAGCGGGTGCTTGTCCGCCAGGGCCTTCACCCGGGCCTTGAGCGCCTGCGCGTCGGCCGCCCCGAAGGGAGAGGGCGCCTTCAGCGCCTCCGCGATGACGTCCGCGACCTCGGCGAAGTCCTCGGCCGTGAAGCCGCGGGTGGCCAGGGCCGGCGTCCCGATCCGCAGGCCCGACGTCACCATCGGCGGGCGCGGGTCGTTGGGGACGGCGTTGCGGTTGACCGTGATGCCGACCTCGTGGAGACGGTCCTCGGCCTGCTGCCCGTCCAGCTCGGAGGCGCGCAGGTCGACCAGGATCAGGTGCACATCGGTACCGCCGGACAGGACGTTCACCCCTGCCTCGCGGGCGTCGGCGGCCGTCAGCCGCTCCGCCAGGATTCGGGCGCCCTCGACCGTGCGGCGCTGGCGCTCCTTGAACTCCTCGCTCGCCGCGACCTTGAAGGAGACCGCCTTCGCCGCGATCACATGCTCCAGGGGACCGCCCTGGAAGCCCGGGAAGACGGACGAGTTGAGCTTCTTGGCGAAGTCCTTCCTGGCGAGGATGATGCCCCCGCGCGGGCCGCCGAGGGTCTTGTGGGTGGTGGAGGTGACCACGTCCGCGTACTCCACCGGGTTGGGGTGCAGCCCGGCCGCCACCAGACCCGCGAAGTGCGCCATGTCGACCCACAGGTACGCGCCGGCCTCGTCCGCGATCCGGCGGAACTCGGCGAAGTCCAGCTGCCGCGGGTACGCCGACCAGCCCGCGATGATCACCTTCGGCCGGTGCTCCTTGGCCAGCTTCTCCAGCTCGGCCATGTCGACCAGTCCGGTCTCGGCGTCCACGTGGTAGGCGACCACGTTGAACTGCTTGCCCGAGAAGTTGATCTTCATGCCGTGGGTGAGGTGGCCGCCGTGCGCCAGGTCCAGGCCCAGGATGGTGTCGCCGGGCTGGGCCAGCGCGAACAGGGCGGCCTGGTTGGCGGAGGCGCCCGAGTGCGGCTGGACGTTGGCGTACTCGGCGCCGAACAGCTCCTTGATCCGGTCGATCGCGATCTGTTCGGCCACGTCGACGTGCTCGCAGCCGCCGTAGTAGCGGCGGCCCGGGTAGCCCTCGGCGTACTTGTTGGTCAGCACCGATCCCTGCGCCTGCAGGACCGCCAGCGGAGCGAAGTTCTCCGAGGCGATCATCTCTAGCGTGGACTGCTGACGGTTCAGCTCGGCGTCGACCGCGGCGGCGACCTCCGGGTCGACCTCGTGCAGGGGCTGGTTGAACAGGGTCATCGACGGTCTCCTTGTGTGTGGGCGCAGTGGGCGGCGTACGCATCGGCGGACAGGGCGCCGGCGATGTTCTCGACGCGGAGCCTGAACAGCCAGCCGGCGGTGTAGGGAGCGGCGCCCACGACGCCGGGGTCTCGGGCCACCGCGGCGTTGACTTCCAGGACCTCACCCGAGGCGGGGGCGTACAGGCCGCTGACGACTGTCAGCGAGGTGATCTCCCCACAGCTCTCCCCCGCCTCGACCCAGGTGCCGACTTCGGGCAGCCGGAGGTCGACGACATCACCGAGGGCCTTCGCCGCGAATGCGGTGATCCCGACGGTGGCGTTGCCCTCGTCCACGACCAGCCACTCGTGGTCCCACGTATAACGCAGGTGCTGTGGAAGGCTCCTGGCGAGGTCCCGCTCGGACGGCGGGGCGAGCCGAGACGGGGTGCTCATGAGGCGACGACCGCTGCGGCAGGGGTGAGAGTGCGGCGGAGCCGGTTGAAGAACTTCGGCTGGTTCAGGGAGAGCACGGCGACGGGAGCGCCCTCGCGCCGGTAGACGGCCGTGAAGGAGCGGCTGTCGACGTCTCCATCGACGATCTCGGGCCGGTCGCCGGGGGCGACGTGTCCGGCGAGCTGGATGCGCACCTTGTACTGGTCGGACCAGAAGTACGGCGCGGTGAGCGGGGCGGGGGCCGACGCACCGGAGAGCAGCGTACGGGCGGCGGTCTTCGCCTGCTCGGTGGCGTTGCTCCAGTGCTCGATGCGGGCGTGCCGTCCGGTGAACGGGTTGGGGCAGCGGGCGACGTCGCCGACGGCGACCACGCCCGGGACTCCGGTCCAGCAGCCGGCGTCGCACACCACGCCGTCGTCCACCTGCACGCCGGAACCGGCGAGCCAGTCGGTGGCGGGCCTGACGCCCACCCCGACCACGACGATGTCGGCGGGCAGCTCTCGCCCGTCCGCCAGCCGTACTCCGGTGACCCGGCCGTTGCCGGTGAGTCCCGCCACGCCGGTTCCGCACAGCACGCGAACCCCGTGATCGGAGTGGAGTGAGGAGCACACCAGCCCCATCTCGCGCCCCAGTTGGCGTTCCAGCGGTACGTCGAGCGCCTCGACGACCGTGACGTGGAGCCCCATCCGGTGGGCGGTGGACGCCACCTCGGCGCCGATGAAGCCGGCGCCGATGACGACGACCCGGGGCAGGCCGTCCGACAGCTCGGCACGCAGGGCCAGAGCGTCGTCCAGGGTACGCAGGGTGTGGACGCCGGCCGGCCCGTCGGTACCGGGGAGCGTGCGGGGAGTGGCGCCGGTCGCGATGACCACCCCTTCGGTGCGCACATGCCTTCCTCCGGTCAGGGTGACGGTCCGGGCGGCGGGGTCGAGCCGCACCGCGCGCTCGCCGAGCAGCCACTGCACGTCCAGGTCCTCGTACTCGTCCGCGTCGCCGAGAGCCAGCGTGTCGGCGTCCAGCTCCCCTGTGAGGAAGTCCTTGGACAGCGGCGGGCGGTCGTAGGGAGTGTGGCTCTCCTCCCCCACGACGACGATCTCGCCGTCGTAGCCCTCTGTGCGCAGCGCGCGGACCGTGCTCAGGCCTGCCAGCGACGCTCCGACGACCGTGATGCTCCTCATGCCGGCTCCTGAGGGGGACTTGTCTCGTATAACACAACGCAATTCGTTATGCGCAACATATTTTCCGCCACCCCGGGGGGTTGTCAAGGGAGGTGCAGCATCAGTTCGCAATAGCGCTCCATGTTGCACGTTGCGCAACCCGCTCAGGGCGGTGGTCTGGGCGGCAAGCCAAGTGGCCCGTCCACCTGCGGGAGGGGCCACAACAGCAGGTGGACGGGCGGTATCGGGGTGGGGAGGAGTCAGTGCGTGGGCCGCACCTCGAGCTTGTTCTGCAGCCAGTCGTGGAAGGCGCCGATGTGGTGCTCGCTGGGCACCAGGACACCGCCCTTGGCGTACATCCGCGAACTCATGCCGGGCTGGGTGCGTTCGC